>JAEWET010000046.1:0-66473 GCA_023389195.1 Pseudomonadota bacterium
GACGATGAGAGTAATCTCCCCCCTTGAGGGGGAGATGGCCGGCAGGCCAGAGGGGGGGTGCCTGATGCAGACCTCTCCGATAACCCGCTCCCACCTCCGCTTCCTCCTCAACGGCGAGGAAATCACCCTCACCGACGTCCGTCCCGACGCGACGCTGCTCGATTTCCTGCGCCTCGACCGCGCGCTGAAGGGTACCAAGGAAGGCTGTGCGGAAGGTGATTGCGGCGCCTGCACAGTCCTCGTCGGGCGCCTAGCCGGCGACAGGCTCGTCTATGAAGGCGTCAATGCCTGCATCCGGTTCACCGGGTCGCTCGACGGCTGCCACGTCGTGACCATCGAGCATCTGCGCGGTGCGGATGGCGGGCTTCACCCGGTGCAGCAGGCGATGGTGGATTTCCACGGCTCGCAGTGCGGCTTCTGCACGCCGGGCTTCGTGATGTCGCTTTACGCGCTGTGGATGCGCGAGTCGAACCCCTCCGACGCGACCATCGAAAAGGCACTGCAGGGGAATCTTTGCCGCTGCACCGGCTACGAGGCGATCATGCGCGCTGCGCGTGCCATTTCGTCTTATGGCGAAGCAGGCCGCGACCCGCTCGTCGCCGAGCGGGCGGAGGTGATCGCCAGGCTGAAAGCCATGCGCGACGGCGCGCGTGTCGAGATCGGCGCGGGCAAGGATCGGCTCGTCGTGCCTGCGACGGTCGATGACCTCGCGGCCGTGCTCGAAGCCGAGCCGAATGCGCGCATCGTCGCCGGCTCTACCGACGTCGGCCTCTGGGTCACCAAACATTTCCGCGATATCTCGCCCGTCGTCTTCATCGGTGGGCTCGACGCGTTGCGGCAGGTGTCGGAGACGGACGACACGATCACGATCGGCGCCGGCGTCAGCTACACGGACGCCTATGCGGCGCTCGCGACACGCATTCCGGCGCTGCGGCCGCTGCTCGACCGGATCGGCGGCGACCAGGTGCGCAACATGGGCACGATCGGCGGCAACATCGCCAATGGTTCGCCCATCGGCGACACGCCGCCGCCGCTGATCGCGCTCGGCGCGTCGGTGACCCTGCGCAAGGGCGCGGCGCGGCGGACGATCGCGCTCGAGGATTTCTTCATCGATTACGGCAAGCAGGACCGCGCGCCCGGCGAATTCGTCGAGGCGGTCCATGTGCCTGTGCCGGATGCCGGAGAGCTGTTTGCGGTCCACAAGATTACCAAGCGCCGCGACGAGGACATTACCGCCGTGCTCGGGGCGTTTTTGCTGACAATCGAGAGCGGCACAGTGACTTCGGCCTGTATCGCCTATGGCGGCATGGCGGCGACGCCGAAGCGGGCGAAATCCGTGGAGGCTGCGCTCGTCGGCAAGACGTGGACGATGGAGACGATCGAGGCGGCGATGACGGTCTATGCGCAGGATTTCCAGCCGATTTCAGATATGCGCGCGAGCGCTGACTATCGGATGATGTCGGCGAGGAACTTGCTGATGCGGGTGTTTCTGGAAAGTTCGGGTGAGACGGCGACGGTCTCGCGGCATGAGGCTGCTTGACATGCATACGCTCTACGTTGCCCCCCTCTGTCCTGCCGGACATCTCCCCCGCGAGGCGGGAGATCAGTCTCGTCGTCGACACCGCGTGATCTCCCCCCATGCGGGGGAGATGTCCGGCAGGACAGAGGGGGGCGCGACGGATCGCAACGCTTCCGGGGCAGGCCGATGAACAAGCACGCCCAGCCAGACCTCACCGCAGCCGCCATCAAGGGTGGGGTCGCAACCAACCAACGGCATGACTCCGCCGCCAAGCACGTCACCGGCACTGCCGTTTATATCGACGACATCGCCGAGCCGGCTGGCACGCTGCATGGGTGTCTCGGCCTCTCGACCATCGCGCACGGCACGGTCAAGTCTCTCGACCTCGATGCAGTGCGTTCCGCGCCGGGTGTCATCGCGGTGCTCACCGGCCATGACGTGCCCGGCGTCAACGACATCTCGCCGACCGGCCGGCATGACGAGCCCGTGCTGGCAACGGAAAAGGTCGAGTTCTTCGGCCAGCCGCTCTTCGCCGTCATCGCCCAAACGCGCGAGGCGGCGCGGCGGGCGTGCAGATTGGCGAAGATCGTATGCGACGCGCTGCCCTTCACCACGGACATCGGCGACCTGGATGCGAAGTCGGGCAAGATGGTTGCCCCGCCGCTGACGCTCAAGCGCGGCGAAGCGGAACAGGCCATCGCGTCGGCGCCGCACCGGCTCAAGGGACGGATGCGCGTCGGCGGGCAGGACCACTTTTACCTCGAAGGCCATATCGCGCTCGCCATCCCCGGCGAGGACGACGACGTCACCGTCCATTCCTCGACCCAGCATCCGAGTGAAGTCCAGCACATGGTCGCGCATGCGCTCGGGGTCGCCTCGCACGCCGTCACGGTCGAGGTGCGGCGTATGGGCGGCGGGTTCGGCGGCAAGGAGACGCAGTCGAACCAGTTTGCCGCCATAGCAGCCATTGCGGCGAAGAAGCTGAAGCGACCGGTCAAAATCCGTCCCGATCGCGATGACGACATGATCGCCACGGGCAAGCGCCACGATTTCCTGATCGACTACGAGGTCGGCTTCGACGAGGACGGCGCGATCCGCGGAGTGGATTATACCTACGCCGCGCGCTGCGGCTTCTCGTCGGACCTTTCCGGCCCCGTCACGGACCGCGCGCTCTTCCACTGCGACAATTCCTATTTCTATCCGGCAGTGCATGCGCAGTCCGCGCCGCTCTACACCAACACGGTCTCGAATACCGCATTTCGCGGCTTTGGCGGCCCGCAGGGCATGATGGGCGCCGAGCGCGTCCTCGACGAGATCGCATTCGCGCTCGGCAAGGACCCGCTGGAGGTGCGCAAGGCGAATTTTTACGGCACGTCTGACCGGAACGTGACGCCCTACCACCAGACAGTGGAGGACAACATCGTCCACCGCATCGTGGCGGAGCTGGAGACGTCCTGCGACTACCAGCGCCGGCGCGAGGAAACCGCGGCCTTCAATGCGAAGAGCCGCATCGTCAAACGCGGACTTGCGCTGACGCCGGTCAAGTTCGGCATCTCCTTCACCGCCACGCATTTCAATCAGGCGGGCGCGCTGGTTCATGTCTACACCGACGGCTCGGTTCACCTGAACCATGGCGGCACGGAGATGGGGCAGGGGCTCTATGTCAAGGTCGCGCAGGTGGTGGCCGAAGAGTTCCAGATCGACATCTCAAACGTGAAGATCACCGCGACGACGACGGGCAAGGTGCCGAACACGTCGGCCACCGCCGCCTCGTCCGGCACAGACCTGAATGGCATGGCGGCGCAGAATGCGGCGCGCCAGATCAAGGATCGGCTGTGCGATTTCGCGTCCGAAAAGTATGGCTTGCCGAAGGACCAGATCGTCTTCCTGCCTAACCGTGTGCGGATCGGCAACCAGGAAATTCCATTCGCCGATCTCGTCAAGCAGGCCTATATGGCGCGCGTGCAGCTTTCGGCGGCAGGGTTCTACAAGACGCCGAAAATCCACTGGGACCGCGACAAGGGCGAGGGGCGGCCGTTCTATTATTTCGCCTATGGCGCATCGTGTTCGGAAGTGTCGATCGACACGCTCACCGGCGAATATGTGGTCGAGCGGACCGACATCCTGCATGAGACGGGCCGCTCCTTGAACCGGATCATCGATCTCGGCCAGATCGAGGGCGGGTTCGTGCAGGGCATGGGCTGGCTGACGACGGAGGAGCTTGTCTGGGACGACAAGGGGCAGCTCAGGACGCACGCGCCCTCGACCTACAAGATCCCGTTGGCTTCGGATCGGCCGAAGATCTTCAACGTGACGCTGGCCGACTGGCCGGAGGCGCACGAGCCGACGGTGCATCGCTCGAAGGCCGTTGGAGAGCCGCCCTTCATGCTTGCGATGTCGGTGTTCCATGCGCTGTCGGATGCGGTGGCGAGCGTTGGCGGGCACAAGGTGTTGCCGGCGCTCGACGCTCCGGCGACGCCGGAGCGCGTGCTGATGGCGGTGGAGCGGGTGAAGGCGGCGCGGTAGGCTTGCGTATGACCAGCCGCGACATCAGCGCGTTTCTTGCAGACAATTCGCATGCAGCCCTCGTCGAGGTCCGCTCCGCCGTCGGCTCCACCCCCCGCGAGGCCGGGGCGTGGATGCTGGTCTCGCCGACCGCCATCTTCGGCACGATCGGCGGCGGGCAGCTCGAATTCATGGCGATAGACCGCGCGCGGGAAATGATCGCCGCCGGCAGTCCGAAAGCAGACCTTCTCGATATCCCCCTCGGGCCCGAGATCGGCCAGTGCTGCGGCGGGCGAACCGAGATCGACATCGTGCTCGTCGATGCCGAACTGCGCGCCGCGATCACGAAGCGGATCGAGCGAGAAGAAGAGATGCAGCCGCACGTGCTGCTCTTCGGCGGCGGCCATGTCGGCCACGCGCTGGCGGCGGCGCTGGCGCTCATGCCGGTGCACGTGACTATCGTCGAAACGCGCGCCGATGCGCTTGACGGGATGCCCGAAGGTGTCACGACGCGACTGACCCCGGTGCCCGAAGAGAGCGTGCGCGATGCGCCGGCCGGCTCCGCCTTCGTTGTGCTCACACACGACCACGCGCTCGATTTCCTGATCGTCGCCGAAGCGCTGAAGCGCGACGATGCGGCCTATGTCGGCATGATCGGGTCGAAGACCAAGCGCGCGACGTTCAAGAGCTGGTATCTGAAGGAGGCCGGCGGCTCGGAGGCCGATTTCGCCCGGCTCGTCTGTCCGATCGGGGGCTCGGCGGTGAAGGACAAGCGCCCCGCCGTCATCGCAGCGATGGCGACCGCAGAGATTTCGGCTGCGCTCTTCAGCGCGGCTTCATGATGTCGCGGATGAGGCGCTGGCAGCGCTCGGCCATGAAATCGAGCAACAGGCGCACCTTGGGGTCCTGAAACTTGCGGTGCGGATAGACCGCGGCAAGCTGCACCGGCGTCGGCGGCGTTTCGGGCAGGATCACTTTCAGCCGCCAGTCGCGGATGAAGGGTTCGACCTCGAAGCGCGGCTTCATGACGATGCCGCGGCCGGATAGCGCCCAGCTCGTCAACACGTCGCCATCGTCGGAATCGAACGGGCCGCGCACGTCGAATTTCTGGACGCCTTCGGCGGTCTGCAGCGGCCAGTAGAATTCGCGCGCGCCGGGAAAGCGCAACAGCAGGCAGTCGTGGCGCTGGTCGATCAAATCCTGCGGGGTCTGCGGTTCGCCGCGCGCTTCCAGATATTGCGGCGCGGCGACCAGCACGCGCTCGCAGTCCATGACGCCGCGCATCCGAAGGCTCGAATCCTCCAACTGCCCGAGCCGGACGGCGACGTCGATGCCTTCCTTCATCATGTCGACATTGTGGTCCGACAGGCGCAGCCGCACTTCGATGTCGGGATAGCGGTCGTGGAAATCGGGAATGCCGGACGCGATCAGACGGCGGCCGAGGCCAAGCGGCGCGGTGACGCGGATCGTGCCGCGCGGCTGGCCGGACAGCGAGGTGACCGCGGCTTCCGCGTCCGTCACCGCGTCGAGCACCTTCTTGGCGCCGTCATAGAAGATGCGGCCGTGCTCGGTCGGCATCAGTTGCCGCGTGGTGCGGTTGAAGAGCCGCACGCCGAGGTGCTTTTCCAGTTCCTTGATGCGGTTGGAGGCGACAGCGGGCGAAATGCGCATGTCGCGCCCGGCGGCAGACAGATTGCCGAGTTCCACCACGCGCACGAAAACAGATACATTGTCCAGATAGGCCATTTCTCGCTCCCAAGCGTCAGCGGCCTAGCATTTTCGATTTTTTTTTGAAAGTCATCGCGTCGCTTCCCTCTTCCGCATTGAACCGTCACGCGTAAAGTCCGAGGCTGGGATTTGCCGAGGGCTCACACTTGTACGATTTTGCGATTTTCTGGGACTGGTTGAGCTTTGCCGCGCGCTGGCTGCACGTCATCACCGCGATCGCGTGGATCGGCTCGTCCTTCTATTTCATCGCGCTCGATCTCGGCCTGCGCCGCCACGGCCAGTTGCCGCCCGGCGTCAATGGCGAGGAGTGGCAGGTCCATGGCGGCGGTTTCTACCACATCCAGAAATACATGGTCGCTCCGCCCAACATGCCTGAGCACCTGATCTGGTTCAAATGGGAGAGCTACGCGACCTGGCTGTCCGGCTTCTTCCTGCTCGCCATCGTCTACTATGCCGGCGCCGATCTCTATCTGATCGACCGCAACGTGCTCGACGTCTCGGCGCCCGTAGCGATCGGCATTTCGATCGCCTCGCTCGGCATCGGCTGGCTGATCTACGACCAGCTTTGCAAGTCGCCGCTGGGCAACAACGACACGGCGCTGATGCTCATCCTCTACGGCGTGCTGGTCGCGATGGCGTGGGGTTATACGCAGCTCTTCACCGGGCGCGCCGCATTCCTGCATCTGGGCGCCTTCACCGCGACGATCATGTCGGCCAACGTCTTCCTGATCATCATCCCGAACCAGAAGATCGTGGTCGCGGATTTGAAGGCCGGCCGCGCGCCCGATCCAAAATACGGCAAGATCGCCAAGCAGCGCTCGACGCATAACAACTACCTGACGCTGCCGGTCATCTTCCTGATGCTGTCGAACCACTATCCGCTGGCATATGCCACGGAATTCAACTGGGTGATCGCCTCGCTGGTGTTCATCATCGGCGTCCTGATCCGGCACTATTTCAACTCGGTGCATGCCGGCAAGGGCCAGCCGCACTGGACTTGGGGGGCATCGGCCGTGCTCTTCATCGTCATCATGTGGCTGTCGACCGTGCCGGCCGCGCTGACCGGCGAGCCGCGTGCCTCTGTCCGCGCGGAGACGCTGATGGCGTCGACCCATTTCGACGCGGTCCGCGACACCGTCATGGGCCGCTGCGCCATGTGCCATGCGGCGGAGCCCGGCTGGGAAGGGATTTACCTCGCACCGAAGGGCGTGCTGCTCGACGGCGAGGCGCAGATCGCCGAGCACGCACGCGAAATCTATCTCCAGGCCGGCCGCAGCCACGCGATGCCGCCCGGCAACGTCTCGGGCATGACCGATGACGAGCGCCGCCTGCTGGTCGCCTGGTTCGAGGGGCGCTGATGTCGACGCTACTCCTGCGCGGGCGCCTGCTGTCCTTCCTCACCGAGCCGGAAAGCATCGAGGACCGCGCCTCGTATCGCTACGAGGAAGATGGCGGGCTTCTGATCCGCGACGGCAAGATCGCGGCGATGGGCGATTTCCATCTCGTCTCGCGCGAGGCGGGGAGGGACGTGCCCGTCGTCGATCATCGCCCGCACCTCATCCTGCCCGGCTTCATCGACACGCATGCGCATTTCCCCCAAATGCAGGTGATCGCCAGCTACGGCACAGAGCTTCTCGAATGGCTCAACAAGTACACGTTTCCGGAGGAGACGCGCTTCGCCGATCTTCAGCATGGGCGGCGCATCGCGCGGCTTTTCCTCGACGAGTTGATCCGGCAGGGCACGACGACGGTCGTCGCCTATTGCTCGGTCCACAAGGAGAGCGCGGACGCGTTCTTTGCCGAGGCGGAAAGCCGCGACATGCTGGTCGTCGGCGGCAAGGTGATGATGGATCGCAACGCGCCCGCCGCGCTGACGGACACGCCGCAAACCTCATACGACGACACGAAGGAGCTGATCGCCCACTGGCATGGCCGTGCACGCGGCCACTACGCCATCACGCCGCGCTTTGCGATCACCTCCTCGCCCGAGCAGATGGAGATGGCAGGCGCGCTCGCCGCCGAACATCCCGAACTTCACATCCAGACGCATCTGTCGGAAAACCACGCCGAGATCGCCTTCACCCAGGAGCTCTATCCCTGGTCGAAGGACTATACGGACATCTACGAGCACTACGGCCTCGCCGGGCCGAAGACGCTGTTCGGCCATTCGATCCATCTGTCGGAACGCGAGGCCGATGCGCTTTCGGATGCCGGCTCGGTCGCGGTCTTCTGCCCGACCTCGAACCTCTTCCTCGGCTCCGGCCTGTTCGACTACCAGCGTTACCGAAGGCGCGCGAAGCCGCTGCGTGTTTCCACGGCCACGGATGTCGGCGGCGGCACGAACTATTCGATGCTGCGCACGATGGACGAGGGCTACAAGATCATCGCGCTCAATGGAGAAAAGCTGAACCCGCTCGCCTCGTTCTGGCAGATCACGCTTGGCAACGCTAAGGCGCTGTCGCTGGAAGAGACGATCGGCACGCTCGACATCGGCACGGATGCCGACCTCGTCGTGCTCGATGTCAAGGCGACGCCGGCTATGCGGCTGCGCATGGAGCGGATCGAGACGCTGGCGGAGGAACTGTTCCTGATGCAGACGATGGGGGATGATCGGTGCGTGCGGGAGGTTTACGTGGCGGGCAAGCCGGTGAAGAGCGAGTTGGCGGGGTGAGGTGTTGGTGAGTATAGCCCGCTACGTTGCCCCCCTCTGTCCTGCCGGACATCTCCCCCGCAGGGGGGGAGATCACGCGCTTCAACCTTTGCGACTAGCTGATCTCCCCCCTTGCGGGGGAGATGTCCGGCAGGACAGAGGGGGGCGCGAAGGATCGCAAGCGCTGCGCGGTGCCTCGCGATGACCGACCCGCGCACCCTCTTCATCTCCCTCTTCACCGCCGCCGTCGCCGCCGCCGATCCCGAACGCACGCTCCGCGACCACCTTCCCCCGCGCCCCAAGGGCCGAACGATCGTGATCGGCGCTGGCAAGGGCTCGGCGCAGATGGCGCGGGCGCTGGAGAGCGCCTGGGACGGGCCGCTCGAGGGCATCGTCGTCACGCGTTACGGCTATGGCTGCGACTGCGAGCGCATCGAGATTGTCGAGGCGGCCCATCCCGTCCCCGACGAGGCCGGGCTCAAGGCCGGGCAACGGCTGCTCGGTGCCGTAGCGGGCCTCACCGCCGACGACCTCGTCATTGCGCTCGTCTCGGGTGGCGGCTCGGCGCTGCTGCCCGCACCGCCCGCCGGCCTGACGCTTGCCGACGAAACCGCCGTCAACGAAGCGCTGCTCGCCTCCGGCGCGCCGATCTCGGCCATGAACACGGTGCGCAAGCACGTCTCGTCCATCAAGGGCGGTCGGCTTGCCGCCGCTGCGCATCCCGCGCGCGTCGTCTCGCTGATCGTCTCCGACATACCCGGCGACAATCCCGCCCATGTCGCCTCGGGCCCCACGGTGCCGGATGGCGCGACGCGCGCTGACGCGCTCTCGGTCGTCGAGACCTATGGGTTGAGACTGCCGGACGCCGTCATGGCGCATATCCGCTCGCCCGCTGCCGACGCGCCGATGCCGGACGATTCGCGCTTTGCCGGCAACGAGGTGCGCGTCATCGCATCGGCGGGGATTTCGCTCGAAGCAGCCGTCGCCGAGGCCATGCGCCATGGCATCGAGGCCGTCATTCTCTCCGATGCCATCGAGGGCGAGGCGCGGGAGGTGGGCAAAGTTCATGCGGCGATCGCACGCGAGATCGCGCTGCGCGACCGGCCGTTCGCCAGGCCGGTGTTGCTGCTATCGGGCGGCGAGACGACGGTCACGATTGCGCAGAAGGGCGGCCGGGGCGGGCGCAATACGGAGTTCCTGCTGTCGCTCGCGCTCGGCATCGAGGGGTTGGCGGGCGTTCATGCGTTTGCGGCCGACACAGACGGGATCGACGGGTCGGAGGCCAATGCCGGCGCGTTTGCCGATGGGACGACGGCGACGCGCCTGCGTGGGCTGCGGCATGATCCGCGCGGGATGCTGGCACGGCATGATGCGTGGGCGGCGTTCGATGCGCTGGGGGATTTGTTTGCGTCCGGTCCTACGGGGACTAATGTCAACGATTTGAGGGCGGTGCTGGTCTTGTAGGCGGAGCGAAGCACCCCCACTCCGTCGCGCTTCGCGCGCCACCTGCCGGGGCGAGCCGCGGGTCTCGCCCGTCCTTCGGACCCCCCTGCCCGGGAGAGAGGAAATGCGCTGCCGCAGCGAAGGCGCTTTTCCAGTTGGCGTTCCTCTCCCCTTTTGAGGGGGAGAGGTGGCCCACAGGGCCGGAGTGGGGGTCTGCACTTCCCCTCTACAATCATCACCTCGCCATCAACGTCCTCACCGCCACCATGTCCGCCACGTACCGTTCGCGCTCCGCCTCGGCCTCATCATGCTCGCGAATGCGCAGGATGAAGGAGGGGTGGATTGTGATGAAGACGCGCAGGCCGTCGTCGCGTGTGACAACTTCGCCCCGCATCTTCGTCACCGGGATCGCCTTGCCGAGCAGCGACAGCGCGGCGGTCGCGCCGAGCGCGACGGCGAGGTCGGGCTTGATGAAACCGAGTTCCTGCTCCACCCACCAGCGGCAGGCCTGCACTTCGCCGGCATTCGGCTTGGAATGGATGCGCCGCTTGCCGCGCGGCTCGAATTTGAAGTGCTTCACCGCATTGGTGACGTAGGTGATGCGCCGGTCGACGCCGGCTTCGTCGAGCACGCCGTCGAAGACCTTGCCGGCCGGGCCGACAAAGGGCTTGCCGGCAATGTCCTCCTGGTCGCCCGGCTGCTCGCCGACGAAGACGATGCGCGCGTCCTGGGGTCCCTCGCCGAACACGGTCTGCGTCGCGTCGCGCCAGAGCGGGCAGCGGCGGCAGCCTTCGGCCTGATTGCGCGCCTGGTCCAGCGAGCGAGGGGATGATTCCGCGTCGGCAGGCGTTTCCTTCGCCGACCAGTACTTCTCCTGCACCTTCGCATGATGCGGCGCCGGCATGGTGGGCATCCTTTCGATCATTTCCCTGGCGGCCCTGTCCGCGCCCTTGATCAGGTCGGGTATCAGCGCGGCCTCGGGCAGGTTCTTCCAGTATTTCTTCGGCATCTCGGCCTGCATCGCCTTCACCTTCAGCCGCGCGGGGTTGAAGATGTTGGTGAAATAGGTGCGCCAAAGGTCTTCGGTGGCATCCGCCGCGGGTGCGTCGGTCTTCGAAGCGGGCGGGCCGAAGGTCAGACTTTCGCCGTCCCATTCGGCCGTGCCCTTTGGCGTCAGGATCGCCCACGCCATGCCGGTGAAGCGGCGCACGAAGAAGGGCGCATTGCGCTCCACGATGAAATGGTCGGGCTCGAACCAGGCGGCATAGCGCTTGTCCTCGCCCTCGCCGACTTCCACGAACCGCACGAAGGCGCGCATCTTGTGGATGTCGCGGCGCACGGATTTTTCCATCTCGTAGAGCTTCATCACGTCCGGATCGGACGCGATCTTGAGAAGGTTCGGCTCGCTGCGCAGCCGGAAGAGGATGCGGTAGAGGAGGGCGAACCGGGCCGGATCGGAATGGCAGATGACGGCTTCGGCGCGGTCGATGAATTCGCGCGGGACGTTGAGCGTGACGCCGGGCGCGACGGCAGGGAGGGGGGTGTCGGCGGAGAAGAGGTCGTTGGTTTCGCCGACGGTCCAGACGATGTCGGCGAGAGGGATGTCGTTGGTGGCGAGACGGCGGGCGGCGTCGCGCCAGGCGGGGAAGTCGGTTTGGGAGGAGAGGTGGGCGGTGTGGAGGGTGGTGGATGTGGAGGTCATCGGGACGTTTTGCGCCCTGTCACGCCCCCCTCTGTCCTGCCGGACATCTCCCCCGCATGGGGGGAGATCACGCGGTGTCGATGACGAGACTGATCTCCCCCCTCGCGGGGGAGGTGTCCGGCAGGACAGAGGGGGGCAACGTCGTGCGAATCCATGACAGATCCCGCGCTAGAACAAACTCAACTGCGTCGGCTTGCCAACCAGCCGTGACCGCAGATGTTCCGCATCCGTCGCCCCGCCCGGTGACCAGCCGTCGGCGACGATGAAGGGGCGGACCTTGGCGATCGACTGGCAGAGCCGCCCGACATCTTCGAGCCGCAGGCGCCGGTAGCGGCGAACGTCCAGCATCTTCTTCACCGCCTTGGTGCCGAAGCCGGGAACGCGCAACAGCATCTCGCGCGGGGCGCGGTTGACGTCGACCGGGAACGCGCCGCGATTGGCGAGCGCCCATGAGAGCTTCGGGTCGATCTCGAGATCGAGCATCCCGTCCTGTCGGTTCGCGACGATCTCGTGCCGGTCGAAACCGTAGAAGCGCATCAGCCAATCCGCCTGGTAGAGCCGGTGCTCGCGCATCAGGGGCGGCTTCAACAAAGGCAGTGCGGACGAGGCGTCGGGAATTGGGCTGAAGGCCGAGTAGTAGACCCGGCGAAGCTGGTAGCTGCCGTAAAGCCGCGCGCTGGTACCGAGGATGTCGGCGTCGTTCGTCGCATCGGCGCCAATGATCATCTGCGTCGACTGGCCGCCCGGCGCGAAGCGCTGGCGCTTCTTGGTCTTGAGCGTCGGCTCGGACTTCTCCTCGATCTTGGAGCGCAGCTTCGCCATCGAGACGCGGATCGTCTCGGGCCGCTTTTCCGGCGCGAGCCGCTTCACGCCTTCGTCGGTCGGCAGCTCGACGTTGATCGACAGGCGGTCGGCGTAGAGCCCGGCCTGCTCAAGTAGTTCCGGCGAACATTCGGGGATCGTCTTCAGGTGGACGTAGCCGCCGAACTTTTCGTCGACCCGCAACCGCCGCGCGATCTCCACCATCTCGCCCATCGTCTCGTCGGGCGAGCGGATGACACCGGAGGAGAGGAACAGGCCCTCGATATAGTTGCGCTTGTAGAATTCGAGCGTCAGCCGCACGACCTCGTCGATCGTAAAACGTGCGCGCTTTACGTTGGAGGAGGAGCGGTTGATGCAATAGCTGCAATCGTAGATGCAGAAATTGGTCAGGAGGATCTTGAGGAGCGAGATGCAGCGCCCGTCCGGCGCGTAGGAATGGCAGATGCCCATGCCTTCGGTCGAGCCGATGCCGCCCGATTTCAACGAGTTGCGCTTCGCCGCGCCGGAGGAGGCGCAGGAGGCATCGTATTTGGCGGCGTCCGAAAGGATAGCCAGCTTGTCGCGAGTGGAAAGAACGTTCATTCGTTCTTGATATGTTCTGACGCTCTCGCGCGCTATAAACTTTGACGTGAGGAGCCGAGAAACTCAGACCGCGTGCAGATAAAGGTGGTAGTCGAGTTCGCTCACCGTGCGCGCGACGCGCAGATATTCGGCGCGCTTGATGGCGCAGAAGGTGCGGTGCATCTCCGGCCCGAGCGCTGATTTGAGAAAGGCCGAGCCTTCCGCCGCTTCGATCGCCGCGAGCCAGTTGGCGGGCATAGCGGGTCGCCCGTTCGCCTCGTCTGCATAGCCGTTTCCGACCGTCTCCGGGCCGGGATCAAGTCGCTCGTCCATGCCCTTGGCGATGCCGGCGAGGACCGTCGCGGCGACGAGATAGGGGTTGGCGTCGACGCCTGACGGGCGGTGTTCGATGCGCCGCGCAGACTTCGACCCGGCCGGGATTCTGAGCGCGACCGAGCGGTTGTTGACGCCCCATGTCGGCGCGACCGGCGCGTAGGATTGCGCGACGAAGCGCCGCCAGGAATTGGCGTGCGGGGCGAAGACGAGCATCGATTCGCCCATCGTGCCGGCAAGTCCTCCGAGGGCGGTGAGGATCGTGTCGCTCCAGGCGCCTTCCTCTTCCTCGGTGAAGACGTTGCGGCCGGCTTCGTCCTGCATCGACACGTGAAGGTGCATGCCGGAGCCGGCATAGTCCTCGATCGGTTTTGCCATGAAGCAGGCAGTGACGCCGTGTCGGCGCGCCTGCAGCCGCACGAGCCGCTTCAGCATCAGGAGGTCGTCGGCGGCGCGCAGGATGTCCTTGCGGTAGTTCAGCGTCAGCTCGTACTGGCCGGGTGCGTATTCGGAGATCACGGTCTCGGCGGGAATGCCCTGCATCTTCGCAGCCGCATAGATGTCGGAGAAGAGCGGCTCCATGCCGTGCAGATGATCGACCGAATAGACCTCGGTCTTGGCGCTGGCGAGCCCGTCGAGAACGGCGCGGGCTGGCTGGATGCGGCCATTGCCGTCGCGCTCGTTGGCGACGAGGAAGAATTCCAGCTCGAACGCGCCGGCGGGCTTGAGGCCCTTCGCCGCGAAGGCATCGACCTGCCTTGCCAGCGCGTGGCGGGGGTCGGAGCCCATGGGCGCGCCGTCGAGATGGTACATCGACATCAGCACCTGCCCGCGCGCGGGGGACGTGCCGTGGAGCGGGACGAGCGTGCCGGGGATCGGCCAGGCGCGCAGGTCCCCGTCGCCCGAATCCCAGATCAGCCCCGTCTCGTGGACGTCCTCGCCGACGATGTCGAGACCGAGGATCGAGATCGGCAGGTGCCGGCCGTTCTCATAGAGCCCGATCAGCTCGTGGCGGCGGATGATCTTGCCGCGCCCGATGCCGTTGGCGTCGGTGAGCACGATGTCGAAGGCTTCGATTTCGGGGTGGGCGGCGAGGAAGTCGTGGGCTTCGGTGGGCGTGGAGCTGGTGGGGGACGTCATGCCGCCAGAGCCTCCAAAATCTCCCCAAACGCCTTCACCAGCCCATCGACCTGCCGCTTCCGCGTCGCCGGCGAGATCAGCATCATGTTGTGGAACGGCGCGATGAGGCAGCCGCGGTTGACGAGAGCGAGGTGGATCGCGGCTTCGAGTTCCGGCTGATGCGCGGCTTCCGCCTCGCCGCCGTTCCTGAGCGGCCCCGGCGCGCAGATGAACTCGACACGTGCGCCGACGCGGGCGACGTGCCAGGGCAGGCGGTGCCGGGCAATCGCCTTGCTCAGCCCTTTCTCCAGCCGCGTGGCGAGCTTTTCCATGTGATCATACGCGTCCGGCGTCATCACCTCTTCCAGCGTCGCGCGCATCGCGGCGAACTGGAGGGGGTTGGCGGAAAGCGTCGTGCCCATGCCCGAATAGCCGTGCTCCTTCGCCGCCTGATAGGTCGCCCAGCGCGCCGCTACGGCGGCGCTCATGCCCCAGACGCTCGCCGGAACGCCGCCGGCGACCGGCTTGCCGAGGACGAAGAGGTCGGGCTCCAGACCATGCGCTGCGGTGTAGCCGCCGCGCGCGGTGGAGATGGTGTGCGTCTCGTCGATCAGCAGCAGCGTGCCCGCCTTGCGCGTGGCTTCGCGGAGCGCGGAATGGAAGCCCTCGTCGGGCAGCACCATGCAGGAATTGGTCAGCACCGGCTCGGTGATGACACAGGCAACGTCGCCATGCGCGAGTTCTCGCTCCAGCGCCGCGACGTCGTTGAACTCAACGATTCGCGTCGCCTTTGTCAGGTCGCGGAACTCGCCTGCGAGGCCGGGGCGGTTGATGGGCTTGCCGTCCCCCAGTCGCACCATCGTCTCGTCGACCGCACCATGGTAGCAGCCGTTGAAGACGAGAATCTTTTCGCGTCCGGTCACCGCCCGCGCGACGCGCAGCGCGAAGCGGTTGGCGTCGCTCGCCGTCGTCGCGATCTGCCAGAAGGGCAGGCCGAACATGTCCGTCAGGAGCGTACCCAGTTCGAGCGCGTCCTCGCTCGGCAGCATGTAGGTCAGACCCCGCTTCGCCTGCCGGCGGATCGCGCGCGCGACCGGGGCTGGCGAGTGGCCGAACATCGAGCCGGTGTCGCCGAGGCAGAAATCGTCGAGCGTATGGCCGTCGATGTCGATCAGCGTCGCGCCCGTCGCCTTGTCGACGACCATCGGAAACGGCATCGGCCAGTCGGCCATCCAGTGCATCGGCACGCCGCCGAGGAACCCGGTCAGGCCGTGTCCGGCGGCCTTCTGCGATCTCGGCCGCACCTTGGCAAATGTGCGCTCCTCGCGCGCCCGCAATTCGCGAATGCGCGCGGCGTTAATGCCGCCTATCGCCTGCGAGATCTGTCCGTCCATCAGATGTGCTCCAATCGCCGCCGGTTCTAGCGCGGGCGATCCGCTGCGGCAATCGCTTGACGCGGCGGGGCGAAGGGGACACAGGGTCGGCGATGACGACGCTCGATCCGATCACGTCCGCCCTGCTCGCGCCCGTTCTCGAACTGAACCGGCTGCACGAGAACGAATTGTCGCCGCTGACGGATGCGAGGCTCGCCCAGCTCGTCAATGCGGCCTATTTTGCGCGTGTCTGCGGCAATGGGGATGCGTTCATCATCGCCTTCGACGAGACGAGCGACTATGACAGCCCCAACTTCCTGTGGTTCCGCGAACGCTATGCGCGCTTTGCCTATGTCGACCGGATCGCGGTCGCCGATCATGCGCGGGGAAGGGGACTGGCGCGCAGGCTCTACGCGGCGCTGTTCGCGCAGGCCGCGGCGGACGGGCACGCAATGATCGCCTGCGAGGTCAATCTCGACCCTCCGAACCCGGCATCCGACGCGTTTCACGCCGCGCTCGGCTTTCGGGCGGTCGGCACCGGCGGTTATGGCGCAAAGACGGTGCGCTATTTCGTCAGGGAGCTCTGATCAGCCGGCGACGTCGATGACGCCGCACTCGCCGGTCTCGGAGCCGAAGGCGATGCGGCGGCCTTCACGGTCCCAGTCCATCGAGGTGATCGCGCCCTTGCCCGGCCGCAGAAGCACTTCCTTGGCATCAGCCACGCGCACGGCCATCACCATGCCGTCGCCATAGCCGATGGCGAGGATTTCCTCGGTCGGATGGAAGGCGACGGCGGTGGCCATCGTGTCGCCGCGCGTGCCGAGCTCGAGCGGCGCCTTGCCCATCGGGCCGTCCTTGGTCTGGAAAGGCCATACGATCGCCGCTGGCGCACCGGAGCTTGCCAGCCACTTGCCCTTCGGCCCCCAGGACAGGCTCTTCACCTTTGCCGGATAGCCAGACATGCGCATGTGCTTGCCATCGGCGAGCTTCCAGCCGTGGAGCGCGTTTTCCTGCATGGCGGTGACGAGGAAATTGCCGTCCGGCGAGAAGGTGACGCCGATATGGGCACCCGCCCATTCGAGCTCGGCCGGCTTGCCGGCGGTCGCGGGGAAATGCAGCGTCGCGCCATTGTAGCGCGCGACCGCGATGCGCATGCCCTTCGGCGCAAAGGCGAGGCCTTCGGCGGTGCGCGGATGGTCGAAGCTTTTCATCGTGCCGTCCGGCAGGCGCACATGAGCAGTCCGGCCCGTCGCGAAGGCGACCGCATTGCGCGGGCCGGCGGCGATGGCCGAGACCCATTTGCGGCCGATCTCGGCGAGAGTTTCCGTCGTGCCATCGGTGCCGAGCGAAAGCACCTTGCCGTCTTCGCCGCCGGTCAACAGGCGGTCACGCGTTTCGTTGGCGACGGCGCACAAGAGCCCGCCTTCATGGGCGTCGAGGTGCTTGTGGCCGCGGTCGAGGCGGTGAACGGTGCCGTCGGCGAGCGCGAAATGCGGGATGTCGGAGATGAAGGAAGCGGTGATGCAGTGGGCGGTGAGATCGAGGGGGGCGACTGTGGGCATGGGTTAGTGGTCTTCCGCAGAATTTCGAGGATCGCGCTCCGTCGCACCCCTCTCTGGGCTGCCGCCCATCTCCCCCTCAAGGGGGGAGATCACGCGGTGGCGATGACGAGAATAATCTCCCCCCTTGAGGGGGAGATGTCCGGCAGGACAGAGGGGGGTATGACGAAGCGACTTCATGAAATCAGCTTTAAGCCTGACACGCTTCAAACGTGCGCCGCAGGCGCTCCTCGTCCAGCTCCCGCCCGATGAACACCAGCCGGCTTTCGCGCTTCTCGCCGTCCTTCCAGGCGCGCTGGTGGTCGCCTTCGATGATCATGTGGACGCCCTGGACGACATAGCGTTCCGGGTCGTCCTTGATCGCGATGATGCCTTTCAGGCGCAGGATGCTGGGGCCGTCCATCTGGGTGGTCTTTTCCAGCCAGGGGAAGAACTTCTTCGGGTCCATGTCGCCGCCGCGCAGCGAGATCGACTTCACGCCCGAATCCTCGATGTGCGAATGCGCGTGTTCGTGCGCATGGTGGTGGTCGTGGTCGTCATGATCGTGGCTGTGCTCGTGATCATGGTCATCGTCGAGAAAGTGCGGATCGTTGTCGAGCGCGCGCTTCAGGTCGAACGCGCCGCGGTCGAGCACTTCCGCCAAATTGACGGCGGAGCGCTCGGTGCGGTGGATGCGGGCCGAGGGGTTGATGCGGCGGATGGAGGCCTCGACCTGGCGCAGTTCGTCCTCGGAAACGAGGTCGGTCTTGTTGAGGACGACGACGTCGGCGAACGCGATCTGGTCGGCGGCCTCGCGCGAATCCTTCAGGCGCAGCGGCAGGTGCTTGGCGTCGACCAGCGCGACGACGGCGTCGAGCTTGGTCTTGGCGCGCACGTCGTCGTCCATGAAGAAGGTCTGGGCGACGGGGGCGGGGTCGGCGAGGCCGGTGGTCTCGACCAGGATCGCGTCGAAGCGGCCCGGGCGGCGCATCAGCGTCTCGACGGTGCGGATCAGGTCGCCGCGCACCGTGCAGCAGATGCAGCCATTGTTCATCTCGTAGATTTCCTCGTCGGATTCCACGATCAAATCGTTGTCGATGCCGATCTCGCCGAACTCGTTGACGATGACGGCGTAGCGCTTGCCGTGATCCTCGGAGAGGATGCGGTTCAGAAGTGTCGTCTTGCCGGAGCCGAGATAGCCGGTGAGGACGGTGACGGGGATTTGGGCCTGCGCGTCGGACATGGACGGCGTCTCCTTCGAGGGAGGATTGGATGAGGTCGGCCCCATATAGGACGGCTGGCCGTGTTTTGCACGTGGGATGGATCGACTGACGAACTGTTCATTCGCCCGCTGCCGTTGGGCGGTGCTAGGTTTCGTCAGGAAGACGCTCCGAAGGAGGCGCAGAAGCCATGGCACATCGATTCGCGCGAGGCGCGACCCGGCGCGAGGCGCTTGGCATGATCGCGGTCACGGCCAGCGGCGCGTTCGTCGCCGCGTCGGTTCGGCCGGCCGCGGCGCAGGCGCTGATTTCCGGCGCAGGCATGTGCCGGCTGATGCCGGAGACGACGGCCGGACCGTTTTACTTCGATCCGCAGCTTCGACGGTCGGACATTACCGAGGGGCGTGCCGGCGTGCCGCTGACGGCCCGTTTCCAGATCGTCAGCGCCGATTGCCAGCCGCTCGCCGGCGCGCGGCTCGATATCTGGCATTGCGATGCGCAAGGCGCCTATTCGGGCTACCCCGGACAGCCAGACGGGCTCGACACGCGCGGGCAGACCTTCATGCGCGGCACGCAATTTGCCGGCGCGGATGGCATCGTTTCCTTTTCCACCATCTATCCCGGCTGGTATCCCGGCCGCTCGCCGCACATCCATTTCTCCGCCATCATCGAAGACAGGGTCCGCGCGACAGGGCAGATGTTCTTTCCCGATTCGCTCAGCCGCGACATCTATTCGAGCGTGTCACCCTATAGCGATCGGCCGCTTGCCGACGCCGTTTTCAACGATCGCGACGGGATCGCAAGACGGGCTGGCCGGACTGCCCTGGCCGACATGGCGCGGGCTGGCGAGCGGCTGCAATCGGCATTGGTCGTGGCCATCGGCTGATTTCGTTCAGGAAAGAGTCGAGAGATCGAATTTCGCGACGTCCCGCATCAGGTCCGCAAGGCCGGCGACCGCGTGATCGAGGATGCGCTCGCCCTTGTCGGCCGTGGCCGCAGCCGCATTGCCGGTGACGCCGGCCAGTGACAGGTCGGACATCTTCCAGCCGAAAGCGTGCGGGCCGTAGGCGCGCAGATGGGTGAAGTCCTGTTCGAAGCGCGATTGCGAGGAGGGAAAGTCGCGCGCCTTGGCCATGTCGACCAGGTCCGGCCGGATCGCCAGCATCACGCTCGTCTCGATCAGCCCGCCATGGATGCCGATCGATTTTTCCGCCGGGCTGACGATGTCGGTGGGGTAGCCGAACCTCGTCCAGCTCGTCGCCACCGCCAGCATCGAATGGCGCACGCGCAGTTCGGTGGCGACGATCGTCATCAGCGGCGCATTGCCGCCATGGGCGTTGAGCATGACGAGTTTCTTCGTGCCGAGCTGCGCCAGCTTGGCGCCGATGCCGATCCAGCGGTCGATCGCTTCCTGGAACGTCAGGCTCTTCGTGGCGGCAACGTCCATATGCTCGACTGAATAGCCGACCGGCTCGACCGGCAGGAAGGTGACGGGAAGTTGCCCCGCCAAGCGGGCCTTGAGCCGGCTTGCGACCGCCTCGGCGATCAGCGTGTCGGTCTCGAACGGCAGATGCGGTCCGTGCTGTTCGGTCGCGCCGAGCGGCAGGACGGCGATGTCGCCGGGGGCAGTTGCTTCGCTGGCTGTCATCTTTCTGATATGTGGCTTTCGTAAGAGGGGCTTGCGGAAACGCCGGCAGGCTATCAGGCGCGCGCCGGGACGCAAGCGATCGGCCGAGGAGAGGGTTTCATGGCGAAGGGCGACAAGCGGGCAACGGTGATGCGGCTTCAATCGGCCGCGCGCCTCACGCGCACCGCGCTTGCGGCGCGGCTTCTGGCGCACGGTCTTTATGCCGGCCAGGAGCAGATCATCATGGCGCTCGCCGACGAGGACGGGCAGACGCCGGGGCAACTCGCGCAGCGTCTCGGCGTTCGGCCGCCGACCATCACCAAGACGATCAACCGGCTGCAGGTGCAGGGCTTCCTGACCAAGCAGGCTTCCGAGACAGATGCCCGCCAGGCGCATGTTCATCTCGCCGAACCGGGCCGCGAGGCGATCCGATCGATCGAGAAGACGCTGAAGAAGACCGAAAAGCAGGCGCTCAAGGGGCTCGACAAGAAGGACCAGAAGCTTCTTTCCAAGCTTTTGTCGCGCATCGAATCCAACCTTTCGGAGATCGTCGAGGAGGAGGACGAGCCCGAGGACGAGATCGTCGAAACGGCCGCATGACCGCCAATTCTGATCATGTTCAGCTTTTTGCTTGCGCTTGCCGCGCGAAGCTTCCAAACCAATGGAAGCAACCAGCCGAATGCCGAATAGCGTGCCTCAACCCTCCTCGTCCGCCGACACCGCCACACCGCTCAGGGCGATCCTGCTCGTTCTTGCGGCGGGCATCATCTTCACCTGCCTCGACACCAGTGCGAAATATCTCGTCGTCTCGGGCATGGAGGCGCCCTTCGTCGCCTGGATGCGCTTTGCCGTCCACGTCGTTCTGGTGCTGATCCTGTTCCGGGCATGGTCCAATCGGGCGATGTTCAAGGTGGTCAGCCTGCCGCGACAGTTCGTGCGCGGCATCTTCCTGTTCGGCTCGACCTTCTTCAACTTCCTGGCGCTGCGCACGCTGCAACTCGCCGAGACGGTATCGATCTTCTTCTTCGCGCCGATGGTCATCACCGCGCTTGCCGGGCCGCTGCTCGGCGAATGGGCGGGCTGGCGGCGATGGCTGGCGGTGCTGATCGGTTTCGTCGGAGTGCTGGTGATCACGCGGCCCGGCTACGGCACGTTCGGGCTCGGCCATGTCTATGCGCTCGGCGCGATGCTTTCCTACTGCATCTACGTGATCATGACGCGGCAGATGGGCGCGAAGGAAACCGCCGAAAGCCTGATCTTCTATTCCGCGCTCGCGCCGGTGATCCTGATGGCGCCGACCGTGCCGTTTTCCGGCTCGCTGCCCGAGACCGGCGTGCAATGGGCGGTTCTCCTGTCGCTGGGCTTTTATGGCGCGTTCGGGCACTGGCTCCTGATCCATGCCTACAAGCAGGCGACGACGTCCGCGCTGGCGCCCTATCCCTATCTCCAGATGGTGTGGATGATCGCGCTCGGCTATCTCGTCTTCGCGGATCTACCCGACCGTTGGACGCTGGTCGGTTCGGCGATCATCGTCTCGAGCGGGCTCTATATCGTCCATCGCGAAAGTCGCCTGCGCCTGCAAAGCCGCTCCCTGCCGAATTCCGAAGCGCGCGACCTGGCAAAAAAGCTTTGAATCCCCGGTTGGCGATGGCATAGGTTTAAACGGTTTAATCCTGTGCCGCTTCCGGGAGGGGAATTCTGGGCCAGAAGATCAAGCTATCGACCATAGCCGATGCGCTCGGGGTCTCGACCGCGACGGTATCGCTCGCGTTGCGCGACAGCCCGCTCGTCGCCGATACGACGCGCGAGCGCATCAAGCATCATGCCCGCGAGATCGGGTATATCTACAACCGTCGCGCGGCCTCCCTGCGCACGTCACGCTCGGGCATCGTCGGCGTCGTCGTCCACGACATCATGAATCCGTTTTTCGCCGAAATCCTCAAGTCGATCGAGCATGAACTCGACCGTTCGCGCCAGACCTTCATCCTCTCCAACCACTATGACGACCTCGAAAAGCAGCGCAATTTCATCGACACGCTGCTGCAGCTCGGCGCCGATGGCGTCATCATGTCGCCGGCGATCGGCACGCCCGCCCCCGACATCGCGCTTGCCGAGGACAACGGCCTGCCGGCGGTCCTCATCGCGCGGTCGGTGGAGGGCGCAGACGTTCCGGTCTTTCGCGGCGACGACGCCTATGGTGTGGGCCTCGCCACCGATCACCTGATCGGGCTCGGCCACCGCCGCATTGCCATGATCGGCGGTACGGACCAGACGTCGACCGGCCGCGAGCGTTATCGCGGTTATGTGCTGGCGATGGAGCGAGCCGGGCTCGATCCGCGGCCCGAATGGCGCATTGCCGGACCGCGCACGAAGCAAGGCGGTTTCGATGCGGCGGGCCAGTTTCTCAACCTGCCCGACAAGCCGACCGCAGCCGTTTGCTGGAACGATCTCGTGGCCATCGGCCTGATGAATGGCCTTGCGCGCGCGGGTCTTCGCCCGGGTATCGACATCTCGGTAACGGGGTATGACGATCTGGAGGAGGCCGCGATCGCCACGCCTGCGCTAACCACCGTCTGGAACGGCCAGCGCGAGGTCGGGCGGCAGGCGGCAAAGGCGCTGATCGACCGGCTTGCCGGTATCGAGGTGCACGGGGACCAGGATCTGATCACGCCTGAACTTCATATCCGCCAGTCGACGTCTGCTCCCCAGTAAAAAAAGCCGGGCAAATGAAAATGGCGGGCACGAGGCCCGCCATGATCATTAGCTGCATACCGGCTGTTTAGAGTTCGCCGAGCTGCGAGCAGAGGGTCAACGACACTTCGCCGTAATCGCCACGGTTCAGTTCGGCTGCTTCGCAGTCAGCCTTGAGCTGGGCCTGCTGGTCGGCGGTCAGGCCGCCATAAGCGGTCGTGATCTCTTCTTCCGAACGCAGCTCGGCCATCGTGTCGTCGGTGAAGAAGCCGCCCATGTATTCGCTGTTCGTCGTCCACATGGTCTCTTCGGCATCCGACGCGTAGGTCATCGCGTTCTGATTGTCGGTGCTGGCGCGGCCTGCCGCGTCCTGATCGGTGCTTCCGGCATCCTGTGCAAACGCACCGCCGGCCATGGCGACAACTGCAGCGCTGGCGAGAATCATCTTGAGCTTCATTGGGGCTTTCCTCTCTATTATCTTTTGACAGTCGAAACTGTTTGTTCGATGCCAAGTAAACGGGGGGTCGAATTTAAAGTTCCTCCGCTGCCGACGGTCGGAGAAAAATTTTCGTGAACACGTTCATTGAGGAAACGCGCCAGGGTGCGTAGTCTGCGGGCAAAACGGAGGAGCCCGCATGACGACAGACCTGAAATCGATCGCAATCCTGATTCCCGGGCGGCTGCACCCGCATGCCGTGGCGCGGCTGGAGGAGCGGTTCCAGATCGTGCGTGCCGAAAGGCCGGCCGGCGACGCGGTTTCCTCCCAGCATGCGGCCCAGATCAAGGGCATCGCGGCGATGACGCGCATCGATGCCTCGCTGATCGATTCGCTACCGCATCTCGAGATCGTGTCGAGTTTCGGTGTCGGCTACGACCATGTCGACGCAAAGCATGCGGCCACGCGCAATGTCGTCGTCACCAACACACCGGACGTGTTGACCGAAGAAGTGGCCGATACGGCCATCGGCCTCCTGATCAATGCCGTGCGCGAACTCCCCAAGGCCGAGCAGTGGCTGCGCGAGGGACGGTGGGTCGCGGAAGGTCCGTACCGGCTGACCAATGGCACCCTGCGCGGCAGGCGCGTCGGGATTTTCGGCATGGGTCGGATCGGCCTTGCCATCGCGCGACGCATCGAGGCGTTCGGCCTGCCGGTGAGCTATCACAATCGCCGCCCCGTCGACGGCGTGCCCTACCGCTATTTCGGAAGCCTCGTCGAACTGGCGGCGAATGTCGACACGCTGATTTCGGTCGCGCCCTCGACGCCGCAGACGGAAAAGGCGGTCAATGCCGAGATCCTGTCCGCGCTCGGGCCGACGGGCGTCTTCGTCAATATCGGTCGTGGCACGACGGTTAATGAGGTGGATCTAGCCGCCGCTCTGCACGACGGCACGATTCAGGCTGCCGGTCTCGATGTTTTCTACGATGAACCGAACGTTCCCGAGAACCTCGTCTCCGCGCCGAATGCGAGCCTGCTTCCGCATGTCGGATCGGCGACGATCCATACGCGGCAGGTGATGGCGGACCTCGTCGTCGACAATCTGATCGCCTGGTTTTCAACCGGCGCGGCGTTGACGCCGGTGCCGGAAACTGCTGACCTAGGGAAAAGGGGCTAGATCGGCCTTGTTCCGGACAAAGGTCAGAATTAACGCTTCATTAAGCATGACGGTCCAACCTCGGGCGGGGAGGCGATACGGAGTGACCACATGAAGACGATGATCGCCGCTCTCATTGCGACGACCGCCCTGATCGCGACATTCTCGCACGGGATGAACGAGAATTCGGGCGCAGCGCGCGCGGAATCGGGCAAGCCCAACGACTTCATCCTGATCTCCGGCGGTATGGAATGCCGGATCAGTCAGGGCGCGGTGCGCGAGAAGATCGCCCGGCTCGATCTCGACCCGAACTGCACCGGTTCGTCGAGCCCCGCCTCGCAGGCGGCGATGATCGAGCAGAACGACGATGGAACGATCGACCTTCTTCGCCAGGATGGTTCGGCCGTGGTCCGGTTCGCAGCCGCCGAAGGCGACACGCATATCTCCTACGAGCCGCAATCGCCTCTCATCCGTCTCGTCGCGGTGGACTGACGCGCGCTACTCCGCCGCGTGGGCCAGACCCGCGCGGCGCGCTTCGTGCGCCCTGACGGCGTCGCCGAACGCCTCGAAGATCTGCGCCGAGGCGCGGTCCTTCGCGGCCCAGTATTCCGGGTGCCACTGGACCCCGACCGCAAAATCCTTCGCGCCGATGACCGACACGGCCTCGATCGTCCCGTCCTCTGCCACCGCCTCTACCTGCAGCCGCGGCGCGATGTCGCCGATCGCCTGCCGGTGCACCGAATTCACCTCGATTTCGCGCGGGCCGAAGATGCCGGCGAGGCACGAGCCTTCCGTGATCCGCACCGATTGGCGGATGGCGAAGCGCTCGTCCTGGCTGTCGCTTTGCGGCGCGCGGTGGTCCCACATGCCTTCGCCATCCTGGATTTCGGTCGCCAGTGAGCCGCCGAGGGCGACGTTGAGTTCCTGGATGCCGCGGCAGATGGCCAGGAGCGGCACGCCGCGCTCGATCGCCTTGCGGATCAGCGGCATCGTCGTCGCGTCACGCGCCTCGTCATAGGGCCCGTTCGCTTCCGAAGCGTCTCCGCCATAGAGCGATGGATGGACGTTGGACTTCGATCCGGTGAGCATCACGCCATCGACCCGCGAAAGAAGCGCGTCATAGTCGATGCGCTGGCCGAAGGCAGGCACGAGAAGCGGCAGGACCCCGGCCTGCGACATCGCCGCCTCGAGATATTGATGCGGCGCGGCGTGCCAGGTGTAGTTCTCGAACTGGCGGATGTCGGTCGAAACGGCGACGAGCGGCTGGGTCATGGGTCGGAAGCGTCCGTGAAAACTGGTTGGTTCCGGTTTAGCGCGAAATCGTTCCGGGACCAAGCTGGCGCGCGAATGTCTCACGACGGAATCTGCCTGCCGAAGAGGCAGTCTTGCACCGTTTTGCCGGGGCGTTAGGTAAGTCCGCACAAGCAGCGGTTCCGCGCTGGACTTGGGGGGAGACGCGTGTATTTATACGCCCCGGCCTCGGGGGGAGGACGCGCAATGACGCCTCGTCGGAATCCCGAATACCGATATTTTGAGATCCGTATATGGGAGGTTTTCTTATGGATCGTCGTTCCTTTATCACCAAGGCAGGCTTTGCCGGCGTCGGCGCCGTCGCCGCGTCCACGCTTGCCGCGCCCGCCATCGCCCAGGGCAACCAGACCTGGCGCATGGTCACGACCTGGCCGAAGAATTTCCCCGGTCTCGGCGTCGGCGCGCAGCGCCTTGCCGACCGTATCACCGCGATGTCTGGCGGCCGCCTGACGATCCAGCTCTATGCCGCCGGCGAACTCGTGCCGCCGCTGCAGGCGCTCGACGCGGTCATCGATGGTTCGGCCGAGATGAGCCACGGCGCCGCCTATTATTGGCAGAACAAGTCGACCGGCCTGTCCTTCTTCACCGGCGTTCCCTACGGCATGACCTCGCGCGAGCTGACCGCGTGGGTCCGTCATCTCGGCGGCCAGGAAATCTGGGACGAGATCTATGACCAGTTTGGTGTCCAGGGCTTCCTGTCGGGCGACACCGGCACGCAGGCCGGCGGCTGGTTCCGCAACGAACTGACCGGCGTTTCCGACGTCCAGGGCCTGCGCTTCCGCACCCCCGGCCTCGGCGGCCAGGTCTGGGAGAAGCTCGGCGCATCCGTCACCAACATGGCGGCCGGCGAAATCTTCCAGGCGCTCCAGTCGGGCACGCTCGATGCGGCCGAATTCGTGGGTCCCTACAACGACCTCGCGCTCGGCTTCCACCAGATCGCCAAGAACTACTACTTCCCGTCCTTCATCGAGCCGGGCCTGGCGACCGAGTGCGTCGTCGACAAGGCGAAGTTCCAGGAACTGCCGGAAGACCTGCAGGCGATCGTTCGCGGCGCATGCGCTGCCGAATACGACAATGTCGCTGCCGACTTCGCCGCCAACGATCCGCGCGCGCTGCAGACGCTCGTCAACGATCACGGCGTGCAGATCAAGCAGTTCCCGGACGAGATCCTCGAGGCCGGCGCCAATGCCGCCAAGGAGATCATGCAGGGCCTGCTCGATTCGGGCGATGCGCTGACCAAGAAGACCGCCGAGAGCTTCGTCTCCGCGCTCAACATCGTGCGCCAGAAGACGGAAGGCACGGACTCGCTCTACATCCAGGCGCGCGAGAAGTACTTCCAGATCTGATCGCATCCGATCACGGCATCACGTGAAAGGCCCGGGAGCGATCCCGGGCCTTTTTCTTATCCGGTGTGCCGATCAGGCGCCGAAGAACGTCGTCAGGCCGCGCCCAGCGGCCAGCGCCCCGTAGGCGAGGACGGAGAAATAGATCACCGTCGCCGTCAGCATCGCATAGCCGGCGACCACGACGATGCCGTCGCGCTGGGCCATGCCGACGGACAGGAAGAGGATCGCGAAGGCGGGGAGCGTGTTGGAAAACGGCACGAGGCCGAGCGGAAACATCAACAGGGCAGCGCTGGCGAGGATCGTCAGCCCGTTGATGCGGTTGGCAAAGTTCGAGGCGGTGAGGGCGAGCGCGCGTTCGCGCACCACGTTTTCCACCCTGTCGACGATCGACAGGCTCCGGTTCAGGACGCCCTTGAGCTTTTCCGCATTGAGCGGTCGGTTCATGATCCGCTCGGGCAGCCATGGCTTGCGGTTCGCGACGATGCCTGCCGACAGGAAGATGATCGCCAGGCCGAAAACGGTGCTGACGCCCGGTATGGACACAGGCAGGAGAAAGGGAAGCGTCAGGACCGCGCACAGGATCAGCGGGCCGTGGTCGCCGATATCGTGCAGGAGTTCGCGCAAGGTGACCTGTCCGTCCGACAGGCCGCCCATTGCGCGGAGGAGAGCGGCCCGAATGGTTTCGGACCGCTCCGGATAGTTCAGGCTTTCAGCTTCGGCCATGCGCCTCAGCTATAGAGGAACCGCGGCAGCCACGTGGCGATGCCGGGGAAGATGAAGAGCAGCGCCAGAGCCAGGATCTGCAGGCCGACGAACGGGATGACGCCCTTGTAGATCATGCCCGTCGTCACCGTTCGCGGCGCGACGCCGCGCAGGTAGAAGAGCGCGAAACCGAAGGGCGGCGTCAGGAACGAGGTCTGCAGGTTCACGCCCACCATCACGCCCAGCCACACCGGATCGACGCCGAGGTTGAGCAGGATCGGTGCGGTGATCGGGATCACGATGAAGATGATCTCGAACGTGTCCAGGATGAAGCCGAGCAGGAACATGATCGCCATCACGACGATCACCGGCCCGATGACACCGCCCGGCAGGTTCGACAGGAATTCATGGACGAGATTGTCGCCGCCCATCAGGCGGAAGACGATCGAGAACACCGACGCGCCGAAGAGGATGATGAACACCATCGACGTGATGGTGGCGGTGGCGATGACGGCCTCGCGCAGGACGCGCAGCGACAGACGCCAGCGTAGTGCCGCGAGGATCATCGCGCCGACCGCGCCGACCGAAGCCGCTTCCGTCGGCGTGGCGATGCCGCCGAGGATCGAGCCGAGCACGGCGATGATCAACGCCAGCGGCGGGATCAGGGCGACAACGACCTCGCGTGCGAGGTTCTTCTTCTCTTCCGGCGGCACCGGCGTCGCCGGGCAGGATTCCGGGTCGAAGATCGCCTTGAAGATCATCCAGCCGAGATAAAGGCCGACGAGCAGGAGGCCGGGCAGGAGCGCACCGGCGAAGAGGTCGCCGACCGAGACGGGCGAGGGCGCGAAGTTGCCCTTGGCCATCTGCACCTGTGCGTTGATGCCCGAGAGCATGTCGCCCATGAAGATCAGCACGGTCGAGGGTGGGATGATCTGGCCGAGCGTGCCCGAGGCGCAGATGACGCCCGAGGCCAGGCGCGGGTCGTAGCCGGCGCGCAGCATGGCCGGCAGCGAAATCAGCCCCATGGTGACGACGGTCGCGCCGACGACGCCGGTCGAGGCGGCCAGCATCGCGCCGACGAGCACGACCGAGATGCCGAGGCCGCCGCGCATGTTGCCGAAGAGCTTGCCCATCGTCAGCAGCAATTGCTCGGCGATCTTCGAGCGCTCGAGCATGACGCCCATGAAGATGAAGAGCGGCACCGCGACCAGCACTTCATTGGTCATGAAGCCGATATAGCGGTTGGCGAGCGAACCGAAATTGGACGGGTCGAACACGCCGAAATACATGCCGACCGCGCCGAACATGAGCGAGACGCCGGCCAGGGTGAACGCGACCGGGAAGCCCAGCATGAGGAAGCCGATGATCCCGAAGAACATCGTGCCGGCGAGGATCTCGCCAAGTAGTACCGGGTCCATCAGTGGGAGCTCCCGTCGGATTCGTAACGCAGATAGACCGGAAGCAGATGCTCACTGCGCGCGAGCACGAGGATGGACCGGAACACCATTGCAATGCCCTGCAGCGCGATCAGCGCGGCGAAGACGATGATGAAGGATTTGAGAATGAAGAGACCCTTCATCCCGCCGGGATTGGCGGACGCCTCGTAGATGCGCCAGGAGCGCTGCACGAAGGTGATCCCGTAGGCGTATACGATCCAGCAGAAGGGCAGCAGGAACAGGCACACGCCGATGATGTCGATGATCGCCTTGGTGCGGGTCGAGGCCGGCCGGTAGAAGATGTCGACGCGGACATGGTCGTTGCGCAGGAGCGCAAAGCCGGCGACGGCGGTGAACATCGCACCGTTCAGCCAGATATAGAGGTCCTGCATCCACAATTGCGTGGTCGAGAAGACGTAGCGCTGGACGACGACGGTGAAGCAGACCAGCACGATCCCCAGTGCCAGCCATGAAAAGACATTGCCGACCAGCCAGTTCAGGCCGCTGATCGCGCGGACGACTGCCGCTAGAATCCGCATCGAGATTTCCTCCCCATGGCGCCGGCGGCACATGCGTGCAGCCTTGGTGCGCCTGGCACGTTGGCGTCTACCATCAAGCTCCCCGATCTTCCCCTCGGCAGCTCTGAACGGATTTTTCCGCCGGCTCGCCGTTCCCCAAATCGTCTGCGAACCTGCTCATGCCTCGGAAAACCGGGCCTTCGCCGCGCCGCGCGGGGTCCTCTATCAGCTTTGCTGGAGCAAACAAAGCCCTCTCGTGACACAACCAAACAGGTCGGATGGGTGTCGCGACATAATGTTACCGTGTCATGATGCAATCGTTTACGAGTATTGCTCTTTTCGCTGCCCTAGCGAAAAGGTTTGACGGATGGCGGACGGCGGTTCGAAATTGGGTCAGCCAGGATGACCTTTTCGGGTCAATCGAGCGGGAGGAAACTGCCAATGACGCTGCACGATGTCGCGCTGAACGACAAATACGATCTGTCGAAGGAGCGCATCTTCATCTCCGGCGCACAGGCCATCGTGCGCATGCTGATGATGCAGCGCGAGCGCGATCGGCGCGCGGGCCTGTCCACCGCGGGGTTCGTGTCGGGCTATCGCGGCTCGCCGCTCGGCGGGCTCGACCAGCAGCTCTGGAAAGCCAAGCGCGAACTGCAGCAATCCGACATCGTCTTCCAGGCCGGCCTCAATGAGGAACTGGCCGCCACCGCATGCTGGGGTACGCAGCAGACCGAGCTTCTGGGCGAAGGCAGCCATGACGGGGTTTTCGCGCTCTGGTACGGCAAGGGGCCCGGCGTCGACCGCTCGGGCGACGTCTTTCGCCACGCCAATCTCGCCGGCACCTCGCCGAATGGTGGCGTCCTCGCCTTGATGGGCGACGACCACACGGCCGAATCCTCCACCAACGCGCATGCGACGGAGTTCCTCTTCGTCGACACGATGAGCCCGATCTTCAACCCGGCCGGCGTGCAGGAACTCGTTGATTACGGCCTCTACGGCTACGCGCTGTCGCGCTATGCCGGCGTGTGGTCGGCGATGAAATGCGTCAAGGACAACATCGAATCGACGGCTTCGGTCGACGTTTCGCTCGATCGGGTGAACATCACCTTGCCGGAGATCGAGATGCCGCAGGGCGGGCTGTCGATCCGTCACGAGATCGACCAGATGGGGCAGGAGGCGCGGCTTCACGAATACAAGCGCACCGCTGCCGCCGCCTTCATCCGGGCCAATCCGCTCAACCGCATCGTCTATTCGGGCGGCTCGAACGCCCGCCTCGGCATCATCACCGTCGGCAAGTCCTATCTCGACGTGCGCCAGGCGCTCGACGACATCGGCATCGACGAGGCGCGCGCCAACCAGCTGGGCATCCGCCTGTTCAAGGTCGCCTGTCCGTGGCCGATCGACTACGAGCATATCAGCCAGTTCGCGGACGGGCTCGAATCCATCATCGTGGTCGAGGAAAAGCGCTCGCTGATCGAAGTGCAGATGCGCGAGAACCTCTACGGCACCGCCATGCAGCCGACCATCGTCGGCAAGAAGGACGAGCGCGGAGACTGGCTCTTCCCGGCACGCGGCGCGCTCGACCCCAACGACATCGCCATCGCCATCGGCGAGCGCGTGCTGCGCACCATCGGCCATTCGGAGGAGATCGCCGCCCGCGTCGCGCAGATGCGCCAGTTCCAGGCGATGATGGCCGAGACGCAGAACGTCTCCAACCGCACGCCCTATTTCTGTTCGGGATGCCCGCACAATTCCTCGACCAAGGTGCCGGAGGGCTCGATCGCCGGTGGCGGCATCGGCTGCCACTTCATGTCTCTGTGGATGGATCGCAGCACGGTCGGCTTCACCGCGATGGGCGGCGAGGGTGCGCAATGGGTGGGCCAGGCGCCGTTCTCGAAGCGCGACCACATCTTCCAGAATCTCGGCGACGGCACCTACAACCATTCCGGTTCGCTGGCGCTGCGCTTCGCGCTCGCCTCGGATGCCAACATCACCTACAAGATTCTCTACAACGACGCCGTGGCGATGACCGGTGGCCAGCCGCATGAAGGCGGGCTGACGGTCGACATGATCGCCAACCAGGTGCGCGGCGAGGGCGTCGAGCGCATCGCCATCGTCACCGACGAGCCGGACAAATATGGCGGACGCGTCCAGTTTCCGGCCGGCGCCACGATCCATCACCGCGACGATCTCGATGCCGTCCAGCGCGAATTGCGCGACATAAAGGGTGTCTCGGTGCTGCTCTACGACCAGACCTGCGCCGCCGAAAAGCGTCGCCGCCGGAAGCGCGGCACGTTCCCCGATCCGGACAAGCGCATCATCATCAATGAGCTCGTCTGCGAGGGTTGCGGCGATTGCGGCGTCAAGTCGAATTGCGTTTCGGTCCAGCCACTCGAGACCGAATTCGGCCGCAAGCGGCGCATCGATCAGTCGTCCTGCAACAAGGATTTTTCCTGCGTCAACGGCTTCTGCCCGTCCTTCGTCACCGTGCACGGCGCGAAGATCAGGAAGGCCGAAGGGCGCGCCGGCGGAGGCGATCCGCTTGACGGCGTGACCGAGCCTCGCCTCGCCTCGCTGGAAGGTGGCTGGTCCGGCATCGTCGACGGCATCGGCGGCACCGGGGTCGTCACCATCGGCGCGGTCATCGGCATGGCGGCGCATCTGGAAGGCAAGGGTTGTGGCGTCATCGACATGGCGGGCCTTGCCCAGAAGGGTGGCGCCGTTTTCAGCCACATGCGCATCGCGAAAACGCCCGAGGACATTCACGCCATCCGCGTTTCCGCGGGCAAGGCGGACATGGTTCTCGGCTGCGATCTCGTCGTTTCCGGCAGTGCCAAAATCCTGTCGTCCGTGCGCGAGGGCAAGACGATCTTCGTCGGCAATACGGCCGAGGTCATGCCGGGTGACTTCACCCGTTCGGCCGATTTCTCGCTGCCGGTCGAGCGCGTCAAGCGCGCCATCGGCAAGGCGGTCGGCGAGCAGAATGCGCATTTCTTCGACGCCACGCGCGCCGCGCAGACGCTGTTCGGCAATGCGCTCGCCGCCAACATGTTCATGCTCGGCTTTGCCTATCAGCATGGCGCATTGCCACTCGGCGCTGCGGCGATCGAAAAGGCGATCGAGCTCAACGGCCAGGCGGTCGCGATGAACCTCCAGGCGTTCCGCTGGGGCCGCCGCGCTGCTGTGAAGCCGCAGGAAATCGCCGAACTCGTCGAAGCGGGCGCGACCAAGGCGACGAAGATCAGCGAGACGCTGGAGGAAATCGTCGATCGACGAGCCGCATTTTTGGCCGACTATCAGAACGCCGCCTATGCCGACCGCTATCGGCGCGAAGTCGCATCGATCCGCGCGGCCGAGCAGTCGGCCGTTCCCGGATCCACGGCATTGAGCGAGGCGGTCGCGCGCGGCCTCTTCAAGCTGATGGCGATCAAGGACGAGTACGAGGTCGCGCGGCTCTACACGGACGGCAATTTCAAGCGCCAGCTCGCGCGCGAGTTTTCGGACTATGAGCGGCTCGAATTCCACCTCGCCCCGCCGATCCTCGGCCGCAAGGGCTCCGACGGCATGGCACGCAAGTCGAATTTCGGCCCGTGGATGCTGAAGGCGTTCGGCGTGCTGGCCCGGTTCAAGCGCCTTCGCGGAACGCCGCTCGACGTTTTCGGCTACACGGCCGAGCGGCGGCACGAGCGTGAATTGCTGGCGGCGTATGAACGCGATCTGGAACTCATCCGCTCGCTTCTCGCGCCCGGACGCATCGTCGAGGCGACGGCGCTCGCCTCGCTGCCTCAGGCGATCCGCGGTTTCGGTCACGTCAAGGCTGCCAATGCCGCCAAGGCGGAGGCCGAACGCGCCCGCCTCGTCGAGCGACTGAAGGCGGCGCCGGCCGAGCGGCGGCTCGAAGCGGCGGAATGAAGATCATCCGCCGCTGCATATCAATGAATATTTAAGGGGGTTCTGGCACTGCTAAGATCGGCAAAAACCAGGACCCCGAGTTGAAGAGCGCCAGAAACTCAGTTCCGCAGGATATCTATGTCGGCTTTGTCCGATCGTTGTTCAACGATCCGGGTATCCTGCTGATCGGTGGCCTGTGCCAGGGGCTGATCGCGCTTCTCGTCTACCGCACGACCGAAAGCCTGGTCTATGCCGGGCTCGCCGTGGCGCTTTTCCTGTCCGCCTTCTACCGATACTGGACCATTCGCCGCGTGCAGAGGTCGAACGCGATCATCGACGTGCCGTCGGCGCGGCGTGCGGAGCGGTCCTATATCGTTGGCGGCGCGATTCAGGGCGCATGCGCGGGCGCGTTCTGCTTCACCTCGATCGTCCTGATCCCGGACGCGTTCGGCGAACTCGCCGCCGTTGCGGTGATCATGGGCGGGTCGGTCACCATCGTCGGGCGCAATTACGGCTCGAAGCGCATGGTTGCGGTGCTCGCCGTGACCGGCGTCCTGCCGATCGCGCTCGGGCTGATCCTCAAGGGCGACCTCAACTATTTCGTGCTCGGCCTCTACATCATCCCGTTCATGTTCATCATCGCCAAGATGGCCGAGAACGTGCGCACGATGCTGTTCGCGGCGATTTCGGAAGAGCGCAACTCGAAATATCTGGCGCAGCGCTTCGACCGCGCGCTCAACACCATGCCGCACGGGCTCGTCATGCTGAGCCCCGAAGGCAAGGCCGTGGTGGCCAACAGCCAGGCGGCGTCGGCGCTAGGCTTCGAGGACGCCTCGCAACTCCAGAACCGGACCCTGAAGGCGCTGCTGCTGCGCGTTGCCGCCGGCGGGCTGCTTTCGACGTCGGATGCCAATTTCGCCGATGTCGAACTGATGAAGGCCATCCGCGAAGGACGCGACCGCAAGCTTCTCCTGAAGCTGACCGATGGTCGCTACCTCGAATTCGCCGCGCGGTCGGGCCGCGACGAGCTTGGCGTCATCACCTTCGAGGAAGTGACGCAGCGCGTCGAATCGGAAGACAAGATCCGCTACATGGCCCGCTATGACGGGCTGACGGGCCTGCCGAACCGCGAATATTTCAACGAACTGGTGGCAGATGCGGTCGTCGTCGGCGACCGACGCCGGACCATCGGCCTTGCCGTGTTCGACCTCGACGATTTCAAGACGGTCAACGATACGCTCGGCCATCCCGTCGGCGACGGCCTCATCTATGCGGTGGCGGAAAAGCTGCGGCAGTTCGAGAGCGACGACATCTTCGTCAGCCGGTTCGGCGGCGACGAATTCGCGCTCTATTTCGACGACATTCACGACCATCACGCCTTCGCCGCGCGCATGGACGGCATCTTCGCCGCGCTCAAGGGTGATGTGGACGTCGCGGGACATGCCCTTTTGATCCAGGCATCTGCCGGTGCGGTGCTGTCCTCGGTTCACGGCGCCGATGTCGACGGCATGGTCGTGAAGGCAGATCTTGCGCTCTACAAGGCCAAGGAACTGGGCAAGGCATCCTGGCACCTGTTCGAAGACGAGATGGACCAGGCCTTCCGCCGCAAGCAGCTCTTGAAGGCGGATCTGCGTTCGGCCATCGCGGCCAAGGGTCTGCGCGTCGTCTACCAGCCGATCGTGGCGATGGACACGATGCAGATCTCGACATGCGAGGCGCTGTGCCGCTGGGATCACCCCGAACTCGGGCCGATCTCGCCGGCCGTCTTCATTCCGCTCGCCGAAGAAATGGGCATCGTCTCCGACATCAGCCATTTCGTGCTCGAAGCCGCAACGCTGCAATGCGCGCGCTGGCCCGAACATATCGGCGTGTCGGTCAATCTGTCGGCCAAGGACTTCCGTTCCGCCGACATCATCGACCACGTCCGCCGCGCGCTGGACCAGAGTGGCCTGTGCCCGCGCCGCCTCGAAATCGAAGTGACCGAGACCGCGCTTCTTGACGACAAGGCGATGACGCGCCGCTACATCGAGGAAATGAAGAAGATCGGCGTCAGGATCGCGCTCGACGATTTCGGCACCGGCTATTCCTCGCTCAGCTATCTGCACACGCTGCCGCTCGACAAGATCAAGATCGACCGATCCTTCCTCATCGACGTGACGCAGAACGAGCGCGCGCTCGAACTTCTGCGCGGCATCGTCAACATGTCGCGGCCGCTCGGCCTGACGGTGACGATCGAGGGCGTCGAGACGTTCGAGCAGTTGAAGACGCTCGCCGAGCACATCAAGCCCGACCTCTTGCAGGGCTTCCTGTTCGGCGCGGCGCTGACGGCCTCGGGAATCGAGACCATGGCGCATACGACCTGGCCCTTCGCCAAGGAACTGAAAGCCGTTCGGCGGTCCTAGGCTAGACCAGTTCCGGAACCTCGCCGGGCACGAACGCGTCGAACGCCGCCCAGAACTGCTCGCGATAGCGGTCCGTTTCCTGCAGGATCTCGTGTTTGGCGCCGTCGATCGTGACGAGCGAGGCGCCGCGCAACTGGCGCGCATAGGCTTCGATCGCCGGCGTCGAGACGAGCGTGTCGGCGCCGGCGGCGACGAGCAGCGTCGGGATGCGGTGATTGCGCAGGAAATCGCGCTCGTGGACGCGTGCCGAGGCGACCGTCGCCGCATGCACCCAGCCGACCGTCGTCGCACCGAGCCCGAGCGCCGGATGCTCCTCGTAGATCGCCTGGTTGCGCGCGAAGCGATAGGGATGGCTGGTGACGATGTTGCTCTCGAACACCTGCTTCGCCGGCTTTCGTTGCCCGCGCGCGAGGAACATGCGGCCGAAACCGAGCGAGGTCAGGAGGCCGGTCGCGCGGCGCAGCGTTTCCATGCGTACCGGGATGCGCTCCAGCGTCAGGAGCGGGGCGAGCAGCACCATGCGTCGGATGCGGTTGGTCAGCTTGCGCGAGGCGAAGAGCGCGGTCAGCGCGCCGGTCGAATGGCCGATCAGATAAAAGGGCGCGCGGCAGTCCGGCAGGACGATATGCTCCACGAAGCGCTCGATGTCGGCGACATGGTCGTCGAAGGAGCGGACATAGCCGCGGCGCGGATTGCGGGTCAGGCGCTGCGAGCCGCCCTGGCCGCGCCAATCGAAGATCGCGACGCCGAATCCGCGTTGCTGCAATTCGCCGATGGTCTCGAAATATTTCTCGATCGCCTCGTTGCGACCGGGAAAGATCAGCACCGTTCCCTTGAGCGGACGCCCGGTCGCGCCGAACCGCGCATAGCGAAGCCGGATGTTGCCCTTGCCGTGAAACGTTCCGGCATGGGCGTTGTCTGGCAGGGGGTTGCCGGCGCTGGAGAAAATCTGGTCGCTCATGAAGCCGTGATAGAAAGCGGCGTTGCCAAAGGCAAAGCTTATCGAAGCGACAGGTCCGAAAAAGGTAAGGCCGGAAGATCCTTGTGGGAGCTTCCGGCCTCTGACGAACCGGGAGGAAGGGACGTTACACCCGGTCCGGCTTCGGAGACGACCAAGTGGCTTGAAGGCCGCCTGTTCGAATTCGATAAGTGGAAGGTAACCGTTGCGGGCTGAACGGAATCCGAAGCGGCGGTTCATATTCGGTTCATCGTTCGGGAGCGGATGGAACTCTTGAAAGCGCGCAGGCGAAAAACCACATCTGGCGTGCGGTCGCCGATGTCGGGGCCGCTGGACATCGAGCGGAAAGACCAAAGCGTTTTCCGACAGATGCTCCACTCGCAAACCATGTTGCTCAACTGGAGAACAGACCATGCGTCATGTTGATTTTTCGCCGCTCTATCGCTCGACCGTCGGCTTCGACCGCCTCTTCACGATGCTCGATTCGCTGGCTCAGCCCGATAACGGCCAGTCCTATCCGCCCTACAATATCGAGCGCACCGGCGAAGACGCCTACCGCATCTCGATGGCCGTCGCCGGCTTCGCCGAGGACGACATCTCGATCGAGGCCCATCGCACCGTCCTGACCGTCAAGGGCGAGAAGCCGGAGACCAAGGACGAGACGTCCGAATTCCTCCATCGCGGCATCGCCTCGCGCGCGTTCGAGCGCCGCTTCCAGCTTGCCGACCATGTCGAGGTCGTCGGCGCGCTGTTGAAGAACGGCCTTCTCCACATCGACCTGAAGCGTTCGGTGCCGGAGGAAATGAAGCCGCGCAAGATCGCGATCCAGCCGACGCCTGCTTCCGCGAAGCAGATCGAGGGCCAGGCGGTCAACTAAGCTGCGCGTTTCCCGACGAAATGGCGGCGCCCCTTGCGGGCGCCGCTTTGCGTTTGAGGAGAAGCGCGTCGATGGACAGTGCGCCTGCGCCCTTCATCGCCAGAACGGCCAGCAGGAAAATCCAGAACAGACGCTGGTCGGCGATGAGACCATCGGAAAAACGGTCGAACGCTGCTCCCGCCGTTTCCGTCCCGACCTGGTGGACAAGGATGTCGACGGCGCTCTGGACGATGACGAAGCCGATCATGCCGAGCGCGGCGATCCGCGTGGCCAACCCGGCGAGGATGAGGAAAGGCAGGATGAATTCGCCATAGGTGCCGGCCCACACCATCAGGCCCCAGGGCAGGAAGGCGACATTGCCGACGTCGCCGCCGGCAGCTTCCACTGCCGGCAGGGCGATTTGATAATAGGCGTTGTCCGAGACGGACAGGAAACCGAACGTCCCGTCTGTGATCTTGGTGCGCGCCGAATTCCAGAAGTAGAAGAGCAACGTCGAGGCGAACACCAGCCGCGCGGCAAGCCCGATCAGCCAGCGGTCGCCCGCAGCTTCGATCCCGGACACGAATCTATCATAGGGGCGATACAGTGGTCCGATCATCGCTCTGCTCCTCGAATGGCATGAAACGCGCCCGACCAGACGACGAGCGACATCCCCGCGCCGAGGTCGAATTTCCGGTCGCAGGCAAGTGCCGCGTCGACCGCAGCCTCAAGCGGTCGGCCGTTCATAAGCGCCTGCATGAAGACTGCCTGACCCCGGCCAAGCGACTTTACCGTCACGGCAAGGGCAGGGCGGGTGATGAGGATCGCTTGCGCCACCGACGCATCGATGCGGCCTGAGACGCCGGCGTCTTGTCGATTGGCCAGGAACAGGTCGGCGACGGCAAAGCGCGATGCGACGATGCGCGCGGCCGGATGGGCGATCAGGCGGCAATGCGGCAACTGCGCAACCGGCACGGACGCCATCGTCTCGCCGTCGAGCGGTTCGGCATCGGCTGCGTGCCAGGCATCGAGCCAGGATCTTTCGACCCGGGCGAGGTCGGCCAGATACGGCATCCTGCCTGCGGGGCCGAATGCGGCGAGGAAATCGGGAAATTCGTCGCCATAGCGAAAAACAAGCGGCGAACGCGGAGGGTGCGCGACCATGAAGGCGTGGGCCATCGCGTCGAAGAAGCGGTCGCCGACGATGCGGCGCGTCGCCGGAAAGATCTCGCGCAGCGCCCTGATGAGGCTCGACGCGAAATTGTTGCGATAGACGGCGAAACGGCCGGCATCGCCAAGCCCGAAGGCCGAATGAAGGCCGGGCGGCGGGGCACCATCGGCCACCAGAAGCCCGGACGCGAATTCATCCATGACGGTGCCCCAGCATCCGGTTCGGCGCCTGACGGGCCAGAATTTCGGCTGCCGCCATCGCCTCTCGCTTGAGGATCGGCCAGGCGGGTATGTCGGCGTCCCATTCCACAAGCGTGGCGACAGGCCCGGTGCGCGCGATCACGCGTTCGTAAAGCGCCCAGACGGCATCGGCGACGGGGCCGTCATGGCTGTCGATTAACAGCTTTCGGCCCTGTGCGTCCGCGTCTTCGGCATGGCCGGCGAGATGGATTTCGCCGACATGATGCAGCGGGAAGGAGGACAGGTAGGTCCAGGCGTCCGTCCCGTGATTGGTCGCGGACACGAAGACGTTGTTGACGTCGAGCAGCAGGCCGCAGCCTGTGCGGCGCACGATCTCGCGCAGGAAATCCTGCTCGGAGATGGTGGACTGTTCGAAGAGCAGATACGTCGCCGGGCTCTCGAGCAGGATAGGGCGGGAAATCGCCTCCTGCATCTCATCGACGTGGTCGGTCACCCGGGCAAGCGTCGCCTCGGTGTAGGGCAGGGGCAATAGATCGTTGTAGAAGACGTCGTCATGCGTCGACCAGGCCAGATGCTCGGAAACGAAGGCCGGCTCGTAGCGATCGACGAGCGCCCGGAAGCGGTCGAGATGATCGCGTGACAATGGTGCTTCGCCGCCGATCGACATGCACACGCCGTGCAGCGAGACGGGATGGCGCGCACGGATGCGTTCGAGCAGCCGATGCGGCATCCCGCCGTCGCCCATGTAGTTTTCCGCGTGGATCTCAAAGAAGCCGTCGATCGCCTCGTCGGCCTCGATCTCGCGAAAATGCTCGGGCTTGAAGCTGGTGCCGGCCAGCCCCGCCGCGTCGAAGGCCGGAAAGCGCTGCTCCCGGCGATGAAGATCGGTGACATTCACGTTCATGCCCGTCGTCCTTCCGGCCTGTCGATTGGCTGGCGATGAGTCCGATCAGCCCGCCGTGGGCAGGTCGCGGTCGAGGGCCTCGAGCGAGCCCATGCGCTGATCGGGAAGATCGATCGAAGCGCAGGTGCCCTTCTCGACATAGGTCCAGGCATTGCCCTGGTAGTCGACCTTGGAGGTGCCGGCGCATGTCGTGCCGGGACCGGCCGCGCAGTCGTTCGCGCCCGCCAGCGAAACGCCGTAGCAGCGCTCCTTTTCCTGGGCGACGGCGTCGCCTGTCGAGATGAAGGCGCCGGCGGAAACGGCGGAGGCGACGGCGGTGGCTAGATAGGCGGCGCTGAAAGCGGTACGTGTCGACATTGGATGATGCTCCCTTGGTGTTCGTCCGGCGTTGTTGCCGGCCTCAACACCTTGGCGAAGCGCCCCATCACTGGGAAATCAACGAGCGGATATGAAGAATGCCGGCGCGGTCACGCCGGCACCCGTTCTTTCGCGTCCGAAAATCACGTATCGCTGAATTAGAACGTGATCATGCGATCAGTTTGCCGATCCCATCGACATCGCCCTCGGTGGTGGCGAAGCTGGTCACGAAACGGCAGAGCGTCTCATCCGGCCCGACGTCGAGGCCCGCAGGCGTCGGCCAGGCGTAGAAGACGGCGCCCTTGTCCTTCAGTTCGTCGACCAGCCCCTTGCCGAGGATCGGGAAGACTTCGTTCGCCTCCGGCGCCCAGCCGAGCCGCGCATTGGGCGAGGTGGTGAAGTGTCCGGCCAGCCGCGTGGCCATCGCGTTCGAATGCCGGGCGGTCTTCAACCACAGATCGTCGGCGAAATAGGCTTCGAACTGCGCCGCGATGAAGCGCGACTTGGAAAAGAGCTGCGCGGCGCGCTTGCGCACGAAGGGGAAATCCTTCGCTTCGTCGGGATTGAAGAAGACGACGGCCTCCGCGCACCAGCAGCCATTCTTGGTGCCGCCGAAAGAGAGCACGTCGACGCCGCGCTTCCAGGTCATCTCGGCCGCCGACACGCCGAGCGAGACGAGCGCATTGGCAAAGCGCGCGCCGTCCATGTGGAGCGGGATGCCGTGCTCCTTGGCGAGCGCGGAGATGGCCTCGATCTGCGCCAGCGAATAGACCGTGCCGACTTCGCTCGCCTGCGTGATCGTCACCGCAGCGGGCCGTCCGCCATGGACGAAGGCGGGCGGGAAGCGCTCGATCGCTGCCTTGAGCTTTTCAGTCTCCATTCGGCCGAGAGGGCCATCGACGGCATGGAGGCGCGAGCCGCCCATGAAATATTCCGGCGCGCCGCATTCGTCGGCGATCACATGCGCCTCGCGGTGGCAGAAGGAGACGCCGCCCGCGCGGTCGTAGGCCGTGAGGGCGAGCGAGTTCGCGGCTGTGCCGGTTCCGACGAAGAACACCGCCACATCGCGCTCGAAGATTTCGCTGAAACGCGCTTCGACCGCCTTGTCGAGGTCGCTCGCGCCATAGGCCGGCGCGAAGCCGGCAGAGCGCGTGACGAGGTTGCGGGCGATGTCGGGGTGGGCGCCGGCCCAGTTGTCGGATGCGAAATACATGAAGCGTGCTATTCCCTTGGAAAGTCCGCTTCAGAAATCAGGTCGGCGCGCGGCTGACAAGGGCCTGACGCTGCGCATGCGAAGGCGATTTGCGAAGATTGCGGCCGCGTCACGTGTGGCGAAACAATCTTTCGCCAACAGCCTCAATTTTTTGCACTTGCATCTTGTGCGGGCTTTTGATTTCTGTCATATCCGATTTAGGACAGCATTGCTGTCTTATTTGCGGATTGCCGAGCAGCCGCGCTGACCCTTAGAATGGGGCGCGCGTAGAGTTCGGCGCCGCCGCCTGGCACGATGTATCGGCCATGTGCGGACCGGAGGGCAAGGGCCCCGAGAACCGGTCGGCGAACGGCCATTCGACATATATGCCGCGAGTGCAGAATTGGGTTGGCCGCAGGGCGAACCTGGAGGACCAGACGACCGCCCGATCCCCGGGCACGACGGAGAGACGAGCATGAGCGAGAAGACGCAAGCTGTGACGACCGCATCGACGCCGGCCGCCCACGCGAAAGCGACTGCCCGCAAAACCGGTCTTCCGCATGCGCAGGGTCTTTACGATCCGCGCAACGAGCACGACGCGTGCGGCGTCGGCTTCGTCGCCAACATGAAGGGCGCCAAGTCGCACCAGATCGTCAAGGACGGGCTGTTCATGCTCGAGAACCTGACGCATCGCGGCGCGGTCGGTGCCGATCCGCTGGTCGGCGACGGCGCGGGCGTGCTGGTGCAGATTCCCGACGGTTTCTTCCGCGAGGAGCTTGCCGCGCAGGGCATCGATCTGCCGCCGCTCGGCCAGTATGGCGTCGGCCATTGGTTCATGCCGCAGGACGAAGCTCTTCGAGCCCATGTCGACGAGATCATCGCCGAATCCGCGCAGTCCGAAGGGTTGCCGCTGATCGGCTTCCGCGACGTGCCGGTCGACAATTCGTCGCTGTCGAAGGCGCCGGAAATCGTCGCCGCCGAGCCACATCACCGCCAGGTCTTCATCGGCCGCCCGGCCGATATCGACGACGACGAGGAATACGAGGCGCGGCTCTATCTCCTGCGCAAGGTCATTTCCGGCCGCATCTATGCCGAGCACCACAACAAGGACATCGGCGCCTATTGCGTGTCTCTGTCGGCGCGCACCATCGTCTACAAGGGCATGTTCCTGGCCGACCAGCTCGGAAAATTCTATCCCGACCTGCATGACGAGACGTTCGAGAGCGCCATCGCGCTGGTCCACCAGCGGTTTTCCACCAACACCTTCCCTTCATGGAAGCTGGCCCACCCCTACCGGATGACCATCCACAATGGGGAGATCAACACGATCCGGGGGAACGTCAACTGGATGGCGGCGCGTCAGGCGTCGGTCGCCTCGGAAAAGTTCGGCGACGAGATTTCCAAGCTCTGGCCGATTTCCTATGAGGGCCAGTCCGACACCGCCTGCTTCGACAACGCCCTCGAATTCCTCGTGCGCGGCGGCTATCCCCTGCCCCACGCCGCCATGATGCTGATCCCCGAGGCCTGGGCCGGCAATCCGCTGATGAACGAGAAGCGGCGCGCCTTCTACCAGTACCACGCTTCCCTGATGGAGCCCTGGGACGGCCCCGCCGCCATGTCGCTCAGCGACGGCCGCTACGTGGTCGCCACCCTCGACCGCAACGGGTTGCGCCCCGCCCGCTACCTCGTCACCAAGGAAGGCCATGTCGTGCTGGCCTCCGAATCGGGCGTGCTGGCCATCCCCGACGAGGACATCGTCGAGCGCTGGCGCCTGCAGCCGGGCCGCATGCTGCTGATCGACCTCGAACAGGGCCGCATCATCTCCGACGACGAGATCAAGTCGACGCTGGCCACCGCCAACCCTTACGCCGATTGGCTGGCCCGCACCCAGATCGTGCTGGAAGACCTGCCGCCCGTCCCGCCCAAGGCGCCCGAGCCGACCGAAGACCTGCTCGACCGCCTGCAAGCCTTTGCCTATACGCAAGAGGACATCAAGCTGCTGATGGCGCCCATGGCCACCACCGGCCAGGAAGCCGTGGGCTCGATGGGCACCGACACGCCCCTGTCCGTGCTCTCGGACAAGCCCAAGCTGCTCTACACCTATTTCAAGCAGAACTTCGCCCAGGTCACCAATCCGCCCATCGACCCGATCCGCGAGGAATCGGTGATGAGCCTGGTCTCCTTCATCGGGCCGAGGCCGAACCTGTTCGACCTGGAAGGCCTCTCCACCGTCAAGCGCCTGGAAGTGCGCCAGCCCATCCTCACCAATGAGGATCTGGAGAAGATCCGCGCCATCGGCGACATCGAGACCAACCAGTTCAAGACCAAGACGCTGGACATCACCTATCCCAAGGAGCATGGCGCCGAGGGCATGGAAGCGGCCATCGACGCGCTGTGCCACGCCGCCGAGGACGCGGTGCGCGGCGAATACAACATCATCATCCTGTCGGACCGGCGTATCGCCGCCGACCGGCTGGATATCCCCACCCTCCTCGCGCTCGCCGCCGTCCATCACCACCTAATCCGCAAGGGGCTGCGCACCTCGACGGGCCTGGTGGTCGAGACCGGGGAAGCCCGCGAGATCCACCACTTCGCCATGCTGGCCGGCTATGGGGCGGAGGCCATCAACCCTTATCTCGCCTTCGAGGCGCTGCAATCGCTGCATGCCGAGGGGAACTACCCCGAGGAAGTCTCGGCCGACGAGGTGGTGCACCGCTATATCAAGAGCGTCGGCAAGGGCCTGCTCAAGGTCATGTCCAAGATGGGCATTTCCACCTACCAGTCCTATTGCGGCGCGCAGATCTTCGACGCCGTGGGCCTGTCCCGCGCCTTCGTCGACAAGTATTTCTTCGGCACCGCCACGGCCATCGAGGGCGTTGGGCTCAAGGAAATCTCCGCCGAGACCGTACGGCGCCATTCCCTCGCCTTCGGCGACGACGCCGTGCTGGCCCGATCGCTCGATGTGGGCGGCGAATATGCCTATCGCATGCGCGGCGAGGTCCATGCCTGGTCGCCCGACGTGGTGGCCGATCTCCAGCACGCCGTGCGCATGCACGACGAAAGCCCCGAATCCGCCCAGGCGCGCTACGACAGCTTCGCCGCGCGGGTGAATGGCGGCGAGAACGGCTTCCACGCCATCCGCAACCTGCTCGACATCCGCCCGCTCGGCCCGGCTGTCCCCCTTGAGGAAGTCGAGCCGGCCGCCGGCATCGTCCGCCGCTTCGCCACCGGGGCCATGAGCTTCGGCTCGATCAGCCGCGAGGCCCATACCACGCTCGCCATCGCCATGAACCGCATCGGCGGCAAGTCCAATACCGGCGAGGGCGGCGAGGAACCCGACCGCTACAAGCCCCTGCCCGACGGCGCGCAGAACCCGCTCCGGAGCGCCATCAAGCAGATCGCCTCCGGCCGCTTCGGCGTCACCACCGAATATCTGGTCAATGCCGATGCGCTCCAGATCAAGGTGGCCCAGGGCGCCAAGCCCGGCGAAGGCGGGCAATTGCCCGGCCACAAGGTCGACTGGATCGTCGCCAAGACGCGCCATTCCACCCCGGGCGTCGGCCTCATCAGCCCGCCGCCGCATCACGACATCTACTCCATCGAGGATCTGGCCCAGCTCATCTACGACCTCAAGAACGTCAATGAGCAGGCCGACATCTCGGTCAAACTGGTGTCCGAAATGGGTGTCGGCACGGTCGCGGCCGGCGTCGCCAAGGCGCGCGCCGACCATATCACCATTTCCGGCTATGACGGCGGCACCGGCGCTTCGCCCCTGACCTCGCTCAAGCACGCCGGCGGCCCCTGGGAGATCGGCCTCGCCGAAACCCATCAAACCCTGGTGCTCAACCGGCTGCGCAGTCGCGTCGTGCTCCAGGTCGATGGCGGCCTAAAGACCGGCCGTGACGTCCTGATCGGCGCGCTGCTCGGGGCCGACGAATTCGGCTTCGCCACCGCGCCGCTGATCGCGGCCGGCTGCATCATGATGCGCAAGTGCCACCTCAACACGTGCCCGGTCGGCGTCGCGACGCAAGACCCGGTTCTCCGCAAGCGCTTCAAGGGCACGCCCGAGCATGTCATCAACTACTTCTTCTTCATCGCCGAGGAATTGCGCGGCCTGATGGCAGCCATGGGTGCCCGCACCCTCACCGAGCTGATCGGCCGCTCCGACCTGCTCGACCAGGGCAAGCTCGACGCGCATTGGAAGGCCGAAGGGATCGACTTCTCGAGGCTGATCCACAAGGCCGAGCCGATCGGCGGCGACACGCTCTACCACTCCGAGGCGCAGAACCATCACCTCGAAGCGGTGCTCGACCGGCAATTGATCGAGCTAGCCCGCCCCGCGCTCGAAACCGGCAAGCCGGTGCAGATCGACCTGCCCATCCGCAGCCGCGACCGCTCGGTGGGCGCCATGCTCTCGGGCGCCCTCGCCCGCAGATACGGCCATGAGGGCCTGCCCGAGGACACTATCTCGATCAAGCTGACCGGCACCGCCGGCCAGGCCTTCGGCGCCTTCCTCGCCAAGGGCATCTCCATCGATCTGGTGGGCGACGCCAACGACTATGTCGGCAAGGGGCTCTCCGGCGGCCGCATTGTGGTGCGCCCGTCCGACAAGGCCGGTTTCGTGCCCGAAAAGGCGATCATCGCCGGCAATACCGTGCTCTACGGTGCCATTGCCGGGGAGTGCTATTTCCGTGGGCTGGCCGGCGAGCGCTTCGCCGTGCGCAATTCGGGTGCCATCGCGGTGGTCGAAGGCACGGGCGACCATGGCTGCGAATATATGACCGGCGGCGCCGTCGTCGTCATCGGCCCCACCGGCCGCAACTTCGCCGCCGGCATGAGTGGCGGCGTGGCCTATGTGCTCGACGAGGACGGCAGCTTCCGTTCCCGCTGCAACCTCGCCATGGTCGAGCTCGAACCGGTCGAGGAGGAGGAGGACCTCATGCGCCAGCTCCACCATCACGGTGGGGACCTCGAATGGCATGGCCGGGTCGACATCTCCGGCGACATGACCAGGCATGACGACGAGCGCCTGCACCAGCTCATCTCCAACCACCTGCACTACACCGGCTCCGCCCGGGCGAGGCACATCCTCGACCACTGGACCGAGATGCGGCCCAAATTCGTCAAGGTCATGCCGGTCGAATACCGCCGGGCCATGCGCGAGATGGAAAAAAAGCGCGCCTCGGGCATGCATGTGGCAGCGGAATAAGGGAGAGAAAGATGGGTAAGGTAACAGGCTTTCTCGAAATCGAACGCGAGGAGCCGCGCTACGAGCCGGCCTCCGACCGCATCCGCCATTTTGGCGAGTTCACCATTCCGCTCTCCGAGAGCCGGGTGACCGATCAGGCCGCCCGCTGCATGGATTGCGGCGTGCCCTATTGCCATGGCGACACCGGCTGCCCGGTGCATAACCAGATCCCCGACTGGAACGATCTGGTCTATGGCGGGGATTGGCAGGAGGCGGCACGCAATCTGCACTCCACCAACAACTTCCCCGAATTCACCGGCCGCATCTGCCCCGCCCCCTGCGAGGAGGCCTGCACCCTCAACCTCGAGGACGAGCCGGTCGCCATCAAGACCATCGAGCAGGCCATCGCCGACCGGGCCATTCGCGCCGGCTGGATCAAGCCGCAGCCGCCCAAGGCGAGGACCGGCAAGTCGGTGGGCATCGTCGGCTCCGGTCCCGCCGGCCTGGCTGCCGCCCAGCAGCTCGCCCGCGCCGGTCACGAGGTCCATGTCTATGAGCGCGAGCCCAAGGCGGGGGGGCTGCTGCGCTACGGCATCCCCGACTTCAAGATGGAGAAGGACCACATCGATTTTCGCGTTAACCAGATGCAGGCGGAAGGTGTCATTTTCCACTATGGCGTTAATGTCGGCGTTAACAGTCCGCTAACCGATATTAGCAAACTGCATGACGCAATGCTGCTCACGGGCGGCGCCGAACGCCCCCGTCCCGTCGAGGCCGAAGGGGTCGATCTCGCTGGCGTCCACTTCGCCATGCCCTTCCTCGTCCAGCAGAATCGGCGCCTGGGCGGCGAGGACGTGTCCGACCAGTTCCAGCTCACCGCCGCCGGCAAGCATGTCGTTGTGGTGGGCGGGGGCGACACCGCAAGTGATTGTGTCGGCACGTCTTTTCGCCAGGGCGCCATCGCCGTCACCCAACTCGACGTGCGCCCCATGCCGCCCGAAATGGAGAACAAGCTGACCAATTGGCCCAATTGGGCGGTCAAGATGCGCACCTCCTCCAGCCAGGCCGAAGGCGCCATCCGCGAATTCTCCGCCGGCACCATGAAGATCATCGGCAATGCCAGGGGCGAAGTCACCGGCGTCGAATGCGCCCGTGTCGACCGCCAACGCCAACCCATTGAAGGTACGCAATTTATCATCAAGGCGGACTTGGTTTTGCTGGCCATCGGCTTTGCCGGCCCGGTTCGGGAAGGCATGCTGGCCGAATTGGGCGCCGATCTCGACCAACGCGGCAATCTCTTTGCCGATACAATGAGTTACCGCACCTCCGTCCCCGGCGTCTACGCCGCCGGCGACATGCGGCGCGGCCAGTCCCTCGTCGTCTGGGCCATCCGCGAAGGGCGCCAGGCCGCCCGCGCCATCGACCTGGATTTGATGGGCAAGACGGATTTGCCGCGATAATTCTCAAAACTTATCCCCGCCCATTGTGGGCGGGGTATATTTCTGGTCCGCGCAGTGGTGGCAGAACGGGACCGAGCTGGTTAGATAGGCGCATTGCCTCTGGACCCGCCTCATGACTCAAAAGCCCTATGTCGTTGACGAACTGATTTCCGCCAAGGCCATCGCCGCGCGGGTCGAAACGCTCGCCCGCGAGATCACCGCCTTTTATGCCGATACCGACAAGCTGGTCGTGGTCGGCCTGCTGCGCGGCTCCTTCATCTTCATCGCCGATCTGGTGCGCGAGATAGGCCTGCCTGTGGAGGTCGATTTCCTCGAGGCCTCCTCCTATGGCAACGCTATGGAATCGAGCCGGGAAGTAAGGATTCTCAAGGACTTACGCGGCGAGATCGCCGGCCGCGACGTGCTGGTTGTGGAAGATATCATCGATACCGGCCATACGCTCAAGCATGTGCTGGAGATCCTCGAAACGCGCCATCCGCGCCGCATGGAGGTCTGCGCTTTGCTCAACAAGCCCAGCCGCCGCGAGACCGACGTCAACGCCCGCTGGATCGGCTTCGACATCCCCGACGAATTCGTCGTCGGCTACGGCATCGACTACGCCCAGCGCAACCGCAACCTGCCCCATATCGGCGCCGTGCGGTTCACCGGGTAAGGCAGAGCCGCGCTCTATTCTTCCGTTTCCGCCTCGCTTTGCGCCGCCGGATCGACACCGACCCCGAAGGCATCCACCCGCCCGATAGGGGCTGTCACCAATTGTTCGAGGCTGAAAGGCGGCGTGGCCGGCATGTCGCTGGCCAGCAGCAGATCGCCCGCCCGCGCCGGCACACGGCTGATCGGCACCACGGCGCCGGCCACTTCGAGCAGGCGTATCTGCCCCAGGCCCTGGAAGGGCGGGCGCAGCATGGCCGCCGCGTCAGTGCCCAGCAGCGGATCGGCCACGGCGATGGAGACGGTGCCGCCCCGATAGAAATTGCGGATAGTCTGGTTGAGATAGAAGGCCAGCTTGTCCGAGCCGGCGGCCGAGAAATGGATGCCGTCATCTTTGCGCATGCGGGCATTCTGCCCGTTCACATCAGGCCCGTAGCTCGAATATTTGCCGTCCTCGCCTAGGAACCGCTCATAGATGTCTAGGAATTCCGCCCCGCCCGAAAAGCTCGCCAGCCGCTGGATATTGCTGATGCGGCTGATCGCGGCCGAATATTCGCTCTTGGACATGGGCGGCAGACCCATCCAGATCACCGGCTTGCGCGCCGCGCGCAGCTTGTCGAGGAAGCTGGCGATGCGCCCCTGATAGGCGGCCACCCAGCCCTCGGTCAGCGGCGCATAGCGCTGCCCATTCGCCACGATTTCCTGCCGGTCGTTGATGCCGATGATCACCACGGCCAGATCGAAGCTGTCGGCGGCGATCTGCTCAGTGATTGCGGCATCCCAGTCGAAATAGTCGAAGCGCACGAAGCCGGACGAGCTGACGCCCTGGTTGATCACCACCAGGTTCGGATCCTCGGCATAGAACCGCTCCAGCGCCCGGCTGAGATCGATGGCCAGCGAATCCCCGAACACCGCCAGCCGTGTCGCGCCCGCCGCCTTTTCCACCTGCGGCTTGGGCGGCGGCAGGGACACGGGGGCAGCCTGTTGCTGCGCCCGGGGCTGCTGGCGCGGCTGCTGCGCCGGCGCCGGCGCCGCCTCTGGCTCGCCGAACAGCAGGTCGAACAGCGTCCGCCGCCGCGTCTCCTGCGCCACCAGGACCCGCTCGTCATTCTGCGCAAAAGCCGGCGCCACGTCGGTGAAGACGAGGAGTCCGATCAGCAATGCGGCAACCAGACGGATCATGTCGTTTCTCTAGCAAAGCCCGGGGCGCAACGCCATCGCGGTCCCCGCGATGTTACCGCGCGGCACCGGCCAGTGCCTCGGCGCTGGCGCGGGTGATGAAGCCGTCGGCCACCTGACCCTGGCTGGCCTGGAAGCGCGCATAAGCCTCCTGGCTGATCGGGCCCAGCCGCCCGTCTATGGCCCCGTCATAGAGCCCCAGCCGCGTCAGCGCCTCCTGTATGGCACGGCGCTTCGCCAGATTGGGCATGGGGGTGCCGCGCGGCCAGTCGTCGACGAACCCGCCGCTCCCCTTGAGCCGGTCGGTCATATGCGCCACGCTCAGCGCATAGCTGTCGGAGAAATTATAGCCCTTGAGCACCAGATAGTTCTGCGTCATCAGGAATTTGGGGCCGTCCTTGCCCGCCGGCACATAGAGGAAGACGGGCAGGTTCATGTCGCCGAACGGCCGCCCCGCCACCCGCTTGACGCCGCGCTCGGCGAAGAAGGAGAGCGGCCGCAATTCGGTACGGGTGGCGAGCAGATAGTCGAAGCCCTCGGGCAGCTCCACCTCCATGCCCCAGTCGATCCCCGGCTGATAGCCCAGCCCGCGCAGGAAGCGGGCGCTGGTGGCCAGGGCATCGGCCAGCGAATTATGCAGATCCACCCGTCCGTCACCGTCGCCATCGGTGCCATGGGCCACCACGTTGGACGGATTGACCTGCAAATGTCCGATTGCCCCGGCCCAGGACCCCACCAACTGGTTGGCATCGAGCGGCCCGCGCTGCACCAGCAGCAGGGCGGCGATGAGATCCGCCTCGTCCTCCTTGAGCCGGCTGCGCCGCTGATGCACCAGGGTCGCGAGCGAACGCACGATGGGCCGGATGAGGCTGCCATTGCCCAGCACCGAGCCATAATCTGTTTCCATGCCCCAGATAGCGCCGAGCAAATAGGGATCAACCCCATAGGCCTGCCCTACGCTCTGGAACAGACCCGATTGCGCGGCGATCGCCGCCTTGCCGCGCGCGATACGGTTGGTCGTCACCCTCCCGTCGATATAGTCCCAGATGGGCGTGGTGAATTCGGGCTGGGTGGTGACGAGGTCGGGCACGCGCGGATCGGGCGTCATCCCGCCCATGACCCGGTCATAGACCGCACCATCCACCCCAGCCGCCACCGCCTTGGCGCGAAAGCCGGCGATGAAACTGTCGAAGCTCTCCACCGGCTGCGCCTGCGCCGGCAGGGTGAAGAGGATGAGACAGAGGGCGAGGAGACAGCCTGTGATTTTATTATTGCGTATAACCAATACTTTCCGCTCCTTCGCCCCCTCTCCCCTGAGGGGAGAGGGTCGGGGTGAGGGGTTCACTCTCTCGGTAGGAGCTCCAACTCTGAACCCCTCATCCGGCCCTTCGGGCCACCTTCTCCCCTCAGGGGAGAAGGGAAACACGGCAGCGCCCGACAAGCAACACGACCTACCGGTTCCGCACCATCAGCCGCCGCTCCCAGTCATAGGCCGACTGCACGATCTCGCGCAAATCGTCGTGCTGCGGCGACCAGCCCAGAAGGCTGCGCACCTTTTCGCCCGTCGCGGTGATGGACGCGGGGTCGCCCGGCCGGCGCGGCCCTTCCTCGGCACGGAAATCGACGCCCGAGACGGACCGCACCATCTCCACCACCTGCCGCACCGAAAAGCCCTGCCCATAGGCGCAATTGAGCGTGGTGCTGTCGCCGCCCTGCCGCAAATGCTTGAGCAGCAGCGCATGAGCCGCGATCAGGTCGGTGACGTGGAAATAGTCGCGCACGCAGGTGCCGTCCGGCGTCTCGTAATCGGTGCCGAAAATGTCCATCTTCTCGCGTTGGCCGAGTGCGGCCTGGCACGCGACCTTGATGAGGTGGGTGGCCAACGGCGTCGATTGCCCGCTGCGCCCGGCCGGATCGGCCCCCGCCACGTTGAAATAGCGCAACACGCCATAGGTCATGGGATGGGCGGCCGCCACATCGGCCAGCATCCACTCGGTCATGAGCTTGGAGCGCCCATAAGGTGACATGGGATGGAGCGGCGTGCTCTCCACCACCGGCGCCAGCCCCGTCATGCCATAGACGGCGGCAGTGGAGGAGAAGATGAAATGCTTGACCCCGCCCAGAATCGCCGCCTCGATCAGATTGCGTGAGGTGGCGGTGTTGTTGCCATAATATTTGAGCGGGTTGGTGACCGATTCCGGCACCACGATCGAACCGGCGAAATGGATGATCTCGCTGATGGCATGCTTGTCGATCAGCCGGCGCACCAGATCGATATCGCCGGCATTGCCGGTTTCGAAGAGGGCGCGCCCGTCTATCGCCCAGTCGAAGCCGGTGAACAGATTGTCCAGCACCACGACTTTTTCGCCCGCATCGGCGAGGTTGAGCACCATATGGCTGCCGATATAGCCCGCCCCCCCGGTCACCAGCACGGCCATGCGATAAACTCCCTATCCGAAACGCTTATTCGTCTTGAGGATATTTTAGAGAGGTTGAGATAGCTTTACGTCCGATCCCCGGCAATTGGAGTTGAGAGATTTGTCCAAACGCGTCAGAACAGCCGTATTTCCCGTAGCGGGCCTCGGCACCCGTTTCCTGCCGGCGACCAAGGCGCTGCCCAAGGAAATGCTGACCGTGGTCGACCGCCCGCTGATCCAATATGCGGTCGATGAGGCGCGCGAGGCGGGCATCGAGCATTTCGTCTTCGTCACCGGCCGCAACAAGGGCGTGATCGAGGATCATTTCGACCGCCAGTTCGAGCTGGAGACCACGCTCGAGGCGCGCGGCAAGACCATGGCGCTGGAGGAATTGCGCAAGGACCTGCCCTCGGCAGGCCACACCAGCTTCACCCGCCAGCAGGAGCCGCTGGGGCTGGGCCATGCCGTATGGTGCGCCCGCGACATCGTGGGCGACAATCCCTTCGCGCTGCTGCTCCCCGACATGCTGTTCAAGGGCGAGCCGGGCGTGCTCAAGCAGATGATGGACACCTATCATGAGACCGGCGGCAACCTCGTCGCAGTAGAGGAAGTGCCCGAAAGCGAGGTCTCCGCCTATGGCGTGGTGGCGCGCGGCGACGGCCCCGACACGGGCTTTGCCATCAGCGGCATGGTGGAAAAGCCCAAGCGCGAGGACGCGCCCTCCAACCTCATCATCTCCGGCCGCTATATCCTGCAGCCCGAGATCTTCGGCCTGTTGGCCAAGCAGACGCGCGGCGCGGGCGGGGAAATCCAGATCACCGACGCCATGCAGACCCTGATGCAGAACCAGCGCTTCACCGGCGTCAAATATGTCGGCCAGAGCTTCGACTGCGGCTCCAAGATCGGCTTCCTCACCGCCAATGTGGTCTATGCATTGGACCGCGAGGACATCAAGGACGGCTTCATCAAGGAATTGCGCAAGCTCGATCTGGAGGAACACCTGTAGGGGCCCAAGACGCTGGAGTAGACCTCATCCTGAGCCTGTCGAAGGACGAGGGCGTGGCACGGACACTGCGCTCGCTCTCTTGGCTCGAAAAGCTCACCATGAAGGCCCCGGCCCCGCCACACCGTCACCACCCGGCGTGTCCGGGTGATCCATGGAATGTTGCACCATCGCTGGATTGCCCGTACGAGCCGAGCAATGACGGTGCAACATAATCCAGCGTAGATCAGACTCTGGCGATCCTACCGCGACACTGTCACGCCCACCGTAACGCGATGAGCGTCCTGCACGCCGTTGGCGCTGCTATTGGTGTGGGTGAAGCCGTAATCGGCGGTAAGCGCGGTGTGGGCGTTGACGCGATAATCGGCGCCCAGGCCGTAGCCATAGCCGGTCTCGGTGTCGACGCTGCCGGCGAATTGCGCGGTATGCCAATCGGCCATGGCGCGCAGCGCCAGCCAGGAATTGACCGTATAGCCGACATCCGCGGTGGCGGCGTAGTCCACCCGCGCCGTGCCGCCCGAATTGGGGCCGGGCGGAGCGACGGTGGTGCCGAAGCCGGCCGCAAACCGCCAGGTGGGGTCGGGCGTAAACACGATTTCGGCGTCGTAGAGTTGGGTCACCACCTCGTCGAGGCTCGCCGCATCGAACCGCCTGAGGCCGACGCCGGCCGAGACGCTGGCCTCCAGCACCGAGCTCCAACGCCCGCTGATGCCGCCGCGCAGCGTCATGTCGGTAGCGTCGGGCCGCGCCAGCAGGACGCTCGAAGGCAGGTCGAACACGTCGCGCCCCAGCCCTGCCTGGCCGAACACTTCGAAGATCGGCGTCGCCTGGAAGCCGACGCGCAAACCGCCATCCAGCGACCAGAAATTCTGTTCCGAATTGTCGATGATGCTGCCATCGACGAGCCTGGTCGGGCCGAAGACATGGCGCTCCGCCGCCCCGGTCACCGCGACGTTGAACTTGCCCATGCGCCGGGTGAGCTCGACTTCCGCGCTGGCGCTGCTGTCCTGCGCCGGCACCGCCACATTGGTGGCAAGACCCGGCGTGCCGGGCTGGGGTTGGGTCAGGTTCAGATTGCCGGTGAGCGTCGCCCGCGTGTCCTTGTCGAGGCTGTAGCTCGTCTCCAGCCCCAGCCGCAGGCCGCCCAGTTCGATATTGCCGCCCGCGCTGGGCCGCACCAGTTCGGCACTGGCATCCAGGTTGATCGCCGAGCGTACCCCGATATGCTCGAGTCCCAGCGTGGGCACCAACCGCACGTCGAAGCGATCGCCGGAAGTGGCCTGGACATAGCTGCCGCGCAGCGCCACCGACCAGTCGACGTCGAAGAAGGGATGATAGGGCTCGCGCAACCAATCGGCATTGGCCAGCACCGGATCGGTCGGATAGACATCGGGCAGCAGACGCTCATTATCGACGCCCGAACCGTCACCGGAGGAATGGTCGGACGCGGCCAGTGCCGGCGCGGCAAGCAGCAGCGTCCAGAGCGCCACCGCCCCGGCCCATCCTGCCATCCGCCGCCGCTCCAAGGGCAAGGCCGTTTCTCCGCCAAGTGGAATCGGCCATGGCAGACTGCCCGGGCCCGGCGCAATCCTTCCATTTTATGGTTAACGAAACCTTGCTCGACGCTGTGGGTGGAATTGCAGGTTGCGTCGAGGCCTCAGCGCGTTCGGCCTCACCCCACAGCTTCGACCTTGAGCACCGCGCCCTCGCTTCCGACGATGCGGACGCGCTGGCCGGGTGGCAGGTCGGGGCCTGAGACTCGCCAGACCGTATCGCCCAGCGCCACGCGGCCGAAACCCTGGCTTATGCCCTGCTCAAGCACGACCTCCTGCCCGACGAACTGCTCGGCGCGACGATTGAGATAAGGCCGGTCGGTGGCGATGGGGCGATGGCGAACCCAGCGCAACCAGACGACGATGCTGACCAGCGACAGCACGCCGAAGATCAGCCACTGCCAGGGCCAGTCGATGGGCTGGACCAGGGTGATGAGCCCAGTCACCAGCCCGGCAATGCCCATCCATAGCAGGAACCCGCCCGGCACCACCATTTCGAGCGCCAGCAGGATCAGCCCGGCGACGATCCAGCTCCAGGGCGCGTTGTCAGCGAGGAAGGAGAGAACCTGCATGGCTAACTTCCCTGACTACTGGCCGGAAGTCGGCGGCCGGCCCGGTCGCGCCGCGCCGGCGGGCGCGGTGCCGCCAAAGGTCTCGCGGGCGATCTCGGCGATGCCGCCAATGGCGCCGATGACGCTGGAAGCTTCTACCGGCAGCATCAGCACCTTCTGGTTGGGCGAGGTCGCCAACCCCTCCAGCGCCTTGATATAATTGTTGGCGACGAAGTAGTTGATCGCCTGCACATTGCCCGCCGCAATAGCCTCGGACACCATACGCGTGGCTTGTGCCTCAGCCTCGGCGGCGCGCTCGCGGGCTTCGGCGTCGCGGAAGGCGGCTTCCTTGCGGCCCTCGGCCTCCAGCACCTGCGCCTGCTTTTCGCCCTCGGCCTTGAGGATTGCGGCCTGCCGGCGGCCTTCGGCCTCGAGGATGGTGGCGCGCTTCTCTCGCTCGGCCTTCATCTGCCGGCCCATCGATTCCACCAGGTCCTTGGGCGGGTCGATATCCTTGATCTCGATGCGGGTGATCTTGACGCCCCAGGGCGCGACGGCCGTATCGACCACGCGCAGCACCCGGTCGTTGATCTCGTCACGATGGCTGAGCAGCTCATCCAAATCCATCGAGCCCATCACCGAGCGGATATTGGTCATGGTGAGGTTCAAAATGGCGTTTTCCAGATGTGCCACCTCATAGGCGGCCGAGGCGGCATCCATGATCTGGTAGAAGGTGACGCCATTGGCCGTCACCGTGGCGTTGTCGCGGGTGATGACTTCCTGATGCGGCACGTCCAGCACCTGCTCCATCACGTTCAGCTTCCTGCCGATCGTGTCGATGAAGGGCACGATGAGGTTGAGGCCCGGCTTGAGCGTACGGGTATATTTGCCGAAGCGCTCGATGGTGTAGTTATAGCCCTGTGGCACCGTCTTGGCGCCGGCGAACAACACCAGAAGCGCCAATATGCCCAGGCCGATCAGCGTGATGCTGAGGCCGTCCAGCGCAAATAGGTCCATCGCTGATTCTCTCCTGATCGTGGTTTGGGCGACAATAGAAAGGCGCACGGCCCGGCGCAACGCGGGTTTTCGGAACGAAGCAGGCGGGGCAAGAGTTGATCGAAGAGGATCATCAGCGCCGGAATCCCACTATGCCAGCGTCACGCCCCATCTGGAAAGGCCAGTTACGCCTCTCCCTCGTTTCGATCGCCGTGGAGCTCTATACGGCTACCAAGGCCAATGCCCGGCCCAGCTTCCGCCAGATCCACGAGCCCTCGGGCAAGCCCATCCGCTACGAAAAGGTGGTGGACGGCATCGGCCCGGTCGACACCGACGACATCATGAAGGGCTTCGAATACGAAAAGGGGGACTATGTGCTGCTGACCGACGAGGAGATCGACGCGGTAAAGCTCGAAACCAGGAAGACGCTGGAGCTGACCCAGTTCGTGGGCGCCTGCGAGATCGACCCGCTTTACTACGACAAGCCCTATTACATGACCCCCGCCGACGATCTGGCCGAGGACGCCTTCATCGTCATCCGCGACGCGCTGCGCCGCAGCGAGAAGGTGGGGCTTGGGCAATTGGCGCTGCGCGGCAAGGAATATCTCGTCGCCATCCGCCCGGCCGGCAAGGGCCTGCTGCTCGAAACCCTCCATTACGAGAACGAGCTGCGCCAGGCCGATCCCTATTTCTCCGACATTCCAGGCAAGAAGGCCGACGCCGACCTGCTCGACGTCGCCACGGCCCTGATCGACAAGAAGACCGGGCCTTTCGATGCCGGCGTCTTCAAGGACCACTACCAGACCGCCCTACGCGCGCTGATCGACCGCAAGCTCAAGAGCAAGGGTCGCAAGATCAGCACCAAGGACGAACCCGCCGAGAAGCCGAAGGAAAGCTCCAATGTGGTGGATCTGATGGCCGCGCTCAAATCCAGCCTCGAAGGCGACGCCAAAGGCAAGAAGCCGGCGGCCAAGACCACGCGGCGGAAAGCGAGCTGAGCCATGGACAGCAAAGCCGAGACCCTGCTCAAGGACTACCAGGCCAAGCGCGACTTCACCAAGACGCAGGAGCCCTCGGGCAGTGCCGAGGCGGCGGCGAGCGGACAGCTTTTCGTGGTGCAGAAGCATGACGCCACGCGCCTTCACTACGATTTCCGCATCGAGCTCGATGGCGTGCTCAAGAGCTGGGCGGTGACCAAGGGCCCCTCGGACAATCCAGAGGATAAGCGCCTGGCCGTGCGCGTGGAGGACCACCCCCTCGCCTATGGCAGTTTCGAGGGCACGATTCCCGAAGGCGAATATGGCGGCGGCACGGTGATGCTGTGGGACATCGGAAGCTGGGAGCCGATCGGGGATCCGCATCAGGGCCTAGCCGAGGGCGACCTCAAGATGCGGCTCCATGGCCAGCGCATGAAGGGCGAATGGGTGCTGGTGCATATGAAGGGGCGCGACACCAAGCGCCGCTCCGGCCCGGCGCGCGAGAACTGGCTGCTGATCAAGCATCGCGACGACTATGCGCGGCCCGAGGAGACCCTTACCGGTCGCTTCACCCGCTCGGTCACCACCGGCCGCGATTTCGACGGCATCGCCAAGGGCTTGAAGCCCAAGAAACCCAGCAGCACGCCCGAGAAGGCCGTTTGGCATTCCGAGCCGGAAAAGCCTGCCCCCGAGAAGCCTAACCGCGGCAAGGCGCCCGCCCTCCCCCGCTTCCGTCCGCCGCAGCTCGCAACGCTCGTATCCGACGTGCCCGAGGGCAATGACTGGGTCTTCGAGATGAAATATGACGGCTATCGGTGCCTCGCCGCCATAGCAGGGGAGAAGGTGCAGCTCTTTACCCGCACCGGCAAGGACTGGACGGCCCAGTTCGGCGCCATCGTGCCGCCGCTCTCCCGCATCACCGCCGGCAGCGCGCTGATCGATGGCGAACTCTGCGCCTTCGACGCCAAGGGCCGCACCGATTTCTCCACCCTCAAGGACCATCTCGCCACCGGCGGGCCGCTGACCTATTTCGCCTTCGACCTGCTCGAGCTCGACGGCAAGGATTTGAGCAAGCTGCCCCTGGTGGAGCGCAAGGCCAGGCTCGAAAAGCTGCTGGGCAGAATCGAATCCTCTTCGCTGGTGCAGTTCTCCGCCCATGTCACCGGCAATGGCCGCAAGGTCTTCGATGCCATTTCCCGCGCCGGCCACGAAGGCATCATCGCCAAGCTGGCCGACGCCCCCTATCGCGGCGAGCGCAACCGCGCCTGGCTCAAGATCAAGGCCAGCAAGCGGCAGGAATTCATCGTCGCCGGCTGGACGCCCTCGACCAAGAAAAAGAGCTTTGCCTCGCTCCTGCTGGGCACGCGCGAGGGCGACAAGCTGGTCTATCGCGGCCGGGTCGGCACCGGCTTTTCCACCGACGATGCCGAGGAACTACAGCGCCAGCTCGATGCACGGGCGCGCAAGACCAGCCCCTTTGCCGAGGTGCCCCGCCCCATCGCCCGCAATGCACGCTGGGTGACCCCGGAGCTGGTGGCCGAGATCGCCTATGCCGAATTCACCCCGGATGGCCTACTGCGTCACCCCTCCTTCCTAGGCTTGCGCGAAGACAAGCCGGCAGCCGAAGTGACACTGGAGCGGGGCGCGGCCGAGCCGGCCACCGCCACCCCGCTCAGTGCGGAAGCGGGCATCAACGCCGCCAATGCCGCCGGCGTCCGCCTCACCAGTCCGGACCGCGTGGTCTATCCCGGCCAGGGCGTCACCAAGGCCGATCTGGTCGCCTATTACGCCGCCGTGGCCGAGCGCATGCTGCCCTATATCGAGAACCGGCCGCTGAGCCTGCTGCGCTGCCCGCAGGGACGGGCCAAATACTGCTTCTTCCAGAAGCACGATACCGGCGGCTTTCCCGAGGCGATGAAATCGCTGCAGATCACCGAGAAGGACGGCGAGGCGGAAGACTATTTCTATATCGACAGCCTCGCCGGGCTGATCGCCGGCACGCAGATGAACGTGCTCGAATGGCACCTCTGGGGCTCGCGCACCAGCGACATCGAAAAGCCCGAGCGCATCATCTTCGATATCGACCCTGACGAGGGGCTGGGCTTCGGCGAGGTCCGTGCCGCCGCACTCGACATCAGGCAGGCGCTCAAGGCGGAATGGGAGCTTGAAAGCTATGCGCTGGTCACCGGCGGCAAGGGCATCCACGTCATCGCCCCGCTCCGCCCTTCGGCCGAGTGGCCCGTGGTCAAGGCCTTCTGCAAGGCTTTCGCCCAGAAGCTGGCCGACAATGAACCCGAGCGCTTCGTGGCCACGATGAGCAAGGCCAAGCGCAAGGGCAAGCTCTTCATCGACTATCTCCGCAACGAGCGTGGCTCAACAGCCATTGCGCCCTGGTCGAGTCGCTCCCGGCCGGGCGCACCGGCGGCGGTGCCGGTCGGCTGGGACGAATTGGCGAGACTCACCGCCGCCAACCAGTTCTCGCTGGCCGATGCCGCCGGCCGGGCAAAACAGCCCGACCCCTGGAAGGGTTATTTCGCCACGACGCAGGCGATCACGAGCAAGATGGTGCAGTAGGTTCGCGGTCCAGGCACTATCTCACGGCATCGGCACGTTGACCCGCCGGTCTATGGTCAGCGTCACCGCGATCACCACGAAGGCGAAGACCACCATGCCCAGGGCCAGCAAATGGGCTTCGCCCCATTGCAGGCGCTCGACGTAATCGTAGAGCGCGATGGCGATGACCTTGGTCTGGCCCGGAATATTGCCACCGATCATCAGCACCACGCCGAATTCCCCCACCGTATGGGCGAAGGTCATCACCGCCCCGGTAATGTAGCCCGGCCGGGCCAACGGCATGGCGACGCGCCAGAAGCGCTGCCAGTTGGAGGCGCCCAGGCTCGAGGCCACCTCCAGCGGATCGTCGCCTATGGCGGCAAAGGCGTTGCGCAGCGGCTGCACCATGAAGGGCAGCGAATAGAACAGCGAGCCGATGACCAGCCCGGTGAAGGAGAAGGCCAGCGTCCTCCCGCCCCAGAACCCGGCGATCCAGCCGCCCGGCCCGTTGGGGCCGAGCGCGATGAGCAGGTAGAAGCCGAGCACGGTAGGTGGCAGTACCAGCGGCATGGAGACCACCGCCCCCACCATCTCGCGGAAGCGGCTCTTGCTGCGCGCTAGCCACCAGGCGATGGGCGTGCCCACGAGCAGGAGGATGAGCATCGTGATGCTGGCCAGGCTCAGCGTGAGGCTGACCGGAGGCCAGATGTCATCGAGGCGCATGGCTTACTCCCGGGGTGGACGTGTCGCGACTCGCCCACATCCTCACCGCGTGGTGGGAACGGAACGGCGTCTCGGCCTATTCGACCACGTAGCCCGCCGCCTCGATCACCGCCACGGCTTTTTCGCTCCTGAGGAAATCGACGAAGGCGGTGGCGGCCGGGTTGCCTTCGCCGGTCTTGAGCAGCACGGCGTCCTGACGGATCGGCTCGTAGAGCTCGGCCGGCACCAGCCAGACGCTGGACTTGCCCACCGCCGGGCTGGCGGCGACGAAGCCCAGCTCGGCATTGTCGCTCTCGACGAATTGCAGCGTCTGGGTGATGTTCTCCCCCGTCACCAGCTTGGGCGTGATCGCCTCGGTCAGCCCCAGAGCCTCGATGGTTTCAGTGGCGGCACGGCCATAGGGAGCCGTTTCCGGATCGGCAATGGCGATCTTCTCGAAAGCGCCGCCTTCCAGCACCGCCTTGCCGTCGGCGAGATCGAGCGAAGTGCTGTAGAGTGCCAGCGCGCCGATAGCGTAGGTGAAGACGCTCCCCTCGACGCCCAGCCCCTCCTCGACGGCCCGCGTCGGGCGCTCGTCATCGGCGGCCAGCAGCACCATGAAGGGCGCGCCCTGGGTGATCTGGGTATAGAGCTGGCCGGTCGCCCCGAAGCTGTAGACCACCTCGTGACCCGTCTCTTCGGCGAAGATCGGCGCCAGCTCCTCGGCGACCTGGGTGAAATTGGCGGCGACGGCGACGCTGACCGTTTCGCCATGGGCGGCACTCGTCAACACCAGACCGGCCAGCAGCGAGCCCAACAATGCGCGGTTCATTCCCAACTCCGATATGTTTTTAAAACCATATCGGTTCTGCCAAGCACGGAAGGAGGCCGCAAGCGTTATTTCTTGCTGGACATATCGAAAGCCCGCCGCAGCGCCGCCACGTCCCCGGCAATGGCCTGCCGCGTCTTGTCCTGCATCGCCCGGTAGCGCGCCAGCACCAGCCGGCCGGCTTCGGTCAGATGCGCCCCACCCTGCGCCGCCCCGCCCCGGCTCGATTCCACCAGCGGCGCGCCGAAGCCCGTATTGAGCGCCTGCACCAACCCCCAGGCGCGTTTGTAGCTCATGCCCATGGCCTTGCCGGCCGCGGCGATCGAGCCATGGGCAGCGATCAGCTCCAGCAGATCGGCGCGTCCGGGGCCGATATAGGCCGTCTCGCTCAGCGTCACCCGCAAATGGGTGAGGCCATCCTCGGGAATGTCGGCCACCCCGCCACCCTCTCCAGTGCTAGCCCCTGAGCGCGCTGGCTTCGCGGGCCAGGGTCTCGATGCGGCTCCAGTCGCCCGCCTCCAGCGCATCGGCCGGCATGATCCAGCTCCCGCCCACGCAGATGACGTTGGAAAGCGCCAAGTAGGTTTTCGCCTTGGCCGGATCGATGCCGCCGGTAGGGCAGAAGGTGATGTCGGCCAGGGGCGAGGCAAAGGCCTTGAGCACCGGCGCGCCGCCATTGGCCTCGGCCGGAAAGAATTTGAGGAAGCTGTAGCCACGCTCGGCCGCCGTCATCGCCTCGCTGGGCGTGGCGATGCCCGGCAAAAGCGGAATGCCGATATCGTCGGCCGCGTCCAGTATGCGCGGGGAAATGCCCGGCGACACCATGAAGCGGCAGCCCGCATCCACCGACTGCTTCATATGCACCGCGTTGCGCACCGTGCCCGAACCGACGATGGCGCCGGTGACCTTGCCCATCTCCTCCATCACCCTGAGCGCATTGGGGGTGCGCAGCGTCACCTCCAGCGCCGGCAGGCCGCCCGCCACCAGCGCCTCTGCCAGCGGCCGCGCCTTGCTCACATCATCCAGGATGATGACCGGAACCACGGGGGCCAGCGACAGGATGGAACGAATGGCGGCGGCGTCTTGCGGCATGGTCTTTCCTCGGCAGTTTCGTTGCGCAAGGCTTATAGCGTTTCGGGGCGGGGGGGATAGATTTTTTGCGTCGGACAGCGTGCCGGAGAAGCACGAGGCCAACTGAAGGTGACAGCCCTTACGCCCCCAGCACGCTGCGGCGGTGAAAAGCCAGATGGGGCCGGCTCGGCTGGAACAGGGGCTCGGCCGGCACCAGGAGACGCCCGCCCGGATGCAGCCGCGCCGCGATATCGGGGTTCAGAACATTAAGATCCGGGATCACCCAGTAATCGTCGTCGACAAGGATCTGCCCGGCCCGGAAGGCCCGCGACACCGCTTTTTCCAGCGCCAGGAAATTGTCGATCTGCAAGGGCCCACCCGCCTCGCGCGAGCGAATGGCCACCACGTCGAGATCGGGATGCAGAAGGTCGAGCCCCGGAGCCGGGTCCGGTGCAAAGACCGTGCCCGTCAGCGCGCAGCGATAACCATATGCAGTGAGCACGAGGCGATAGACCGCGCGATAGGCATCGAGCTCTTCGGCGGCCTCGAAGCCCGCGCCGAACTCGCCGAACCCGCTATCCTTGTCGGCTTCCGCCACTGGCTCGCGCTCCCCCATACGCATAAACCATAGGGGAGAACCCCTCTCATGCAAACCCTACCCAAAAACACCGACCATTCATCGCGCCAGAACCGCATCCACCTCGGCGCGGCTGGGGGGCTTACAGCCCTTGCGGCCGCAATTGATGCCCGCAACCACCGCGCCGAAGGCCAGCATGTCGCCCAGGGCGCCCTCGCCCAGTTGCGCCAGCCGCCCGGGCTTGAGCAGGCCGCGCTCGTGCAGCCAGGAAAGGATTCCCGCCATGAGGCTGTCGCCGGCGCCCACCGTGTCGCCGAAGACGGGCGGCGCATGGATCGCCGCCTGTGCCTTGCCCGAGCGAGTGAAGGCGTGCGAGCCCTTTTCGCCCAGCGTCACCACCACCAATTCGCAATTGGGCCGGGCGAGGAAGGCCTCGGCATGCTGCTCGATGCTGCTGCCGGCATCCAGCGCCTCCAGATCTTCCTCGGAGACCTTGATGACATGGGCAAGGTCGAGGAACCGCCCCAGCCTTGCCTTGTAGCCCTCGAAATCGGCGACCAGGCTTGGCCGCACATTGGGATCGATGGAAATCGTCGCGCCTTTGGCCATGGCCGATGCCACCACCTCGAGCCAGATCGCCGCCTCGTCCGGCTCGATGGGGCAGAAGCCGCCGACCTGATAGAGATCGACCCGCTCGGGCAGAGCCGCGATGGCCTTGGCGGCGTCGACGGCGCCATCGGCAGCGCGATAGAAGCCGTAGCGCGCATTGTTGTTGGCATCGAAATTGACCACGGCGAGCGTGGTGTATTCCTCGACCCGTTCGGAAAGAAGCGGCGTCACCCCCGCCTCGTGCAGCGGGCCTAGCAAGTAGTCGCCGAAGGCATCGGCCGAGATGGGGCAGAGGAAGCCGGTTGGATTGCCGAGCTTCGCCAGCGCGATGGCGCAATTATAGGGCGAGCCGCCGGCATGGGCGGTCATCACGATCTGACCGTCGCTGTCGCGCCCCGCCAGCGTGCCGTCGCCCATCGCCACCTCGGCCTTGAGGTCGATCAGGCTTTCCCCGCCCACTACGAACATCGATAACGCTCCCCCGTACAGCCGCCCCTGGCGCAGCCGGGAAGCGACATAGCATCTTTGCCGGCCCTGTCACCAGCATTGGCGCGGCAGAGCCGGCCCTGAGGATTTTTCGCGCAAGCGCGGATTAAACCGCGCGCCGGGGTGTTGATCTGGGTGAGGGCCGGAGCCGGCCCCGCAACACGGAGGATATCCCATGAATTTCCGCGCATTCCTCACCGGCGCCGCCGCGCTGGCCCTGCTGTCAGCACCCGCCCTCGCCGCCGATTATCTGGGCGGCCTCGTCAAATCGGTTGATATCGGGGGCCAGATGGTGCTGACCGATGCCGACGGCATGACGCTCTATATCTTCAACCGCGATACCAATGGCGACGGCAAGAGCGTGTGCAACGACGACTGCGCCGCCAAATGGCCGCCGCTCTACGCCGATGACGGCGCCGCCGCCGAGGGCGACTTCACCCTCGTGACCCGCGACGACGGCACCACGATGTGGGCCTATAAGGGCTGGCCGCTCTATTACTGGTTCGAGGACATGGCGCCCGGCGACATCAAAGGTGACGGAGTCGGCGGCGTCTGGCATCTTGCCCTCGAATAGCATCCGGGCAGTGCATGGACCCGTTTCTCGACCAGCTCGAAGCCTGCGTGCCGGCGCTGAGGCGCTATGCACGGGCGCTGACGCGCGACTTCGACCTGGCCGATGACTTGGTGCAGGACTGCCTGGAACGCGCCCTTTCCCGGCGCGGCCTGTTCCGCCCCGCCGGCCCGGTGCGCGCCTGGCTCTTCACCATTCTGGTGAACCTCAATCGCAACCGGCTGCGCAACGCGCGCCGCCGGGGCGCCACCGTCCAGCTCGAAAGCGTGGCCGAACCGGCCGCGCCAGCGAGCCAGCCCGGCCATATAGCCCTGGCCGAGCTGGCCCGCGCCATCGAGACCCTGCCACTCGAACAGAAGGAAGCCCTGTTGCTGGTGACCCTGGAAGGCCTTCCCTATTCTGAGGCCGCCGATATTGCGGGCATTCCGCTGGGCACGCTGATGAGCCGGCTGGGCCGTGCCCGCGCCGCCCTGCGCACGCTGACAGGCACGCCGGCCGAGCCCTATCTGAGGACCGTCAAATGAGCGAGATCACCCGCGACATGCTGATGGCCTATGCCGACGGGCAATTGCCCGAGGCCAAGCGCGCCGCCATGGAGGCCCATCTGGCCGCCAATCCCGACGCCGCCGCCGAGGTGACGCTGCTGCAGCGCCAGGCCGATGCGATGAAAACGCTGTTCGACCCGGTCGCGGCCGAGCCGGTGCCGCCCCGGCTGCGGCCCGCGCGCCTCGCCGCCGCAATCGCCCGTCGCCGCCGGCAAGGCTGGGGCTGGGCGGCCGCCGCAATCCTGCTGGTGGGCCTGGGGCTGGGTACGGGCTGGTTCGTCCGGCCGCTATTCGAGACCCGCCCGGCCAGCGCCACGCTGATTGCCGACGCGGTGCGCGCCCACACCGTCTATGTCGCCGAGAGCCGCCATGCGGTGGAAGTGGGCGGCGAGGACAGCGAGCATTTGAGCACCTGGCTCTCCAACCGGCTTGACACGCAACTGGGCCTGCCCGACCTGGCCGACACCGGTTTCACCCTGGTCGGCGGTCGGCTGCTGCCGGGGGCGCCCGACGCCGGCGGCCGCGCCGCGCAACTGATGTATGAGAATGCCGAGCAGCAGCGGGTCACCATCTACGTCACCGCCGCCCTGCCCGATCGTGCGCCCGCCTACCAGTTCACACGCCATGCCGAGGCCGAGGCCTTCTACTGGGCCAATGCCCGCATCACCTGCACCGTGGTCGGCACCCTGCCCGAGCCGCTGATGCAGGAAGTGGCCGGCGCGGTCTATGCGCAACTGGCCCAGAACGAGGTGGCGAGTGGGCGGCCCTATCGGGGGTGAGGGCTACCTCCGACTTCACGCCACCGGAGCATTACGCGGCGGCAGGTCGTTGGAATAGATGTTGTGCCGGCCCACATTGAGGATGTCGCGCTCGCCGCACAGCGCCATGGTG
>JAEWET010000009.1:0-139015 GCA_023389195.1 Pseudomonadota bacterium
TCGACGCCGCGACGGCCGACAGGCTGAATGCTGCGCGCAGGGCGGGCGGACGCATCGTCGCCGTCGGCACGACGTCGCTGCGGCTCCTGGAAAGTGCGGCGCGCGACTACGGCACGATCGCGCCATGGTCCGGGCCGACCGACATCTTCATCACGCCCGGCTACCGTTTCAGGGCGGTCGACGTGCTGATGACCAATTTCCACCTGCCGCGCTCGACACTCTTCATGCTCGTCTCGGCATTCGCCGGGACGGAGCGGATGCGTTCGGCCTATGCCCACGCGATCGCGAACCGCTACCGGTTCTACTCCTACGGCGATTCGAGCCTGCTCTTCAGATCGGACGATTGATGACCGAGAATTTCGAATTCCGCGTGCTGGCCACCGATGGCGCGGCGCGGCGCGGCGAGATCACCATGCCGCGCGGCACGATCCGCACGCCGGCCTTCATGCCGGTCGGGACGGGCGGGACGGTCAAGGCGATGTATCTCGACCAGGTGCGCGACCTCGGCTCGGATATCATCCTGGGCAACACATACCACCTGATGCTGCGGCCCGGCGCCGAGCGCGTCGCGCGGCTGGGTGGTTTGCATGAATTCGCACGCTGGCCGCATCCGATCCTGACGGATTCGGGCGGGTTCCAGGTCATGTCGCTGGCGCAGTTGCGCAAGATCACGGAACAGGGCGTAAAATTCCGCTCGCATATCGACGGCACGGTCTACGAGATGTCGCCGGAGCGGTCGATCGAGATCCAGGGCCTGCTCGACAGCGACATCCAGATGCAGCTCGACGAATGCACGGCGCTGCCGGCCGAGCACAAGGCGATCGAGAAGGCGATGGAGCTTTCGCTGCGCTGGGCCGAGCGCTGCAAGACGGCGTTCGGGACGCAGCCCGGCAAGGCGATGTTCGGCATCGTGCAGGGCGGCGACGTGCCGGCGCTTCGCGAGCGCTCGGCGCTGGCACTGCGCGACCTCGATCTGAAGGGCTATGCCGTCGGCGGGCTGGCGGTCGGCGAACCCCAGCAGGTGATGCTCGACATGCTGGAGGTGACCAATCCGCTGCTGCCCGAGACTAAGCCGCGTTATTTGATGGGCGTCGGGACGCCGGACGATATCCTGAAATCCGTCGCGCGCGGCATCGACATGTTCGACTGCGTGATGCCGACGCGCGCCGGTCGCCATGGGCTGGCCTATACGCGGCGCGGCAAGATCAACTTCAAGAACGCACGGCACGCCGAGGACCATCGCCCGCTCGACGAGGAAAGCGATTGCCCGGCCGCGCGAGACTACAGCCGCGCTTATCTGCACCACCTCGTCAAGTCTGGCGAATCGCTGGCCGGCATGCTGCTGACCTGGAACAATCTGGCCTATTATCAGTCTCTTATGGCTGATATCAGAAGTGCTATCGAAGCGGGTCGGTTCACGGACAGAGCGGGCGAGATCACGGAAAGCTGGGCGCGGGGCGATCTGCCGGCGCTTTGACGGCGTAGACGGTTCAGTCGCAGCAATCGGGATCGTCAGATGACAAAGTATCTTTCCGCCTACGGGATCGCCCTCGTCCTCTTCCTGATCCTCGATGCGCTCTGGCTCGGCGTCATCGCCCGCAATTTCTATGCAAGCCGGATGGGTGACCTTCTGCTCGACCAGCCGCGATGGGGCGTCGCAGCGGTGTTCTACGCGGTCTACATCGTCGGGCTCGTCTATTTCGGCGTAGCCGCCGGCATGGCGGCGGGCGCGTGGCAGGTGGCAGCGCTGAACGGGGCACTGTTCGGTTTCTTTGCCTATCTCACCTACAATTTCACCAATCTCTCCGTGCTGCGCGGCTATGACGGCGTCGTCGCCATGGTCGACACCGGTTGGGGCACGCTGATGGGTGCGCTCGTGGCCGGCGGCACCGTTGCAATCCTGCAATGGCTCGGCCAGATCGACTGATCGCGCGAGGTTGAGTTGCGAGATTGCCGACCCCGGTGCTAGCCTTCGTCGAAGGGCACATTTGGGGTAGGTAGGGCAATGTATGATCGGCGAATTCCGGGCGTGGCGGTAGCCGCGTTCCTGTGCGTCATGGGGCTTGTGACAAACGCGTCCGCCCAGCTTTTCGAGACGCGCGCTCAGCAGGCGTTCATGATCGATGCCGATACCGGTACGGTTCTATTCTCCAAAGACCCCGATGCGCTGATCCCGCCGGCTTCGCTCGCCAAGCTGATGACGATGGAAGTCGTTTTCAACGCGCTGAAGACCGGCCGGCTGACGCTGCAGGAGGAGTTCTTCGTCAGCGAGAACGCCTGGCGCACCGGCGGCGCAATGTCTGGCGGGTCGACCATGTTTGCCGAGGTCCGCTCGTCGATCAGTCTCGAAAACCTGATCCAGGGCGTGATCGTTCAGTCTGCGAATGACGGGTGCATCATCATCGCCGAGGGCATGGCGGGCTCGGAAGAGAATTTCGCGCAATTGATGACCGAGCGCGCCCGCGCGATCGGCATGACGCGATCGGTGTTCAAGAATTCCACCGGACTGCCCGCCGAAGGGCAGGTGGTGACGGTGCGCGAACTTGCCATGCTCGCGCATCACATCTGGACCGAGTATCCGGACCAATATGCCTATTACGCGCAGCCAGAATTCACCTGGAACAACATCACCCAGCGCAATCGCAACCCGCTCCTGCGCATGAATATCGGCGCCGACGGGATGAAGACGGGCTTCACACAGGAATCGGGCTACGGCATCGTCGGATCAGTCGCGCGCGACGACCGGCGCCTCTTCGTCGCGCTGAGCGGCATGGAGAGCGACGCGGTGCGCGCCGAGGAAGCGCGCAAAATCCTCGACTGGGGCATGCGCGCCTTCGACAAGTATCAGATATTCGCGGAGAACGAGGTCGTCGGCGAGGCCAAAGTCTATGGCGGAAAAAAGGGCGGCGTCGGTCTGCGATCCAACGGGCCGATCTCGCTCTTCGTGCCTTTGACAAACCGCGACCGCCTCGTCGCGCGCATCGTCTATGACGGGCCGGTCATCGCGCCGGTGGAGGAGGGCGCACGGGTCGGCACGCTCAGGGTCTGGATCGGCGATGCGATGAGCCAGGAAACGCCGCTCTATGCCGCCGAATCGGTCGATACCGGCAAGCTCCACCAGCGCGCGCTCGATGCGATCGAGGAACTCGCCGTCGGCTGGATGCGCTGATTTACCGGTCGCATTTGGCGCGCGCCCGCATTATCTGCTAGGCGCTGGGGCGAGTTCAGCGGCCGGCGAAAGGATGCGCATTGCCACGAGGACATTTCATCACCTTCGAAGGCGGCGAGGGGGCCGGAAAGTCGACCCAGATCCGGCTTCTTGCCGACCGTCTGGAGGCCGAGGGCCACGAGGTCGTCGTCTCGCGCGAGCCCGGCGGTTCGGCGGGCGGGGAGGCGGTGCGGCACGTGCTGCTTTCGGGCGCGGCCGAGCCCTTTGGCCCGGCGATGGAGGCGATGCTGTTCGCGGCCGCCCGATCCGACCATGTCGAGCAGATCATCCGGCCGGCAATCGAGGGCGGAAAGATCGTGCTGTGTGACCGCTTTCTCGATTCCTCACGCGTCTATCAGGGCGTGTCGGGGCGGCTCGACAAGGCGTTCATGACGGCGCTGGAGAGCGTCGCGATCAACGGCATGATGCCGGATCTGACGATCATCCTCGACCTTGACCCGGTGGAAGGCATGCGGCGCGCGGCGAGCCGGCGGGGCGCCGATGCGGCCGATCGATACGAAAAGGAAGATTTGTCGCTGCACGAAGAGCGGCGCGAGGCCTACATCGACATCGCCCGCGCGGAGCCTGCGCGTTGCGTCATCATCGATGCCTCGAAGGACAAGGACGACGTCGCCGATGCCGTCTGGGCCCGCGTCGCCAAGGTGATCGCGCCCGCCGGTAGCCTGCTGCAGGTCGCCGATGAGCTTTGAACGCATCGCGCCTGAGCAATATGACAGCATTCCCGAAGTGCCCGAACCGGTGGAGCATGCTGACCTGTTCGGCCATGTCGGGGAAGCAGACGAACTGGCGCGCGCCTACCGGACGGGCAAGTTCCACCACGCGCTGATCCTTTCGGGAACGCGCGGGATCGGAAAGGCGACGCTCGCCTTTCGGCTGGCCCATCATCTGCTCGCCAATCCGCGCCCGGCCGAAGCGCCGTCGACGCTCGCGCGGCCGGACACGGCGTCTACGCTGTTCAGGCTGATGGCGCAGGGGGCGCATCCGTCGCTTCTGCACCTGACGCGGCCTGCCGCCGATCGCGGAGCCGGTTTCAAGTCGGCCGTGACCGTCGACGAAATCCGACGCGTCGGCCGATTCCTGTCGATGACCTCGCATGATGGTGGCTACCGGGTCGTGATCGTCGACGCCGCCGACGACATGAACCGCAACGCGGCCAATGCGCTTTTGAAGAGCCTGGAAGAACCGCCGCCGCGTACGCTCTTCCTGCTCGTCGTTCATTCCATCGGCCGAATGCTGCCGACGATCCGCTCGCGCTGCCAGCTCCTGAAGCTGAAGCCGCTGGCGGGCGATGATCTCCTCGCCGCATTGCGGGCGGTTTCGCCGGGGTCCGAAGAGGTGCCCGACGATCTCGCGGCAAAGGCCTCAGGCAGCGTGCGCGAGGCGCTTTTGATGACGCAGTTCGGCGGGCTCGATATCGCCAATGCGGTCGACGCCGTGGTCTCCGGCGGCAAGTTCGATGTCGCTGCGGCCTACCGGATTGCCGACGCCGTCGGCGGACGCGATTCCACGGTCCAGTTCCGACTGTTCAACGAGCACGTCGCTGGCATCGCCGAAGCGAGGGCGCAGGCGGCCGGCCAAGCCGGCGACGCGGAACTGGCGGCGCGGCTCGCCTACCAATGGTCGGGCGTGCGCCAGCGCATCGTCGACACCGACACCTACAATCTCGACAAGCGCCAGCACGTCGTCGGGCTGCTCGGCCAGCTTTGCGCCGCGCGCTGATTGCGCGACTGGCCAAATGGCGGTGTGTGGTCTATGTGACCGCGACCAGATCCGAGAGCATCGGCCGATGCTCCAATGACCGAGCGAGCGCATGGCAGCCGAGAAGTTCTACATCACCACCGCGATTTCCTATCCGAACGGCAAGCCGCATATCGGCCATGCCTACGAGCTGATCGCGACGGACGCGCTGGCGCGCTTCCAGCGGCTGGACGGCAAGGACGTTCGCTTCCTGACCGGCACCGACGAGCACGGCATCAAGATGCTGCAGACCGCGCGCAAGGAAGGCATTTCGCCGAACGAACTCGCCGAACGGAACTCGTCTGAATTCAAGAAGATGGCGACGCTTCTGAATGCGTCGAACGATGATTTCATCCGTACCAGCGAAGAGCGCCACAAACGCGCCTCGCAGGCGATCTGGAAGGCGATGGAAGCCAGCGGCGATATCTACAAGGGCGGCTATGCCGGCTGGTACTCCGTGCGCGACGAAGCCTATTACGGCGAGGACGAGACGGAAGTTCGTGCGGACGACGTGCGGTATGGACCGCAGGGAACGCCCGTCGAGTGGGTCGAGGAGGAGAGCTATTTCTTCCGTCTGTCGGCCTATCAGGACCGACTGCTCGATCTTTACGATCGTCAGCCGGACTTCGTCGGGCCTGCCGAACGCCGCAACGAGGTTGCGAGCTTCGTGCGTTCCGGCCTCAAGGACCTTTCGATCTCCCGGACGACGTTTGACTGGGGCATTCCGGTGCCCGGCGACGAAAAGCATGTCATGTATGTCTGGGTCGACGCGCTGACGAACTACATCACTGCCGCCGGCTATCCGGATGAAAACGCTGACCTTTGGCGCTATTGGCCAGCCGATCTGCACGTCATCGGCAAGGACATCACGCGCTTCCATGCCGTCTACTGGCCGGCCTTCCTCATGTCGGCCGGCATCCCGTTGCCAAAGCGCGTGTTCAGCCATGGCTTCGTCTTCAACCGCGGGGAGAAAATGTCGAAGTCGGTCGGCAACGTCATCGACCCCGCCGCGCTCGTCGAACATTACGGGCTTGACCAGTTGCGCTATTTCCTGCTGCGCGAAGTGCCGTTCGGACAGGACGGAAACTACAGCCACGAGGCGATCGTCAACCGCACCAATGCGGACCTTGCCAACGATCTCGGTAATCTGGCGCAGCGCTCGTTGTCGATGATCACCAAAAACTGCGCGGGCAGGGTGCCTGAGCGCGGCGAGCTTGCAGACGTCGACCGGGCGATCCTCGACCAGGCGCTGGAAGCACTGGCAACCGCGCGCACGGCCATGGGGAACCAGGCGCTGCACACGGCGCTCGCCGCGATCTTCGGCGTTGTTGCCGAGGCCAATCGCTATTTCGCCGGGCAGGAGCCATGGGCGCTGCGCAAGTCCGATCCGGCGCGCATGGAGACCGTGCTCTACACGACGGCGGAAGTGCTGCGCCGCGTCGGCATCCTCTGCCTTGCTTTCATTCCGCAGGCCGCCGACAAGCTGCTCGATCTGCTGGACGTTCCGTCCGGCGACCGCACCTTCGCCAATCTCGCTGAGGGCTGGCTTCAGCCGGGCGCCGAACTGCCGGCGCCGCAGGGCATCTTCCCACGCTATGTGGAACAGGAAGTGCAGGGCGCCTGACGATGCTGGTCGACAGCCATTGCCATCTCGACTTTCCAGACTTCGCGGAGGAGCGGGACGCCGTCGTCGCGCGGGCGGTCGCGGCGGGCGTACGGCGCATGGTTACGATCTCGACCCGCGTTCGCCGGTTCGACCAGATCCGCGCGATCGCCGAGGCCTATGACGAGGTCTATTGCTCGGTCGGCACGCATCCGCACAATGCCGGCGAGGAGCGCGACGTCACCGCGGCTGAACTCATCGAATTGAGCAGTCATTCGAAGGTGGTGGCGATCGGCGAGGCGGGGCTGGACTACCACTATGACAAGGCGCCGCGCGACGCGCAGGCGCATGGCTTGCGCGTGCATATCGACGCGGCGCGGACCACCAGGTTGCCGCTGGTGATCCACGCGCGCGCGGCCGACGAGGACATGATTGCGATCCTGCAAGACGAATCGAGGATCGGTTCGTTTCCCTTTGTTCTGCATTGTTTTTCGTCGGGTGCGCGGCTTGCCGAAGTTGGTGTCGAGCTCGGCGGCTATGTTTCGTTTTCGGGTATCCTGACGTTCCGCAATTCGCAGGACATTCGCGGCATCGCGCGCAACGTTCCGCACGACCGGCTGCTGGTCGAGACCGACGCGCCGTTCCTGGCGCCGGTGCCGCATCGCGGAAGGTGTAACGAGCCGGCCTATGTCGCCGATACCGCCAAAGTGCTGGCGGAAACGATCGGCGTCGACGAGACCGAAATCCGGCGGCTGACGACCGACAATTTCTTCCGCCTGTTTTCGAAGATGCCGCGGCCCTGATGAGCGCCTTCTACCGCTTCACGATCCTTGGATGCGGCTCGTCGCCAGGCGTGCCGCGGATCACCGGCGACTGGGGCAACTGCGATCCTGCCAATCCGCGCAACCGGCGCCGGCGCGCGGCCGCTATGGTCGAGCGCATCGGACCGGGGGGCGTCACGCGCGTCGTGATCGACACCGGGCCGGACTTTCGCGACCAGATGATCTCGGCGGGCGTGGAAGCGGTCGACGCCGCCGTCTACACGCATCCGCATGCCGACCATATCCACGGCATCGACGATCTGCGCGGATTCGCTCTGGTGCAACGCAGACGCATCGATATCCATGCCGACCGGCCGACGCTGGACCGGTTGCGCGATTCCTTCGGCTATTGCTTCGAGACGCCGCCCGGCAGTTCCTATCCGCCGATCCTGAACCCGCACGTCATCACGCATGACGACGCCTTCGCGATCGACGGTCCCGGCGGCGCAATTGAATTCCTGCCGCTGCCGCAGATCCACGGCGACATCATATCGCTCGGCTTCCGGATCGGCGGCTTGGCTTACTGCTCGGACGTCAGCGCGTTTCCGGCCGAGACGCTGGCGCGGTTGCAGGGCCTCGACGTGCTGATCGTCGACGCGCTTCAATACAAGCGGCATCCGAGCCATTTCTCGCTCGAGGAAGCGCTGGAAGTGATCGAGCGGTTGAAGCCGAAGCGGGCGGTGCTGACGCATATGCACATACCGCTCGACTACGACACGGTCGCCGCCGAGACGCCAGATCATGTCGAGCCGGCTTATGACGGAATGGTCATCGAGTTTGCCGGCTGAGGCTTCGGGGGCTGAGGCGTTTCCAAGGTTCGGTGTGCGCGCGACAGTTCCATAATCCATCTTATGCGACTGAAGGATGAGGCGATCCACTGGACATCTGGGTGGCGGTCGCCTTCCCTTAAGATCCGAGGAGCTTCCAGCTCCGCATTGTCGACCAGAACATCTGCACGCTCATACGGATTGCAAAGGCGCATGTAGAGGCGTTGACCTTGCAAGTACCTGCGGTTGGCCGGTGCATGAGGGTCAGGATTCGATCCATCGCGCGCGGCCATCCGCTGGTAGGAAATCGAAAACGGAACCTCGAGAAAGGCGCTCATGTTCCAGCTATCGACCAGTTCGTCTCGATGAAGGAATATGCCATCGATCACGAGTGTCGATTTTGGCTGAAGCTGGCCTGACGACGAGCTATCTCTGCCAAGCAGGTAGCGACGTTCACGCGGATGATGGAAGCCGTCGATGCTCGCTCGAACGACGTTGCGCCCGAATGCCGCGATGACGACGGCCAGTTCGTCGGCAAGCGTGGTCTTGCCCGAGCCATCGACGCCGTCGATCGCAATGATTGCCCGATCGCGTGCGATGGAAAGGCTTTTGCGTGCGAGTTGATGCAGGAGGTTTTGTCGGATCGTTTCCTGCTTCATCCTGGCAGGCCAAATCGCGAGAGTGACCTTTTCGCGGCGGTGCCGAAGCAGGCGCCGGATGGCATTGGTGCGGTCGAGAAGACTCGAACTTCCACGGGTTGCCCCACAGCGACCTCAACGCTGCGCGTCTACCAATTCCGCCACGACCGCACGCCATGACCAGCCGGTCTTGACCGGCCCGGCGCAATTAGCAAATCGCCCCACCCCGCACAAGTGCACGGGCGTGGAATTGCCGATTATTTTGCCGATTGCCGCAAGACGCTGCGTCAACGAGTGGACGCGCGTCGCGCGATCCCATACATCCGCCTGATCATGACCACGCGCGACGCCCTGCCCGCCCAGTTTTTCGCGATGCCCGGGTCACCGGCCGTCGAATGGCGGATCGAGCCGGGCCTGGTGGAATATCCGGCCGCGCTTGCCTTCATGGAAGAGCGCGCGGGCGCGATACGCGATGGCGCGGCCGGAGAATTCGTCTGGCTGGTCGAGCACCCGCCGCTCTATACGGCCGGGACGAGCGCAAATCCTGCCGATCTCCTCGCGGCCGAGCGGTTTCCCGTCTTCGCCGCGGGGCGCGGTGGGGAATACACCTATCACGGCCCCGGCCAGCGGGTCGCCTATGTCATGCTCGATCTGAAGCGTCGGCGCGAGGATGTCCGCGCCTTCGTGGCGGCGCTGGAGGAATGGATCATCCGCACGCTCGAGCGTTTCAATGTGAAGGGTGAGCGGCGCGACGATCGTGTCGGCGTCTGGGTCGTGCGGCCCGAGCGGCCGGCCTTGCCAAACGGGATCGCGGCCGAAGACAAGATCGCGGCGATCGGCATAAGGCTGCGGCGCTGGGTGTCGTTTCACGGCATCGCGCTTAATGTCGAGCCCGATCTCGCCCATTTCGATGGCATCGTCCCTTGCGGGATTCGTGGGCATGGCGTCACGAGCCTCGTCGATCTCGGCCTTCCGGTGACCATGACGGATGTCGACATGGCGATGAAGGCTGCTTTCGAAGAGGTGTTCGGCGACGTAGAGTGATCTTCCAAGAAGGAGATCGGCCATGTCGAAATCTGTCCATGTCGCCCTGCCCGTCCTTGCCGCCTTGTTGTCATTATCGGTGACGACGTTCGCTCCGGCACAACAGGCGAGCGATCTCGTCTCTCCCGAGGCGGCGACCGGTCTTCAGTCCGCTCCTCTGGTGCGCGCTCGGGAATCGATGGTGGTCACGGCCAACCCGCTCGCGACGGAAGCCGGTATGGCAGTCCTGCGCCGGGGTGGCTCCGCAGCCGACGCTGCAATCGCGGTCCAGGCCGTGCTCGGGCTGGTCGAGCCGCAATCGTCCGGTCTTGGCGGCGGCGCCTTCGCATTGTGGTACGATGGCGCCACGGGCGACCTGACCTCATACGATGCGCGCGAAACGGCTCCGGCGAGTGCGACGCCCGATCTTTTCCTCGACGACAATGGCGAACCCTTGCCCTTTTTCGAGGCGGTCGTCGGCGGACGATCCGTGGGCGTGCCCGGCGTGCCGCTCCTGCTGGAACTTCTGGCGGAACGGCACGGCAAGCTCGACCTCTCCGATAGTGTTGCCGACGCGATCGCCCTTGCAGAACGCGGTTTCACAGTTTCGCCAAGGCTTGCCGGCCTCCTCGAAGCCGAGGCCGGACGGCTCGATTCCGATCCGGTCGCCTCCTCATATTTTTTTCTTGACGGAGCGGCGCTGGCAGCGGGGGACGAGTTACGCAATGGGAACTACGCGAACGTTCTGCGATCTTTCGCCGACGAGGGAGCGGCGCCCTTTTATCGTGGCGATCCAGCCGCTGCGATCGTCGATGCGGTTGCGAACCATCCAAGCAATCCCGGCGCGCTGACGCTCGACGATTTCGCCGGCTATGAGGTCGTCGAGCGCGAACCGGTCTGTGTTCCCTATCGTGACTTCGAGGTTTGCGGCATGGGCCCGCCCTCTTCCGGCGGAATGGCCGTCGGCCAGATCCTTGGTCTCGTCGAGCCTCATGACCTTCGTGCGCTCGGAGCGGACGACGCCGATGCCTGGCGGCTGATCGGCGACGCGACCCGCCTCGCCTTCGCCGACCGCAACCGCTACCTGGCCGATACCGATTTCGTCGACGTTCCCTCCGGACTTGTCGACGCGACCTATCTCACCGAACGTTCCAAGCTTTTGCAGATCGACGAAGCACTGCCCCAGGACAAAGTTGTGGCCGGCGAGCTTCTCACCAGGCGAACGGACATTTTCCAGGACGGCTTCTCCTACGAGGCGCCGGCCACGACCCATTTCGTCATCGCCGATGCTGCGGGCAATGTCATTTCCGTGACGTCTTCGATCGAGAACGCATTCGGGGCGCGGCTGATGGCCAACGGCTATCTGCTCAACAACCAGCTCACCGATTTCTCCTTTCTGCCAAATGGGGATTCGGGACCCATAGCAAACCGCGTCGAAGCATCCAAACGTCCGCGGTCCTCGATGTCGCCGACGATCGTGCTGCAGGATGGCAAGCCGATCTACGCGATCGGATCGCCCGGCGGCGCGACCATCATCCCCTATGTCGCAAAGACGCTGGTCGCCCTGATCGACTGGCAGATGCCGATGAACGAAGCGGTCGCATTGCCGCATCTGGCCAACATTGCCGGCCCCTATTGGCTGGAGGCCGGATCGAGCGCGGAGAACTTTGCCCCTGCCCTCCAGGCTCTGGGCTACGAGACCGAGATGCGCGAGCTCAATTCGGGCCTGCACGGTATCGAATTCACGCAATCGGGGCTCGAAGGTGCCGCCGATCCACGGCGGGAAGGCACGGCGCTCGGCGACTGATCAGACTGCCACCAGCCAAAGGGCGAGCGTCGTGATGAAGGCGCCTATCGAAATGAACGAGACGAGATCGTGGACCAGATCGGACATGTTGCTTTCCTCAGTTGATGATCGATCATGTTCCCGTTTTGTTCTCAAATCAACCCCTCCGCTGCGATTTTTCCGCCGGCGGATTGTGCATTCATTCGGAAGCATGGCAGTCTTAGAGAGAAAACAGATTGCTTTCAGTCAGTTACTCAGTTTCTGATTATGTGCGGCGACGCCCGAAGTCGCGCATGAACGGTCGATGAACGGCGCGGAAGCCCGGCATTCAGCTTCGCACTTGCATAGTCCGCTATCGTCGCAATCGTGCGACATGGTCGAGGGGTTCTGGAAATGAAGAAGTTCGCCGTCCTGGGTCTGGTCGCCGCCAGCCTTTTGGCCGCTCTGCCCGCCGTGGCGCAGGATCGTGGATATTATGGTCTGGGCGGCGGGCAGCGCCCGGGTGCGGAATTCTTCGCGCCCGACCGCGGAGCCGGACGCTGGGACCGCGGACCGGGACGCTGGAACCGCGGCGGCTACCGCGACCGCGATGAGTGGCGCGGCCGGGGTGGTGGGTGCTCGCCGCGCGACGCGTTGCGCAAGGCCGACCGGATGGGCATCCGGCGGGCCGAAGTCGTCGGCGTCGGCCGACGCTCGATCGAGATCATCGGGCGATCGCGCGGCGAACGTGTCTGGGTCGTGTTCGGCCGGGCGCCGAACTGTCCGCTGATCGGCTGATCGACGCTTATTCGTCCGGGCCGCCGGATTCGGGTCGGCCAAGTCCCATGGACTTGGCGATCTTCGAGCGCTCGACCGCGTAGTTGGGAGCGACCATCGGGTAGTCGTCCGGCAGGCCCCATTTGCGTCGATACTGCTCAGGCGTCATGCCGTACCGGGCCATCAGATGGCGCGACAGGGTGCGGAACTTGCGTCCGTCCTCGAGCGAAATAATGTAGTCGGGCGTAACCGATTTGCGGATCGGCACCGCCGGCTCCAGTTGCTGTTCCGGAGCAATTACCTTGCCCTGGGCGGAAATCGACCGGTGAACCGAGCCAATCAACCCCGATACTTCCGACGCCGGAACGGGGTTGTGACTGACATAGGCGCAGACGATCTGCGTCGTCAGTTCCAACAACCGCTCCGGTTCGACCGCACCGCCGGCGCTGATCATGTCTTCGTCGCTCATACGCATACTCCCGCCGCATCAATACAAATGGCAACACGCCGCCAAGTGTCATGCCTTGAGCGATTCGCCATATGACTATGCTAGTGCGCGACCATGTCTGCGTCAGGTCACCAGATGTATCGGCTTGTCAGGTGGTGAAGCGATGGCGAACGACGCCAATGCACATTAAAGCAAATTGTCTAGAATGCACCAGCGATAGCGAGGTAATCCGCGGCCTTGAGGCTGGCGCCGCCGACGAGGGCCCCGTCTACATTGTCCACGGCCATGAGCTCGGCAGCGTTCGAGGATTTGACCGATCCGCCGTAAAGAAGCGGCACGGATAGCGCCGCCGCGCCGATCTTCGCCTCCAGCCGGGCGCGGATGTGCGCATGGGCGACGCCCACGTCTTCTGCCGTCGGGGTCAATCCGGTGCCGATCGCCCAGACCGGTTCATAGGCGACGATCGTGGTCTCCGCCGTGGCGCCTTCCGGCACCGAAGCATCGATCTGTGCCGACAGCACGTCGAGCGTGGCGCCTGACTCGCGTTCGGCGCGGGTTTCGCCGATGCAGATGATGGGTGTCAGCCCGGCGGCCCAGGCGGCCTTGGCCTTGGCCGCAACGGCGTCGCTCGTCTCGCCATGATCGGACCGGCGTTCGGAATGACCCACGATCACGTAGTCCGCGCCGGCGTCCTTGAGCATGTCGGCAGACACGTCGCCGGTGTGGGCGCCGGATGCGCTTGCATGACAATCCTGCCCGCCGAGCCGGACCGAAGAACCCGCGACGATCGGCTGCGCCCGCCCGATCAGCGTTGCCGGCAGGCAGACGACGAGGTCGAGGCCGGTAAAGCCCCGGGAGCCGGCGACGATCGCCTGAAGCTCGGGAAGCGATGCCGCCACTCCGTTCATCTTCCAGTTGCCAGCCAAGACGGGTCGTATGCGCGCGCTCATCGAATTTCCTTCGTTGGTTCCGGGTATCGGTCGCTGCTTGGTAGCAAAATGCGTCGACAAAGCAATCGACAGGGCCCGCCAGTGACGGTATTCCGTCAACCAGATTTCATGATGGACCAATACGGGAAGGTCGAAAATGCTGACTTGGCTGCGCGGCAAATCCGGTTCCTTGATGGTGAAGCTGCTGCTTGGCCTCCTCGTCGTCAGTTTTGCGGTATGGGGCATTTCCGGCCAGATCCTGACCGGTGTCGGCAACCACGTCCTTGCCGTCGGGGACACCCGCGTACAGGTGAACGAGTACCGGCTCGCCTATGATCGCCAGCTTCAGCTTCTGTCGCAGCAGTTCGGAACGCGCATATCGCGTGAGCAGGCACGCGCCTTCGGGCTCGAGCAGCAGGTGCTGGCGCAGCTCGTCGCCGGCGCCGTGCTCGACGAGCAGGCGCGGGAGATGGATCTCGGCCTGTCGCGCGATCGTCTCGCTGCGCTGACGGCCGAGGACCCGGCATTCCGCAATGCAAGCGGCCAGTTCGACCGCAACCAGTTCAATTTCGTGCTGCAGCAGGTCGGCATGCGCCCGGACGATTATTTGCGCAATCGCGAGCAACTGGCGATCCGCCAACAGATCGTCGATGCCGTCGCCGATGGCATGGGCGTGCCGGATGCCTTCCTCGATGCCGTGGCGCTCTATCAGGGCGAAGACCGGACGGCGGAATATCTCATCCTCGACCGTTCGCTGGTCGAGCCGATCGAAGACCCGGCCGATGACGTTCTGCAGGCCTGGTTCGACGAGAATTCGGCGAGCTTTGCCGCGCCGGAATATCGCGCCCTCGACTATGCGAAGCTCGAACCGGAAGACATTGCCGATCCGGCTGCGATCAGCGACGAACAGGTGGCCGAGTTCTACGAAACGCACCGCAGTTCGTTCTCCGAAGCCGAGCAGCGCACCATCAGCCAGATCGTGTTCCCCAATGCGGAAGCCGCAGAGGCGGCATCGCAACGCATCTCGTCCGGCGAAGCGACGTTCGACGACATCGCTGCCGAACTTGGCCGTTCGGCCGGCGATCTGACCCTCGGCACCTTCACGCGTGAAGACGTGCCTGATCCCGCCATCGCCGAGGCCGCATTCGCCCTCGAGGAAGGCGGCGTGAGCGACGTGGTGGCCGGGTCCTTCGGATCGCTCATCGTCCGCGTCGACGAAATTCTGGCGGAAGCCGTTCGCCCCCTGGAAGACGTCTCGGCTGAAATTCGCGAAGAAATGGCTCTCGATGAGGCCAACCGAATCCTGCTCGATGTCTATGACGCCTATGAGGATGCGCGCGCCGGGGGCGCGACGCTGCGGGAGGCTGCAAGCCAGCAGAACCTCGAAATCGTCAGTGTTCCGGCCATCGATGCCAACGGGCTCGATCCGGAGGGCGATCCGGTCGACGGCATCCCCGGTGCCGAAGAGGTGTTGGCGGCGGCATTCGATGCCGAGCCGAATACCGAAAATGCGCCGATCGCCCTCGGTGCCAATGGTTATGTCTTCTACGAAGTCACGGACGTGACCCCTGCCCGCAACCGCGAACTGGACGAGGTTCGGGATGACGTTGTGGCTGAATGGCGCGAACAGGAAGGCCGGCGCCTCCTCGCCGAACGTGCCAACGAGATCGCTGCCCAACTCGAAGACGGGGCGGCGCTTGGCGAGGTCGCGGGCGAACTCGAACTGGAAGTGCAGACCAAGCGTGGCCTGCGCCGCGGCGCCGACGATGTCGACCTTGGCCGCGGGGGCGTTGCAGCCGCTTTCTCGGTGCCTGCCCGGGGCGTCGAGACGATCGGGTCGAACGAGGGCGACCGGCAGATCGTGCTGCAGGTGAGCGAGGTGTTCGCGCCCGCCAATGCGTCCGGAGGTTCGCTCCCCGAGAATGTCGCGCAGAATTACGCAGGAGGGTTCGGCGACGACCTCCTCGACCAGCTCGTCACCCGCCTTCAAGCGCAGTATTCCGTCACGGTGAACCAGAGCGCGGTGCAACAGGCATTGAGCTTCTGATCGATGGCGGACCTGAAGGAACATATCGCGCGGGTGGCTTCGGGGGACACGCTTTCCTTCGAGGAGGCACAAAAGGCGTTCGACATCATGATGTCGGGCGAAGCGACGCCGAGCCAGATCGGCGGTTTCCTGATGGCGCTGCGCGTGCGCGGCGAGACCGTGCCTGAAATCTCCGGCGCGGTGGCGACCATGCGCGCCAAGATGCTCCGTGTCGACGCGCCTTCGGACGCCGTCGACATCGTCGGCACCGGCGGCGATGCGTCTGGTTCCTACAATGTCTCGACCTGCGCGGCCTTCATCGTCGCGGGTGCGGGCGTGCCCGTCGCCAAGCACGGCAACCGCGCACTGTCGTCACGCTCGGGCGCAGCCGATGCGCTGGCGGCGCTCGGCGTCAACATCGAGCTTGGCGCACACGAGATCGCAATTTGCATCCGCGAGGCCGGGCTCGGCTTCATGTTCGCGCCCGCCCATCATGCCGCGATGCGCCATGTCGGGCCGAGTCGGGTCGAGCTCGGGACGCGTACGATCTTCAACATCCTTGGCCCCCTTTCCAATCCCGCAGGCGTCTCCAACCAACTCGTCGGCGTGTTCTCGCCCGTCTGGCTCGAGCCGATCGCCGAGGTGCTGAAGAGACTGGGCTCGTCGCGTGTCTGGGTCGTTCATGGCGACGGGCTCGACGAGATGACGACGGCCGGCGTCACGCAGGTGGCCGCGCTCGAAGATGGCGAAATCCATACGTTCGAGATCGAACCCGAGCAGTTGGGCCTTCGGCGCGCCCGCCCCGAAGAACTCAAGGGCGGGGATGCGCAGACGAATGCCATGGCCCTTCGCGGTGTCCTCGAGGGTGCCGAGGGCGCCTATCGGGATATCGCGATGCTGAATGCTGCCGGCGCGCTCGTCGTCGCCGGCCGCGCGCGCACGCTGGAAGCCGGCCTCGAACTCGCCGCCAAATCGATCGACAGTGGCAAGGCACGGCAGTGCCTGACGGAATTGATCGAAATTTCCAACCGCGCAAGGAGCGCGTGATGGCCGACATCCTGCGAAAGATCGAAGCCTACAAGCGCGACGAGATCGCAGCGGCCAAATCGGCCATCCCTCTTGGCGACATTCGCAAAGCGGCCGCGGACATGCCGGCGCCGCGCGATTTCATCGGGGCGCTGCGCGCGGAGCACGTTGACGGCAAGCCGGCGCTGATCGCCGAAATCAAGAAGGCGAGCCCCTCAAAGGGCCTGATCCGACCGGATTTCGATCCGCCGTCGCTGGCGCGCGCCTATGAAGCCGGCGGTGCGGCATGTCTTTCGGTGCTGACGGATGCGCCGTCGTTTCAGGGTTCGCCCGACTTTCTGACCGCCGCGCGCGAGGCCTGCGCCCTGCCCGCGCTGCGCAAGGATTTCCTTTTCGATACGTACCAGGTGCATGAAGCCCGCGCATGGGGCGCGGATGCGATCCTGATCATCATGGCGAGCGTCGACGACGATCTGGCGCGCGAGCTCGAAGACGCCGCCGAAGAACTCGGGATGGCCGCGCTGGTCGAGGTTCACGACGAGGCGGAGACCGAGCGTGCGTTGAAGCTTCGGTCGCCGCTGATCGGCATCAACAACCGCAATCTGCGCACGTTCGAAGTCGATCTGGCCACATCCGAGCGTCTCGCCAAGCTGGTCCCGGACGACCGCATCATCATCGGCGAGAGCGGCATCTTCACGCGGGCCGATTGCGACCGGTTGCGCGTGGCTGGCATCGACACGTTCCTCGTCGGCGAAAGCTTGATGCGCCGGGACGATGTCACCGGCGCCACGCGGGAACTCCTGGGAGCACAATGAGCGGCCTCACCCATATCGGCGCAGCCGGCGAAGCTCACATGGTCGATGTGGGAACCAAGGACGAGACGCAGCGCGTCGCGCTTGCGAAGGGGCACGTGCGCATGGAGCCGGCGACACTCGACGCGATCCTGGCCGGCAACGCCAAGAAGGGCGATGTGCTCGGTACGGCACGCATCGCAGGCATCATGGCAGCCAAGAAGACATCCGAGCTCATTCCGCTGTGCCATCCGCTTTTCCTGACCAGGATCACCGTCGAGATCGAGCCGGATCATGCGCTGCCCGGCCTTCGGGTTGCTGCTGAGGTGCGGCTGAAAGGCCAGACGGGCGTCGAGATGGAGGCGTTGACGGCCGTGTCGGTCGCCTGCCTGACGATCTACGACATGGCGAAGGCGCTCGACAAGGCGATGATCATCGGCGACGTGCGGCTGGTGGAAAAGAGTGGTGGCAAGTCGGGCGATTTTCGCCGCGACGAGCAGAAGCCATGATACCGGTCGCTGAGGCGCTCGAACGGCTGCTCGGCGGCGTCGAGCCGCTCGAAAGCGAAACCGTGGAGCTGCATTCGGCAGGTAACCGCGTCCTTTCGGCCCCGGTCCTCGCCGGCCGGACGCATCCGCCCTTCGACGCGTCCGCCATGGACGGCTATGCGGTTCGCGCGGTCGATGTCGACAGGGTCCCTGCCCGGCTGACCGTGATCGGTGAATCCGCTGCCGGCCGGCGGTTCGCAGGCAGTCTGGGCGATGGCGAGGCCGTGCGTATCTTCACCGGGGCGCCCGTCCCGCAAGGCGCCGACACCATCCTGATCCAGGAGAACGCCGAACGTGAAGGCGATGTCGTCACGGCCGTTGAGACGGTGGCCGCCGGTCGGCACATTCGCAAGGCAGGGCTGGATTTTCATGCGGGCGACGTTCTGCTGGAGGCCGGTCGGCGGATCGATCCGCAGGCATTGGCGCTGATCGCGGCAGCCGATGCGGACCGCGTTCGCGTCGTCCGTCGGCCCAGAGTCGCGATCATCGCCACGGGCGATGAACTCGTGCAGCCGGGAGCTTCGCGAACCGACGACCAGATCATCGCGTCGAACAGTTTCGGCGTCGCGCAGATCGTCCGCGATTCTGGCGGCGAAGCGATCGACCTCGGTATCGTGGGCGATGATCTGGAGAGCATCGGCTCGGCGCTGGATCGGGCCGTCGCCGAGACGAGCGATGTCATCGTCACGCTCGGCGGCGCGTCGGTCGGCGATCACGACCTGACGGCGAAAGCGTTCGCCGCGAAAGGCGTGGACCTTGCCTTCTGGAAGATCGCGATGCGGCCCGGCAAGCCGCTGATGGCGGGTCGGCTGGGGCGGGCATCAGTGCTTGGTTTGCCGGGAAATCCAGTTTCGGCAATGGTTTGCGCCGATCTCTTCCTGCGTCCTTTGCTCGCCGCGTTGCAAGGATTGCCGACGGATCAGCACTTGCCGAAGGCGGTTCTCGACGGCGTCCTCGCCGAGAACGATCGACGGCAGGACTATGTCCGCGCGATCGCGCGCTTGGATGAAGAAGGCGACCTGATCGTCTCGCCGCTTGCAATGCAGGATTCGTCGATGTTGCGGATCTTGGCGCGTGCGAACTGCCTGATCGTGCGCGCGCCCTACGCTCCTGCACAGCGCTCCGGCGATCCTTGCCGCATCATGATGTTGCGGCCGATTGTGTGATCACCCGCATTTGATCGCTTCTTGCGCGTCAAGCGCGATCGGCTCGGGAACTTACGTGGCGTCATTTCATTCTGTCACAAAGGGACATTGGTTCCACCTAGATTCGGAGGTCGTTATGAAAAAGATCCTATCCGGCTTCATTGCGCTTGCCATGGCGCTGCCGCTCGGCATGACGGGAACGGCGTCGGCACTCCCGCGCGTCGAGACGTCGGCCCCGTCTGTGATCCAGCAGGTCCAGACCAATCAGGGCCAGTTTCCCGGCTCGTTCAGAGCGGTCAACCCGGATCGCCAGTTCAGCCCTTGGGCCGGCAATGTCGAGCGTCGCATCGAGCGCAGGGCCGACCGTCGCTGGGATCGCGACCGGCGCGCCGACCGCCGCTGGGACCGCGATCGTGACCGCCGGGGAGGCTACTATCGCGGGCATCGCGGCTACCGCGATTATCGTCCGGGATATCGCCGCTATGACGATGGGTTCTGGTATCCGGCCGCCGCCTTCATCACCGGCGCCATCGTCGGCGGTGCAATCGCTTCCCCGCCGCGCCGCGTCGTGCGTGACTATGGCAGCGCGCATGTCGAGTGGTGCTACAACCGCTATCGCTCCTACCGTGCCTCGGACAACACGTTCCAGCCCTATAATGGGCCACGTCGCGAGTGCCGTTCGCCCTACTATTGATCGGCAGCGCGATTCGGATTTCGAAAGGCGGCTTCGGTCGCCTTTCGGCGTTCAGCCCGGGAAGTCGGGAAGGCTCTTGAACGCGTTTCTGAGTGCGTCGGACCAACCTTCGGAGATCTGCCGGTAATACGGATCGTCGCCGCCGATCCGCTTCTGCAGTTCGATCTTATATGTGTCGCGGGCTAGGAACAGCATGTCGAGCGGCAGGCCGACCGAGAGGTTCGATTTCAGTGTGGAATCGAAAGAAACCATCAGAAGCTTCGCTGTCTCAGCGAACGTCATCTGCGGGTCGTAGGCGCGGACGAGGATCGGCTTGCCGTATTTGGTCTCGCCGATCTGGAAGAATGGCGTGTCGTCGGACGCCTCGATGAAGTTGCCTTCCGGATAGATCATGAAGAGGCGCGGTTCCGAGCCTTTCATCTGACCGCCGAGAATAAAGGAAGCCCCAAACGCGTCGGCGCGCTGGCCGACAGGCGCGGAGTTCGAGATGACTTCCTTGACCGTGTCGCCGACGAGACGCGCGGTCTGGAACATGGAGGGCGTTTCGAGGATGGACGGCGCGCGGTCCGCGTGCGCCTTGGAGCGTTCGTCGAGCAGGCTGACGACGGATTGCGTGGTCGCCAGATTTCCGGCCGACAGAAGAACGATGACGCGCTCGCCTTCCTTTTTCCAGACCGTCATCTTGCGAAATGTCGAAATGCTGTCCATGCCCGCATTCGTCCGCGTATCGGACATGAAGACGAGCCCTCGATCGATCTTGAGGCCAACGCAATAGGTCATCGAATCGCTGCCAGAGAAAGTGCGTATCGACGATTACTGCTCGACAGTCACACGCACTTCAAGCTGTTCGTGGGCTTGTCCCTGACGGATTCCGGCGACGGGCATCGCGTCGCGGTAGTCGCGGCCGAAGGCGACTCGGACATAGCGCTCGTCCGGGCAGATGCCGTTGGAAACGTCGAAACCGACCCAGCCGAGCCCGGGGACATGCGCTTCCGCCCAGGCGTGGGTGGCGACCTGCTGCGTCGTGTCGTCCATCATTAGATAGCCGCTGACATAGCGGGCCGGCAGGCCCTGCGCGCGCACGGCGGCAATGAAGATGTGCGCATGATCCTGGCAGACGCCCTGCCCCGCCGCCAGCGCCTCGTCGGCAGTCGTCTCGGGTGTCGTCGAGCCTGTCACATAGGCGACGCGCTTTTCGATCTCGTGCATGAGGTCGTGCAGCATGCCCAGCGTTTCCGGCCCGCCGAGCGGCTTCGACAGCGCAGCGATGGCGGCGGACGGTGTCGTCAGGGGCGTTTCCCGCTCGAACAGCCAGAGCGGGGCGAAACCGGCATGCTGGCCGGCGACGCCGGTCTGGTCGCGCGTCGTCACCATGCCCTTCGCAGTAATGACGATCTGGGTCGCGCCCGGTTCGGTGCTCAAAAGCCGGCACTGGTTGCCGAAATGATCGACGAAGCGCACTTCCTCGCGCGCACCTTCATATGACAGTTCCCAGCGGTCGACCGTCTGCAGCGCATCGGTTCGTGGGATCAGTCGCACGCGCTGCAGCGCATAGGGCAGGCTCTGGTCGTAACGATAGGTCGTCTGGTGGACGATGTTGAGCAGCATCTCAGAAGAACCTGTAGTCGCGCGCGACCTGGTCGCCCAGATTGTTGGTGCGGACGAGGAAATCCGTCAGGTATTCGTGAAGCCCCTCGTCCAGCACGTCCTTGATCGTCATCCGCTTCATGCGCGCCAGCGTGTTCTCGCACATCTCGTGCGACATGTGGCGGTTGCCGTAGTCGTTGGCGAGGCCCTCGAGGCTCTCGTCGATCATGCGGTAGCAGAAGGCGAGCGAGCGCGGCATGCGGCGCGACAGGATCAGGAATTCTGCGATGTTGGTCGGCTTGTAGGCCGCGTCATAGACCCAGCGGTAGGACCGGTGGGCCGAGACCGAGCGCAGGATCGATTCCCACTGGTAGTTGTCCATGGATGAGCCGACCCAGGAGATCGACGGCAGGAGCACGTAGTATTTGACGTCGAGAATGCGCGCGGTGTTGTCGGCGCGCTCGACATAAAGGCCGAGTTGGCAGAAATCGTAGATCTCGTTGCGCAGCATCGTGCCCTGGAACGCGCCGCGAATCTGCGCCGTTTCGCGCTTGATCGCGTCGAGGACCTTCGGCACCTCGCGCTCGTCGATCGGGGCGGCCAGCATTCGACGGAACGACATCCAGGCGTCGTTGATGCTTTCCCAGGTCTCGCGGGTCAGCGCCGTTCGCACCATGCGCGCATTGGTGCGCGCGGTCTCGATCGACGACAGCACACTCGACCCGTTCTCGGTGTCGCGCAGGAGATAGTCGCAGACATTGGCGGCGTTGAACTCGGAGTGCTTTTGCCGGTAACCCGCCTCGACACCGCTCGAGACGATGACCGAGGTCCATTCCTCGACGTCGCCCTCGTTGCGCGTCAACGCCATACGCAGGCCCGCGTCGACGAGGCGAGCCATGTTCTCGGCCCGCTCGATGTAGCGGGCCATCCAGTAGAGGCCATTGGCCGTGCGTCCAAGCAACATCCGTCTCGCCCCCTCTAATCGTCCAGAACCCAGGTGTCCTTCGTGCCGCCCCCCTGCGAGGAGTTGACGACGAGGGAACCGGGCTTGAGGGCGACACGCGTCAGCCCGCCGGGAACGATGCGGATGCGGTCCGACACCAGAACGAACGGGCGCAGATCGACATGGCGCGGCGCGAGACCGGCATCCGTCAGGATCGGGCATGTCGACAGCGCGAGCGTTGGCTGGGCGATATAGTTGCTTGGCCGGGCGCGCAGCTTTTCGGCGAAAGCCTCGCGCTCCTTCTTCGAGGCGGCAGGACCGACCAGCATGCCGTAGCCGCCCGAGCCGTGCACTTCCTTGACGACGAGGTCGCCAAGGTGCTCCAGCACGTAGGCGAGGCTGTCGGCTTCCGAGCAGCGCCAGGTCGGGATGTTGCCGAGGATCGCCTTGCGGCCGGTATAGAACTCGACGATTTCGGGCATGTAGGAATAGATCGCCTTGTCGTCGGCGATGCCGGTGCCGGGCGCGTTGGCGATGGTGATGTTGTCGGCGCGGTAGACATCCATGATCCCCGGCACGCCCAGAACCGAATCCGGATTGAAGGTCAGCGGATCGAGGAAATCGTCATCGACGCGCCGGTAGAGCACGTCGATGCGCTTGTAGCCTTCGGTCGTGCGCATGGCGACATGGCCGTCGACGACGCGCAGGTCCTGCCCTTCAACGAGTTCGACGCCCATGTGGTCGGCGAGGAAGGCGTGCTCGAAATAGGCCGAGTTGAAGCTGCCGGGCGTCAGAACCGCGATCGTCGGCTGCTCGTCGGCCGAGCGCGGGGCGACCGCCGCCAGCGACTGGCGCAGCAATTGCGGATAGTTCTCGACCGGGCGGACCTTGATGCGTTTGAAGAGCTCGGGAAAGAGCTGCATCATCGTCTCGCGGTTCTCGATCATGTACGAGACGCCGGAAGGCGTGCGCGCGTTGTCCTCCAGAACGAAGAACTCGTTTTCGGCGGTCCGCACGATGTCCGTGCCGATGATGTGCGTATAGACGCCGGCCGGCGGGCGCACGCCGATCATCTCGGGTAGGAAGGCGACGTTGCCGGCGATCAGTTCGCGCGGGATGCGCCCTGCCCGCAGGATTTCCTGGCGGTGGTAGATGTCTTCAAGGAAGGCGTTCAGGGCCTGGACGCGCTGTTCGATGCCCTGCGTCAGTCGTCGCCATTCGGCGCCGGCGAGAATGCGCGGGACGATATCGAAGGGGATGAGGCGCTCGGCCGCGTTCTGCTCGCCATAGACGGCGAAGGTGATGCCGGTTCGACGAAAGACGTTTTCGGCGTCCTTCATCTTCTGTCCGAGGCGCGCCGTATCCTGCTCGCTCAGCCAGTTGTCATATTCGGAATATGGATTGCGGAGCCCGGCGCTCTCCGGGCGCATTTCGTCAAAAGCTACCACGCGACAACTCCCCTGTGGTCGCATTCGAAAGCTTCGCTCAGGAAAAAGCAAGTGCTTGAAATGATGGAGCCCCCCCTTTTGCAGTCGCGCTGGGTAACCTGCCCAATCCTTGTGCGGTTTGGTTCGGATTCGGCCAGCAACTAGACAGTAACGCGCCCGATCACGACGCGTTCCAGGCTGCAACGAGGAGAGATCAATCGCGGACGATCATCGCGTCCGGGGCGCCGTGCGTCCAGGCATGGCGCAGGATCTGGTCGAGCGAAGCGCCGCCGTTCTCTTCGACGCTGACCGCGAACCACTTGTCCGAGGCGTCGGCTTCGATCGCGGCATCGGCGAGCGAGGCGAACTGGGCAGCGACGGCGAGTGCCTCGGCCTTCGAGGCGAACGTGCCCGCAGCGACGAAGGCTGGAGCGCCGGTGCCACCGGCGGTCGACTTCGCATAGGAGGCGACGATGGCTTCGGAATTCAGGCGATGCGCCGCGAAACTTTGAAGCGCGGCCGCGCCGCCTGCCCGTTCCTCGGCATAGGCCAGAAGACCATCGAACCCACCACCGACCGATGCGAGTGTCGGCGACGGACGCGCAGGCGCGATCGGGACGATGTCGGGGAGGACGATGTGGCCATCGGCTGCCGGCGTCGCCGTCAACTGGCCCGGAAAGGGTGCTGCATGCGGCATCGGCGCGGCGCTTGTCACGGGGGACGTCGGCGTCGAGCCGTTCATGGCGATCATGACGCCTGTCGGCAGACCATCAGACGGGCCCGGCGCTGCGCCGCCCGGGCGATAGGACGCCATCAGGTACTGGTCGTCGAGGCCGTGCAGCGGCGCGCGGCCGACATATTCAACGGCAACTTCGGCGACGCCGCTGTTCTTGTAATCGAGCATCTCCGCCGCGCGCTGCGAAAGGTCGATCACGCGGCCCTTGGCGAAAGGTCCGCGATCGTTGACGCGCACGATGACAGAACTGCCGTTCTTCTTGTTCGTGACGCGCGCATAGCTCGGCAGCGGCATGGTCGGATGCGCTGCGGTCAGATGCGTCTTGTCGTAGACTTCGCCATTGGCCGTCAGGCGGCCATGGAAGGCGTCGCCATACCAGCTTGCCATGCCGGCGCTGCGGTAGTTCGGGTCTTCCTTCGGCGTGTACCACTTGCCACGCACCTGATAGGGGCGGCCGACCTGATCGCGACCGCCGCCGCGCGGCAGGTTTGTCGCAAGGTGCGAGACGCGCGGGCTGGCTTTCACGCCATATTCGGATTCAGCGAAATATTCCTTGGAGCGCTTCGGCTTGCCGCTGGCGACTTGCGAGGGACCGGATGAGCAGGCAGCGAGCAGCGCCGCGCCACAGGTCAGAGCCACGATCGAGCCTAGCGTCTTTGCCCTGCGGCGCCCTAGTTCGGCCATATGTATGTCCCCGATCCCCAACGCGTCGAATATGCGCAGCCAAAACCTATTTGGACGTGTTGCCTGCGTCCACCATCGAGCAATCCTGTGGATCGCACGAATTGTTTAGCTGCGTATTAATCGATTGTGTTTGGAACCGGGCATGATTGTGGCGGGCGCGGCGTCGTTGCGGGCATGGTTAAAGTTTGACTAAAACTGTGGGCCGATCAGCCTTCGATCCTCGCTGTCCCGGAAAGACCGTCGCTTCGTGTCCACGAGATCGAGCTTTCGCCAGTCTGTTCGATCGCGAAGCAGAAGGTCCGGCCGTCATACCATGTCGGGAATTGCTGGCAGAGCTGGTCGCTCTCGACCCACCACCGCCCGGTTTCGCTGGGCGTGAACATGGACGCCATCGTGAAGCCGGAAATATCACCCGATACCTCGCCGCCGGCGCCGTAGCGGAGTGGCAGTTCGAGGCCGTAAGGCGTGGAGAGCAGGACACGCTTGTCTCCGATCAGGCTTTCGATTTCCGGACCGCCCAATGTCTGGGCGAGAGCGGGCGTGACGATCAACGCGGCAAGCGCAATGGCCGAGGCTTTGCTATTCATCTGGCAGTTCCCGCTTTTGTGGCTATGACATCTCCATACGCATGCGCCTGCCATTTGGTTTCCCTTCAACTGGCGCAAATCGACGTGATGTCGTATCGGTCTGCATGCGGGTGAAGGGAGCGACAGACGCGTTGGCGGCCTCTCTGAGAATTGTTCTGGCAATCGCAAGCGTGCTGATGCCGGCCGAACTTCTGGCCGCAGGCGCCCGGCTTCTCGAGCCGTCGCAACCGGTCGCGTTTCCCGAGCGTTTCGGGGCCGCGATGACCCGCGCCCGCCTCCACTGGTTCGTTCACGGCGCCAAGCCCTTGTCGATTGCGCTCGACACCGTCGAGACCGGACCGAGTACGATTCCCTTCTTCTGGGAGGCGCAAGACGGTTCGACCATCAGGCGGATGCCGGGCGGTTCGTTCCGGATGGAAGTCTGGTCGGCGACGACGAACTGGACAAGCTTCGTCTCCTGCGAACCCGCAGGATGGCCGGCCTATCTCTGTTCCGACGGGGCAATGCACGAGATGTCGGCTCCCGACCTTTCAACCGTGATTTTCGGTGGGCGGACCTTTGCGCGCACGCTTCCTGCGCCCCGGGATATCGGCTCGGAGCCCGACCTGCCCTTGCAGTAAAAGCGGGGGTGCCAGCCGGCGACTTCTGTGATATTCGCCGCGCACTTCTCCAAAAATCGCCAGATATCCGGAAGGTCCGCAGATCATGTCAGCGCCGCGCGTCTCGTTCGTTAGCCTTGGGTGCCCCAAGGCGCTGGTGGATTCCGAGCGGATCATCACGCGGTTGCGCGCTGAGGGTTACGAGATTTCCCGCAAGCATGACGGCGCGGACGTGGTGGTGGTCAACACCTGCGGCTTCCTCGATTCGGCACGCGACGAATCGCTCGAGGCGATTGGCCAGGCGATGAAGGAGAACGGCAAGGTCATCGTCACCGGCTGCATGGGCGCGACGCCGGAGCTGATCCGCCAGAAGCACCCGAACGTCCTCGCGATCACAGGCCCGCAGGCTTATGAGAGCGTGATGGGTGCGGTGCACGAGGCGGTGCCCCCGGCGCACGAGCCGTTCCTCGACCTGATCCCGGCGCAGGGCGTCAAGCTGACGCCGCGCCACTACGCCTATCTCAAGATTTCTGAGGGTTGCAACAATCGCTGCACCTTCTGCATCATCCCGTCGCTGCGCGGCGACCTCGCCTCGCGCCCTGCCGGCGACGTGCTGCGGGAGGCCGAAAAGCTGGTCGCGGCTGGTGTGAAGGAAATTCTGGTCATCTCGCAGGACACGAGCGCCTATGGCGTCGACCTGAAATATCAGGAGAGCCAGTGGAAGGACCGCGCGGTCCGTACGCGCTTCCTCGACCTTTGCCGCGAACTGGGCGACATGGGAGCCTGGGTGCGCCTCCATTACGTCTACCCCTACCCGCATGTCGACGAGGTCATCCCGCTGATGGCGGAGGGCAAGGTGCTGCCCTATCTCGACATTCCGTTCCAGCACGCTTCGCCAGCGGTGCTGAAGAACATGCGCCGGCCTGCACATCAGGAAAAGACGCTCGACCGCATCCACAAATGGCGCGACATCTGCCCGGACCTCGCCCTGCGCTCCACCTTCATCGTCGGCTTTCCCGGCGAGACGGAGGAGGATTTCGAGATGCTGCTCAACTGGATCGACGAAGCGAAGATCGATCGTGCTGGCTGCTTCAAATACGAGCCGGTCGGTGGTGCGCGGTCCGAGGCGATGGACCTTCCCGAGGTGCCGGCCGAAGTGAAGCAGATCCGCTGGAACCGCTTCATGGAGCGCCAGCAGAAGGTTTCCGCCAAGCTCCTGGCCAAGAAAGTCGGCAAGCGTCTGCCGGTCATCATCGACGAGACGACCGGCCTGACCGCGAAGGGCCGCACCCGCTACGACGCGCCGGAGATCGACGGATCGGTTTCGGTGACCTCGCGGCGCCCGCTGCGGGTCGGCGATGTCGTGACGGTCAAGATCGACAGCGCCGGCGCGTACGACCTGACCGGCACGGCCGTCTGATCACCCGTTCGACTCCATCTGCTTCTGGAAAAACGGCGTCGCCATCGCGAGTTCGTAGTCCTTCGCCGCGGCTCGCTTGTTCGCCGGGCGGTCTGCCACGCGCGCCATGTAGTCGACGAAGGCCGGCTTTTCGGGCAGCACCTTCATGTGGCTCATCGTGTAGCCGATGGCTGATGCAAGCTGCGTATCGGCGGCGGTGAAGCTGTTGCCGACGGCATAGTCGTGTTCCGTCAGTTGCCGCTCGACATAGCGCACCATGTCCTCGAACACGCCGAACGAATAGTCGTTGCTTGCATAGGTGAGACCGTGGGCGCGCGCCGCGAGCGCCGGGTCGAACACGGAATCGCAGTAGACGAGCATGGTGAGATACGGCCCGCGGCGTGGATCGTCGATCGCCGGCGCGAGGCCTGCTTCCGGAAAGCGATCCGCCAGATAGGCGGTGATCGCCGCGCGCTCGGTGATGGTGACACCGTCATGGACGATCGCGGGCACTTTCTTGCTCGGCTGGATTTGCCGATACGCCTCGTTGACGCCACCTTCCTTGCGGATGTCGACGAGTTCCATCTCGTAAGGCACGCCGAGTTCCTCCATGAGCCAGAGCATGCCGGAACTGCGGGACCAGGGCGCGTGATAGAAAGTCAGCATCGAATGTCTCCTCGCTGGATCGATGGCGCACCCTACCCGAGTGCTCCTGACAGCGGATTGTCAGGAGGATGTACCGGAAACGAAAACGGGCGCCCGAAGGCGCCCGTTCCATTTTTCGCGAAGGTTTCGCTTACTGCGGAAGCTGGTCGTCGACGCCCTGGACGTAGAAGTTCAGGCCGAGAAGCACGCCTTCCTCGGCGACCTCGCCTTCGGCGAGCCAGTCGGAGCCGTCCTGCTTCTTGATCGGGCCGGTGAAGGGGTCGAACTCGCCGGACTTGATCTTGGCTTCCGTCTCTTCGGCCAGCGCCTTAACGTCGTCGGGCATGTTGGTATAGGGCGCCATGACGACGTGGCCCTCGGCCATGCCTTCCCAGACGTCGTGCTGCTCCCAGGTGCCGTCGATGACAGCCTCGATGCGCTCGATGTAATACGGACCCCAGTCGTCGATGATCGAGGTGAGCTGGGTTTCCTTGCCGAACTCGATCATGTCCGAAGCCTGGCCGAATGCCTTGATGCCGCGGTCGGCTGCGACCTGCATCGGGCCGGTCGAGTCCGTGTGCTGCGTGATGATGTCGACGCCCTGGTCGATCAGCGCGGTGGCGGCATCGGCTTCCTTGGCCGGGTCGAACCAGGTGTTGGCCCAGACGACCTTGACCTGGAAGTCCGGATTGACCGACTGCGCGCCGAGCAGGAAGGCGTTGATGCCCATCACTACTTCGGGAATCGGGAACGAGGCGATGTAGCCGGCGACGCCCGCTTCCGACATCTTGGCGGCGATCACGCCCTGTACGTAGCGACCTTCGTGAAACTTGGAATTGTAGGTCGCGACGTTTTCGCTTTCGCGCTTGTAGCCGGTCGCGTGCTCGAACTTCACGTCCGGGAAGCGGGCCGCGATCTTGTTGGTTGGGTCCATGTAGCCGAACGACGTCGTGAAGATGATGTCGCAGCCCGAACGGGCGAAGCGCTCGATGGCGCGCTCGGCGTCGGCGCCTTCCGGCACGCTTTCGAGGTAGGCGGTCTCGAGCTTGTCGCCGAAATGTTCTTCGGCTTCGAGAAGGCCCTGATGGTGCTGGTAGGACCAGCCGAAATCGCCGATCGGGCCGACATAGATGAAGCAGGCCTTGGTCGGATCGTCCTGTGCGGAGGCGACCGCCGGAATGAGCACGGCAGCGGAAGCTGCCAGAGCAAGAAGTGTGTTTTTCATCAAAGTTCGTCCTCTGTTGGTCACCAAGGGGGCGTATCCCGTGTTTTGACTTCTAGCGATCTGGAACAAACGGCCGCCCCAAAGATGCCGGTGTGTTCACCATAGTCAGTCGCCGGTTTCGAGAGATGAGTACAAGTACGACAATCGTCGCGATATAGGGAAGTGCCGAAAGAAGCTGCGAGGGAATGCCGATGCCCAGCGCCTGTGCATGGAGCTGGCCGATCGACACCGCGCCGAAGAGATAGGCGCCGGCCAGCACGCGCAGCGGACGCCACGAGGCGAAGACGACGAGCGCGAGCGCGATCCAGCCGCGGCCGGCCGTCATGTTCTCCACCCATTGCGGCACGTAGACGAGCGACAGATGTGCGCCGGCAAGCCCCGCGCAGGCGCCGCCGAACAGCACTGCCAGATAGCGGATGCGCACGACCTTGATGCCGAGCGCGTGGGCGGATGCGTGGTTGTCGCCGACCGAGCGCAGCGTCAGTCCGGCCTTGGTGTAGAACAGGAACCAGGCGACGCCGACGGTCAGGAAGACGGACACGTAGAAGATCAGGTCCTGGCTGAAGACCAGCCGGCCGACGATGGGCAGTTCTGAAAGGAACGGCACGTCGAGCCGCGGCAGGCGCACGCCTGGCTGGCCGACGAAGCTTTCGCCGATCATGCCGGAGAGGCCGAGGCCGAGAAGCGTCAGCGCGAGGCCGGTGGCCACCTGGTTGGTCACGAGCGTCAGCGTCAGGAAGGCGAAGAGCAGCGAGAAGAGCGCGCCGACGATGATCGCCGCGAGCGCGCCGAGGAACGGGTTGCCGGTCATCAGCGCGACGCCGAAACCGGTCACCGCGCCCATGATCATCATGCCTTCGACGCCGAGGTTGAGCACGCCCGAGCGCTCGACGACGAGTTCACCGATCGCCGCGAGAAGAAGCGGCGTCGCGGCCATCGAGACGGTGAGCAGGATGGCTTCAAACATGGGCGGCCTCCGCCTTTTGAGCGGGGCGCACGAGGCGCACACGGTAGTGGATCAGCGTGTCGCAGGCCAGCACGAAGAACAGGATGGAGCCCTGGAAGGCCCGCACGACCTTGTCGGACAGGCCGACGGAGATCTGTGCCGCTTCGCCGCCCAGATAGGTCAAGGCGAGGATCAGGCCGGCGGCGACGATGCCGAGCGGGTTCAGGCGGCCGAGGAAGGCGACGATGATTGCGGTGAAGCCGTAGCCCGGCGAAATCGTCGGGCGAAGCTGCCCGATCGCGCCGGACACTTCCGAAATGCCGGCAAGGCCCGCCATCGCGCCGGAGACGAGGAAGGCGAAGACGACCATGCGGCCGGCCGAAAAGCCGGCGAAGCGCCCTGCCCGCGGGCTCTGGCCGATGACCTTGACCTCGAAGCCCTTCAGCGTCTTCGACAGCATGAACCAGAGAACCAGCGCTGCGACGATCGCGAAAACGAAGCCCCAATGCGCGCGGCCCGACGCCGACCAGATTTCCGGCAGGATCGCGTATTCGTGGAAATTGCGCGTTTCGGGGAAGTTGAAGCCCTGCGGATTGCGCCATGGGCCGCGCACCAACCAGTCGAGGAAGAGCTGGGCGACGTAGACCAGCATCAGGCTCGACAGGATTTCATTGGTGTTGAACCGCACCTTGAGGAGCGCCGGGATGAAGGCATAGGCCGCGCCGCCCGCCATGCCCATGATCAACATCAGCGGCAGGACGAACCAGAACTGGAAGTCGGGAAACAACACCGGCAGGACCGAGCCGGCAATGGCGCCCATGATGAACTGACCCTCGGCGCCGATGTTCCAGTTGCTCGACAGGAAGCAGACGGACAGGCCGACCGCGATCAGGATCAACGGCGCAGCCTTGATCGCCAGTTCGTGCAGCGACCACGTCTCGGTCAGCGGGTCGATGAAATAGTAGTAGAGCGTTTCGACCGGGTCCTTGCCCAGCGCGGCGAAGAGGATCGCGCCGGCGACGATGGTCAGGCCGAAGGCGATGAAGGGCGACAGCGCGCTGAACAGCGTCGATTGCTGCGGCCGCTTGACGAGTTCGAGCCGCATCAGACCGCTTCCTCCTCGAACGGGCGCGGTGGATGCGCCCCATCGGCGCCGCCCATCAGCAGCCCGACCTTCTCGAAGGTCGCCTCGGCTATCGGGATCGGCGCGGACAAATGCCCGTCATGCATGACGGCGATGGCGTCCGACATCTCGAACAGTTCATCGAGGTCCTGGCTGATGACGAGGACGGCGGAGCCGGAGCGCGCGAGGTCGATCAACGCCTGGCGGATGCGTGCCGCCGCGCCGGCGTCGACGCCCCAGGTCGGCTGGTTGACGACCATGACCTTCGGCTCGCGATCGAGTTCGCGCCCGATGATGAACTTTTGCAAATTGCCGCCGGAAAGTGCGGAAGCTTCCGGGTCTTCCGCGCTCTTCCTTACGTCCATTGCCTCGACGATGCGTTTCGCGGCAGCCGCGATGCGGCTCGTGCGTATCGTACCGGCCGCGCCCATATATTCGCGCGCGTCGGTGCGGTAGCGCGAGAGGAACAGGTTTTCGGAAAGCTTCATGGCCGGCGCCGCGCCGTGGCCGAGCCGTTCCTCGGGCACGAAGGCAGCGCCTTTCAGTCGGCGCTGCGAAATCCCGAGCCGGCCGACCGTATGGCCGGCGACGCGGACCGTATCGGCGCGATCCTGCAGCGCTTCGCCCGAAACGGCCTCGAAGAACTCGCCCTGCCCGTTGCCGGCAACGCCGGCAATACCGAGCACCTCGCCGGCATGGACCGTGACGGAGATATCGCGCAGCGCGACCGAAAAGGGTGTCGCGGGCTTGCGGCTCAGCTTGTCGATCTCGAGCAGCGGCCGGTGATCATTGGCACGGGCGGGCACGTCGCGGGTGACGTTCTGGACCTCGAGGCCGACCATCATGCGCGCCAGCGAAGCGGCCGTTTCCTGCTTCGGGTCGCAGTGGCCGACGACCTTGCCGTGCCGCAGGACGGTCGCGCGGTCGCAGATGCGCTTCACCTCTTCGAGGCGATGGGAGATGTAGAGGATCGACTTCCCCTCGCCCTTCAGCCGCTCCAGCGTCTCGAACAGCTTGTCGGCTTCCTGCGGGGTCAGCACCGAGGTCGGCTCGTCGAGGATGATGAGCTCGGGTTCCTGCAGCAGGCAGCGGATGATCTCGATGCGCTGGCGCTCGCCGACCGACAGGTCGCCGACATGGCTGAACGGGTCGAGTGGCAGGCCGTAGGCCTTGGAGAGGTTTCGCGCGCGTTCCGCGATCTTCATGATCGGCGTGTCGTCGTCGATGGACAGCGCGATGTTCTCGGCAGCCGTCAGCGCCTCGAACAGCGAGAAATGCTGGAACACCATGCCGATGCCGAGCGCACGCGCCTGGGCGGGGCTGGATATGCGGACTGGCTCGCCCTTCCAATGGATGGTGCCGGAGGCCGGCTCCAGCGAGCCGAACAGCATCTTGACCAGCGTCGACTTGCCGGCGCCGTTCTCGCCGAGAAGGGCATGGATTTCGCCCCGGCCGATGGTCAGGTCGACATCGTCGCAGGCCTTGAGCGATCCGAATATCTTGGTCAGCCCGCGAACCGCGAGCAAGGCTTCGGTCTGGCTCGGATCGGACTGATCCACTCAACCCCCATTTCGGCGACCTTTTCGGCCTGCCTCTTGTGTTCCCTGACGTGACCTTATGCCCGGCGGTCCAAACCCGCAAAGCTTGCCTGAATTTGAAAGTGCTTCAAGTTTCAACCGTGTGATCGGCGGTCGCCCTCAACCCTTCTTGAGGCCCAGCGTGGGGAAAATCTGCATGACGATGCCGACGCAGAACAGGTAGATGCTGAGGATCGCGATGGCGATCTGCACGAATTCGGACGGGTTCATGTCCATCAGAAGCGCATAGGCCGACAGCGCGCACCAGCCCAGGAATACCCCCAGATTGAGCGGGCGCAGGCGCTGGACGCGCACCGGATGGAGGAAGTTGAGCGGCAGGAAGGTCAACAGCGCCGCGATCAGGACGACCGCGAAGGAAATCCACTCGCCCGGCTCGATGACGAAGAGCGTGAAGACCACCATGTTCCAGACGACCGGGAACCCCTTGAAGAAGTTCTCCTTCGTCTTCATGCCGGTGTCGGCGTAGTAGATCGCACTCGACACGACAATGATCGCGGCAGACAGGAAAGACAGCCCCTCGCCCATGAATCCGCTCTGATAGAGCGCGAAGGCGGGGATCAGGACGTAGGTGACGTAGTCGATGATGTTGTCGAGGAGCTCGCCCGACCAGGTTGGCAGCACTTCCTTGACGTCGAGCTTGCGGGCGATCGGTCCGTCGATGCCGTCTACGAAGAGGGCAAGGCCAAGCCACAGGAACATGGCGGTCCATTGCTTTTCCGCCGCCGCGACCAGCGATAGGAAGGCAAGGAACGATCCCGATGCCGTCAGGAGGTGGACCGAGAAGGCGCGGGCCTGCGGCCACGTCACTTTCTTCTTCGGCTTCGGGATGCGCTGCGACAGCGGCTTCCGGTTGGTGTCCTTGCTCACGTCGAGGCCAGTCCAGCTTGCGAGGGATGGCCGGGCGGCCGTCCAATCAAAGTCGAGGCTCCGCAATGGGCCAAATCGCCCCGTTGATCAATCCCGCGCGTGAGAACATATAGCTCATATCAAACGGAAAGCAGGCTGAGACCATGGAACGTGTCGAGTACGATGTCCTGATCGCGGGAACCGGCCCCGTCGGCCTGATCGCGGCGCTGGCCTTTGCCGATGCGGGATTCCGGACGGCGCTGGTCGGTCCGAAGGCGTCGACGAGCGACGGGCGCACGACCGCGATCATGGACCCTGCCCTGCGTTATCTCGACGCGCTGCTCTTAGGGCCGGTGCTTGCGCAACATGGCGAACCCCTGAAGACCATGCGCATCGTCGATGCGACGTCGCGGCTCGTGCGCAGCCCGACGGTCACGTTCCGCGCGGCCGAGATCGACCTTCCCGCCTTCGGTCTCAACATCGCCAATCGCGAACTCAACACCGCGCTGGAAAGCGCCGCCGTCGCGCGCCCCGGTGTCGTCCGATACGAGGGGCTGGTGGAACGCTGGGAGACCGGCGAGCACCTTGTGGGCGCAGTGCTGTCCGATGGCTCCGAACTTTCCGCGCGGCTGGTCGTCGCTGCGGACGGGCGAAGCTCCCCTGCCCGCCTTGCCGCCGGCATCGAGGTCGATGCGCGCCCGACGGGACAGACGGCGATCGTTCTCGCCTTCTCGCACACGCGCCCGCATTCGGGCATCTCGACCGAGTTCCACACCGAATCAGGGCCGTTCACGCAGGTTCCGCTTGCCGGCGACCGGTCGAGCCTCGTCTGGGTGGTGAAATCGCAGGATGCCGCCGAGCTTCTCGCGCTGGACCGGGCCGAACTCGCCGACCGAGTCGAACGCCAGATGCGCTCGATGCTTGGGCGCGTCACGGTCGACGTCGATCCCCAGGCTTATCCGCTTTCCACCTCGCAGCCGCGCCGCTATGCCGACAGGCGCATTGCTCTTATCGGGGAAGCGGCCCATGTCTTTCCGCCTATCGGTGCGCAGGGCCTCAATCTGGGCATCCGCGACGTGGAAAGCCTCGTCTCGGTAGCCACCCGCCACCGGGCGGACCCGGGCGTGTCGGCGGCGCTGGCCGAGTATGAAGTGCACCGCCGTCCCGATGTCGCCATGCGCGCCAATGCGGTCAATCTGCTCAACCGGTCGCTCTTATCCGACCTGCTTCCCGCCCAGCTTGCGCGCAGCACCGTCTTCGAGGCGTTGCGCGCTTTTTCGCCTTTGCGGACGTTCTTCATGCATGAGGGCATGCGGCCGGGTAGCGGCCTGCACTCGATGCTCTCTTTCAGGACCAGGGATCGACGGGCAGCAGACCGGACTTGATGGCGTAGAGGATCAGGGTCAGCGTGGCGATGGACACGATCGTCGTGACCAGAACGCTTGCCGAAGCCCGCTCAATCCAGACGCCATATTGCTGTGCGATGACGAAGACGTTGGTGGCCGTCGGCAGCGCGGCGAGCAACACGGCGGTATAGATCCACATCGGCGGAAAGCCGCCGATCGCGGTCAGGATCGCGTAGCAGATCGCCGGATGGATGACGAGCTTGAAGAGCGTGATCGGCAACAGTTCGACCGGCGCGCGCTTTAGCGGCCGAAGCGCGATCGTCACGCCCATCGCGAAAAGCGCGCAGGGTGCGGCGGCGCGGGCGAAGAAGTCGATCAGCGTTTCAAGCGGCAGCGGCGGGCTGTATTGCAGCCAGGCGAGCGCGACGCCGATTGCGGAGGCGATGATGAAGGGATGCAGCGCGATCTTGCGCAGGACGTCCATCGCGACGCTGCCGAAAGACTGACGGCTGCGGTCCGCCACCGCCATCAGGAACGGCGTCATCGCGAAGTGGATGGCGTTTTCGAAGCAGAAGATGAGCGCCACAGGGACCGCGGCTTCCGGCCCGAACGCCAGAAGCGCGATGCCGGGACCCATGTAGCCGATATTGCCGTAGGAGGCCGCGAGCGACTGGATCGTGGTCGCGCGAAGATCGCGTGTCCTGACCCAGGCGATCGCGAACATCAGGAAGAAAACGCAATAGGTCGCCGCTACGGCGCCGAGGATGAAGCGCCAGTTGGCCAGATCCTCGAGCGGGGTGCGCGACAGAAGCTGGATGAACAAGGCGGGCAGCGCGAGGTAGATGATGAAGAAATTCATCCATCCCAGCGCCTCGACAGGCTGCCTGGTCAGCCGGGCGACGAACGCGCCGATGAAGATCATGCCGAAGAAGGGCAGAACGAGTGCGACGATTTCCGACATGGGGCCTGCAATCGGTGCGGATGGCCGCGCTTACGCAGCGATCGGCCGGGCGTCAACCCGGGCGGGATTGAATTCGCCCGTCGCCTGCGCCAAATAGACATGTGAGGTCAGACACATGCCCGAGACAAGAAACGCAAAGTTCGCCATTGGCCAAGTCGTTCGCCACCGCATCTTCCCGTTCCGCGGTGTGATATTCGACGTCGATCCCGAGTTCGCCAACACCGAGGAATGGTATCGCGCCATTCCCGCCGACATGCGTCCGCGAAAGGATCAGCCCTTTTATCACCTGCTCGCCGAAAACGCGCAGACGGAATACGTCGCCTATGTTTCGGAACAGAACCTCCTGCCTGACGAAACCGGCGAGCCGGTACGCCACCCGCAGCTTCGCGAGTATTTCGGAGCGCTGAGCGAGGGGCGATACGAGCCGAAGCCCCGCGCAAGCCACTGAAACGAAAAACGGGCGGCCCGAGGCCGCCCGTTTCGATTCGTTCGCCGAAGCCGAAGCCTAGTCGGTTTCGGTTGCCGCACCGGCTGCCGGAGCGGCGGTGCCGCCCTGTTTGGCACGTTCCTGCTCTTCGCGCAGGCGACGGTTGAAATCTTCCGTGTTGCGGCTGACGAAGTCCTGAAGCTGGCGCTGGCGGTCCTCGATGTCGGACTGCTGAAGCGGCGCTCCGTCGAAGGCCTGGGTGAAGCCGGACAGCGAAACCTGGATCGGATTCGGCTGGTTCTGGAAGTTCACCGACGTCAGGCGCAGGTTCGAGCCGCGCTTGAAGGAGGCGACCAGATTGTCCGTCAACTGGCCTTCCGCGATGCACCGGTCGGGCAGGCAGATGACGTAGTCGAGCTTCTGGGTCTCGCCACCGTCGATCTGCATACCGATGCCGGGGGGCAGAAGACGGCCGGGCGGAACGGTGACCTGGAAGACGCGGCGGGCCTGGCCGCCTTCGATCTGGATCAGGCTGACGCCGGTCAGCAACTGGCCGGATTCGGAGACCATGATGTTCTGCACGTTGCAGATGTTGGTCTCTTCCTGCTGGCTGCAGGCCTTGAACCAGCCCTGTGGCAATTCAGGCTGCTGCTGGGCGCTGGCGCCCGATGTCGAAAGTGCCAGCCCCACCAGGCCAGCGGCAATCGTGGAAATCGTAGATGCGGTGGTAAGGGTCGTCATCCGAAGCGATCCTTTCGCGTAAGATCTGAGTGTCGGCACCGGCCGTGGCCCATCGATTGGCGTCGTGTTGACCAAATGCGGCGAGAGCATGACTGCCGGGGGCGTCTACACCTTATGCCGGCCGAAATCCAGAGCCACCGCCTTTTTGCCCAGAAGCTAGCGCAGATCGTCGCGTGAGGCGCTGGGCCGGTTCAAACGAAGCCGCGTATCGACTAGGCTTTCGCGAATCATCGCGCGATTTTCGGAGAGGCTAAGATGCGAGGACTTCTGGGCTTGGCAGCCGCAGCCGCGGTCATGGCGCTGCCGCTTGCGCATGCAATGGCCGAGCCGCAACATGCCATCGCCATGCATGGCGAACCGGCGCTCGCCGAAGGCTATGCCCACCTCCCCTATGCCGACCCCGACGCCCGCAGGGGCGGGCGAATCGACTACGCCGTCCAGGGTTCGTTCGACAGCCTCAACCCGTTCATCGTGCAAGGCTCCGGCGCGCGCGGCATCCTCGACCTCGAACTCGGCAACAACGTCTTCGAGACGCTCATGCAGCGCTCTTACGACGAGGCGTTTTCGCTCTATCCGCTGATCGCGAAGGCGGTCGAGACCGACGACGCGCGCTCGTTCGTCGAGTTCACCATCGATTCCGATGCGCGGTTTTCGGACGGCGAGCCGGTGCGGGCAGCGGATGTCGCCTTCACGGTCGAGCTTTTGGCCGAAAAGGGCTATCCGCGCTATGCGACGACGGCGCGAAAGGTCGCCGAAACCATCGTCGACGGCGACAAGGTGCGCTTCGAGTTCGTCGAGCCGGACCGCGAACTGCCGCTGATCCTCGGCCTGATGCCGGTGCTGCCCGAACATGCCATCGACCGCGAGACATTCGACCGCTCGACACTGACGCCGATGATCGGCAGCGGACCCTACGAGATCGCCGAAGTTCGTCCGGGCGAGCGCATCGTCCTGAAGCGCGACGAGGATTATTGGGCGAAGGATCATCCCTCGAAGCGCGGTCTCGACAATTACGACGAGATCCGCATCACCTACTACCGCGACACGAACACCATGTTCGAGGCGTTCAAGAAGGGTCTCGTCGACATCCAGCTCGAGACCAATGCGCAGCGCTGGGCGACGGGTTACGATTTCCCCGCCGTCGCGTCGGGCGCCGTCGTGCAGGACGAATTCGAGACCGGGTTGCCCTCCGGCATGCAGGGCTTCGTCATGAACACGCGCCGGCCGGTCTTCCAGGATGTGGCCGTGCGACGTGCGTTGGCGGGGCTCTTCGACTTCGAATGGGTCAACCGCACGCTCCTGTCCAATGCCTACGAGCGGACGGGATCATTCTATGAGCGTTCCGAGCTTTCCTCCGTCGGCCGTGAGGCGAGCGAAGCCGAACTCGCATTGCTCGGCGAATTCGCCGAGACCATCGAGCCGCAAATCCTTGCCGGCGAACACCAACCGGCGAAGACCAATGGAAGCGGCCGGGACCGCGATTTCCTGCGCAAGGGGTTCGAGGCGCTGAAGGCGGCCGGTCACACGATGCAGGACGGCCGCATGGTCGGCCCGAACGGTCGCCCCCTCGCCTTCGAAATCATGCTGCGCGGGCGCAATGGCGAGGAGATCGCGTCCGCCTGGCAGCGTACGCTTCGTGCCATCGGCATCGAGCTGACGATGCGCTCGGTCGACGACGCGCAGTACCAGCAGCGGCTCCTGACCTACGACTACGACGTCATCCTCCACACCTACACCTCGTCGCTCTCTCCCGGCGTGGAGCAGGTCGGGCGCTGGGGAAGTCGGGCGAAAGAGCCGCAGGGCACGATGAATTATGCCGGCGTCGCCGAGCCTGCCGTCGATGCGATGATCGGCAATCTCCTGACCGCCACGACGCGCGAGAGCTTCGTCGACGCGGTGCGCGCCTATGACCGGGTCCTTCTCAACGGTGCCTATGTCGTGCCGCTCTATCACCAGCCCGAGTTGTGGGTCGCGCGCTGGTCGCGGATCGAGCGCCCTGATAAGGTTCCGCTTTACGGCATCCACCTGCCTGCATGGTGGAGTGCGCAATAGGAACTAGCTCATGCAGCACACGGTCCCGATCTCGATCGACGTCGTTTCCGACGTCGTCTGCCCCTGGTGCTATATCGGCCTGAAGCGGCTCGATGCGGCAATGGCTCAGGCCCAAGAGGTGCCGGTCGACGTGCGCTGGCGGCCTTTCCAGCTCGATGCGACCATTCCGCCGGAAGGGCGCGACCGCAGGCAATACATGCTGGCGAAATTCGGTAGCGAGGAAAAGCTCCGCGAAATCCATGCGCGCGTCGCCGAGGCTGGCCGCTCGGCTGGCATCGACTTCGCCTTCGATGCGATCAAGGTTTCGCCGAACACGCTAGACGCGCACCGGCTCATCCGCTGGGCCGCTTCCGCCGAGGGCAACCGGCAGACCGAGGTCAAGAAGCGGCTGATGCAGGCTTATTTCGAGGAAGGCCGCAATGTCGGCGACCGCGCTGTCCTCATCGACATCGCGCGCGAGGCGGGCATGGATGCGGCGCTGGTCGAGGCGCTGCTTGCGAGCGATGCCGACGTCGCAGAAACCCGCGCCGAGATCGAGACCGCCCAGCAAATGGGCGTCACCGGCGTTCCCTGCTACCTCCTCGAAGGCCGTTACGCCGTGATGGGTGCGCAGGACCCGGACGTTCTCGCCGATGCGATCCGCCAGATTTCGGCCGCCAAGGCGCGCGGTGAACTTGGACCTGCCGCCTAAGCGGCCTTGTCCGCAATCTTCGCCAGTTGCGTCATGATGACGGCCGATCCCTGCAGGCGCTTGGCCGGCGTCGCCCAGTCGCGCACGAGCACGATCGAATGGTCCGGACGGATCTTCGCCGCCGCCCCCTGCTCGCCGATATAGCGAACGAGTCCAGCCGGTTCCGGGAAGCTCTTGTTGCGGAACTGGATGACGACGCCCTTCGGCCCGGCGTCCAGCTTCTCGACATTGGCACGCTTGCACAGGCCCTTGATGAAGACGATCTTCATCAGATGCTCGACTTCCTGCGGCAGCGGGCCGAAACGGTCGATCAACTCTGCGCCGAAACCGTCGATCTCCTGCGGCGTATCGAGGTCTGCCAGGCGGCGATAGAGCGCCATGCGCAGTTGCAGGTCCGGCACGTAGCTTTCCGGGATCATGACGGCCGTGCCGACCGCGATCTGCGGCGACCACTCGCCCGACCCCGCATCGACATCACCCTTCGTCTCGGCCACGGCCTCTTCAAGCATCTGCTGATAGAGTTCGAAACCGACTTCCTTGATGTGGCCGGACTGCTCCTCGCCGAGAAGATTGCCGGCGCCGCGGATGTCGAGATCGTGGCTGGCGAGCTGGAAGCCGGCGCCGAGCGTATCCAGCGACTGCAGCACCTTCAGCCGGCGGTCGGCCTGCTGGGTCAGCATCTTGTTGGCCGGCAGCGTCAGGAGTGCATAGGCGCGTGACTTCGAGCGACCGACGCGGCCCCGGATCTGGTAGAGCTGGGCGAGACCGAACATGTCGGCGCGGTGGACGACCAGCGTGTTGGCGGTCGGGATGTCGAGGCCGGATTCGACGATGGTCGTCGACAGGAGCACGTCGTACTGGCCGTCGTAGAAGGCGTTCATGATGTCGTCGAGCTCGCCTGCCGCCATCTGGCCGTGCGCGGTCGCGACCTTCAGTTCCGGCACCTGCTCGTCGAGGAACTGCTTGATCTCGCCGAGGTCGGAAATGCGGGGCACGACGTAGAAGCTCTGGCCGCCGCGATAGCGCTCGCGCAGGAGCGTCTCGCGGATCACCAACGGATCGAACGGCGCGATGAAGGTGCGCACCGCCATGCGGTCGACCGGCGGCGTGGTAATGAGCGAAAGTTCGCGCACGCCCGTCAACGCCAGTTGCAGCGTGCGCGGGATCGGCGTCGCGGAGAGCGTCAAAACGTGGACGTCGCTCTTCAGCTCCTTCAGCCGCTCCTTGTGCTTGACGCCGAAGTGCTGCTCCTCGTCGACGATCAGCAAGCCGAGATTCTTGAAGCTGACGGCGGAGCCCAGAAGCGCATGGGTGCCGACGACGATGTCGATCGCGCCGTCCGAGATGCCTTTTTTCGTCTCGGCGAGTTCCTTCGAGCCGACCAGCCGCGAGGCCTGCCGGACCTTAACCGGAAGCCCGGCAAAGCGCTGCGAGAACGTCTTGAAATGCTGGCGCGCGAGAAGCGTCGTCGGCACGACCACGGCGACCTGGAACCCTTCGAGCGCCGCGATGAAGGCCGCGCGCAGCGCCACTTCCGTCTTGCCGAAGCCGACATCGCCGCAGATCAGGCGGTCCATCGGGCGGCCGCGCGCCAGATCGTCCAGCACCGCGTCGATGGCATTCTGCTGGTCGTCCGTCTCGTCATAAGGGAAACGCGCGGCGAATTCGCCATAGACGCCGTCCGGCGGCGCCATCACAGGCGCGGGCCGCAAGGTGCGCTCCGCCGCGATGCGGATCAGGTGCCCGGCCATTTCGAGGAGGCGCTTCTTGAGCTTCGCCTTGCGGGCCTGCCACGCGCCGCCGCCGAGCTTGTCGAGCGTAGCCTCGGAGCCCTCGGCGCCATAGCGCGACAGAAGCTCGATGTTCTCGACCGGCAGGAAGAGCCGATCGTCGCCGGCATAGCGCAGTTCCAGGCAGTCATGCGGCGCGCCGGCGGCCGTGATCGTCTGCAGCCCGACGAAGCGGCCGATGCCGTGGTCGGCATGGACGACGATGTCGCCGGCGTTCAGGGCCGCGACTTCGGCAATGAAATCAGATGCCTTCTTGCGCTTCTTCGAACGGCGCACGAGGCGGTCGCCGAGAATGTCCTGCTCGGCGACGACGACCAGCTTCTCGGTCTGGAAACCGCTTTCGAGCGGCAGGATCGCAAGGCCGATCTTGTCGGTCCCAAGCTTTTCGAGGTCGGCCAGCGAGGAGACGCGGGCGACGCCTTCGAGTTCGTGCTCGCCGAGGATCTGCGCCAGACGATCGGACGAACCTTCCGACCAGCCGGCGACGACGACCTTGCGCTTCTTGGCACGCAAGTCCGCGATGTAGCGCGCAGCGCGGTCGAAGACGTTGATCGACGGGTCTGCCCGTTCCTCGGCGAAGGACCGGCCGGCCTCGGCACCTGCATGGATGATGCGGCGGCGGTCGACTTCCGGTGCGGCGAAGGGCGTGAATTCGAGGACGTCGCGGCCCTCGCCCGCCGCCTTGACGGCATCGGCTGAAAGGTAGAGCGCGTCCGGCGGCAGCGGCTTATAGGGCACCGCTTCGCCGACGCTGCCGGACGACTGGCGCTTGCGCGCATCGTAATAGTCGCGGATCAGCGTGTGTCGCTCGCCGATCGCCTCGCGCGAGAGATGGTCGAACACGACCGGCGCGTCCGGCAGATAGTCGAAAATGGTTTCGACCGTTTCGAAGAAGAGCGGCAGCCAGTGCTCCATGCCGGCAAAGCGCTTGCCCTCGCTGATCGAGGCGTAGAGCGCATCGTCGCGCGAGGGCGCGCCGAAGAGTTCGATGTAGTTGCGGCGAAAGCGGCTGATCGTCTCGGGCGTCAGCGCGATTTCGCTCATCGGCTGCAGCCGCAATTCGCGCCGCTGGCCGGTCGTGCGCTGCGAGGCGGGGTCGAAGGCGCGGATCGATTCCAGCGTGTCGCCGAAGAAGTCGAGCCGCAGCGCCTCCTCCGCGCCGGGCGCGAGCAGGTCGAGAATGCCGCCGCGCACCGCATATTGGCCGACGTCGCGCACCGTCGCTACGCGCTCGAACCCGCTCGTCTCCAGCCGCGCAACCAGATCGTTCATGTCGATCTGGTTGCCAGGCTTCGCGCTCAGCGTCTGGCCGGCGACGAAATCGAGCGGCGGCATCTTCTGCAGCACCGCATTGGCGCTGACGAGGACGATGGCGCGGTGCGGTTTTTTGCGGAGGGTCGCGATCGACGCCATTGCGTCCAGCCGGCGTGCGACCGCGTCGCTGCCGGGCGAAACGCGGTCATAGGGGAGGCAATCCCAGGCCGGCAGTTCGAGCACCGGCAGGCCGGGCGCGACGAATTGCAGGATGTCGGCGAGCGCCGGGATTTTCTGCCCATCGCGCGCGACGAAGACGACCGGGCCATCCTGCGCAGCCGCAATCGCCGCCAGTGCGAAGGCCTCGTAGCCATCGGCAACGCCGTCGACGACCGTCGGTTCACCAGTACGCTTGGCGGAGATGTGAATGGGATTAAGAAGCGTCATGTCAGGTGGCGAGGCTGCGGGCATCGGTGATCATGCGGCGGACGATTTCGTTGTCCTGATGCGGCGGCACCGGCATTTCGCCGGTAATCCACTTGACGATGTCGCCATCGGATTCGCCGAGCAGGGATTCGAAGAGTTCGAGCTGCCCTTCGTCGAATTTGCCAAGTTCGCGATCGGCAAAGCCACCGATGACGAGGTCGGCCTCGCGCATCCCGCGATGCCAAGCGCGAAAACGCGCCTTGCGCTTGCGGATATCGAGCAGATCAGCGGGATTTTCGGACATGAAGGGCCTATCGGGTTGGACCGCGCATATAGCGTCTGGGAAACGCGATGTCAGCCTTTCGGCCGCGAAGTTGCGTCGATAGTATCGCGCGCCATGCGTCCGACCGAACTCGATCCCCTCTTTGCGCCCGTCACCTCGCTCGCCGGCATCGGCGAGAAGACGGCCGAGTTGATGCGCCGCATCGTCTCGGCCGACACGACGGGCCGCGACGTGCGCGCGGCCGACCTTCTCTTCGTGCCGCCCCATTCGGTGATCGACCGCACGCGCCGTCCCGGCGTCGCGCTTTCGGGCGAAGGGTCGATCGTAACGCTCGACCTGGCCGTCGACCGCCACCAGCCGCCACCTCGTGGCCGTGGCTCGGTGCCCTACCGCGTCTTCGCGTTCGACGAGACCGGCGAGATCGCGCTCACCTTCTTCCATGCCAAGGGCCAGTGGCTGGAAAAATTGATGCCGGTCGGCGGCGAGATCGTCGTCTCCGGTAAGGTCGAGTGGTTCAACGGCCGCCCGTCGATAGTTCACCCGGATCACATCGTCGCCAAGGCCGACGCCAGCGCACTGCCCGCGATCGAGCCGGTCTATCCAATGACGGCCGGGCTTTCTGCAAAGCTGGTGCGCAAGGCGGTTGCCTCGGCGCTCGAGCGGATGCCGATCCTTCCCGAATGGCAGGACCAGACCGTGCTTGGTCGCCACGACTTTCCCGATTTTCGCGAAGCGCTTCTCCATCTCCACCAGCCCGAAGCGCCCGCAGATTGCGACGTGACGAGCCCCGCATGGCGCCGGCTCGCCTATGACGAGCTTCTCGCCGGCCAGATCGCGCTCGCACTGGTGCGCCTGCGCATGAAGCGGGTTGCGGGGCAAGCACGGCTCGGCGATGGCGCCAAGGGCGCGGCGATCCGCGACGCCCTGCCCTATGCGCTCACCGCCGCGCAGCAACGCTCAATCGCCGAGATCGAAGCCGACCTCGCCAAGCCGGATCGCATGCTGCGGCTTCTCCAGGGCGATGTCGGCTCAGGCAAGACCGTCGTCGCGTTGCTTTCCATGGCGCGGATTGCCGAGGCCGGCGGCCAGTCCGCGCTGATGGCGCCGACCGAAATCCTCGCGCGCCAGCATTTTGCGACGATCGCGCCGCTGGCCGAGAAGGCCGGGCTTCGCGCCGCCATCCTGACCGGCCGCGAGAAAGGCCGCGAGCGCGCGGAAACACTTGCCGCGATCGCTGACGGGACGATCGACATCGTCATCGGCACCCACGCGATCTTCCAGGAAAGCGTCAGTTTCCACGATCTCTCCTTCGCCGTCATCGACGAGCAGCACCGGTTCGGCGTCCACCAGCGCCTTGCGATCGGCGCCAAGGGCGCGGCGCCCGACATCCTCGTCATGACCGCGACGCCGATCCCGCGCACGCTGGTCCTCACGGCCTTCGGCGACATGGACGTCTCTCGCCTCGACGAGAAGCCGGCCGGCCGCCAGCCCATACAGACCGTCACCCTGCCTCTCGAACGCCTGTCGGATTTGATCGCGCGGATGCGCCGCGCGGTCGACGAAGGCCAGAAGATCTACTGGATCTGCCCGCTGGTCGAGGAAGCGGAAGGCATGGACGTGATGTCCGCCGCCGATCGGCACAAGGCGTTGGCAGACATTTTCGGCCCAGACGTCGGGCTCGTCCACGGGCGCATGTCGGGTGCGGCCAAGGACGAGGCGATGGCCGACTTCAAGGCCGGCCGCACGCGCATCCTCGTGGGAACGACCGTCATCGAAGTCGGCGTCGACGTGCCCGACGCCACGATCATCGTCATCGAGCATGCCGAGCGTTTCGGTCTCGCCCAGCTTCACCAGTTGCGCGGCCGGGTCGGGCGCGGACAGGCGGCGTCGAGCTGCATCCTCCTCTACCAGTCGCCGCTGGGCGAGGTCGCCAAGCAGCGGCTGACCGTCATGCGCGATACGGAAGACGGCTTCCGTATCGCCGAAGAGGACCTGAAACTGCGCGGCGAAGGCGAACTCCTCGGCACGCGCCAGTCGGGCACGCCCGGCTTCCAGCTTGCCCGCCTCGAACACCATGCCGACCTCCTGTCGGTTGCGCGCGACGATGCGCGGCTCTTCCTCCAGCGCGACCCCGACCTCGCCACGCCGCGCGGGCGAGCGATCCGTACCCTGCTCTATCTCTTCGGGCGGGACGACGCGATCAGGTTGATCCGCGCCGGCTGAACAGCGCAGAAGCTGCGACGACGGCCCAGCCGCCGATCAACAGCATGCCGCCGGCAGGTGCGGCCATCGGGAACAGCCGGTCGCCGAGAAATGCGCGGGCAGCAATGTCCCCGCAGAAGAGCGCGAGCCCGACCGCGAGAATCCAGGTGCCGGCAAGCTGAAGCCGGCCGAATTGCATTCCTGCCAGCACCATCAGCGCCGGTGCATGGAACAACAGCATGTCGGCCGCGGTGCCGAGCGTGCCCTCTCGGTGCGCGGCGACCGCCGAAAGTGCGACACCGCAGGCGCCGCAAAGCGCGCCGAGGCAAAAGAGAATTCGGTCGGTATGGGCCATGTTTTGTCCAGATTGCTCGACTTTCACGCGCCTGTTGCAGAACACATGAAGAACGGTTAAGTTTGTTCTGGTTTTGTTTTTCGGCGATTCTCCTTGTAAGGACTGCCATGCTCACGCGCAAGCAACACGAACTCCTGCTCTTCATCCATCAGCGGCTGAAGGAGAGCGGCGTGCCGCCGTCCTTCGACGAAATGAAGGAGGCGCTCGGGCTGGCTTCCAAGTCCGGCATCCATCGCCTCATCACAGCGCTCGAGGAGCGCGGCTTCCTGCGGCGCCTGCCAAATCGGGCACGCGCGCTCGAGGTGATCAAGCTGCCCGAATCGATCTCCCAGCAGCCGCGGCGTTTCCAGCCGAGCGTCATCCAGGGCAGCCTGTCGGAAAAGCCGGCGGTAAGGACGGAGAAGGCGCAGCCGGTTCCGGTGACACGAGCGCCGGTCGAGATTCCCGTCATGGGCCGGATCGCCGCCGGCGTCCCGATCGACGCGATCCAGCACGCGACCCGCGCGGTCGCCGTGCCGCCGGAGATGCTGGCGGGCGGCGAGCACTACGCGCTCGACGTTCATGGCGATTCGATGATCGAGGCCGGCATCCTCGATGGCGACACGGTGATCATCCGGGCGGGTCAGTCCGCGACTCCGGGCGAGATCGTCGTTGCGCTGGTGGACGATCAGGAGGCAACCTTGAAGCGCTTCCGCCGCAAGGGCGCGTCGATCGCGCTCGAAGCCGCCAATCCGGCCTACGAGACGAAGATCTACGGTTCAGAGCGCGTCAAGGTTCAAGGCAAGCTGGTCGGGCTGCTCCGCAAGTACTGAGCTGCTGTGCCGTCAGTCGCGGCGATAGGGCGGCATCCCGCGCGCCTCGCGGGAGAACTGGCGGTGGCTGTGCCACGGCCGGTAGGGCTCGTGGATGGCATGGATGATGTTTGGCAGGGCACCTGCGTTGCCCAATCGGATTTCCGCACTGCCCCGCCGTGCCAGGTCCTTCTTCGTCACGATCGCCGCCTCTCCCGTCCGACAGACATTGCCCGCAGTCGCATCATCGATCACGATCAGCGCGGCGCTGGTACAGAATGCGAAAGCGGCGACCGCGTCCGGTACATGCGCCACTAGACGCCCTTGCTCGTCCTGCGCGACGCATGTCTTGTCCGCGCAGGAAAAACCCGGCACGGTCGAGACCCGGTCAATCGCTTCGGCCAGCGTTGCCGCATCGGCAGGCGGTTGGAAACGGTCCGCATCCATTCCATGCAGCCAGTTCTGGATCGTGAAGCCGTTCGGCCGGGATCGATTGACGTGAAGCGTCCGCCCCTGGCCGGCGATTGCGACGAGCCGTCCATCCTCCGAGACAAGGACATCCGGCAGGTCGCGGTTTGCGATGAGGCCGGTCCCGAGGATCAAGAATGGCAGCGCGATCAGGCGCAACTTGCCCGAGAGCGCGGTCATGGCGACGAGACCGACCGTGAGCACCGCGACGGCAGCGACGGGCAGCGAACCGACGGCATCGATCGGCGAGCGCGTCGCAAACCAGGCGGCGATCTCGGTAACCACCCCGATTGCGGCGCCCATGACGCGCAGGGGCAGCGCCTCAAGGCCGAACGGCATCATGAGGGCCGAGAGGACCGCGAAAGGCATGATGATCGCCGAGACGATCGGCATGGCGCTGAGGTTGACCCAGAGCGCGTGAGGCGAGACGCGGTGAAAGTGGTAGGCCCCATAAAGCGTCGTCGCGAGCCCGGCGATCACCGAGGTCGCGGCAAGACCGAGCATGAACTTGAACGCGCCTGCGGCAAGGCGACCGATCGCGCCGCGTTCGGCTCGCGGCGCCTCGGGCACGCGGCGCCGTTCGCTCCACCAGCCATAGGCGCCGATGAGTGCCGCCGTCGCGGCGAACGACATCTGGAAGCTCGGTCCGACGACTTCGTGCGGCGATATCGCGATGACGATGATCGCGGAAATTGCCAGATTGCGCATCGTGATGGCCGCCCGGTCGAAGAGGATCGCGACGAGCATCACCGCCAGCATGATGTAGCTGCGCTGCGCGGCGACTTCACCGCCGGATATGCCGAGATAGAGCGTCGCCGCGATCAGCGCGATGGTTGCCGCGTACTTCTTCACCGGACGACGCGAGGCGAAGACCGGAAAGAGCGCGAAGCCACCGCGAATGGTGACGAGAACGGTGCCCGCGACGAGCGCCATGTGCAGGCCGGAAATGGACAGTATGTGCGCGAGACCTGTTTTCCGTAGGTCCTCGTTGATCGTCTCGGGTATGCCCGCGCGAACGCCTGCGATCAAGGTTGCTGCGATTTCGGCCTCGGCACCTTCGAGGACGGCGCGCACCCGCGCGGCGATGGCGAGGCGGACGGATTCGAGGCGCAGTTTCGACCGCTCGCGCCAGTCGGGTTGCGAGGACGACGAGGCGAGCACGGGATCGCGCAGGAAAAAGCCGATCGCCCCGATGCCGTCGTAATAGCTGTTGAAGGCGAAGTCGTAGCCGCCAGGGCGCACCGGCCCGGATGGCGGCATCAGCCGCGCGATGCCGGCGATCGTCATGCCGAGCTGCAGTTCGGGTGGCACGTTTCGCGCGGACAGGCGAACGCGGTCGGGCGCATAGCGCAGTTCCGGCCGGGCGGTCGAGATCACGTCGACGGTCAGGCGCGTGCGGCCGGTTGCCTGATGCTCGATCCGCACCACCCGTCCGGTGATCTCCGTCCCGATTTCCGACCCCATCATCGCCGTGTCGGCTCGCCAGGTTTCCACGCCGGCAACCCCTGCCCCGGCGATGGCGGCCAGTGCGGCGAATACGGCGAAGGACAAAGCGGGCCGGCCCCGCGCAAGATGCCCCACGACGACCAAAGCGCCAAGGATCGCGGCGACAAAGACGAGTGGCGGCTCGAAGGGAAGCGCTCCGTAGACGATGACGCCAAGCGCCATCGCGACCGGGATGAAGACGAAGCCTGTTCCGCGATCGCGCTCGTCGGCCACGGCGCGGGCGGCGGCGTCGCGCGAGGGAAGCGTGTGGGACGAACCCATGTGGCGCGGTGATGGCCTGGTGTCGAGGCGCGCGCCGGCTTCGGCCCGAACGGGCACAATGTCCGCTTCGTCCGCCTCGCCGGGCGGAACGAAGGCGCGCCATTCCTCGTCCTGACGCGTGTCCCCGGCCATATCCCCTGCCCGCCCGCTTGCGCCTCAAGCCGCCTATGCTACATGAGCCACCACGAATGGCCACAGCGCCCGCGACGCGGCCGAGCCGTGCGCCTCCCCAAGTTCTCCAGGAGCAATCATGTCCTCCAAGGTTGTCACCCGCTTTGCCCCCTCGCCGACCGGCTATCTGCACATCGGCGGCGCGCGCACCGCGCTTTTCAACTGGCTCTATGCCAAGCACACGGGCGGCGAGATGCTGCTGCGGATCGAGGATACCGACCGCGAGCGCTCCACCGACGCAGCGACCGCCGCGATCCTCGACGGGCTGAAATGGCTCGGGCTGGACTGGGACGGCGAGCCTGTCTCGCAGTTCGAGCGCGCCGACCGCCATCGCGAGATCGGCGAGGAGTTGGTGAAGAGCGGCAAGGCATATTACTGCTATGCCTCGCCCGAGGAATTGACCGAGATGCGCGAGAAGGCGCGTGCCGAGGGCAAGCCGCCGCGCTATGACGGGCGCTGGCGCGACCGCGATCAGTCCGAGGCGCCCGCCGGCGTCAAGCCGGTCGTGCGCATCAAGGCGCCGCAGGACGGCTTCACCATCGTCGCCGACAAGGTTCAGGGCGAAGTTCGCTTTCCCAACAAGGACCTCGACGATTTCATCATCCTGCGCTCGGACGGCAACCCGACCTACATGCACGCGGTCGTCGTCGACGACCACGACATGGGCGTCACCGACATCATTCGCGGCGACGACCACCTGACCAACGCTGCGCGCCAGACCATCATCTACCAGGCGATGGGCTGGGACGTTCCGGTCATGGCCCACATCCCGCTGATCCATGGCGCGGATGGCGCCAAGCTGTCCAAACGCCACGGCGCGCTCGGCGTCGAGGCCTATCGCGAGATGGGCTATCTGCCGGCGGCACTGCGCAACTATCTCGTCCGTCTCGGCTGGAGCCATGGCGACGACGAGATCATGACGCTGGACCAGATGATCGAATGGTTCGAAATCGAGGACGTCAACAAGGGCGCGGCCCGCTTCGACTTCGCCAAGCTGGAGGCGCTCAACGGCGTTCATATGCGCCAGAGCGACGATGCCGAGCTTCTCGGCGCATTCGAGGCGACGCTGCCCTATCTTGCCGGTGGGGCGGAAATGATTGCGGCTTTGACGCCGGAGCGCCGCGCGCAACTTCTGGCGGCGATGTCCGGCCTCAAGGATCGCGCCAAGACGCTTGTCGAGCTGAAGGACGGCGCGGCTTTCCTGTTCGCCGCGCGGCCCTTGCCGATGGAGGAGAAGGCTGAGCAGATCCTCGCCGATGGCGGCCGCGACGTCGTTCGCGACCTCCTGCCCCGCCTGGAAGCCGTCGGCGAATGGAGCGCATCCGAGACGGAAGCTGCGGTTCGCAATTATGCGGAGGAGACCGGATTGAAGTTGGGCAAGGCGGCACAACCCCTGCGCGCAGCCTTGACCGGCCGCTCCGTTTCGCCTGGCGTTTTCGACGTTCTGGCCGTTCTGGGCCGTGAGGAAAGTCTCGGCCGGCTTCGCGATCAGGCCGAAAAGTGAAGAGCTTTTCGCAGCGCAGCATGCAACTGTCGGTGAACTTGGCACGGCAATGCAAATGCGCTAGCTAGAGCGCGCACGGCGGGTCGTCGGTTATGTCTCATGACAATGATGCACTGCCAAAGAAAGTCTTCCGCATGAATGAGGTGTTGATATGACTGAAGGGACGGCGAAACTCGAATTCGGTGGCGATTCCCACGAATTCAAGGTGCGGAAAGGCTCTGTCGGTCCGGACGTCATCGACATCGCGACGCTCTACAAGAACACTGGCGCCTTCACCTACGATCCAGGCTTCACCTCGACCGCGAGCTGCGAATCGGAGATCACCTATATCGACGGCGACGAGGGCATCCTCCTTCATCGCGGCTATCCGATCGACCAGCTCGCCGAGCACGGCGATTTCCTCGAAACCTGCTACCTGCTGCTCTACGGCGAACTGCCGACCAAGGCGCAGAAGGAGGATTTCGATTATCGCGTCACGCACCACACCATGGTGCACGAGCAGCTTTCGCGCTTCTTCACTGGCTTTCGCCGCGATGCGCACCCGATGGCCGTCATGTGCGGCGTCGTCGGCGCTCTGTCGGCCTTTTATCACGACTCGACCGACATCTCGGACCCGCATCACCGCATGGTCGCCTCGATCCGGCTGATCGCGAAGATGCCGACGATCGCCGCGATGGCGTTCAAGTACCATATCGGCCAGCCCTTCGTTTATCCGAAGAACGAGCTCTCCTTCGCCGCCAACTTCCTGCACATGTGCTTCGCCGTGCCGTGCGAGGACTACAAGGTCAACCCGGTGCTGGCGCGCGCCATGGAGCGCATCTTCATCCTGCACGCCGACCACGAGCAGAACGCCTCGACCTCGACCGTGCGCCTCGCGGGCTCGTCGGGTGCCAATCCGTTCGCCTGCATCGCGGCCGGCATCGCATGCCTCTGGGGCCCTGCCCATGGTGGCGCGAACGAGGCGGCGCTCAACATGCTTTCGGAGATCGGCTCGGTCGACAAGATCCCCGAATTCATCGCCCGCGCCAAGGACAAGAACGATCCGTTCCGCCTGATGGGCTTCGGTCACCGCGTCTACAAGAACTACGATCCGCGCGCCAAGATCATGCAGAAGACCACGCATGAGGTTCTCGGCGAGCTCGGCATCAAGGACGATCCGCTTCTGGACGTTGCGATGGAACTCGAGCGCATCGCGCTCACCGACGAGTATTTCATCGAAAAGAAGCTCTACCCGAACATCGACTTCTATTCGGGCATCACGCTGAAGGCGCTCGGCTTCCCCACGACCATGTTCACCGTCCTGTTCGCGCTCGCGCGCACGGTTGGCTGGGTCGCGCAGTGGAAAGAGATGATCGAGGACCCGAACCAGAAGATCGGCCGCCCGCGCCAGCTTTACACCGGCCACGCCGAACGCGACTACGTGCCGATCGCCAAGCGCTGATCGGCATCATACTGAACGACGAAGGGGCGCCGCGGCGCCCCTTTTTTCATGTCCGGTTGCGGAAATCTGCGGCGACTGCGTCGCGGTCGATCAGCTTGCGATAGTCGCGCCGGATTTCGATCCAAGCGAACTTCAGCGAATTCTCGACGATTTCGCGGTCATAGGCCTTGAGCTGCGGAGCGATCGGCGCCCATTCGACAAGCGTTGCCGGGCTGGTGTCGAAGACGTCCGCGCCGGCGGCGACATTGTCCCAGTGGATACCGTCGACCCGCGCATCGAACGCGCTGCGCCAGTTCTGCTCCGCGCCGGCATGGGCGAGCTGTTCGGCATTGTCGCGCAGCCCCGCTTCGTAGCACCGGTGGGCGAGCATATTCTTTTCTTCGCGCGACAGTCGGCCCTGCGCCCCGACATCGGCGACGGCGAAGATCGTCATGTCGGAGAGACAGGCCGCGAAGATGTGTGCCTTGGCGATGTTGATCGAGGCGATGAACTGATCGTCCTCGAACATCGAGGGATAGCGCGTTCCCATACGTGTCTTCAGGTAGCCGTAGAGCTTCTTCTGCGCGACGAAGGCCGAGCGCGCAGAAACGAAGTGCTCGAACGTGTCGACGTCGTCCAGCTTCCGTGCACGCGCATTGAAGCCGAACATGCCCGCCAGAACGCGGCCGGCCTCCTGTGCTTTTTCTAGTATTGCCAAGTCCTCACCTCCCTGTGGGTACGACCAATGTCTCAATTCCATTCGCCGGACACTTGACCGACACTTTGCCGTCACGATTGCGATTCCATCGCCGGGAGGCGGCAATCGGGCTGTTGGCGGAGAGGTCGCTAACACAATTTGAGGGAGGAGGACACCATGTCCGCTGACAATAGGGAAATCCCCCAGGACGTGAGAGATCGCTACTGGGCAAAGACCAGAAATCTGACGGTCGTCATTTTGATTCTCTGGTTCATTTTTTCCATCGTGGTCCCGCTGATGGTGCGGCCACTCAATGAAATCACGTTTATGGGATTTCCGCTTGGCTTCTACATGATCTGCCAAGGTTCGCTCATTGCGTTTGTCCTGCTCGTATTCTTCCAGAACTGGCGGCAGGACCAGATCGACGACGAATTCGGCGTCGGCGATTAAGGGGGGAATGACGCAATGAACGGGAGTTTTCTCGACAATCTCGGCCGGGTCTACGGCCTCTACACAGGCGGATTTCTCGTCTTCATCCTGCTGATGGCCGTCCTTGAACAGATGGGCGTCGGCGCCGATACGATCGGCATTCTCTTCGTCGCCTTCACCATCTTCATTTACGCGGCCATCGGCTGGATGTCGCGCACGATGGAAGTGGAAGCCTACTACGTCGCCGGTCGTCAGGTGCCCGCCGTCTACAACGGCATGGCGACTGCGGCGGACTGGATGTCCGGTGCGTCCTTCGTGGCGATGGCCGGCGGTATCTATTTCGGCGGCTACAGCTACCTTGCCTTCGTCGTCGGCTGGACCGGCGGCTACATCCTCGTGAACTCGCTGATGGCGCCCTACCTGCGCAAGTTCGGCTGCTACACGGTGCCGGACTACATCGGCACGCGCTACGGCGGCAACTTCGCGCGCATTTTGGCCGTCGTCATCCTGGTCGCCGCATCCTTCACCTATGTGACGGCGCAGATCACCGCAACCGGCACGATCGCCGCGCGCGCACTGCACATTCCGTTCTCCTGGGGCGTCTGGTTCGGCCTCTTCGGCATCCTGGTCTGCTCCATGCTCGGCGGTATGCGCGCCGTCACATGGACGCAGGTCGCGCAGTACATCGTGCTGATCATCGCCTACTTGGTGCCGGTCATCTGGATGTCGAACGTCCAGGGCTTCGGCATCATCCCGCACTTCTCGTATGGCGAGGCGGTCCAGACCATCACCGAGCTCGAGGCTCAGTATGGGCTGACGGCACCGCCTGAGGGCGTTGCGGGCATGAAGGCGCTGGTCACACCGCATGTCGAACCGACAGGCGCATTGGCCGAATGGCGCTTCATCACCTTGGCCATCTGCATGATGGCAGGTACGGCATCGCTGCCGCACATCCTGATGCGCTACTTCACCACGCCTTCCGTGCGCTCCGCCCGCAAGTCGGTCGCATGGTCGCTGCTCTTCATCTTCCTTCTGTACTTCACGGCGCCGGCACTTGCCACGCTGACGAAGCTGCAGCTTCTCGATCCGTCGCTTCCGACGGCCATCATCGGCAAGACGATCGAGGAAGTTCAGGCCCTGGCCTGGGTCCAGAACTGGAGCAGCGTCAACTTCCTGGCGATCATCGACCACAATGGCGACGGCATTCTCCAGCTCAACGAGTTCTTCATGCGTGAAGACATCGTCGTCCTGGCAACGCCGGAAATTGCGGGCCTGCCCTACGTCATCTCCGGCCTCGTTGCCGCAGGCGGCATGGCAGCTGCAATGTCGACGGCAGACGGTCTGCTGCTCGCCATCGCCAACGCGCTCAGCCACGACCTCTACTACAAGGTCATCGACCCGAAAGCCGACACGAAGCACCGCCTGATCGTCGCGCGCGTTCTTCTCGTGATCATCGGTGCCGCAGGTGCGTTTATGGCTGCGATGCAGCTCACCGGCATTCTCGGCGCGGTTGCATGGGCCTTCTGCTTCGCCTGTTCGGGCCTCTTCTTCCCGCTCGTCCTCGGCGTGTGGTGGAAGCGGGCGAACACGCAAGGCGCGATTGCCGGCATGGCAGCGGGCTTCATCTCCGGCACGATCTACCTGTGGTACGTCTATACGGGTGGAGCGCCGATCATGGGTCTCGACGATCTGCGGTTCGGCATCATCGGCATGGCCTTCAGCCTCGTCGCGATGGTTGCCGTCACCTTGATGACGCCGGAGCCCGATGCGGAAATTCAGCGCATGGTCGACGAAACCCGCATTCCGACGGGTAAGCCGATCCTGGACCCGCACTAGGGCCCGGTTGCAAACGCCGCAGGGGCGGGACATCGTCCCGCCCCTGCCCTTTTTCTCAATGAACGATTCGGTCGATGGAACAGGTACTTGGAAGTTTCCCGCTCTGGGTGATCGTCGTCGACTACGTGCTCGGCGTCATCATGTGGACGCTAATCGGGCGGGCGGCGATGAATTTCTTCCTGTCGGAAGATTCGAACTTCTTCTTCATGCGCTTCTTCGTGCGCTCGACAGATCCGATCCTGCGCGTATTCCGGCCGATCACCCCAAGCTTCCTGCTCGAGCCGCTGATCCCGCTCTATGTCGCGTGGTTCTTCTTCCTGTTCCGATTCTATGTGATGCCGTGGCTGCTCGGCTATTCGGTGATGGGCATGCTGTCCTTCCCGCTCGAAAGCGAAATCGCCCGCGCCATCCAGGCGTTCCTCACGCCGCGGTCGTAGCCTTCAGGGCATCTATCAGCGCGGCGGCCGCGAGCATGTCGCGCTTCTTGGCGGCGCGCATCCGTGCAGCCTCGCCATCCTCGCCCCACTGCGCGATGTTCCAGTCCTCGTCGACATGGGCAGCCGCCCAGCCCTCTTCCGGCGAAAGCTCCCCTGCATCGACCGCGAGCGCGATCAGCGCCGAACCGGTGAGCGAAGTCATGACGTGCAGCGCCGACAGGCGGAATGGTTCTTCGCGCATCTTCAGGTGGATGCCGATCGCGCCTATGGCCTCGCGCGGCTGGTCGACATGCATGACGCCCTCCGCGAGAACGAACCGCGCGCCAAGGCCGGCGCGCGCCCAGTCGATGATACCGTCCCAGGCTTCGCTTTGGCGTTCGACCAGCGATTTCGGCCCGTCGGCGCGGTAGCAGACGAGGTCGGTCGACGAGTAACGCAGGATGTCTTCGAGAACGGCCTGCGTGTCCGTCGAGACACCATCGATCGCGGTATTGGCGATCCGCAGGACCGGCATGTCGAACGGGTTGATTTCCTCGGTCTGCGCGTCGAACTCGTCGGCGACGAGCCGCGCGGCGGCCTCGGTAGGCAGCGCAAGCACGGCGCGTCCTGGCGTTCGGACCTGCTTGCCATCAAGTTCCACTGCGAAAGTGCCGCTGGCGGCGTCCTGCCGGACCGAAGCCGCCTTGTAGAAGCGCTTGGGAAGCGGCGTACGCATCTGTTTTTGCGCCCGCTTCATCGGGTTCTCGTCCGAAATGAACGGAGTGTCGAGATCGCTCAGGATATCGCGCATGGTCGGTCCTCGAATGTTCAGCCGGGCGGAATGCGTCTGCGCACCGGGCGGTTGACGACGAAAAGCCCGGAGGCGATGAGCGTCAGAGCCGCGAATATGTTCATCGAAAGCGGCTCGTTCAACAGGAAGCCGCCGCAAAGAACGCCGAAGGCAGGCGTCAGGAAGGCGAAGCTGGCGAGTCCGGTCGCCGGATAGGTCCGGATCATCCAGAACCAGAGAATGTAGGTGAAAGCCACCACGAAGATCGCTTGAAACAGAAGCGCGCCAGTCGCCAGAGTCGACACGTCGCGCAGGATCGCCCCGCCGAAAGGCAGAAGCGGAATCGCGAAGACGACGGAAACGACGAGCTGGTACATCAGCGTCTTTTCCGCCGTCGCGTCCGACAGTCTGGATTTCTTGATGACGAGCGTCGTCGCGCCCCACAATACGCCAGCGGCAAGGCACATGAGATCACCGCGCAGGGCCGACGCGTCAGGCAGACTGAGCTGATCGACAAAGACCAGCGCCACTCCCACGAACGCCATCGCCAGCCCGAGGAACTTCGTCGCCGTGATACGCTCGCCGAGAAGGAAATGCGCTCCGATCAAGACCCAGAACGGCATGGTGTTGATCATGAGCGCCCCGCGCGCCGCCGTCGTGTAATCGAGGCCGAAGAAGATCAGCATGAACTCGATGGCAAACAGAGCGCCGGCAAGAAGTCCCGGCCACAGCGTCCCATCGCGCTCGAACAGGCGGATGCCGCGCCAGACGCACCACCCATAGACCAGAACCGCCGCGATGCCCGAGCGGGCAAGCGTCAGGAAGATGGGGCTGTAGCCGGTATTGGCGACCTTGATGGCGACCTGATTCAGGCCCCAGGAAAAGGTCAGCATGATCATCATGGCAACGGCGAATCCGTCGATCACCGCGCGTCGGTCAATCGCCGTTCCAGCCTCGCTCATTCAGTCGTCCGCCGAATTCTCGTCGAAGCCGAGGAGGTTCCAGCTCTGCTTCATATGCGGCGGCAACTGCGCCGTGACGTCGATCTTGCCGCCATCAGGATGCGGAATGATGATACGGCGCGCGTGAAGATGCAGGCGCTTCTGCATGCCACCGGGGAAATCGTAATTCTTGTCGGCCTCGAAATATTTCGGATCGCCGAGGATCGGGCAGCCGATATGCGCGGCGTGGACGCGAAGCTGGTGCGTACGGCCGGTATAGGGCTCCATCTCGAGCCACGACATCGTCTGTGCTGCCTGTTCGACGATGCGGTAGAAGGAGACGGCATGGTCGGCGCCCTTCTCGCCATGGTCGGCGACGCGCATCCGGTCGCCGTCGATCGTGGATTCCTTGACCATCCAGGTCGAAATCTTGTCTTCGCGCTTGGGCGGCACGCCCTTGACCAGCGCCCAGTACGTCTTCTTCGTCTCGCGGTGCCGGAAGGCTTCGGCAAGCTTCATCGCCGCAAGGCGCGTGCGCGCGACGACGAGGACGCCCGAGGTGTCGCGGTCGAGCCGGTGGACGAGGCGCGGCTTTTCGCCCTTCTGGCTGCGCAGCGCTTCGAGCATGGAATCGACGCTGCGCGTTATGCCCGAGCCGCCCTGGACAGCCAGACCGGCCGGCTTGTCGAAGACGATGACCTTCTTATCTTCGTAGAGCGTCATCTTGGCGAGCACGTCGCCGTCTTCCTCGCCGCGCATGGTCCGCGCGGTAACCGGGCCGGACTTGCGATCGACCGCCATCGGCGGAACCCGAACCTTCTGGCCCTCTTCGAGGCGCGTGTCGGACTTGACCCGTCCGCCGTCGACGCGGACCTGGCCGGAACGCAGCAGCTTTTGCAAGGGGCCGAAGCCGAGCCCGGGAAAATGCACCTTGAACCAGCGGTCGAGGCGCATTCCTGCCTCGTCCCTTGCCACTGCGATCTGTTCGACGCCTGCCATTCTTATTCTCTTTTCGCGTATGAAGAGCGCCCATAGCACTCCAGACAGGCAGGCGCGAGGTTCAGGCCGTCGAAATCTGCAATCCAGCGGCCTAACGACCCGATTGGCGCTCCACGCGCAGCTTCTGCCAATAGTCGAGGCGCTTCTTGATCTCGCGCTCGAAGCCGCGGTCCGGCGGGTCGTAGAATTTCTGCCGGCCGAGCGCCTCGGGGAAATAGTCCTGGCCGGAAAACGCGTCGGGCGCGTCGTGATCGTAGAAATAGCCGGTGCCGTAGCCTTCCGACTTCATCAGCTTGGTCGGTGCATTGAGGATGTGCTTGGGCGGCAGCAGCGAGCCGTTCTCCTTGGCCGCACGCATCGCCGCCTTGTAGGCGACGTAGACGCCGTTCGATTTCGGCGCGGTGGCCAGATAAACGCAGGCCGCGGCCAGCGCAAGTTCGCCTTCGGGGGACCCGAGATAATCGTAGGCGTCCTTGGCCGCAAGCGTGATCGCCAGCGCCTGCGGGTCGGCAAGACCGATATCCTCCGACGCCATCCGCACGAGGCGGCGGCCGAGATAGAGTGGGTGCTCGCCCGCGTCGAGCATGCGCGCCAGATAATAGAGCGCGGCATCGGGGTCCGAGCCGCGCACCGATTTGTGCAGCGCCGAGATCAGATTGTAGTGCCCGTCCTGTCCCTTGTCGTAGACCGGCGCCCGACGCTGGACGATGCGCTGCAGCCCTTCTGCGTCGAAGATTTCATCGCCGGCCGCCGCCCGCCAGATTTCCTCGGCGAGCGTCAGCGACGCGCGCCCGTCGCCGTCCGCCATGCGCAGGAGCACCGCGCGCGCTTCTTCATCGAGCGGCAGCGGCTTTTGTTCGTTCTCCTCGGCGCGGACCAGAAGCCGCTCGATGCTCTCGCCGTCCAGCGGATGGAACGTCAGCACCCGCGCCCGCGACAGAAGAGCGGCGTTGAGCTCGAAGGACGGGTTCTCCGTCGTCGCGCCGACGAGAATGACGGTGCCGTCTTCCATCACCGGCAGGAAGGAATCCTGCTGGGCGCGGTTGAAGCGATGGATCTCGTCGACGAAGAGAAGCGTCTGCCGCCCCTGGGTGCGCCGCAGCCGCGCCGTCTCGAAGACCTTCTTCAGGTCCGCGACGCCGGAGAAGATCGCCGAAATCTGCTCGAAGGCGAGGCCCGTCTCGCCGGCGAGAAGCCGTGCGACGGTCGTCTTGCCCGTTCCCGGCGGTCCCCAGAAGATCATCGAGCCGAGCGTGCCGGAGCGCAGCATGCGCGTCAGCGCCCCGCCCTCGCCCGTCAGATGCTCCTGCCCGACGACGTCGGCGAGCTTTTGCGGCCGCAACCGGTCGGCGAGCGGCTGGCCCACGGGCCGCCGGTCATCCTGATCGTCACCTGTCGAGAAGAGATCGGCCAAGGGGTCCGTCCGTCAAAAACGCAGCGCCTGGCGCAGCAAACGCCCCTCGCGCTCCAGTGTAAAGCGCCACCAGCGCGTCTGCGCCGATGCAGCCGTTTCCAGCGCGGCCGGGCTGTCGATTTCGTCGCCATTGACCTCATGCACGATGTCACCGGGCCGAAGGCCGAGGCTGGCGGCAGGGGACGAGCGGTCGATCTCGACGATCGCGACGCCGCGCGCCTGTTCGGGCAGGCGAAGCCGCTGCGCGAGGCGCGGCGACAGCGTCTCCACCGTTGCGCCTGCGAACGGGCTCGAACCGGCGATCTTCACCGCTCCACCCGCAGCCCCCTCCGGCGCGCGCACGAGCGTGATGTCCAGGTCGCGCTCCTGCGCCTGGCTGAGAACGCCGAGCCTTGCGGTCGAGCCGATGGCGAGTGTCGCGAGGCGGTAGCCGAGGGCGTCGGGATGCTCGATCGCGCGATCGTTCAGCGCCAGCACGACATCGCCCGGGCGCAGGCCCGCGCCGGCGGCTGGGCCATCCGCCGCGACGCTCGCCACCAGCGCACCGCGCGGCCGGTTCATGCCGAGCGCCTCGGCGATCTGCGGCGTTACCGCCTCGAAGGTCGCGCCAAGATAGGGCCGTTCGAAATAGTCCGAGCCGCCCTTGGCGGCGTCGACGACGGCGCGAACCATGTTGGACGGGATCGCGAAGCCGATGCCGATCGAGCCGCCCGACTGGCTGAAGATCGCCGTGTTGATGCCGACGACCTCGCCGCCCATGTTGACCAGCGCACCCCCCGAATTGCCCGGATTGATCGCCGCATCCGTCTGGATGAAGAAGCCGAAATCGGAGATGCCGATATGGCTGCGGGCAAGCGCCGAGACGATCCCGCTCGTGGTCGTCTGGCCGACGCCGAACGGATTGCCGATGGCGAGTACGAGGTCGCCCACCGCCAGCGCGTCGGAATCGCCGAGCGCGATGGACGCGAATTGCTCGTCGGCCTCGATCTTCAGGATCGCAAGGTCGAGCGACTCGTCCTTCAAGAGGATCTGCGAGGTGAACTCGCGCCCGTCGGGCAGCGCCACGCGCACCTCGTCGGCGTCGCGGATGACGTGGTTGTTGGTCACCACATAGCCGGACGGATCGACCATCACGCCCGAGCCGAGCGAGGACTGCACGCGCGGCGGCATCTGCCGGTTGAAGAACTGTTCGAAGAAGGGATCGCCCATGAAGGGCGAGCGCGCCTGCACCTGCTGCGAGGCGTAGACATTGACGACGGCAGGCCCGGCCTCGGCGACCAGCGGCGCGTAGGAAAGCTGAACCTCGCTCTGGCTGAACGGCAACCGGCGCTGAACCGGGCGCTCGCCCGCCGGCGTCTCAGCGGGCCGTTCGGTGCGCTCGTTGCCGAAGCCGAACATGTCGAGCAGGCTGCGATTGCGCTCTTCCTGCGCATGCGCGGGCCCGAGCACCGTCGCTGCCATCGTCAAAGCCAAGATCAGTCGGCGCATCGCGAATCCCCTTGTCGTTTCGCGGGCAATGTCGTGTCCGATTGTGCAAAATGGAAGGCCCGAATGCAGAAAGGGGCCCTTACGGACCCCTTCCCTCATTCAAGCCGGACCAACGCCTTATTCGGCGTCCTTGTCCTTGGCAGCGGCCTTCTTCTTAGGCGCAGCCTTCTTCTCGGCCTTCTCAGCCTTGTCGTCGGCGTCGGCCTTCTTTTCGGCAGCCTTCTTCTTCGGCGCAGCCTTCTTTTCCGCCTTCTTGGCGTCGGCCGCTTCGTCCTCGTCCTCGGCCAGAAGCTCCTCGCGGGTCACCTTGACGTCGGTCACCTTCACTTCGTTCAGGAGATGGTCGACGACCTTTTCCTCGAAGAGCGGGGCGCGGACGTTTGCGAGTGCGGCCGGGTTGTTGCGGTAGAAGTCGTAGACTTCCTGCTGCTGGTGCTGCGGGACGCGGCGGATCTGCTCGAACAGAGCGCGCTGCAACTCGTCGTCGGTGACCTGCACGCCCGCCTTCTCGCCGATCTCGGCGAGGACGAGGCCGAGGCGCACGCGGCGTTCGGCAAGGCGCTGATATTCGGCGCGCGCCTCGTCTTCCGTCGTCTCTTCGTCCTCGAAGGAGCGGCCGGCCTGTTCGAGATCGCGGGTGACCTGCGTCCAGATATTGGTGAACTCGGCCTCGACCAGCTTGGACGGGGCTTCGAACTTGTACTCTTCGTCGAGCGCGTCGAGAAGCTGGCGCTTGGCCTTCTGGCGGGTCAGCGCACCGAACTGGGTCTCGATCTGGCCCTTGATGATCTCGCGCAGCTTCTCGGCCGATTCGAGGCCAAGCTGCTGGGCGACTTCGTCGGTGACCTCGAGATCGCCCGGCTTGGCGACTTCCTTGACCGTGACGTCGAAGGTCGCTTCCTTGCCGGCAAGGTTCTGCGCGCCGTAATCGGCCGGGAAGGTCACGTTGATCGTCTTCTCGTCGCCGGCCTTCATGCCGACGACCTGATCTTCGAAGCCGGGGATGAACTGGTTGGAGCCGAGCACGAGATTGGCGTCTTCGGCAGCGCCGCCGTCGAAGGCTTCGCCGTCGATCTTGCCGACGAAATCGATCGTGACGCGGTCGCCTTCGGCGGCCTTGCCCTTCTTGGTTTCGTAGGTGCGCGCGGATTCGGCGACCTTCTTGACCTGCTCCTCGATTTCCTCTTCAGGCACGTCATAAACCTGGCGCGTGATCTTGACGGATGAAAGGTCCTTGGTCTCGATCGCCGGGATGACTTCGTAGTCGATCGAGAACTCGAAATCCTGGCCGCCGGAGAGAATCTTCTCGGCTTCCTTCTCGTCCTCGGTCATGGTGACTTCGGGCTGCATCGCGGCCTTCTCGCCGCGGTCGGCGAGAATGTTGCGCGGCGAGGACGAGATGATCTCGTTGACGACTTCGGCCATGAAGGAGCGGCCGTACATCTTGCGTAGGTGCTGGACCGGAACCTTGCCGGGACGGAACCCGTTCAGGCGCACCTTGCCCTTGGCGTCGGACAGCCGCTCCATGAGCTTGGCTTCCATGTCCTTGGCCGGCACGGACACCTTGATCTGGCGCTTCAGCCCGGAATTGAGCGTTTCGGTAACCTGCATCTTACAACCTTTGCTATCGCATGCTGCTGTCGCGACGGCGCGCCGCCCAGCCTGCTGAATTCTTGTGGCTTGAACGTCTCAGCCCCATCCGAACCGGGCCGACGCTCAATTTCATTTCCCGGGGTGGCCGTTGGTGCGGGTGGAGGGACTTGAACCCCCACGCTTTTCAGCGCTTGGACCTAAACCAAGTGCGTCTGCCAATTCCGCCACACCCGCTTCACGAGCAGTCAGCCCTTGAAATCGGCTGGTTCTATATCACCGGCTCATGATCGATCAAAGGAAAATTGCCCCGAAAACGGGCTTTTTTCTGGTCGCTCGAGACATCTAGAAGAGCGGTTCGCGATAGATGGCGCGGCCATCATGGAGAAGCGCTTTGATCTGGGCCGTGCCGTCCTCATCGACGGCCGCCACGATCTCGAAGCGATCCTGCTGCATCGCGTCCTCGATCGCCCTGCCCTCACCCTCCGGCACGTAGTAGCGCTCGATGCCATAAGCGACCTGAGCCGCAACTTCGCCCGAGCCGGGCTCGCGCGTGACAATGCCGCGCAGATCGATCTCGTTGTCGAGCCGTTCGGCAGCGGGTGGTTCGTCGAGCATCGCGGCGACGGGTGCAAACGAGCCGTCATCGTCGCGCGACAGGCGCACGTAGAGCCAGCGGCCTTTCAGGTCGCGCCCGTCCGTCTCCCCGATCAGCGACCGGTCGATGCGGGAAATCGGATAGCCGAGAACGACATAGTCGCCGCGCAGGAGATCGCGCGGGTCGACCGGCTCGACGGCGAGGCGGATTTCCGTTCCCTCGCGCAGGATGCCCGCGCGGCCGAGGATCATCGAACCGAGGAAGCCGATCTGGACCGCTGCAAGACCAAGGGCGATGGCGAGGATGCGTGCCGGGCGTCTCATGTCGATGCGCCTTCCTGCGCCGGCGACGCCATTCGTCGCTCGAAGCGCGTGACGAGCCGGGCGAAAATGCCAAGCGCGATCGCGGCGAGCGTCAGGAAGCCGAATGTGCCGAGCATCGTGCCGACGGTCTGGACATAGATGAAGATGAGTTCGCCGGCGAAGGCCACATAGACCAGCCGCCGGACGCCGCTGCTCTCCTTGCCGCCGAGGAGAAGCGCTGCCGTCAGTCCGGCGAACATCAGGCTCGCAACGACCACCAGACCCGGCCCCTCATAGCACTCGACATGGAGCAGCACGCCGGCGAGAACGAAGTATTGCAGCATCGACAGTTCGAGGCCGAGATGGGGGGCGGCGCTGCGCTCGCCGCGCCAGTCGAGACGCGTCGCGGCGGCGAAGCCGAGCGCGGCCAGCGCCATGGTGACGATCGGCACCGCAACGCCCCAGGCGATGAAGAGCACGGTCACATAGGCGCCGAATGCAAGAAGCGCCAGATCGCGCGCCAGGGCGACGCGCGTATGGAGGGAAACGATCCAGCCGGCTGCCAGCATCAGCGGGAATAGATGCGCCGACAAAGGCAGGTTCGCTTCGATCCCGCCCCAGTCTCCGAGGCCGGCTATGAGCCAGACCACGGCAAGCAGGATCGAGGTCATCGTCAGCGCGCGTGAGCGCAGCGCGACTGCCGAGAGGATCGCCGACACCCACCAGACGAGATAGAGCCCGCTTTCGCTGCCCGACAGATGATACATCTGGCTGACGAGAGCCATGCCGGCGGCAAACGCCGCCGAGCCGATCAGCCACAACGCGTCGGCGAGATAGCGCCTGCCCAGCATGGAGGCCCATGCGCCAAGGCCGTTCGCCGCGAGGATGATGGTCGCGATCAGCCCGACACGTGCCAGACGCGGCATCGCTTCCCAGTTCGCGGCGATGAAGATCAGGAGTGCGGCCGAAAAGAGCAGCGCCGACATTACGATCAGGACGCCGGAAACGGCAAATCCCCCGCTTCGCGTGGCGACGTCGTGACGAAGGCGCTCAGCCAGTTCGGCATCGATCAACCCGCGCTTTTTCCAGTCTTCGATTTCGCGCTGCACAAAGCGGTTGCGTCGCGTCATGCAAATTCCCTTCAAACCCCTGCCATAGCGGGGATATGACGCCTTATGACTGCGCCCGAATCGTGGCGCCTGCCCACTTTCGACACAGCTCCTAACGGCCGTTAATGGTGCAATGCACAAACTGCATCGCAGGCATGCAGAAACTGCACTTCAAATATGCAGGTGCCGGGATTATCTGCACGTCATACCGCAAGAACAACAGCCAACACGAAACGAGAACGACCATGAACCTGATCCGCAACTACCGCAACTGGCGCCGTTACCGCGACACCGTCAACGAGCTGAGCCGCCTGTCGACCCGCGAACTCAACGACCTCGGCATCGCCCGTGGCGACATTCCGTTCGTCGCCCGCAAGGCCGTCTAACGATACAATCAGTTCCGCTCGTCCCGTCTCCTCCCCGGGGCTCGAGCGCGAAAGACCGACGATTATCCTCCTCCCGATCGTCGGTCCACATCAGCGGCGCTCCCGGTCCTCCCCCGGTGAGCGCCGTTTTCTTATCTGCGGCCCATCTGGCCGCGTCCCAGCCATTCCTCCAGGCGCATGACGTCCGGTGGCCCGCCTGCGGGCTCGTACCAGCTATCCACGGCCCAGCGCTGCCCGCCCCGATCACGCATTACAGCGGTCGCGTGGAAATAGCGTCCATCGAAGATGACCCCGCGCGTCACGTTGGTCTGCACTGTGTGGTGGTGCAGCAAACCGTTCGATTCGAGATAGCGCAGGAAGGTGCGGGTGTTGGTGGATTCGTCGATGCAGTCCATCTGGCCGTGCTGGCCGGTTTGCGACAGGTCGGATTTCGGCTTGTCCGCGACGCCCAGCCGTGCCGTCGCCGAATTCTCGAAGACCTGCACCGCCTTGCGGATCGCATCGCGCTCGGCGGCGGCATCCGCATTTGCTGCGAACAGGGCGCGAAGGCGTTGCTGGTCGTCCGCCGAGAAGGTCAATGCCGTCTGGTTGCGGCAGTCGAAGCCGTGGCAGACCGTGAGCCGGCCGGTCGACACGTTCGCGATGTCGTCATTGTAGTTGGACGAAACGGAGGTGCAGCCGGCTGCTAGCGCTGCGAGGGCCGAAAGAAGAGCGAATCGCGACGACAGGTTCATCCGTCTTCGTAGCATCCGCCTCCCGCATCGCAACGGAGCTTTGATTTGCAAAGGCGCGCGCTCTGGATTATCTCGCCGCAATGAGCACACAACCTGTACACGTCATCGGCGGCGGCCTTGCCGGTTCCGAAGCCTCCTGGCAACTCGCCCAAGCCGGCGTTCCCGTCATCCTGCACGAGATGCGCCCCGTTCGCGGCACAGACGCGCACAAGACCGAAGGTCTTGCCGAACTCGTCTGTTCGAACTCGTTCCGTTCCGACGACGCCGAGACCAACGCGGTCGGGCTGCTCCACGCCGAGATGCGGCTTGCCAATTCGCTGATCATGTCCTGCGGCGACGCCAACCAGGTGCCGGCCGGCGGTGCGCTCGCGGTCGACCGCGACGGCTTTTCCGACGCCGTAACGGCCAAGCTCGAAGCGCATCCGCTGATCACTATTCGGCGCGAGGAGGTCGAAGGCCTGCCGCCCGCGGAATGGGACAAGACGATCATCGCCACCGGCCCCCTCACCGCGCCTTCGCTCGCAGCGGCAATCGCGGAAGCCACAGGTGCCGATGCCCTCGCCTTCTTCGACGCCATCGCACCGATCGTCCATTTCGATTCCATCGACCTCGACGTCGCCTGGTTCCAGTCGCGTTACGACAAGGTCGGCCCCGGCGGCACCGGCAAGGACTACATTAACTGCCCGATGGACAAGGACCAGTATCTCGCCTTCGTCCAGGCGCTGATCGACGGCGGCAAGACCGAGTTCAAGGAGTGGGAAGGCACGCCCTATTTCGATGGCTGCCTGCCGATCGAGATCATGGCGGAGCGCGGCGTCGAAACGCTGCGGCACGGCCCGATGAAGCCGATGGGCCTGACCAACGCGCACAATCCCGAGGTCAAGGCCTACGCCGTGGTCCAGCTCCGCCAGGACAATGCGCTCGGCACGCTCTACAACATGGTCGGCTTCCAGACGAAGCTGAAATATGCCGAGCAGACGCGCATCTTCAAGATGATCCCCGGACTTCAGAACGCCGAGTTCGCGCGGCTCGGCGGGCTCCACCGCAACACCTATCTCAATTCGCCGACGCTGCTCGACGGCTCGCTGCGACTGAAGTCGCGGCCGGGCCTGCGCTTCGCCGGCCAGATCACCGGCTGCGAAGGTTATGTCGAGAGCGCCGCCATCGGACTTCTCGCTGGCCGCTTCGCCGCTGCCGAACGCCTGGGACAACCCCTGCCCGTACCGCCGCTGACGACCGCGTTCGGCGCGCTCCTGAACCACATCACCGGCGGCCATATCGTCTCCGACGAGGAGCCGGGCAAGCGCTCGTTCCAGCCGATGAACGTCAATTTCGGCCTCTTCCCGCCGATCGAGGCGCCGAAGTCGGAAGGCAAGCGCCTGCGCGGCAAGGAAAAGACCAACGCCAAGCGCCGCGCCATCACCGCGCGCGCGCTCGTCGATGCACGCGAATGGCTCGGCGTCGCGCCCGCGCGCGAAGCGGCGGAATAGCTACTCCGCCGCCGGCAGGCCGGGCTTGCCGGCCTCGCCCGGATGCCGCTTCACATAGGCGGCCTTGATCGTCTCAGACGTGTCGCGAGAGCCGTCATGGCTCCAGCCGGGCGGCTGGAACAGGTAGTTCAGCCGCTCGCGCAACGTCAGCCCCGGCTGCGCGGCGTCCTTGAACATGCCGACCCATTCGTGGAACGCCACCTTCACCGGGTTGTAGGTGCCGATGTTCCTGACGATGCCGTAGCGCGGCGCGTCCTCCGGCAATTCCGCGACGAACGTGCCGAACATCCGGTCCCAGATGATCAGCGTGCCGGCATAGTTGGCGTCGAGATAGCGCGGATTGGTCGCGTGGTGAACGCGGTGGTGCGAGGGCGTGTTCATGACGAACTCGATCGGCCGCCACATCTTGCCCACCGTCTCGGTGTGAATCCAGAACTGCCAGACGAGGTTGAAGCCGAAGACGAAGGCGATCACCGCCGGGTGGAAGCCGAGCAGCACCAGCGGCATCTGCAGCACGAACATGCCGGTGAAGAGCCCGGTCCAGGACTGCCGCAGCGCAGTCGACAGATTGTAGTGCTGGCTCGAATGATGGTTGACGTGCTCCGCCCAGACCCAGCGCACCCGGTGCGCGATGCGGTGGTAGACGTAGTAGCGCAGATCGTCGAGCAGGAAGGCGGTGAGGAACACCCACCAGCCGAGGCCGAGATCGAATAGCCGGAACTGCCAGACCCACAACAGCGCGGCGAACGACACCACGCCGAGCAGGATGCCGGCGACGACGTTGCCAGTGCCCATGAGAAGGCTCGTCAGCGTATCGCGGGTCGAGAAATCCCCCTTCGCCCGTCCCGTGCGCACCAGCCAGAGCTCGATCAGCATGGCGAGGACGAAGAACGGGATCGCAAGCTGCGTCACCGATGGAAACTGATAGTCATCCATGCCGGACGGACCCGATGTGATAGCGCGGGGCTTCGAGGGCGGCTTGCGGGAACCAGCCGGCGACCTCCGCCGCGACGGCCGTGTCGTCGAAGACGTAGCGCCCGCCCCTCCAGGTAAAGTCGCGCGGTGAAAGGTTGATGGCGGCGTGGTCGGCGACGACGCTGGCGGCTAGGTCGGATGCGCCGATTTCCCGCGTCAGGAAATGCTGGCCGAAAATCTGGACGTAGCCGACGCGGCCCGGCGTCGAAAGGCGCAGGAATGCAGCATCGCGAGTTTGCGTCAGACGCCCGTCGAGCACTTCGGTTTCCGGATAGTCGCCACGATAGGCAGCGATGGCGTCGAACACGGTCTCGAACTGGCCCGAACGGCTGCCGCCCGAATAGTGGACTGCCAGAACCACGACCGCGATGCCGACGACGACGATCGATGCGAGCAGGACAAGGCTCATACCTGGATCTCCTCCCGATCCGGACTTTGCAGGAGGCAAGCGTAGCAGCATTGACGTTTGCGTCAACGCGCCGGCCATCCTCCAACTGCGACCTTCAACATCTGCCACCGCCGCCCGAGCGGCCCGGCCAGCCGCCCGGCATAACGCGCGGCAGCGGCCGAGGGCGCCAGGGCGACGAAGGCCGGGCGCAGCTTGTCGGGAAGCGTGGCAGTGGCTGCGAGAAAGGCGCTGCGATGTTCGCGCGCGATGGCCTGCAAGCCTTCGACCGCAGCGCCGGATCGCTCCTCATGCCCCGCTTCGCCAAAATGCTGGCGGTCGAGCTTGATCGCAGCCAACAGGTCGCCCGGCAGGTAAGGCCGCAGCCGTGCCGGCTGATTCCGCCACCGCAAAGCCTGCGTGATGGTCGCCATGCAGCCGCCATGGCCGCACGCGTCGGCAGCGCGGATCGCCGTTCCGCGGTCGAGGACCATCGCGGCAAGCTGGAGCATGATCCCGCTCGTCTCGCCGCAATAGGCTTCGAGATCGCCGCGCGTCGGAAAACCGTCATCGTAGAGATCGAAAAGACGGGCCTCGAGATAGGTCGAAAAGGCCGTCTTCGGCAGGTCGTGGGTCTGGATCACCGTCGCAAGTTCATCGGCGAGCGGATTGCCCGTTGCACTGTCCCCTTCGGCATCGATCCGATCCTGCCACCAGCGGATGCGGATTTCGCCGGCCATCGGCTCGCGCACCTTGCCGCGCAGCGAGGCGATCTCGGCGTCGAATGCGGCAATCGCCAGAAGTGCGGCCCGCTTGTCTTGAGGCGCGAACAGGCTGGCGAAAAACCGGTCCGGATCGTTCTGGCGAACGAAATCCCGGACGAAGGCCGCGCTGTCCATCACTCGACCGCGATCAGGGCCGCCGCGACGGCGCGCTCCTCGGCGAGGAGCACGTTGAACGTACGGACGGCCGCGCCTGTCGACATCGGGTCGGCGGAGATGCTCGCTTCGCGCAAGCGCTTGCGAAGATCGGCCGGCAAGGGGCGCAAATCCGGTCCCATCCCGACGAGCAGGATTTCGATCGCGTCGCTTTCAGCCAGAAGCAGTTCGAAATCGTCGATCGTCAGCGCCGCCGGGTCCGCCGGCGTCCAGCCATGAATGCCGGAGGGCAGGCAGATAATCGATCCGCGATGCGACATGTCGGCAAAGCGGAACCCGCCATTGCCGTAGGCGTCGATCGGTGCCCGGCCGGGAAAGTGAGCGTCCCGAATGATCAGGCCGTGCCCCATCGGATCAGGCCTGGCTGGGCTGAACCGGCGGAGCATCGGCCGTCTCGTCCTTCTCAACCTTCGCCGGGCGAAGATTGAACAGGATCAGCAGCGGGCCGGCAACGAACACCGACGAGTAGGTGCCGACGAGGATGCCGATGATCATTGCGATCGTGAACGATGCGATGACCTCGCCGCCGAACAGATAGAGCGCGAACAGAGCGAGCAACGTCGTCACGCCGGTCAGGATCGTCCGCGACAGGGTCTGGTTCAAGGACAGATCGAGAATGTCTGCGATCGGCATCTTCTTGAACCGCCGGAGATTCTCGCGCACGCGATCGTAGACGACGACGGTATCGTTGATCGAATAGCCGACCACCGTCAGCACCGCGGCGATACTCGTCAGGTTGAACTCGATGCCCAGCAACACATAGAACCCGATCAGCATGATCACGTCGTGCAGCGTCGAGACGATGGCGCCGATGGCGAACTGCCATTCGAAGCGCAACCAGATATAGACCAGCATCGCCAGCATCGCGACGATGACCGCGATCGTGCCGTTTCGGGCGAGTTCGCTCGAGATGGTCGGTCCGACGATTTCGACCCGGCGGAATTCGTAGTCCGCTTCGAGCACGCTGCGGACCTGCTGAACCGCCGCCTGCTCTGCGGTGTCGCTTTCGGCATCCTGCGTGCCGATGCGGATCAAGAGCTCGTTCGGGCTGCCGAACTCCTGCACCTGCACTTCGCCGAGGTTGAGATCGGTCAAGCGGCTGCGTACGTCGCCCGCATCCGCCGGCCCTTCCCGCGACTGGACCTCGATGCTCGAGCCGCCACGGAAGTCGATGCCGTAATTCATGTTCACGGTGAAGAACAGTGCGATCGCGGCAACCGTCAGGGCGCCCGAGATGAGGAAGCCCCAGTTGCGGACCTTCATAAACGGGATCTTGGTGTCGAACGGGATGTAGCTGACGGCGCCGGCGGGCATTTCGGTCGGGCGCTGCCTGCGAAGCCACCAGGCAATGAGCCAGCGTGTCAGCGTGTAGGCGGTGAAGACGGTCGTGATGATGCCGATGGCGAGGGTGACGGCGAAGCCGCGAACCGGGCCAGAGCCGAGGAAGAATAGGATCGCAGCCGCGATGAACGTGGTCAGATTGGCGTCGATGACGGTCGACAGCGCGCGCTGGAAGCCCGAATCGAGTGCCTGGACGATCGATCGTCCCTGGCGGCGCTCTTCACGCACGCGCTCGAAGATGATGACGTTCGAATCGACCGCCATGCCCATCGTCAGCACGATGCCGGCGATGCCGGGCAGCGTCAGTGTCGCGCCGAGTGTCGACAGGATCGCGACGATCATCGCGAGGTTGGCGAGAAGCGCGATGTTGGCGATGACGCCGAGCTTGCCATAGGCGACGATCATGAAGGCGAAGACGAGGAAGCTTGCCAGCAGCGAGGCAATCTGGCCGGCTTCGATCGAATCCTGGCCGAGGCTCGGGCCGACGGTGCGTTCTTCGATGATCGTCAGATCGGCCGGCAAGGCACCGGCGCGCAGCAGAACGGCGAGGTCGTTCGCGCCCTGAACCGTGAAGCTGCCGGAAATCTGACCCGAACCGCCGAGGATCGGTTCATTGATGCGGGGGGCGGAAATGACTTCGTCGTCGAGAATGATCGCGAAGGGTCGGCCGACATTCTGCTGGGTCGCCTGGCCGAAGCGCGTCGCGCCCTGATTGTCGAAGCGGAAGGAGACGACGGGTTCGTTGGTCCGCTGGTCGAAGGTCGCTTGCGCGTCGACGAGGTTTTCGCCCGAAACGATGACGCGGTTCTCGATCAGGTATGGGACGCGCGGCTCGTCCGTCGAGTAGAGGACTCGCGTGCCTGCCGGCGGCCGTCCGTTAATCGCATCGTCGACGGAGTTGGTCTGGTCGACCATCTGGAACGTGAGCTGCGCCGTCTGGCCGAGAATTTCCTTCAGCCGTTCGGGGTCCTGAAGGCCGGGAACCTGAACGAGAATTCGGTCCTCGCCCTGACGCTGGATGATCGGTTCCGTCGTGCCAAGTTCGTTGACGCGCCGGCCCACCACCTCGATCGACTGGTTGAGCGCGGAATTGAGCCGGTATGCGATGCCCTCGGTGCTCAGCGACAGGCGGAACAGGCCCGGTTCCGTTTCGGCCAGATCGACTTCGGTCACGACGCCGGTGCCGAACAGCCCGGAAGATACGGGCTCGGCCAGCGCCTGCAGCGCCGTGCGTGCCGTTTCGATCTGGGCTTCGTCGCGCACGCGAACCTGGACGGTGCTGCCGCTTTCGGTCAGGCCCGTATACCCGACGCCCGCGTCGCGAAGCGAGGTTCGCACATCGTCCCGCACGGTCTCGAGACGATCGTTCGCGAGGCCCTGCCGGTCGATTTGGAGCAGCATGTGCGAGCCGCCCTGAAGATCGAGGCCGAGCGTCATCTGACGCTTGGGCAGCCAATCCGGCAGAGCCGACAGCGTCGATTGCGACGCCATGTTGGGCAAGGCGAAGAGGACGCCCAGGAGCACCAAGAGCCAGATCGAGATCGTCTTCCAGCGGGAAAAGTAAAGCATTGGGCCTCGTAAGGGCAGTTTCGCAACAGGGCTTTGCCGCCCCGCGCCACACATTATCGACTTATCGGCTCAATCGAAGCAAATCCGGCGCAGACCGGCCGCATCGGTGCGCGGCGCTCGGGACCATCGAAGCTCGATGACCCCAAATTGCGACTACTTCTTGGCGTTCTGGTTGGCGACCGGCTCGCCCTTGACGCGGACATCCGCGATCATCGCGCGAAGCGACGTCACCTTGAGACCGTTGCCGAGGTCGATCTCGAGCTCGTTGTCGTCGATCACCTTGGTGACCTTGCCGATCAGACCGCCGCCGGTGACGACCGTATCGCCGCGACGAATGGCGGTGAGCATTTCGGTGCGCTTCTTCAACTGGGTCCGCTGCGGGCGGATGATCAGGAAGTACATGATCACGAAGATCAGGAGGAAGGGCAGAATGCTGACGAAAATGTCAGGGGCGCCGCCGGCTGCCTGCGCATATGCGGGGGTCACGAACATCGATTGCTCCTGGTGAAAATACGCGAAGGGACCGCATGCGGCGGTCCCGTGAAATCGGCGCGAATATAGTCGCTAAGGCCATCAATGCAACTCTTGTTGCCGCCCGTTACACCGCTTTGCGCATGCGGGCCTGCGTGATAGAGCCGCAGCATCGCAAAAGCTGGAGGAAGAGCAAGTTGGATCGCCCTGACGTCGCCCGCCTGATGACGCAACTCGAGCGCGTCGCCGAAGCCCTCGAACGCATGGGGCCGCGCCGGGTCGCGGTGCCGGACTTCGATGCGGCGGACTGCTTCGTCTGGAATGCCGAGGAGCTTTCGCTCGATCCGGTCAGAAAGGTCAGCCGCGTCGCGATCGGCCTGATCAAGGGCGTCGATCGCGTCCGCGACATCCTGCTTGAGAATACGCAGCGCTTCGCGGTGGGCCATTCCGCCAACAACGTCCTGCTTTGGGGTGCGCGCGGCATGGGCAAGTCGTCACTGGTCAAGGCCGCGCACGCCGAAGCGGCGGCCACCTCCCCGGCCCTCAAGCTGATCGAAATCCACCGCGAGGACATCGACACCCTCCCCCGGCTGCTCGGCCTCGTGAAAGACACGCCGTACCGCTTCATCCTGTTCTGCGACGACCTGTCCTTCGATCACGACGACACGTCCTACAAGTCGCTCAAGGCGGCGCTCGAAGGCGGGGTTGAGGGCCGGCCGGACAATGTCGTCTTCTACGCGACCTCGAACCGGCGCCATCTCCTGCCTCGCGACATGATCGACAATGAGCGCTCGACGGCGATCAATCCGTCGGAGGCGGTCGAGGAGAAGGTGTCGCTGTCCGACCGCTTCGGCCTCTGGCTCGGCTTCCACAAATGCTCGCAGGACGACTATCTGGAGATGATCGACGGGTACGCCGCGCATTTTTCGCTCGACGTTCCGCGTGAGGAGTTGCATCGCGACGCGCTGGAATGGGCCACCACGCGCGGCGCGCGTTCGGGCCGGGTCGCTTGGCAGTTCACGCAGGATCTGGCGGGACGGCTCGGTCGCAGCCTTTGAGCGCGACGCAAATTGCCCGCCCCGCAAGCGGGACGGGCAGACGCGATCCTGGACTGGAGACTAAACAGGTAGCGTCGAACGCCGGCCGCTTCGTGCGGCGAGGCGTCGATACCTCGCACCGCACAAATGTGGCCAAATCATTGCCTGCCTATTCGAGATAGCCGGCCGGATTGACGGGGGCAGAGTCCTTGCGGACCTCGAAGCGCAGCTTGGGCGCCTCCGCATTGCCGCTCATCCCGGACGTCGCGATCTGCTGGCCGCGCGTGACCTTCTCGCCGCGCGCGACCTTGAGGTCGCTCGCATGTCCGTAGACCGTGACGAGGCCGTTGTCGTGGCGCACCAGAACGGTGTTGCCGAATTCCTTCAGCCCGTCGCCCGCATAGATGACGACGCCGTTTTCGGCGGCCATCACCGGCGTGCCGTTCGGGACCGAGATGTCGATGCCGTCGCCGCTTTGCGCGGAGCCGAAATTCGAGATCACGCGGCCGCGAACCGGCCAGCGCATCTTGCCGACGCCGGTCGAGTCGGGCGCGACTGCCGCACCGTCCTTGACGGCCGATTCGACGGACGCCTGAGCCGAGGATGACGGCGCGTAGGCTGCCTCCTGCGCACGCGGCGGCTGTGCCGGCTGCTGCGGTGCCGGGGTCGCGTTTGTGACGACGGGATCGCGCTGCGGCGCGGCTGCAACCTGCGTCGTCGCCTGCGCGGAGCCGCCCGGAATGGTCAGCGTCTGGCCGATGCGGATGAGCCCGCTGTCGAGATTGTTCGCCCGCTTGATCGCATCGGCGGAGACGCCGGTGCGCCGCGAGATTGCGGACAGCGTGTCACCGGAGGCGACCGTGTAGCTCGATCCGCCTGCGGCACCGGGAGCCGGCGTTGCCTGCGGCTGCGGCTGTGCGCCCGCGCCGCCGACGGTCGGCGTCTGCGGCAGCACGGCAACCTGCGTCTGGCCCGGCTGCTGCGGCTGCGTCGGAGACGGAAGGGCGTTCGACGCCGGCTGGATGGGTGCCGGCTGGTTGACCTGCGGAGCGGCAGCCATCTGCGCGCCGGAGGGCGGCGCCAGCGTGGCGCGACCAACGGGGGAAGCGGCAACGCCCTGGTTCGCATAAACCGGCTGCGGCTGCTGATAGACCGGCTGCTGCGGCTGGGCTGCGTAGACGGGCTGTCCGCCACCCACCGTCGCCGCCGGGACCGGCGCACCGCGCTGGCCGTTGCGCGAGACCGAACCGGTATAGGTCTGATCGACGCCGGCGACCTGCTGGTTGCCCGGATAGGGCTGGGAGACCGGCGCGACGGCAGCCGCGCTGTTCGATGTCCCGGTGAAAAGTGAATCCTGGAAGCGCTGGACATTGGAGCTGCAACCGGCAGCCAGGCCGCCAACCACCGCAATTGCGGCGCTGCGCAGGAGAATCCGTCGCGTCTGATGAGAAAGGCCGAAGCACATGGCAGAACCCGCAATTACCCGATACCAACTGATCTGGATTAAAGCGCGTTAATGTTACTGGCCGGTTAAATTCGACGGCTTATTCGTGGCATTTCGAGGGAAATCAGATGACCGCGGCCACGCCTTTGACGATTGGCTGGAAACGGACGCGGCCGATGTCCTCGCGCTCGAAGCGGCTGCCGACCTTGGTCAGCCGTGCCAGCGCCTGTTCGTCCTCGGCGGGGCCGATGGCGGCGATCATGATGCCGTTGCTCGACAACTGGTCGACGAAATGGCGCGGCAGCGCGTCGAAGGCACACCAGGCGATGATCCGGTCGAACGGACCTTCGGCGGCAACGCCGGAAAGGCCGTCGGCATGTCGCACGATGGCATTTTGCAGGCCGAGCGATTCGATTCGCGCCTGCGCCTGTTCGGCCAGCGTTTTGTAGCGCTCCAGCGAAAGCACCCGGCCCGCGATGCGGCCGAGGATCGCCGCCGTGTAGCCGGAGCCCGTTCCGATTTCGCAGACGCGCAGCCCGGGCTGGACTTGGAGCGCGCCAAGGCATTGCGCTTGCAGATCTATGCCTTCGATCGCCTCGCCGCATTCGATCGGCAGGAAGCGTCGCGACCAGGCGTCGGTCTGCCACTGGCTGGGGACGAAGCCCTGCCTCGGCGTCGCCTCGATCGCCGCGATCAGTTCGCGGCCGGTGATGCCCAGCGCGCGGGCGCGCAGCAGGAATGCGGCAAAGCCTTCGCGCTCGACCGTGTCCGTCATGACGCGAGCGCCTTTGCGAGCTGGTCCTTGACCTCGTGGGCGGTCAGGTCGAGATGCAGCGGCGTCACCGAGATATGATTGTCGCGCAGTGCGGCCAGGTCCGTGCCTTCGCGGATCTCGGACGGCTCGCGGCCGAATCGCAGCCAGTAATAGGGAAAGCCGCGTCCGTCGCGCCGCTTGTCGAGCCACAGGCCGTGGATGCGCTTGCCCTGGCCGGTGACGACCGCGCCCTTCACGTCGCCGGGCGGGCAGTTCGGGAAGTTGATGTTGAGGAAGATGCCGGCCGGAATGGAGGCGTCGAGCATGCGGCGCAGGATGCCCGGCGCGTGCTTTTCGGTCGTCTCCCAGTGCAGTGTGCGGCCTTCCTCGGTCACGTTGTAGCCCTGGCTGAGCGCGATCGAAGGAACACCGAGAAGTGTTCCCTCCATGGCACCCGCGACCGTGCCCGAATAGGTCACGTCGTCGGCGACGTTGGAGCCGGAATTGACGCCGGACAGGATCAGGTCCGGCGGTTCGGGCAGGATTTCCCGGACGCCCATGATGACGCAATCGGTCGGCGTGCCGCGCACGGCGAAGTGCCGGTCTGATATCTTGCGCATCCGCAGCGGCTCGGACAGCGAGAGCGAGTGCGCGAAGCCCGACTGGTCGGTCTCCGGCGCCACCACCCAGACGTCATCGGAAAGTTCCCGCGCGATCCGCTCCAGAACCTGCAATCCTTCGGCATGAATGCCGTCGTCATTGGTGAGCAGAATGCGCAAGGTGACTTCTCCTATTTGACGCCGATCTTTTCCAGCCCGCCCATATAGGACCGCAAGGCTTGCGGGACGGTGACGCTGCCGTCCTCGTTCTGGTAATTTTCCATGACCGCGATCAAAGCGCGGCCGACGGCGGTGCCCGAGCCGTTCAGCGTGTGGACGAAGCCTGTCCCCTTTCCGTCCGCGCGGCGGAAGCGTGCATTCATACGCCGCGCCTGGAAGTCGCCACAGACCGAACAGGACGAGATTTCGCGATAGGCGTTCTGACCCGGCAGCCAGACCTCGATGTCGTAGGTCTTGCGCGCGCCGAAGCCCATGTCGCCGGTGCAGAGCGTCACGGTGCGGAACGGCAGGTCGAGGCGCTTCAGCACCTCCTCGGCGCAGGCCGTCATCCGCTCGTGCTCGGCGATCGATTCGTCCGGCGCCGTGATCGAGACGAGCTCGACCTTGTAGAACTGGTGCTGGCGCAGCATGCCGCGCGTGTCGCGCCCGGCCGAGCCTGCTTCCGAGCGGAAGCACGGCGTCAGCGCGGTCATGCGCAGCGGTAAGCGGTCGTTGGCCAGGATTTCCTCGCGAACCATGTTGGTCAGCGAGACTTCGGCTGTTGGAATCAGGCCGAGCCGACCTTCGCCATGCTTGGCGAAGAACAGGTCTTCCTCGAATTTGGGAAGCTGGTTGGTGCCGAACAGCGCCTCGTCGCGCACCAGCAGCGGCACCTGCATCTCGGTGTAGCCGTGTTCGCCCGTATGCAGGTCGAGCATGAACTGGCCAAGCGCGCGTTCCAGCCGCGCGATCTGCCCGGAGAGAACCGTGAAGCGCGAGCCCGAAAGCTTCGCCGCACGCTCGAAATCCATCTCGCCGAACGCCTCGCCGATTTCGAAATGCTCGCGCGTCCAGGTGGTTTTCGGCTTCGGCTCGCCGATCCGGCGCACCTCGACATTGTCGCTCTCGTCCCTGCCGAGCGGAACGTCGTCGAGCGGGATGTTGGGCAGGACGGCCAGCGCGTCGCTCATGGCGCGGTCGAGATCGCGCTCGGTCGCCTCGCCGTTCTGGACGAAGGCCTTGATGTCGGCGACTTCGGCCTTCAGCCGCTCGGCAAGCTCCATGTCGCCGGAGCGCATGGCATTGCCGATCTCCTTGGACGCGGCGTTGCGGCGTTCCTGCTTTTCCTGGAGGGCGACGAGATGGGCGCGGCGCGCCTCGTCATGGCCGATGATTTCCTCGACCTTTGCGGCAGCCTCGTCCTTCGTCCAGCCGCGCTTTTCGAGAGCAGCGGAAAGCGCTTCGGGCTTTTCGCGAATCCATTTGATGTCGAGCATTGGCAGAGCGTCCCGGTATATGTCAGGGAGTGGCCGTGGCCGAACGACGGCAGGTCCGGCGAGCGCCTAGACCTCGGAGGATGCAGCTTCCGCCTTTTCGCGGGCGATGCGCTCCAGTTCGCGCGTGCGTTCGAGCCTGCGGGCAATCCAGATGGAGACCTCGTAGAGAAGGATCGTAGGCAGCGCAAGACCGATCTGGCTGACCGGATCGGGCGGCGTGATGACGGCCGCGACGACGAAGGCGGCGACGATCATGTACTTGCGCTTGTCGGCCAGACCCTCGGCGGTGACCATGCCCACACGCGCCATCAGCGTCGTGACGACGGGGAGCTGGAACACCAGCCCGAACGCGAAGATCAGCGTCATGATGAGGCTGAGATACTCCGAGACGCGCGGCAGCAGCGAGATCTGGATTTCCTGGTCGGGACCCACCTGCTGCATCGACAGGAAGAACCACATCACCATCGGCGTGAAGAAGAAGTAGACCAGCGCCGCGCCCATCAGGAACAGGATGGGCGATGCGATCAGGAAGGGAAGGAACGCGGCGCGCTCGTTCTTGTAGAGGCCGGGAGCGACAAATTTGTAGACCTGATTGGCGATCAGGGGGAACGCCAGAACCATGCCGCCGAACATGCCCAGCTTGATCTGGGTGAAAAAGAATTCCTGCGGCGCGGTGTAGATCAGGTCGACGCTCTTCGCGTCGAGCCCCGCCCACTCGGTCGCCCACTGGAAGGGGATCACCAACAGGTTGAAGAGTTCGCGGGCGAAGAAGAAGCAGACCAGGAAGGCGACGAAAAAACCGATCAGCGCCCGGATCAGCCGCGAGCGCAGTTCGATCAGATGGTCGAGCAGCGGTGCCGAACTCGACTCGAGGTCGTCGTCTTTGGTGGTCACTTGTCCGCCTTCGCCTTCGCCTTGGCCGTGGTCGTCTTGGCTGCTTTCGCCGCCGTTTTTGCCTTTGCGGCGGCCGGTTTCGCCGTTGCCGCCTTCGCCGGCGCGGCCGCGCCATTGCCCTTCGCGGCAGCCTTGGCAACCGGGGTCTTTGCGGGTCGCGCGGCCTTGACCGGTGCCTTTGCCGCACCCGGAGCAGGTTTCGTCACAGACGGTGCCTTCGTCATCGCCTCGGGCATCGCCGTCGCGCCGGTCTTCAGCGGCTCTGCCGGCTGCGGCGTCGAGGCGGGTTTTTCGGCGGAGATGGGCGTTGAAGGCTTCATCGCCTTGTCGAGCCCGGAACGCACGTCCTTGGCCGCCTGCTCCATCGGGTTCAGCGCCTTCTTGATCTCCGACGCCGGATTGAGCTTGCGTGCGTCATCGGCAAGCGACTTCAGATCCTGAAGGTCGGCTTCCTTGATCGCCTCGTCGAATTGCTTGCGGAAATCGCCCGCCATCGAGCGCACCGTCGACATCGTCTTGCCGAAAGAGCGCAGGAGGCGCGGCAAATCCTTCGGACCCACGACCACGATCAATACGATCGCGATGACGAGGATTTCGGACCAGCTCAAGTCAATCATCATTCATGTCCGCGTCAGGCGTTGCGGCCTTCTCGCGATCAGGACGACGTCTTTCCGACCTTGTCCTTGCCGGTCGGCGCCATCGGCTCGTCGGCGCGGTGGTCGAGCGTCTTGGTCCCGACATCCTCGTCGTCGGCCATGCCCTTCTTGAAGCTCTTGATGCCCTTGGCCATGTCGCCCATCAGCTCGGGAATCTTGCCCCGGCCGAACAGGAGGAGGACGACGACGAGCACGATGAGCCAGTGCCAGATCGAGAAGCTACCCATGATCACTCTCTTTCGAACAATTCGTTCGTTCTTGACTTATGCGTTTTCGGAACGGCTTTCAAACACGAGAACATCAGACTTTCTGACGTTTAGCCAGACGTCCCGGCTCGACCGGGGCAACGCGCCGCATCGGATGCGTGCCCGCACGTGTCGCTCAGCCCCTTGAACCGCAAGTTCCAGCAATTCCACCACCCCGAGGAAACGGCGTGATATCACCCGCGCCGGAATTTCGCCAACGCTTTCCGACACATCGAATGCCGAAAGCCGTGTGGCGACCGCAACGCCGACACCATCTTGAAACCCGTTTGCGTCGAAAATACCGATCGGCGTCTCGACACGACCCGATAACGCGCGGCCGTCGAAAATATTCAGTTCCGAAAAGAAGCCCGCCGCAAAAAGATTGACGGGTGCGTTGAACAGTTCCTCGGCGGTGCCTGTCTGGACGAGTTCGCCGTCCTTGAGGAGCGCAATCCGGTCGCCCATCCGCATCGCCTCCTCCGCATCATGTGTCACCACGATCGCCGTCGACCGGCTCTGGCGCAGAATGCCGAGCGTTTCGGCGCGGACCTGGTCCTTCAGACGCGAATCGAGGCCGGAGAAGGGCTCGTCCATCAACAGGACGCCGGGACGCGGCGCGATCGCGCGGGCAAGCGCCACGCGCTGCTGCTCACCGCCCGAAAGCACATGCGGATAGGCGTCGGCATAGGATTCGAGACCGACGCGCTCGAGCGAGATCAACGCTTCCCGTTTCGCTTCGACGCGCGACAATGCGGTCAGCCCGAACTTCACGTTTTCGAGGATCGTCAAATGCGGAAAGAGGGCGAAATCCTGGAAGACGAGCCCTACCGAGCGCTTTTCGGGAGGGACGAACAGGTCTGGGCCGGAAATCTCGCGATCGTTGAGAAGAACGCGCCCGCTCGTCTGCGTTTCGATGCCCGCGGCGATCCGCAGCAGCGTCGTCTTGCCCGACCCGGAGGGGCCGAGCAGGCACAGGACCTCGCCGGGCTCGGCCGTCAGCGAAACGTTGCGCAAGGTCTGGGCGTGCGAATTGAAGGAATGGGAGACGTTCTCGAAGGCGAGGCGCGACGCAAAGGTCACGCCCGCGGTGACGCGCCCGTCCTGCCTGCGTTCGATCGTTTCAGCCACGTGACCTCCGACGCCGCATCCCGCGGCGTTCCGGGTCAATCATCCTCGACCTTGGGTGTCAACAGGCCGAGTTCCTCGAGATCGATGTCCGTCAGCGGCTCCTCGTCATCGCCGTAGAGGCCGGGATCGGCGGGGGGCTGGGGAATGTGGAGATTGGCCGGCAGACGGGCCGACAGGAGCCCTGCCCCGCGCAACTCGTCCATGCCCGGAAGATCGCGGATTTCGCTCAAGCCGAAATGGTCGAGGAAGGCTTCGCTGGTGCCGTAGGTGACCGGCCGGCCTGGCGTCTTGCGCCGGCCGCGCATCCGCACCCAGCCCGTCTCCAGCAACGTGTCGAGCGTGCCCTTGGCGGTCTCGACACCCCTTATATCCTCCATTTCGGCGCGGGTGACCGGCTGGTGGTAGGCGATGATGGCAAGGACTTCGAGGGCGGCGCGGGAGAGCTTTTTCTGCTGAACCTGGTCGCGGGCGAGAAGGAAAGAGAGGTCCGAGGCGGTGCGGAACGCCCATCCATCGCCGACCCGGATCAGGTTCACGCCACGGACCGAATAGAGCTTCTGGAGTTCCGTCAGGACGGTTGCGATATCGACGTCATTTGGGAGTTTATCCCTCAAATGACGGGTTGAAACCGGCTCGGACGAGGCGAAAATGAGCGCTTCGGCCATCCGAATGGCTTCAAAAAGTGCCGAATCGGCCGATTTTGAGCTCGTTTGTCCCGAGAATGCGATGATTTTTCCGGTGTTCTGGTCCATCTCAGGCGCTTCTCGACTTCAGATAGAGCGGCGCGAAGGCGCCGTCCTGACGCACCTGAAACTGCCCTTCGCGGACGAGTTCGAGCGTCGCGGCGAACGAACTCGCAATCGCGCTCGCGCGCTCCTCCGGCGACACGACATAGTCGATCAGGAACCGGTCGAGTGCCGTCCACTCGGTGAAGTTTCCGATCAGGCGTGTCAGGAGTTCGCGCGCGTCCTTCAAAGACCAGACGCCGCGCTTGGCGATTCGCACATTGGTCACTGCCGCGCGCTGGCGCTGGGAGGCGTAGGCGGTCAGGAGATCATAAAGCGAGGCGGTGTAGGTGTTTTCGCGGCGGATCGCGATCGGTTCGGGCATGCCGCGGGCAAAAATTTCGCGGCCGAGATGGTCGCGGTTCATCAAGCGATTGCCGGCTTCGCGCATGGCTTCGAGCCGGCGCAGGCGAAATTGCAGGACGGCGGCGAGTTCGTCGCCACTCTGGCCTTCGTCGGATTTCTTGTGTGGAATCAGGAGCTTGGACTTCAGGAAGGCGAGCCAGGCGGCCATGACGAGATAGTCGGCGGCAAGCTCGATGCGCAGGTGCCGCGCGCGCTCGACGAAGGTCAGATATTGCTCGGCGAGCGCCAGCACCGAAATGCGGGCGAGATCGACCTTCTGGCCGCGGGCAAGGTGCAGCAGGAGGTCGAGCGGGCCTTCGAAGCCGTCGACATCGACGACGAGCGCCGGGTCGGATGCGGCGCGACCGTTCTCGTCCCAGAATTCCTCCAGGGGGAGCGTCGAGGCGGCAGCGGGCGTATCCTTGGCCAATCCCAATCCTTCTAGGCCGCGATCAAATCCTCGAACTCGCGGCGCAGTGCAATCCTGTCGTCGTCACCACCATTTGCGATGGCCGCCATGGCGCCTGCCGCCCGCTTCTTCGCCTCTCCCGAAAGAACGGGCGCAGCGGCGGCGACCGGCGCCATTTCGTCCATCACGCCGTTGCAGTGAAGAACGACATCGCAGCCGGCGGCAAGCGACGCGCGGGTACGGGCGGCGAAATCCCCAGAAAGCGCCTTCATGGAGAGGTCGTCGCTCATCAGGAGGCCGTCGAAGCCGATCTCGCCGCGGATGAAGTCGCGAATCGCGCGCGGCGACGTCGTTGCCGGGTTCTCGGCGTCGATCGCGGTGTAGACGACGTGGGCCGTCATCGCGGCGGGCGCATCCTTCATCGCCTTGAAGGGCAGGAAATCATGATTGCGCAGCTCTTCCAGCGAGGCGTCGACGACGGGGAGCGCATGGTGGCTATCGGAGAAGGCGCGGCCGTGGCCGGGAATATGCTTGATGACGGGCATCACACCCCCCGCCAGAAGCCCGTCAGCCGCCGCTTTGCCGAGAACCGCGACGGCCTGCGGGTCACGCGAATAGGCGCGGTCGCCGATGACGTCATGCGAGCCTTCGATCGGAACGTCGAGCACGGGAAGGCAATCGGCGTTGATGCCGTATTGCATCAAGTCCAGTGCATGGAGGCGCGACATCAGCCAGGAGGCGCGGATGCCCGCCTGCGGGTCTGACGCATGGATGCGGCCAAGGACATCGGCCGGAGGATAGTGACCCGCGAGTGGGGGGCGCAGGCGCTGGACCCGGCCGCCTTCCTGATCGATGAAAACCGCCGCTTCCTGGCGGCCGATGCAGTCACGCAGGTCGGCGACGAGATCGCGAATCTGCTCGGGCTCGGACAGGTTGCGCGCGAACAGGATGAACGCCCACGGCGCCTCGCCCTGGAAGAAGGCGCGCTCCTGCGGCGTCAGAACGGTGCCCGAGGCACCCAGGATAAGGGCTTTCGAATCGGTCATGTCTCAACCATGGCATGGAGTTTTCGGCCGTCAATCGGCCCTTGAAGCAGAAGGCCGGGCGATCGGCCCGGCCTTGGATGTCTATCGCGAGACGAAGCAGTTGCCGCCGGCGCCCTTGAAGCTTTCGCAAAGGCCGATGGCTTCGTCGCGCGTCGCGGCGGGAATGCGCACCCGGTAGAAGGTGCCCATGCCGTCGATGTCGGCCCGCACGATGTTGACGCCCTTGCCTTCGAGGACCGAGCCGTAGCGGCGGGCGAGATCCTGATAGGCGCTCTGTGCGCCCTCGGCGGTCGGCTGAGAGGCGATCTGCATCGACCATTCGCCGACGGCCGGCGCTGCGGATGCGCTTTGCGCGACGGGCGGCTGCGTCGAGGGTGCGGCAGCGGCGACCTGGACGGGAGCCGGCTGGGCGGCGGGAGCCGCCGATGCCTGCGGCCGAGAGGGGACCACGCCGACCGTGTCCGGCATGACCGGATCGTCGGCAAGGACTTCGCTTGGCGGCACGATGGTGCCGATCGGCTGCGCATCCTGCACCAGCGGAACGGCCGTCCCCTGCCCGGCTGCGGCAGCGATCGTCGTCGCCTCGAGTTCGGCGCGCGTCGCCGCGGCCGGAACCTCGTCGCGGGGGACGAGCGTGCCGTCGGGACGGACGACCATGGTGCGAACGCGGCGCGGTGCGATCTCGATGCTGTCTTCCTCGATGATGTCCTCGACGCTCCCGAGGCGCTCGTCGTTCTTGACCGAGGCGAGCATGTTCGTCGCTTCCGCTTCGTCGAGCATCGGAATCTCTTCCATGCCGACGAGGGGGAAATCGTTCATCGGTTCGGAGGGCGTGACGGCCGCGCGGACATCCATCGGCTCCTCGGCGGACGTGACGAGTTGCTCCTGTCCGCCGCCGGGCACGCCCGTGGCGCCGGTTGCGCGCTGGTAGGCCTGGCTGTTCTGGTTGGGAACCGTCGCGCCGCCGCGATTTTCCGGTCGCACGCGAACCGGCTCGGAGTCGGCGCGGACGACGACGGGCGTGCCGTTGCCGATCGGGCCGCCGACGGCGAAATAGCCAAGACCGCCGATGATCGCGACCGCGGCGACACCGCCGAGAATGAAGTATTTGCGGCGCAGGCCATCCTTGGGTGCAGGCTGCTGGACCTCGAAATCGGCATCCGGATCGTCGTCGAAATCCACATCGCCGAATTCACCCGCGCCGGACTGCGTATTCTGTTCGGGCGTATAGGCGTAGTCGCCGTCAACGAAATAGCCCTGGAGCGGAACCTGTTCGGGGACAGCCGACGTGGCCGGGGTGGGCTGGGCCGCCGGGGTTTCGTCGTCCGTCGCAAGGCTGCCGAACGCCACGTCGAGCTCTGCTTCGAGGTCGTCGGGCGAAAACAGAGGCGTAACTTCCTCCTGCTCCGCGAGTTCGGGGATTTCCAGGTCGTCGACCATCGCTACCGGCTGGTCGTCGACGTCGACGGTCTCGATTTCCGGAGCGACCGGCCGATTGGCCCGCGCCATTCCAAAGAGAGGCGTTGCCGGCTGGGGCGCTTCCACCGGCCGCGACGAAGACGATTTGTCACCGCCGCCGAAGCGGGCCATGGCGGCAGGAGCAAGTGCGGCCAGCATGGCGAGCGGGCCGGTCTTTTTCGTCACGACCGGCTCGTGCTCGTTGGTCGCCGAAGTGGCATAGGCGGGGACCGGTGTTTCATCGAAGCTGTCCGTCGCCTCGGGCTCGAAGGCGCCTGGAACGTCTTCGTCCTGCCAGCCTTCGGTTTCCAGTTCGCTCAGATCGAACGTATCCGCCTCGGCGCCGTGCAATTCGGGTTCGTCGAACTCGAGGTCGAGAGCCAGATCGATTTCGTCAGTGGTGAAATCGAGATCGGGTTCGATCGTGGATTGCGCTTCGAGCGTTTCCGGCTGCTGCCAATTCGGCGCAGCGTCCACGGCGGAAAGAGCCGGCGCGGGCTCGTCACCACCCAGAAGCGCGCTCAACTCGTCCTCGAGGCTCAGCGGCTCCGGTTCGCTCGCAACGGGCGCAGGTGCCGCCGCAATCTCAGCATGCTGTACAGGCGCGACAAAAGGCGAAACATGCGCTTGGGACGAAGTCGGCTCCGGCTCGATGTCGGCTCCAAGCCAGCTTTCGATATCGTTCAGAACGTCATCGTCATCGGCGATCTCGCGCCGCAACTGCGGCTCGAACGGCGAGGACAGTTCGGACGCTGTCGGGATCGAAACGGATTCAACCGGGCCCTCGGTTCGCAAGTCGAGGGGCGCCCATGCAGGAGCCGGTTCCTCGTCGTGCGACAATTCGAGATTCTGGGCGTATTCGGACTGTTCTTCATGGTCGGCAGCGGGGCCGGCCTGCAAGACATCGTCATGCGAAAATGCCGGGGCTTCATTCGATGCCTCCGGCTCATCGAAGATCGGATGATCGTCCTGCGCCAGTACGTCGTCGTGCGAGACGTAGTCGGAAGTGTCCACATCCACCGGCGTCGAGGCGAAGACTTCGTCGGATGGCCAGGAAACTGTGTGGCCAATGACCGGCTCGTCCGCATCGGCGGGCTCTTCGGAGGCGATTTCCAGATCGGGATCGAAATCGAAATCGTCGTCGGAGAAGGCTTCCAGCTCCGGTTCGGCCGCCGCGAAGTGCGGTGCGGCCGGCTCCGGAAAGGGGTCGCGATCGTCGTTCATCTCGTCAAAGGAAATCGGATCGGCAACAAGCTGCTGGGTGCCGCCGAATTCGACTTCAGGTTCACCCGCCAGGTCGAAATCCGCGAAGGCGCGGTCGAAATCGTCGGCTTCGGGCTCTTCGACCGCAACGTCTTCCGCGAGCTCGGGAACAGAGGCGAACAGCGCATGGGAGCGCGCGTCGAAGTCCTCCGGGACGTCTTCCTCTGCCTCGAACGAAGCGATGGGTTCGGCAGCCGCGTCGGCCGCCGACAGGGGCAGATGCGGTCCCTCGTCCGACATGTCGAGCTCGAATGCCATATCGAGATCGTCCAGTGCGGAGGGGGCGACGGGCTCATCAAGCTGCGAGTGGTCGAACTCGGGCTCATCGAAATGCGGTTCATCGAATGCGTGCGCCTCGATCGCCGGTTCGGCTTCGGTGGGCTCCGGCTCGTATTCGGGTTCGCGCGACCAGTGATCCGCAACCGTCGTTGCGACCGGAGCCTGATCCGGCTCGTCGAAATCGCCCAGCAGCTCGCGCTCCAGATCGATATCGAAGCTTTCATTGGCCGCGAAGGCCGGCTCCTGCGCAGCGGGGCGCGGCGCGTCGGCCATGCGCATCAGCTCGGCAAAGGGGTCATTGTCCAGAAAACCGGACTCGTCGGGGCGCTTGAAAGGATTGTCTGCCATGCTATTTCCCGCACTCGCACTCGGTCGGACGCCGGCGACGTCTCAATGGATCTTGGCCGCTACCAAGGCAATGTGGGCAAAAGGTGACACTTTCCCTTGAGGCAATCAGCGCATTTCGGACGGAGCATCCGCCCCGACCAGCGCGAGCCCCGACGAAAGAACGTTGGACACCGCCTGCACCATTCCCAGCCTGGCACGTGTCAATTCTGGGTCGTTAACCTTAATAAAGCGTAAGTCATTGTTGTCCGTGCCCCGGTTCCAATGGCTGTGAAGCGCGCTGGCAAGGTCATAGAGATAGAATGCCAGCCGGTGCGGCTCCTGGGCAAAGGCCGCCGATTCGATCAGGCGTGGATATTCGACGAGCTTGCGGATGAGGGCCAGTTCGCCCTCGTCGGTCAGGCGATGGGCGGCCGCCTTCATCGCGGCCTCGTCGATCCAGTCCGTGCCGAGCTGTTCCTTGGCCTGGCGGAACACCGAATGGCAGCGCGCCGAGGCGTACTGCACGTAGAAGACCGGATTGTCCTTCGATTGCTCGGTGACCTTGGCGAAGTCGAAGTCCAGCGGTTCGGAGTTCTTGCGGTAGAGCATCATGAAGCGGATGGCGTCGCGGCCGACCTCGTCGACGACGTCGCGCAGGGTGACGAACTCCCCTGCCCGCTTCGACATGCGCACCGGCTCGCCGTCGCGGAAGAGCTTGACGAGCTGGCACAGCAGGACGGTGACTTCCAGCTTGTCGCCGGCCAGCGCCTTGGCGAGCGCTTCCAGCCGCTTGACGTAGCCGCCATGGTCCGCGCCGAGGATGAAGACGAGTTCCTCGAAGCCGCGCTGGTACTTGTCCTTCATGTAGGCAACGTCAGCGGCGAAATAGGTGAACTGGCCGTCCGACTTCATCAGCGGACGGTCGATGTCGTCGCCGACGCCGGTGGATTTGAACAGGGTCTGCTCGCGGTCTTCCCAATCGTCGGGCAACTGGCCCTTCGGCGGCGGCAGCTTGCCCTTGTAGACGTGGCCCTTGAGGGTCAGGTCGTTGATCGCCGACAGGATCGCGCCGCCATTCGCGCCATGCAGGCTGCGTTCGGAGAAGAAGACGTCGTGGTGGACGTTGAGCGCGGCGAGGTCCTCGCGGATCATCGCCATCATGGCGTCGATCGTGCGGTCCTTGACGATGGCGAGCGCTTCTTCGGACGGCATTTCGAGGAGTTTGTGGCCGAATTCCCTGGCCAGCGCCTGGCCGACCGGCACGAGATAGTCGCCCGGATAGAGGCCTGCCGGGATTTCGCCGATGCGCTCGCCGAGCGCCTCGCGATAGCGCACCATCGCCGACTGGGCGAGCACGTCGATCTGCGCGCCGGCATCGTTGATGTAGTATTCCTTGGTGACGTCATGGCCGGCAAAGGCGAGCAGATTGGCGAGCGCATCGCCGACGACGGCGCCGCGGCAATGGCCGACATGCATCGGGCCGGTGGGGTTTGCCGAGACGTATTCGACATTGACCTTGCGGCCGGCGCCGAGGCTGGACCGCCCGTAATCGGTGCCGGCGTCCAGGACCTCACCGAGGCGGGCCTGCCAGAAGGTGTCGTTCAGGCGCAGATTGACGAAGCCGGGGCCGGCGACATCGACCGCGGCCACGTCCGGGTCGGCCTTCAGCGCTTCGGCGAGGCGTTCGGCGAGCGCGCGGGGGTTGGTCTTCGCAGGCTTGGCCAGCACCATCGCGGCGTTGGTCGCGAGGTCGCCGTGGCTCGGATCGCGCGGCGGTTCGACGGTCACGCGCGAAAGATCGACCGTGCCCGTCTCCGTCTGCAGGTCGAAGCTCTGCACGATCTTTTCGATCCGTGCGTTGAATTCGGCGAAGATGTTCATCGATGGCCAATCTCGTCAGATGAATTCCGCGGCGCGAGGCCCGCGCGCGATGGCGCGGCCCTAGCCCAAATCCGGGGTGTGGTCAAACAGGCGGCGGTGTTCGCGCAGCGCGTAGGTGTCGGTCATGCCAGCGAGGAAATCGCCGACATGGCGGGCGCGTGCAGCTACGTCGAGCAGCGCGCGCGGGTCGCGCCAGTCGTCCGGCAAGGCAGTGTCGTCGGCCATGTAGCGATCGAACAGGTCGCGGACGATGGCGTCGGCGGAGGCGCGTACGCGCATCACTTGAGGATGACGATACAAGTGGCCGTAAAGGAACGATTTCAATTCCGCTTCGGCGCGTCGCATCGGTTCGGAGAAGGTCACGAGCGTCGTGCCTGCGGCATGCACGTCGGAGGCGGATCGGGGCGCGAGGCGCTCGATCCTGGCGCTTGCGGTTGCGATCACGTCCTCGACCATCAAGGTGATCTGGCGCCGCATCAGTTCGTGGGCGGTGCGGACGGGGTCGAGAGCGGGGTACTGCCTGCGCACGCCGGCGAGGATTCCGGCGCAGAGCGGCACCTCTTCCAGCATGTCGAGCGAGATCAGCCCGGCACGCAGGCCGTCGTCGATGTCGTGCGTGTCGTAGGCAATGTCGTCGGCGATGGCGGCCGCCTGTGCTTCGAGGCCGGCGTGTCGGTCGAGTTCGAGGTCGTGGCGTCGGTTGTATTCGGCGATGGCGGGCGGAATGTCGCCGGTCAGCGGACCGTTGTGCTTGACGAGGCCTTCCAGCGTTTCCCACGACAGGTTGAGGCCGTCGAAATCGGCGTAGCGGCGCTCGAGTTCGGTGACGATGCGCAGCGACTGCGCATTGTGGTCGAAGCCGCCCCAGGGCCGCATCTTCTCGTCGAGTGCGTCTTCGCCTGTATGGCCGAAGGGCGTGTGGCCGAAATCGTGGACGAGCGCGACGGCTTCGGCCAAGTCTTCGTCGAGGCGCAGCGCGCGGGCCAAAGCGCGGGCGATCTGCGCGACTTCGATCGAATGGGTCAGGCGCGTGCGGAAATGGTCGCCCTCATGGGCAATGAAGACCTGCGTCTTGTGCTTGAGACGGCGAAAGGCGGTGGAGTGGATGATGCGGTCGCGGTCGCGCTGAAACGGGGTGCGCGTCGCGCTTTCCGGCTCGGGGACGAGGCGGCCGCGCGTTTGCGCCGGGTCGCTCGCATAGGCTGCGCGCGGCCGGTAGCCGAAACCGATCTCGGTCGTGTTCACCTTGCCGTCACCCGTTGCCGCTTCGTTGACTTGTCCCCGCCGGCTTCATACCTATGGTGCGAATGCGAACGCAAGGTGACGCCATGGGCATGGACGCCAAGACCGACATGAAATCCGTCGAAGTGAGCGATGCGGCGATCGCTCGCGTGGCGGCCATCCTGCGCGACGAGCCGGGCAAGACCGCGCTGCGCGTCGCGGTCGAAGGCGGCGGCTGCTCGGGCTTTTCCTACACGTTCGATCTGGTCGACAGCCAGAACGACGACGATGTCGTCATCGAACGCGACGGCGGCAAGGTGCTGATCGACGAGATCTCGCTCGTCTATATGGGCGGATCGGTGATCGATTTCGTCGACGATCTGATGGGCCAGTCCTTCCAGATCCGCAATCCGAACGCCGTCGCTTCCTGCGGGTGCGGCACGAGCTTTGCCATCTGAATGAAGATCGCGACCTGGAACATCAACGGCGTCAAGGCGCGGATCGACAACCTGTTGCACTGGCTGGGTGAGAGCCAGCCCGACATCGCCTGCCTGCAGGAGATCAAGTCGGTCGACGAGAATTTCCCGCGGCTGGAGATCGAGGCGCTCGGCTATCATGTCGAGACGCATGGCCAGAAGGGTTTCAACGGCGTCGCGCTCCTTTCCAAGCTGCGCTTCGACGAGGTCAATCGTGGCCTTGCCGGCGACGATGAAGATGTGCAGGCGCGATTCATCGAGGGCGTGTTTTCGACCGACCGCGGCGCGCTGCGTGTCGTCTCGCTCTACCTGCCGAACGGAAACCCGGTCGGCACCGAGAAATTCCCCTACAAGCTCGGGTGGATGGAACGGCTCGAACGCTGGGCGCAGGCGCGACTGGCGATCGAGGAGCCGCTGGTTCTGGCCGGCGACTACAATGTCATCCCTGAGCCTTTCGATGCACGTCATCCGGAAAACTGGCTGGGCGACGCGCTTTTCCAGCCCGAGTCCCGTCAGGCGTTCCGGCGTCTGGAGAATCTGGGCTTCATCGACGCCTTTCGGGCCGTTTCCGATGCGCGGGATGCCTATTCCTTCTGGGACTATCAGGCGGGCGCCTGGCAGAAGAACAACGGCATCCGCATCGATTTCCAGATGCTTTCGCCCGAGGCCGCGGCGCGGCTACGCTCGTCCGATATCGAAAAGCACGTCCGGGCATGGGAAAAGCCGTCGGACCATGTGCCGGTGGTTATCGATCTCGACATGGACCTGGCCCGCGCCGCGTGACGTGACGCAGCGTCATGTCTCGTGCTATGATCGAGACATGTTCGAGACCCTGCTCATTGCAGCGATGACTGTCGGTGCTGCAGCCGAACCGACTGTTTCTGCCGGTCCCACATGCCACGCGAACGGGCTGGTTTTCGGTCAGGGCCAAGTCGTCTGCCTCGACATCCCCTGCGCCCCGCAACTGGCGCGTTGCGGCATGGTTCTCAACAATTCGGCCTGGATCAAGATTCAGGATGGGTGCGTTGTCAGCAGCCAGGAGCGTCCCGGTCCTGCAATCAAGGGGTTGGCCCCGAATTTCGCAGAGGCGAAACGACACCAAAAGTGATCGTGCAGCCCCCTGCTTCGCAAGTCGCCTCTTGCCCTTCTGCGACCAACATTTGATAGTCGGCCGCAATTGTCCCCCGTTCGGAAGACTTCGATGAGGCAATCGAATCGCGACGTGACCACGTGGGTGGCCGATCTGCAGACGCCTCCGGGCAAGTCGCTTTCGCTGCTGGGCCTCCACAGCAACGCCGGCACGAGCGAAAGCTACCGCGTCTGCCGCGCAGCGCTTCAGACGGCGGTGTTTTCCGAATTGACCATTTCGATCCTCTGCCATCCCGACGGCGTCGTCTATCCGTGCCCCGATGGCTTGGAAGAAAGCGTCCTCGATGCCCAAGTTCCGCGAAAGCCGGTTGTCGGGAATGCCGCTCGACACACTGATCGAGAATGCCTTGGCCCTGCTGATCAACGAACCATCGGACGAGGCAAGGCGACAATTGCAGGCCCTGCGCCTGAAGCTGGCACGCGGGTTGGCGGCGGTCGATGACCGGCTCGGCAGATTGGGCGAGTGTGGCGGGATCGTTTCCCACTAAGCGGGATGAGCCTGGATTGCTGCATGCAGCAGGATGCGTGCGCGGAAAATCCGGCCGTTTTCGGCCTTGATCGCATTAACGGCGGAGGAAATCTGGAGCGGGTAGCGGGAATCGAACCCGCGTATTCAGCTTGGAAGGCTGCTGCTCTACCATTGAGCTATACCCGCCTCACGTGCAGGTTCAACTTTCGATGTGGGCCGGTGGTGGAGGGGGCTGGATTCGAACCAGCGTACGCATAGCGAACGGATTTACAGTCCGTCTCCTTTAACCACTCGGACACCCCTCCGTCAGACCACATCGGAGCCGTGCAACGAGGCTTGGCTTGCAGACCCTGCCTGGACCGAAATCCAAGCCAAATCCGCGATGGGCCTTATGGCGGCAGCGCGAAATGCTGTCAACCGCGGCCGCGCCAATTGTCCATAAATTCGCCATGACCTTGCGTCGCCCCATGTCCAAGGGCAGTTGCGCTCGCTATAGAGGGCCATGAGCGAGAAGAAGACGCCTCCCGCCGGCACGGCGCGGGACACCCATTACGCAAAGCTGCGCCGCAAGTTTCGCGACGAGAAGGCCGGTGGTCCGGTCTTCCGGCAGCGCGCGCCGATCGAGCCCGGTGCGCAGCCCGAAGACGGCTCCGTGCGGCTTTACGGCATCCACACCGTGCGTGCGGCGCTGGACAATCCGCGCCGCAGGATCACCCGTCTGATGGTGACGCGCAATGCGCTGGCGCGGCTGGAACTTTCCGAGCCGCTCGACCTGCCCTACGCGGCCGAGATCGTCGAACCGCGGGAGATCGACAAGCTGGTCGGCTCCGACGCCGTCCATCAGGGTGCGTTGCTGGAAGTGATGCCGCTGAAGCCGAAGCGGCTCGGCGACCTGAAGGAGACGCGCCTGCTGCTTGTGCTAGATCAGGTGACCGATCCGCACAATGTCGGCGCGATCATGCGTTCGGCCGTCGCTTTCTCGGCCGGCGCGCTGATCACCACCGGGCGGCACAGTCCGCAGGAGTCGGGTGTGCTGGCGAAGTCGGCCTCCGGTGCGCTCGAACATATCGACCACATCGAGGTGCGAAACCTCGCCGATGCGCTCGGGGAACTGGCCGAACTCGGATTCCAGACAATCGGGCTTGATTCGGACGGGCCGGCGGTGCTGGAAGAGACGTTTGCCGGGGAACGCATCGCGCTGGTGTTGGGCGCCGAGGGCAAGGGGCTGCGGCAGAAGACGCGCGAGACGGTGTCCGCCCTCGCCCGGCTGGACATGCCCGGCGCGATCCGCTCGCTCAACGTGTCGAACGCGGCGGCGATCTCGCTTTATGCGGCGCACCGGCATCTGGGCCAAACGGGGTAACTTGAGTTTGGCCAGCTTTCGTGCTGGCCTTCCCCGGGAGCGCGAAAGGCGCTGAGGGAAGAAGACACGCATCATGATCAAGACCGACATCGCGCGCCGGGTCTACAACCACACCTGGAAGCTCGATCCCATCATCCGCAGCCTGCTCGACACGGACTTCTACAAGCTCCTGATGCTGCAGATGATCCGGGGCGTCTATCCGGATGTCGATGCGACCTTCACGCTGATCAACCGGACGAAGTCCGTGCGCCTTGCCGACGAGATCGACGAGGGGGAACTGCGCGCGCAGCTCGACCATGCGCGCTCGCTGCGCTTCTCCAAGAAAGAGATGATCTGGCTGGGCGGCAACACCTTCTATGGCAAGAGCCAGATCTTCCGGCACGACTTCCTGCGCTGGCTCGCCGATTTCCGGCTGCCGGAATACGAACTGACCCGCAAGGACGGTCAGTTCGAACTGACCTTCCACGGCCGTTGGCACGACACGACGATGTGGGAAATCCCGGCGCTGGCGATCATCAACGAGTTGCGCTCGCGCGCGGCGCTGAAATCGATGGGCCGGTTCGCGCTCGACGTGACCTATGCGCGCGCCAAGGCGCGGGTGTGGGGAAAGGTCGAGCGGCTACGCGCCTATCCGGACCTTCGGATCTCCGATTTCGGCACGCGGCGGCGGCATTCGCATCTGTGGCAGCGCTGGTGCGTGGAAGCCTTGAAGGAGGGCATCGGCCCCTCCTTTACCGGCACGTCGAACGTGCTTCTGGCCATGGACACCGACCTGGAAGCGCTCGGCACCAACGCGCACGAACTGCCGATGGTGCTTGCGGCGATGGCGAATTCGGATGCCGAACTGAAGACCGCGCCCTATCGCGTGCTGCAGGACTGGCAAAGCTATTATGGCGGCAACCTCCTGATCGTCCTGCCCGACGCCTTCGGCACCGAATCGTTCCTGCGCGGGGCGCCGGACTGGGTCGGCCAGTGGACGGGGTTTCGCCCCGACAGCGCGCCGGCGATCGAGGGTGGTGAGCGCATCATCCGCTGGTGGGAGGAGCACGGCATCGATCCGAAGGAGCGGCTGATCATCTTTTCGGACGGTCTCGACGTCGACACGATCGAGCGGGCCTATCTGCATTTCGACGGCCGCGTGCGCATGGCGTTCGGCTGGGGCACGAACCTGACCAACGATTTCCATGACTGCGCGCCTGAGCGCAACGAGGCGCTAAAAGCGATCTCGCTGGTCTGCAAGGTGACGTCCGTCAACGGCCGGCCGGCCGTCAAGCTTTCGGACAATCCGGAAAAGGCGACCGGCGACGCTGCCGAAATCGAGCGCTATCTGCGCGTATTCGGTGGAAAGGAACGTGTAAGACAGCCGGTAACCGTATGATAAATCAACGTTGTTGATCAAAATTCGTGCAACCGGCGAAATTGCTCAAATAGCGGCTTGAAATGCGCCGGCCGCGATGCTCACATGCGGGCAAGACGACTTTTCGATTGCCCGCAGCCGCTGCTCGCCGCAGCCCGTTTCGTGAGTAGATACGATAAGCCAGGTCCTCGAAGTTCGCGATTTGCGTACTCACTTCCACACCCAGGACGGTGTGGTCCACGCCGTCAACGGCATCAGCTTCCATTTGGACGAAGGCGAACTGCTCGCGGTGGTCGGCGAGAGCGGCTCGGGCAAGAGCGTGGCGATGATGTCGCTGATGCAACTCCTGCCGATGCCGCCGGCCGAGATCGCATCCGGCCGGGTGAATTTCCAGGGCCAGGACCTCGTCAAGCTCAAGGCCTCGCAGATCCGCCAGGTGCGTGGCTCGCGCATCGGGTTCGTCTTCCAGGACCCGATGACCTCGCTCAATCCGGTGTTTACCGTCGGCTACCAGATCATGGAGCCGTTGCGCGAGCATATGGGCCTGTCGAAGAAGCAGGCGCGGCAGCGGGCGATCGAGCTTCTGGAACTGGTCGGCATTCCGGCTGCCCGCCAGCGCATCGACGATTATCCGCACCAGTTCTCCGGCGGCATGCGCCAGCGCGTGGTCATCGCAATCGCGCTGGCCTGCGATCCGAAGGTGCTGATCGCGGACGAGCCGACGACCGCGCTCGACGTGACGGTGCAGGCGCAAATCCTCGAGCTGATCAAGGAGCTGCGCCAGAAACTCGGCATGGCGATCATCTGGATCACGCACGATCTCGGCGTCGCGGCCGGCATCGCGGACCGGATCGTCGTCATGTATGGCGGGCAGATCGTCGAGCATGCCCATGTGGACGATCTCTTCGACGATCCACAGCATCCCTATACGCGCGCGTTGCTCGATTCCCTGCCGGGTCGGCACGAGGCGCATGAGAAGCTGCGGTCCATCGCCGGCCAACCGCCGCTCCTACTGAGCCAGCCGGAATTCTGTCCATTTTCCGCGCGTTGCAAGCATGTGTTCGACAAGTGTCTGAGGCAGAACCCGCCGCTGATCGCGGTCGATGGAGACCATCGTGCGGCGTGCTGGTGGGACCCTGAAACCGGAGGCCCGCGCGATGTCGCTTGAAACCGCGATGGCACGGCCGACGCACCACGTTCCGAGCGACGAGACGCTGGTCTCGATCGACAATCTCAAGGTCCACTTCCCGATCCACAAGGGCATCCTGCGGCGCAAGGCCGGCGCGGTGCGGGCGGTCGACGGGCTGACATTTGAGATCAAGAAGGGCGAGACGCTGGGTCTTGTCGGCGAATCCGGTTGCGGCAAGTCGACGACCGGGCGGGCGCTGCTGCGGCTCTACCGCGCGAGCGACGGCAGGATCATCTTCGACGGCACCGACATCGCCTCGCTCGAGGGCGATGCGCTACGCCGGCAACGGCCGCGTATGCAGATGATCTTCCAGGACCCCCAAGCTTCGCTCAACCCGCGCATGACGGTCGGCGCGATCATCGCCGAGCCGCTGGTCGAGCATGGTGTGATGGACGCCAAGGGCCGCAAGGCGCGGGTGCGCGAACTGCTGGATGCGGTGGGGCTCAATCCGGACTACGTCAACCGCTATCCGCACGAGTTTTCCGGCGGCCAACGCCAGCGTATCGGCATCGCGCGGGCGCTCGCGCTCGATCCCGAATTCATCGTCTGCGACGAGCCGATCGCGGCGCTGGACGTCTCGATCCAGGCGCAGGTGGTGAACCTGCTGGAGGATCTGCAGGCCGAGCTCGGCCTCACCTACCTTTTCATCAGCCACGATTTGTCGATGGTCAAGCACATCGCCGACCGCGTGGCGGTCATGTATCTCGGCAAGATCGTCGAACTGGCCGATGTCGAGACCTTGTTCGCTTCGCCGAAGCATCCCTACACCAAGGCGCTGCTGTCGGCCGTGCCGGTGCCCGATCCGAAGATCGAGGCGAACCGGCGCCGCATCATCCTGACGGGCGACATTCCCGATCCGGCGAACCCGCCGGCCGGGTGCCGCTTCTGCACACGCTGCCCGGAGGTCTTTGACCGCTGCCGGGTCGAGGAACCGGCCTGGCGCGAGGTGCAGCCAGGCCACTTTGCTGCATGTCATCGAGTCGAAGGAGGAGAGGCGTCGAGCGCGACGTAGGAAATTCAGCATGTCGCACCGTGGCGGATGGGAGCCAAAGCGGATGCGAAAACCGAGCAAAATCAATAATATCGCAAGGGGAAATGCAATGAAGAAACTGACGACGTTCCTGACGGGAACGGCAGCGGCCATTGCCATGACGGCTGGCGCTGCCCAGGCCGAGCGCGGAAGCGACGGCCATCTCAACATTCTCTACTGGCAGGCGGTCTCGATCCTCAACCCGTTCCTTTCGGGCGGCACGAAGGATGTCGAGGGCTCCTCGCTGGTCATCGAGCCGCTAGCGAAGTTCAACGAGGCGGGCGAAATGGTCCCTGCCCTCGTCGATGAGATTCCGACGGTCGAAAATGGCGGCGTGTCGGAAGATTTGAAGTCGGTCACCTGGGTCCTTTCGGAAGGGCTGATGTGGTCCGACGGGACACCGGTGACGGCGGAAGATGTGAAGTTCACCGCCGAATATTGCATGGCCGAAGATGGCGGCTGCCAGCAGGTCGCGAACTTTACCGACGTCGAGAGCGTCGAGGCGGTCGACGAGCGCACCGTCAAGGTCAATTTCTCGATCGCGAAGCCCTACCCTTACGGCCCGTTCGTCGGTGCGCAGTCGCCGATCATCCAGAAGGCACAGTTCGAAAACTGCGTCGGCGCACGCGCGCCCGAATGCACGGAGGCCAATTTCGGTCCGATCGGCACCGGCCCGTTCGTCGTTACGCGTTTTGCCGCCAACGACGTGATCGAGCTCGAAGCCAATCCGAACTACCGCGATGCTGCCAAGCCGGCCTTTGCGACCGTGACCCTGAAGGGCGGCGGCGACGCGGCTTCGGCAGCGCGCGCGGTGCTCGAGACCGGCGAGTTCGACTATGCCTGGAACTTGCAGGTGGAGCCGGAAATCCTGGCGCAGATGGAAGCCGCGGGCCGCGGCGAACTGATCTCCTCCTTCGGCACGTCGGTCGAGCGTATCAACCTCAACATGACCGATCCGAGCCCGGACAAGGGCGCCGACCGTTCGACCGTCGAGGCGGGGCCGCATCCGTTCCTGTCCGATCCGGCCGTGCGCCGCGCTCTGTCGATCTCGCTCGACCGCGAGTTGATCGTCGAGGCCGGCTACGGCGAGACGGGCCGTCCGACCTGCAACATCCTGCCGGCACCGGAAGCCTATGCGTCGACGAATGTCGACTGGTGCCTGACGCAGGACATCGAGGAGGCCAACCGCCTGCTCGACGAGGCCGGCTGGATGCCGGGCGGCGACGGCATTCGCGAAAAGGACGGCGTTCGCCTGTCGATCCTCTACTCGACCTCGACCAATTCCGTGCGTCAGGCGACGCAGGCGCTGGTCAAGGACATGTGGCAGCAGATCGGCGTCGAATCCGAACTTCGCAACGTCGACGCGGCCGTGTTCTTCGGCGGCGATCCGGCAAGCCCCGACACGTTCCAGAAGTTCTATGCGGACGTCCTGATGTACACCAACAATTTCGACGGGACCGACCCGGAGAAATACATGGCCGAATGGCTCTGCGACGACGCTCCGAAGCCGCAGAACGGCTGGCTCGGCGCCAACATTCCCCGCTTCTGCTCGGAGGAATACGACGCGCTGGTCAAGAAGATGGGCGAGACCGCCCCGCTCGAGGAGCGCCAGGCCCTCGCCATCCAGATGAACGATATCCTCACCAATGAGGGTGCGCATCTGCCGCTCGTCCACCGTGGCGACGTTTCCGCGAAGTCGACGACGCTGAACGGCGTCCTGATGAATTCGTGGGACTCGGAACTCTGGAACGCGGCCGACTGGACCCGCGCTGAGTAAACCTTACGGACAGGGCATTCGCATGTGACCCATGCGGATGCCCGTTCGCGGGCATGGGGCAAAGCCGCGCGGCTGACCGCGACGGCCGGAGTTCGGTCATATGTTTCACTACACGCTGAGGCGCCTGATGTTCGCGGTGCCGACATTGTTCGTCATCAGCTTCATCATCTTCGCGCTGCTCGACCTGGCGCCCAACGATCCGACCGGCAATCTGCCGCTGACGATCCCGCCGGAAGTGCGCGAGCAGATCCGCATGTCGCTCGGCCTCGGCGAGCCCTTCCACATCCGCTACCTGAAGTGGCTGCAGCAGTTCTTCATCGCCGAACCGCTCAACCTCATCGAGCGCATGTTCGGCATCGAGATCGGCAACTCGGAAGATCGCCTGCGCATACGTTCCTGGGCGACGCGCAGCCCCGTCGTCGACCTCATCATTCAGCGTATGCCGCAGACGCTCTGGGTCGTCGGCATGTCCTATGTCGTCGGCATCCTGATCGCTTTGCCGGTCGGCATCATCTCCGCCTATCGCCAGTATTCCTGGTTCGACCAGATCGGCACCTTCGTCTCGATGGTGGGCTTCTCGGTTCCGACCTTCTTCACCGGCGTGGTGCTGATCGTCGTCTTCTCGGTCTATCTCGGCTGGTTTCCCTCGATCTACGACACGACGCATCGCGTGACGGACTGGAACAGCTTCTGGATACAGGTGCGCCAGATGGTGCTGCCGGTGATGGTGCTTGCGCTCTACAACGCTGCGCAGCTCAGCCGCTTCGTGCGTGCGTCGATGCTGGACAATCTGAACCAGGACTATGTGCGCACGGCGCGCGCCAAGGGCATGAAGGAAAAGGTCGTTCTTCTCGTCCACGTGCTCCGGAACAGCCTGATCCCGGTCGTCACCGTCATCGCGCTCGGCATTCCGACGATCTTTTCGGGCGCGATCATCACCGAGCAGATCTTCCGCGTGAACGGGCTCGGGCAGCTCCTGATCATCGCGATCCAGGGCGCGGACATTCCGCTCGTCCAGACGCTGACCTTCATCTTCGCGGTGCTGATCATCCTGTGCAATCTGATCGCCGACATCCTTTACGGCATTCTGGACCCGAGGATTCGCTATGACTGATCAGGTCTCGATGGCGCCCGAGAGGGTCATTCCACCGGCGCCGGGTTCGCCCGTCGCCGCCGAACCGCGCAAGCAGCGCACGCTGACGGCCGATGTCTGGCGACAGTTCCGTCAGCACAAGGGCGGCGTGATCGGCGCGATCGTGTTCCTGACGATCGTCTTTCTCGTGGTGTTCGGCCCGTATATCCACGGCGTCGACCCTTCAGCGCTCAACGTGCGCGAGCGCAATGCGGGCATATCGCTGTCGCATCCGATGGGGACCGACAATCTGGGCCGCGACACCTTTGCGCAGATCCTGGCCGGCGGGCGCACGTCGCTTTCTGTCGGGGTGACGGCGATGATGCTGTCGCTTCTTCTCGGGACGACGATCGGGGTGCTCGCGGGCTATTTCAAGAAGCTCGAAGGGCCGCTGATGCGGCTGACCGACCTCTTCCTCGCGCTTCCGCTGCTCCCGCTGCTGCTCGTCATCATCATGCTCTTCCGCGACACGTTGCGGCGCTCATTCGGGCCGGAGACGGGCATCTTCATGCTGATCGTCTTCGTCATTGGCATCACGAGTTGGATGCAGACGGCGCGCATCGTGCGCGGTGCGGTGCTGTCGGTGAAGGAACAGGAATTCGTGCTGGCGGCCAAGAGCATCGGCACGCGCGAGCGGCGGATCATCACACGGCATATCCTGCCCAACGTGCTCTCGCCGATCATGGTGTCCGCGACGCTGGGCATTGCGACCGCGATCATCACGGAATCGGCGCTGAGCTTCCTCGGGCTGGGCTTCCCGTCGGACTATCCGACCTGGGGGCGGCTGCTGTTCGATGGGGTGAACTTCATGCAGATCAACCCGTCGCGCGTGATCTGGCCGGGACTGGCGATCTCGCTGACCGTGCTTTCGGTGAACTATATCGGCGACGGCATTCGCGATGCCCTCGATCCGCGCATTCGCGGAAGGTGATCAAATCCGGCGTGGCAAATAGTGCCACGTCACCACCGCGCAGACGGCCATGAGGATGGCGAGCGAGGCGAACACGCCGCCGAGCCCGAAGAAGATGAGCACGATGGAATAGACCAGCGGCGGCATCAGTTCCGACAGGTCGAGATAGGTGCGGTAGACGGCCGTCATCTGGGCGCGCTCGTGCGTGCGCACGGCGCGCATGAAGACGACGGAGCCGAGCGCATCCAGCGCGACGCCGAAGAAGGCCGTGACGAGCAGGAAGGCGCCGGCGACCCAGGGCGAGGCTTCGCCAGCGACCGCTGCAACGGTGAGCCCCGCCGCCATGCCGGCGAACGCCACGGCCATGGTGCGGCGTGCGCCGAAGCGGCCGCCGAGCCGGCCCCAGAAGAGCGCCGTGAAGAGAAGCGCGTTGCCGGCCGAGACGATCAGCCCGCCGGCAAGGCTGCCCTGCCCCGTGACCACCATCAGGAGCGGCGCGTAGACGAAGAAGCTCGTCCAGAAGCAGGAACGGCCGAAGGCGATGAACCAGGCGAGCCGAAGGCGCGGCTGGGCGACGAAGCGGCCGATATTGGCGAGCGGATTGGCAGGTTTCGTCTTGCCGGGGCGGATGGCGACGTTGTCCGACAGGCGGAAATACCAGAAGAAGCAGAGCAGTACGGCGGCGAAGAGCGCGACGGCGCCGTGCGCTGCCCACAGGCCGAATTGCGCATAGAGCGTGACGCCGAGCGTCGGCCCGCACATCCAGGCGATGGTGGACCAGGCCATGCGCAGCGATTCCGACTGGATGAACTGCGTCTTTCGGATGTGGTCCATGATGTAGAGGTTGAGCGTGATCGACAGCGCCGACGCGCCGATGACACGCGCGAGCATGCCGCCGAGCTGGCCCGCGAGCGTTCCCGTGACGAGGCAGAGCGAGCCGAGGCCGAGGAGCAGCCCGCCCGCCGTATAGACCCGGCGGCGTGCAAAACGCTGGATCGCCAGCGGCATCAGGATCGTCGCCGACAGTCCCAGAAGCGCGACAAGCGTATAGGTCAGCGAGACGGCCTGCTCGCTGCGCAAGAGCTCATAGGCCTGGATGGGGATGACGCTGGCGACGGAGGCGCGGGCGAAGGATTCCAACGTGAACAGGATGGCGAAGGTGCGTGCGCCGGGCGCGCGCGCTGCCGGAAGCCAGATCGGATGACGGACCTGCGCGACCATTCGCTGCCTCCCTGATGGAAGACGAGCTATGCGGCGGCACAGACCGTCCGGTTATGAGGAAACCGTCATTGCGTGACGCAATTTCGTCTGGACCAAAGACCGGGTTCGCGACGGCTCAGGCGGCGTCCCATTTCGGCGAGAAATCGAAGTCGCAGATGCGGGCGTTTTTTACGCCGAGCGCGGAGATGGCAGTCATCTCGGCATCGGTCAGTGCGAAGTCGAAGATGTCGAAATTCTCGGCAAGACGCTCCTTTCGCGTCGTGCGCGGGATGGCGACGACGCCGTCCTGCTGGACGTGCCATCGCAGGACGATCTGGCCCGGTGTCTTGCCATGCACCTTTGCTGCAGCCGTGACGGCGGACTCCGCGAAGAGGTCGCCACCGCGCGCCAGCGGGCAGTAGGAGGTCATCGCCATGCCCGCCTTGCGGCAGGCTGCGTGGACCTTGGACTGGTCGAGATAGGGGTGATGCTCGACCTGGTTGGCGACGAGGGGCGCGTCGGAAAGTGAAAGCGCCTCGGCGAGAAGGTCGGTCGGGAAATTGGAGACGCCGATATGGCGGGTGAGGCCGTCGGCGCGGGCGCGGTTCAGCGCTTCGATGGTCTCGGCGAGAGGGACCTTCGGATTGGGCCAGTGGATCAGGAGGAGGTCGACCTGGTCGAGCTTCAGCCTTTCGAGGCTCTCTTCAGCCGATCGGCGGAAATCGGCGGGCGCGAGATCGGTCCACCAGACCTTGGTGGTGACGAAGATTTCGTCGCGCGCGAGGCCCGAGCGACGCAGTCCCTCGCCCACATCCGCCTCGTTGCCGTAGCTGGCAGCGGTGTCGAGATGGCGGTAGCCGATGTCGAGCGCGTGGGCGACGAGATCGGCGCAGTCCTCGCCCTTCAAGGTCCAGGTGCCGAGCCCGAGGGCCGGGATGTGCGCGCCGTTCGCTTCGATTTTGTGCACTTCTTCGTCCATCCTTATGCTTGGCCGTGCCATTCGATTTCATGCTACCGACTTGTAACACCGAGATTCTTCAATGACCGAACTAGTGCACAGCCCGTCCAAAAACAAATCCCGGATCGAACTGATCGACGCCGCGCGCGGGTTCGCACTGATCGCGATGGCGATCTATCATTTCGCGTGGGACCTCGAATTCTTCGGCTATGCGACGCCGGGCATGACGGCGGTCGGCGGGTGGCGGCTCTTTGCGCGGTCGATCGCTTCGTCCTTCCTGTTCCTCGTCGGGTTCAGCCTGTTGCTCGCGCATGTGCGCGGGGTGCGTTGGCGGCCGTTCTGGTGGCGGATGTTACAGGTGGGCGGGGCGGCTGCGGCGATCACGATCGTCACCTATTTCGCGACGCCGGATGCGTTCATCTTCTTCGGCATCCTGCATCATATCGCGCTGGCGAGCCTCGTCGGGCTGTTGTTCCTGCGCCTTCCGGCGGTGGCGCTCGTGCTGATCGCCGTCGGCGTGATCGCGCTGCCGGCGCTGTGGCGCAGCGATATCTTCAACGGAATGGCGCTTGCGTGGACGGGGTTTGCGGCGGTCAATCCGCGCTCCAACGATTTCGTGCCGCTGTTTCCCTGGTTCGGGGCCGTTCTTCTCGGCATGGCAGCGGCGAAATTCGCGCGGAACTCGGGCTGGACGGAACGGGCGGCGGGCAAGCCCCTGCCCCGCTGGACGCGGCCCTTGCAGTTTGCCGGACAGCACAGCCTTGCCGTCTACCTCCTGCACCAGCCGGTGCTCATCGGCTTGATCTTCCTCGCCTCGCTGGTGGTGCCGCCGCAGGCCGAGGAGCCGCGCGTCGGCTTCCAGCGGGCATGCGAGGCGCAGTGCGTTGACACGCGCGACGGAGCGTTCTGCGAAGCCTATTGCGGTTGCGTTATCGCTGAAATCGATGGCGACGCGCGCGCGGGCGAGATTTACACTGGCGCACCGAGCCAAGGCGCGACGGCGTGGCTGGGCGACGTCGCCACGCAGTGCTCGATCGCGACGGATATGGACATGCCGGGAGAAGCCGAATGACGACCATCGATCAACCGCCAATGCGCTTTCCCTGGCCGCCGGTCATCATCGTCTCGGCGGCGGCGATCGCGATCATCCTCGGAACGAGCATGCCGCTGCCGTGGCTGCGCGGGCCGTTCGCGGAGTTTCTGGCCGGGGTGGGTGCGCTGATCGTCGTCGGCGGAGCGACGCTGGCGATCCTCGCCGTGACGCGGTTTCGCAAGGTCGGCACGCCCGTCACACCCACGCATGCGGCCCAGCGGCTGGTGACGGACGGGCCGTTCGCGATCAGCCGTAATCCGATCTATCTTGGCGGCGTGACCATCCTCATCGGGCTGGCGCTGGTCACGCACAATGCGTGGTTCATTCTTGCGGCCTTCTCGGCAGGCATCGCGATCAGCCTTATCGCGATCCGCCCTGAGGAGCGGCATCTCGACCGGCGTTTCGGCAAGGCCTATCGCGATTATGCAAAGCGCGTTCGCAGGTGGTTCTGATCAGGTATTGACGCCGAGCTCGGCGAGGCGCTCGACGCAGGCTTCCTCGGCGCCGTCGAGTTCCGACAGCGTCTCTTCGAGGTCGCGGCGCTTCTGGCGCAGATCCTCGCGCTTTTCCTCGATGCGCTTGATCATCAGCTTCAATTGGCCGACTTCGCCGGGCGGCTCACGGTACATCTGGATGATCTCGCGGATCTCGTTGATCGAGAAGCCGAGGCGTTTGCCGCGCATGATCTGCTTGATGAGATGCCGGTCGGCCGGGCGGAAAAGCCGCGTGCGGCCGCGGCGCACCGGAAGCACCAGCCCCTCATCCTCGTAGAACCGCAAGGTGCGGGTCGATACGCCGAACTCCCGCGTGAGTTCGGTGATCGTGTAGAATTCCCGCATCTGTCTATCCGATCAAGCACTTGGAACCGGAACGAGAGTGCCACGACACTTACGTAAAAGTCAATCAAGCCGGCTTGCCGCTTGAAGCTTGCCTGCGTCTGCGGATGCCTAAAGCAGGCCGAACCACCAGGTGGCGAGGCCGAGGAAGGCGAAGAAGCCGACGACGTCGGTGATGGTGGTGACGAAGACGGCCGAGGCGACGGCCGGATCGGCGCCGACCTTGTCGAGAAGCAGCGGCACGAGAATGCCCGCGAGCGCCGCGGTGAAGAGGTTGATGAGCATTGCGGCCGCAATGACCATGCCGATGTCGTGCGAGAACCAGAATGCGGCGATGCCGCCGACCAGCACGGCGAACAAAAGGCCGTTGATCAGGCCGACGCCCATTTCGCGGCGGATGATGCGGCCGGCATTGTAGATATCGAGATCGCGCGTCGCGAGCGCGCGCACGGTGACGGTCATGGTCTGCGAGGCGGCATTGCCGCCCATGCCGGCGACGATCGGCATCAGGATGGCGAGCGCGACGATTTCCTGGATGGTGGCGTCGAAGAGGCCGATGACCGAGGCGGCGAGGAAAGCCATCACGAGGTTGATCAGGAGCCACGGCACGCGCGAGCGTGAGGTGGTGCGCACGGAATCCGACAGTTCCTCGTCGCCGACGCCGCCCATACGCAGCAGATCTTCCTCGGCCTCTTCCTGGATGACGTCGACGACGTCGTCGATGGTCAGGACGCCGACGAGACGTTCGTTCTCGTCGACGACGGCGGCGGAGAGAAGATCGTACTGCTCGAATTCCTGCGCTGCCTCTTCCTGGTCCATTGTTGCCGGGATCGCGTGACGCGTCTCGTGCATCACGTCCTCGATCCGGACCGTGCGCTGGGAGCGCAGGATGCGGTCGAGGTCGACGGCGCCCATCAGCCGGAAGGTGGGGTCAACGACGAAGATCTGCGGAAAGGAATCCGGAAGATTCTTGTCCTCGCGCAGATAGTCGATCGTCTGGCCGACCGTCCAGAACGGCGGCACGGCGACGAACTCGGTCTGCATGCGCCGGCCGGCAGTCTCTTCCGGATAGTCGAGCGAGCGGCGCAGCCTGATCCGCTCGGTGAACGGAAGCTGCTCGAGAATCTCGTCCTGATCCTCGCGGTCGAGGTCTTCCAGAATATAGACCGCGTCGTCCGAATCGAGTTCCTGGACGGCCTGCGCGATCTGCGCGTTGGGAAGATGCTCGACGATGTCGAGGCGGATCGCCTCGTCGACCTCGGTCAGGGCGGCAAAGTCGAATTCGTCGCCCATGAGCACGACGAGGCTGCGGCGTGCCTCGGCCGGCAGCGCTTCGAGAAGATCGCCGATTTCGGACTGGTGGAGAACCGAGACTTCGCTTTTCAGCGTGTCCGCGTCCTGGCCTTCGATCGCGTCGGTGATGCGCGCAATAAAGTCCTGCCGGATCGCGCCATCTTCATTGTAGATTTCGGCCCGCACCTCTTCGCCGCCGCCGGTTTCGTTGTCGTTGGCAGTCATCGGCGCCTCCATGGGTGTTCAAATGGAGTTTGAGGATGTCGGGCGAAGCGGATGGGCTGGCCGGTTCGTCGGGCAGGCCGATTGGTTGGGTAGGACGAAGGCGGCAAAGCCGCAAGCCCTCGCCGACAAAAACGCCGGCGAGCAGGTGAAGGTTGCAGCGTCTAGGCTTTGGTCTCGTCAGACGGTGAGGTAGCGACGCACGTCGGGGTCGTCCAGATCGTGCGCTTCGCCGGAATGGACGACCCGGCCGCGATCCATGATGTGGATGTCGTCGGCAAGCTCGCGGCAGAAATCGAGATATTGCTCGACGAGGAGGACGGCGATGCCGGCGGAATCGCGCAGGTAGCGGATGGCGCGGCCGATATCCTTGATGATCGAGGGCTGGATGCCTTCAGTGGGCTCGTCGAGGACGAGGAGCTTCGGCCGCAGGACGAGCGCGCGGCCGATGGCGAGCTGCTGCTGTTGGCCGCCCGAAAGGTCGCCGCCGCGGCGGCCGAGCATGTCCTTCAGGACCGGGAAGAGCTCGAAGACGTGATCCGGGATGTTGCGATCCGCGCGCTTCAGCGGCGCGTAGCCGGTCTCGAGGTTTTCGCGCACGGTGAGGAGCGGAAATATCTCGCGGCCCTGCGGGACGAATGCGATGCCCGACCGGGCGCGCTCTGACGGCGCGCTCCGGTCGAGCGTCTTCCCCTCGAAAGAGATCTGGCCGGTGGAGAGACGGTGGTGGCCGACGATGGCGCGCATCAGGCTGGTCTTGCCGACGCCATTGCGGCCGAGGACGCAGGTGATGCGCGCGGGCTGCGCGGTGAGCGAGACGCCGCGCAGGGCCTGGGCTGCGCCGTAGTGGAGGGTGGCGTTGGTGACGGTCAGCATTTGGCAGTGCTCCATTCGGGAACCATCCCCACTCCGGCCCTTCGGGCCACCTCTCCCCCTGATAGGGGTAGAGGAAAAGTGCCCTGCGTTGCGGCCGGCGCTTCCTCTCCCCCGTCGTTCGGGGGAGAGGTGTCGCGGCGCAGCCGTGACGGAGTGGGGGTCGGATGACGGACGGTTCTGAAGATCATCCCCCTCACCTCCCCAGATAGACTTCGACGACGCGCGGGTCGGCGCTGACGTGGTCGAGGGAGCCTTCGGACAGGACGGAGCCTTCGTGCAGGCAGGTGACCTTGACGCCGAGTTCGCGGACGAAGTGCATATCGTGTTCGACGACGATGACGGAATGCGTCTTCGAGATGTCGCGCAGGAGACGCGCGGTTTCCTCGGTCTCGGCGTCGGTCATGCCGGCGACGGGTTCATCGACGAGAAGGAGCTTCGGGTCCTGCGCGAGGAGCATGCCGATTTCCAGCCATTGCTTTTGGCCATGGGAGAGATTGGCGGCGAGGTCGTTGCGGCGGCCGGAGAGGCGCACGGTTTCGAGGATGTCGTCGAGCTTGCGCTTCGCTTCCGCCGTCTCGCGCCAGAACAGGGTCGGGAAGATCGAGCGCAGACCTTTGAGCGCCAGGAGCAGATTGTCCTCGACCGAATGGCTCTCGAAGACGGTCGGCTTCTGGAACTTGCGACCGATGCCCATGATGGCGATGTCGGCCTCGTCGTGGCGGGTCAGGTCGACCTCGCCGTCGAAGAAGATTTCGCCGCTGTCGGGCCGGGTCTTTCCGGTGATGATGTCCATCATCGTGGTCTTGCCGGCGCCGTTGGGACCGATGATGGCGCGCATCTCGCCCTTGTCGAGGACGAGGGAGAGATTGTTGATGGCTGGGAAGCCGTCGAAGGAAACCGAGACGCCGTCGAGATAGAGGATCGTGTTGGACTTCGACATGGTGCTCACTCGGCCGGTTGCGGGCTGGCATCGGGCGTTGATGGACGGCGAACTTGTGGCTTGTCGGGACGCACGACCGGGAGATTTGGGGGGGGTTCCGACCCGCGGGCAGCTTTCAGCTCGCGACGGTCATGGAAATAACCGCCGATCGTGCCGACGATGCCCTTGGGCAGGAAAAGCGTGACGGCGACGAAGAGGCCGCCGAGCGCGAAGAGCCAGAGGTCCGGATAGGCGGCGGTGAACCACGTCTTGGCGTAGTTGACGAGGATCGCTCCGATGATCGGGCCGACCAGCGTGCCGCGCCCGCCGACCGCCGCCCAGACGACGATCTCGATCGAGTTTGCCGGGGCGAATTCGCCCGGATTGATGATGCCGACCTGCGGCACGTAGAGCGCTCCCGCGATGCCGGCAATGATAGCGGAGACGACGAAGGCGAAGAGCTTCACATATTCCGGGCGGTAGCCGATGAAGCGCGTGCGGCTTTCGGCATCGCGCACCGCGACCATGATCTTGCCGAGCTTCGATTTGGTGATCGCGCTGCAGATGATGAAGGAGAGCGCGAGGGCAACGGCCGTCGCGGCGAACAGCGCGGCGCGGGTGCCGGGCGCCTGGATCGAGTAGCCGACGATCTCGCGAAAATCGGTCAGGCCGTTATTGCCGCCGAAGCCCATGTCGTTGCGGAAGAAGGCGAGCATCAGCGCGTAGGTCATCGCCTGCGTGATGATCGACAGATAGACGCCGGTGACGCGGCTGCGGAAGGCGAACCAGCCGAAGACGAAGGCCAGCAGGCCGGGCACGACCATGACCATCAGCATGGCGAACCAGAAGTTGTCGAAGCCCCACCAGTACCAAGGCAGTTCGGACCAGTTCAGGAACACCATGAAATCCGGCAGTTCGGCATTGCCATAGACGCCGCGCGCGCCGATCTGGCGCATCAGATACATGCCCATCGCATAGCCGCCGAGCGCGAAGAACGCACCGTGGCCGAGCGACAGAATGCCGACATAGCCCCAGACGAGATCGAGCGCCATGGCGAGCATGGCATAGGTCAGGTATTTGCCCATGAGGGCGACCATGTAGTTCGGGACGCGTAGCGGATGGCCGACGGGAAGCAGGAGGTTCGACGCGGGGACGAGGATGGCGGCGAGCAGGAGCAGGCTGACGACCCAGTAGAGCTTCGCGCCAAGCGCGCGGTAGAAGAATTGGGTGATCATGCTTCCACCGCCCTTCCCTTTTGCGCGAAGAGGCCGCGCGGGCGCTTCTGGATGAACAGGATGATGAAGACGAGCAGCAGGATTTTCGCGAGCACCGCGCCGGCATAGGGCTCAAGGAACTTGTTGAGTACGCCGAGCGTCAGTGCGCCGACGAGCGTGCCCCAGAGGTTGCCTACGCCGCCGAAGACGACGACCATGAAACTGTCGATGATGTAGCCCTGACCCAGATTGGGCGAGACGTTGTCGATCTGCGAAAGCGCGACGCCGGCGAGGCCCGCGATGCCGGAGCCGAGGCCGAAGGTCATCGCATCGACCCAGGGCGTGCGGATGCCCATGGAGGACGCCATGCGGCGGTTTTGCGTGACGGCGCGCATCTGGAGGCCGAGTGCGGTGCGCTTCAGCACGATCAGAAGCGCGGCGAACACGATGAGGGCGAAGATGACGATGAAGAACCGATTCCAGGTGATGGCGATGCCGTAGAAATCGAACGAGCCCGACATCCAGCCCGGATTTCCGACTTCTCGGTTCGATGCGCCGAAGATCGTGCGGACCGATTGCTGGATGATCAGCGACAGGCCCCAGGTGGCAAGCAGCGTTTCCAGCGGTCGGCCGTAGAGGAAGCGGATGATGCCGCGCTCGATTGCGATGCCGATCAGGCCCGTGACGAGGAATGCAGCCGGAAGGGCGAAGGCGAGCGACCAGTCGAAGAGCTCTGGGAAGGACGCGCGGATGAAGTTCTGCACGATAAAGGTCGTGTAGGCGCCGAGCATGACCATCTCGCCATGCGCCATGTTGATGACGCCCATGACGCCGAAGGTGATGGCAAGGCCGATGGCGGCGAGGAGCAGCACGGCGCCGAGCGATACGCCGTACCAGACGTTCTGGCCGACATCGAGCAGTGCGAGGCGGCTCTGGATGTCCGCGATGCCTCGTTCGATGGTGGGCGTCACGTCGGCATCGGCGCTCGAAAGTGCAGCCTGCAAGATGCCGAGCGCCTGCCGGTCGCCGCGCGCTGCGATCGTGTCGACGGCTACGGCGAAGGCGGCGGGCTCGGCATCGGAGCGCAGGATGGCGACGGCGCGGGCTTCTGCCATGACTTGCAGGACGGCGGGGTTTTGTTCCTCGGCGATGGCCTCGTCGAGAAGTTCGACATTGTCGGGATCGCCGGCCTGGAACATGGCGCGCGCGGCCGTCAGGCGGGTGTTGGCGTCGGGGCTCATCAGCGTGAGCTGGCCGATGGCGGTGCGCACGGCGCGGCGCAGCGAATTGTTGACACGGATGCGCTCGACGGAGGCCTTGGCGATTTCGCCGACGGGGTCGCCGGTTATCGCGTCGGTCGCTTCGACGGGGGCGCTGCGGCCGGAGAGCGTGACGATCTGGCCGGTGGATTCGACGACGTTGAGGTCGCCGGCGGCGAGTGCTTCGAGAAGCGGGACGGCGCGGGCGTCGCCGGTGGCGGCGATGGCGGAGACGGTTTGGGCGCGGTCGGAGAAGCTGCCGTTGGGGAGCTGGCTGGCGAGGTCTTCGAGGGATTGGGCGTGGGCGGCGAGTGCGGTGAGGGTGAGGAGGATGGCCAGGAACCAACGCAACACACGCAAGGACAGTGCTTTGTCGCGCCCCCCTCTGGCCTGCCGGCCATCTCCCCCGCAAGGGGGGAGATCACGCGCTTCGACGTGTGCAATCAACCGATTTCCGTGACAAAAGAGGAGATCACGAGCGTCGAGGCTGGCGATTGGCCGATCTCCCCCCTTGCGGGGGAGATGGCCGGCAGGCCAGAGGGGGGCAACGTAGGGCATCAGCGAAACCGGTGATCTGCGGGGATGGCGAGAGGCCGAGCAAATTGGCCTCTCGATGATGCGAGACGATCAGTTCGCCGCAGCCTGCGCGCCGCCGCAGGTTTCGGTTTCGGTGTTGAAGTTTCCGCAGTTGACCGGGTCGGTCCAGTCGGCTTCGAGCACCGCCGACTCTGGCAGGAAGTCGGACCAGGCGTCGCCGGGGACGAGGTCTTCGGTTTCCCAGACGACGTCGAACTGGCCGTCATCCTGGATTTCGCCGATCAGGACGGGCTTGGTGACGTGGTGGTTCGGCAGCATGACCGCGGTGCCGCCGGTCAGGTTCGGGACCTCGACGCCGACGATCGCGTCGATGACGGCGTCGGCTTCGGTGGAGCCGGCCTTCTCGACGGCGGCGACCCACATGTTGAAGCCGATATAGTGGGCTTCCATCGGGTCGTTGGTGACGCGCTCCTCATCGCCGATGAAGGCGTGCCAGGTCTTGATCAACTCGGCATTCTCCGGCGTGTCGACCGACATGAAGTAGTTCCACGCGGCGAGATGGCCGACGAGCGGCGCGGTGTCGAGGCCGGCCAGTTCCTCTTCACCGACCGAGAACGCGACGACCGGGATGTCTTCGGCGGCGACGCCCTGGTTGCCCAGTTCGCGATAGAACGGCACGTTGGCGTCGCCATTGATGGTCGAGACGACGGCCGTCTTCTTGCCCGACGAGCCGAACGCCTTGATGTCGGACACGATCGTCTGCCAGTCGGAGTGGCCGAACGGCGTGTAATTGATCATGATGTCCTCGGCGGCGACGCCCTTGTCCTTGAGATAGGCCTCGAGGATCTTGTTCGTCGTCTGCGGATAGACGTAGTCGGTGCCGGCCAGCACCCAGCGCTCGACGCCTTCCTCTTCCATCAGGTAGTCGACAGCGGGAATGGCCTGCTGGTTGGGCGAGGCGCCGGTATAGAACACGTTGCGCTGGCTTTCCTCGCCCTCGTACTGGACGGGATAGAACAGGAGGCCGTTCAACTCCTCGAAGACCGGCAGGACCGACTTGCGGCACACCGACGTCCAGCAGCCGAAGACGGCGTCGACGCCGTTGACCTCGTACATCTCGCGCGCCTTCTCGGCTGCGAGCGGCCAGTCGGATGCGATGTCGATGACGACCGGCTCGAGCTGGCGGCCAAGCAGACCGCCCTTCTTGTTCTGCTCCTCGATGAGCATCAGCATGACGTCCTTCAAGGTCGTCTCCGAAATCGCCATCGTGCCCGACAGCGAATGGAGGACGCCGACCTTGATCGGCCCGTCCTGCGCGGCGGCAGCCGACATCAGAAGGCCGCTTGCGACGGCCGCGGCGAGTGTTTGACGAATTCCCCTCATGATTGCCTCCAGTGGCATTCTTGTTTGCACCGCAATATCGGTTGCAACCGGCATGCCAAGCTTCGGCCATGATGAGGATGGCTGAAGTCTTCACAACTTTTTCAAGCGCTTACGGCATTTGGCTGTGCCGGTATTGGCGGAGCCGATATCGGCGTGCAGCGCGTGTTGAGGATTATCTGCGCAGTGATCTCGCTATAGTGATTAATTGTTGTGCGCCTGCGAGGTGCCGAACTTTCTGCACAAAAAAAGGGCGATATCGACATGCGATATCGCCCGAGTCCGCGGGGGATGATGGGATCAGATCGTGCCCGACGACATTTCCTTGGCGATGTGATCGGCCTGGCGGATGGCGAGCGCGACGATGGTCAGGGTCGGATTTTCAGCCGCGCCGGTGGTGAACTGGCTGCCGTCGGAGACGAACAAGTTCGCGATGTCGTGCGTCTGGCCCCACTGGTTGACGACGCCATCCTCCGGCTTCTCGCTCATACGGTTCGTGCCCAGATTATGGGTCGAGGGATAGGGCGGGGTCGGGAAGGTGCGCGTTGCGCCGACCGCGTCGTAGAGCGCCATGCCCTGCTTGTAGGCATGATCGCGCATTGCGGTGTCGTTGGGATGGTCGGTGAAGGCGACGTCCGGGACCGGCATGCCGTATTTGTCCTTCAACTCGGCATGGAGCGAAATCCGATTGGTCTCCTGCGGCATGTCCTCGCCGACGATCCACATGCCGGCCATGTGGTCGTATTGGTCGAGCGCCGACGTGAAGGACCGGCCCCATCCGCCCGGATTGAGGAAGGCGGCCATGAAGGGAAGGCCGAGCGCCAGCGTTTCGAGCTCGTAACCTCCGACGAAGCCGCGGGACGGATCGTGCCTCGCCTCGTCGCGGATGATGCCGGCCATCGTCGTGCCGCGGTAGAAATGGACCGGCTGGTCGAAGACGGCGTAGACCGAGCCGGTCGTGTGCCGCATGTAGTTCCGGCCGACCTGGCCGGACGAGTTGGCGAGGCCGTCCGGATATTTCGACGAGGCGGAATTGAGGAGCAGGCGCGGGCTTTCGATGGAATTGCCGGCGACGGCGACGATGCGGGCCTTCTGCTCCTGCAGATTGCCGTCCTTGTCGGCATAGACGACGCCGGTCACCTTGCCCGAATCGTCGTGCTCGATCTTGATGACGTGGCTGTCGGGACGGACTTCCAGCTTGCCGGTCGCCTCGCCCTTCGGGATTTCGGTGTAGAGCGTCGACCATTTCGCGCCCCATTTGCAGCCCTGGAAACAGAAGCCGGTCTGCTGGCAGCCCATGCGGTCGTCACGGAAGTCGGAATTGATGGCCATGTTGCCGGTGTGGCAATCCTTGTAGCCAAGCTTGTCGGCGCCGGCCTTCAGGATCTTGAAGTTGTTGTTGCCCGGCAGGCCCTCGATGCCGTGGGTCCGGGTCACGCCCATCTTGTCCTCGGCCTTCTCGTAGTAGGGCTCGAGATCGGCGAGCGTGATCGGCCAGTCGAGAAGGTTGGCGCCTTCGACCGCACCGTAATTCGTCAGCGTCTTGAACTCGTGTTCCTGGAAGCGCAGCGAGGCGCCGGCCCAGTGGGTCGTCGTGCCGCCGACGGCCTTGACGATCCAGGCCGGAAGATTGGGAAAGTCCTTGGACACGCGCCAATCACCGGACGTGGTGCGGTTGTCGAGCCAAGCGAGCTGGCCGAAGCTGTCCCACTCGTCGTTGATGAAGTCCTCGTATTCGATGCGCGGCCCGGCTTCGAGCACGACCACGTCGACGCCCTTCTGGGCAAGTTCGTTGGCCAGCGTTCCGCCGCCGGCGCCCGAGCCGATGATGACGACGACCGTGTCGTCGGTAAGTGCATAAGGAGCAGGCATGATATCCTCCCGGAAACCTGTCTATGGCTGAATGGTCGGGTCGAGCGGGATCAGAGCCACTCGATGTCGTCGAAGCCGCGGGTCATGTAGCCGCCCTGGGAGAAGGACTCGCCCTCGTAGCCGAACAGCGGCCAGAGTTCCTTCTGGTTGTAAAGCCCGACGACCATGCCGCCGCGCACCGCCTGGAAGAACGGGGTGGTTTCGATCGCCTGCAGGAGCTTGACGCGGTCTTCCTCCCAACCGACGCCACGATAGCCGCCCTCGCCCGCGCGCTGGTCGAGATCGGCGATGCCGGCCTCGATCAGCTCCTTGTGGGCCGCGTCGCTACCGGACTTGGTGTCGTGGTCCTTCATGGCGATGGCGTAGAAACGCTCGGCGACCTGATCGTGCGGATAGACGTCGCGCGCCATCTGGATGAGCGTTGCCATCGTGTCCGGCTTCAAGGCCGCGGGCTCCATGCCCCATGCCTGCTGCGGGCTGATGACGGCGCTGCCCGTCACGACGAGGACGAGGGCGGCGCCGCCGCCCTTCAGCAATGCCCGCCGCGAAAGAGCGGGCTCTCTTTGATAGACTGTAACCATGGTTTCCTCCCTGGCTTGCTGGTCGCGCCGATGGCGCGATTGACTGGCTTGGGCCCCGCCTCCCCGCGCGGCCCCTCAGATCATTTGTAGCGTCCGTGTCTTTGCAGCACCTCGATCTTGTATCCATCGGGATCGGCGACGAAGAAGAACCGGGCGATGAGCTCGCCCTCGTTCTTGAACTCGACGATGTCGCGGGGGGCCAGATCCTCGGCCTTGAAGCGGGCATGCTCGGCGTCGAGATCGTCGACGCAAAAGGCGATGTGGCCGTAGCCGTCGCCGAGATCGTAAGGATCGGTCCGGCCCTTGTTGACAGTCAGTTCGACCTCGAAATCGGCATCCGCACTGCGCAGATAGACCAGCGTGAACGTCTCGAAATCGAGCCGGTCGGCAATGTCGAGCCCGAAGGCCGTCTTGTAGAAATCGATCGACCGCTGTTCCTCAAGAACCCGGATCATCGAATGGATTGCTTTCGCCAAATCGGCCTCCGCCTTGTTGCTTCGATTAGGATTATGGTCCGTCCCGCCGGCCTGTGGTGGCAGCGGGCTACTACGGATGAAGCGGACGAAGATGCGCCGTGCTAAAGTACGACTTGCTCTCGCGCCGCCCTTCCAGGAGATTTGAAGAATTGCAGGGCGGCGTGGTCGTCACGGTGTCGCTGAACGTACAAGAAAAACAATGTCGCGGAGGAAATGTCATGTGCAGGGTGTTCGCCGGACAAGATCCGGAAGGCTACCGGCCGGTCAACCGGTCGGTGCGTATAGGCGGTCATTCGACAAGCATCCAATTGGAGGCGACCTTCTGGCTGCTGCTCGACGAGATTGCGCAGTCGCAAGGGCTGTCGACGCCGAAATTCCTGTCGAAGCTCTATGACGAGGCGATCGAGATCAACGGCGAGATTCCGAATTTCGCCTCGATGCTGCGCACGACCTGCGCGCTCTATCTGCGCGGTCACCGGCCGCAGGATGGCGAACTGGAAGCGTTGCGGCACGAGGCGGCATAATTTTCGTGTAGCAGCCGGCTACCACCACTGTTGACCGGCCGGGTCTGATCTTCCTTCCGCAAGGTAATTCTGGGAGGAAGCCATGAACAAGACTAGTCTGCTCGCAGCAGCAGCACTGATGATGGCGAGCGCATCGACGCTCGCCTTTGCACAGACACAGGATTCGAATCTCGAGCGTCTGAGCAATTTCCAGACGACGGGAACGAGCCAGTTCGAGGTCATCGAGCAGGGCGGCGAGAAGGCCGAGGCGATCCGCCGAATTCTCGAAAAGGTGCGGGTGCCGAGCGGCTTCAAGATCGACCTCTACGCGATCGTGCCGGATGCGCGGCACATGGCGGTCGGCCCGCAGGGCATCGTCACTTTCGTGGGCACGCGCAAGACCAAGGTCTGGGCCGTGACCGACCGCGACAAGGACCGGGTGGCCGACGAGGTCAAGGACTTCGCACCCTCGCTCGCCATGGCGATCCCGAACGGACCGTGCTTCTCGCCGGAGGGCGTGCTCTACATCGCCGAGCAGAACCGGGTTCTGTCCTACCCCGCCGCCGAATTCTTCTACGAAAGCCCCGACGTCGCCGCCTTCAAGGTGATGGAGACGTTGGTGCCGGAGGCGGAGGTTTCCTACAACCACACCGCGCGCGTCTGCCGCGTCGGGCCGGACGGCAAGCTCTACATCTCGCTTGGCCAGCCCTTCAACGTGCCGCCGCCCGAGAAGAAGGAGCTCTACGAGCGCGAAGGCATCGGCGGGATCATCCGGGTCGGCCAGGACGGCAAGGGCCGCGAGGTCTACACGCACGGTGTGCGCAACTCGGTCGGACATGACTTCAACCCGGCCAATGGTGAGCTGTGGTTCACCGACAACCAGGTCGACGGCATGGGCGACGATATCCCGCCGGGCGAACTCAATCGGCAGACCGCGGCCGGCGAGCATTTCGGCTTCCCCTGGTTCGGCGGCGGGTCGATCCGCACGAACGAATACAAGAGCGAGGAGCCCCCGGCCGGGGTGATAGCGCCCGCGGTCGAGATGGACGCGCATGCGGCCGATCTCGGCATGACGTTCTATTCGGGGAACCAGTTTCCGCAGAAATATCGCGGCGGCATCTTCTCGGCGCAGCACGGTTCCTGGAACCGCACCACGCCGGTCGGGGCGCGGGTGATGTTCACCGCCGTCAACGAAGACGGCAGCGCAGGCGAGACGGAAGTGTTCGCGGAAGGCTGGCTCGACGAGAACGGCGAATATCTCGGACGTCCCGTCGACGTGGCGCAGTTGCGCGACGGCTCGATCCTCGTCTCCGACGATCTCGTCGGCGCGATCTACCGCATCTCCCACGGCAACTGACCATCGTCCGAAAGGCCTCCCGGAACAGATCCGGGAGGCCGATCGGCGCATTTTGGAGCAAACATGAACAAAGCTTTGTTGCTGGCCGGCGTGCTCGGCTTCTGGACATCAGGTGCACTGGCGGCCGATCCTGCCGAAGGCCGCAAGGTCGCGGCGCGGTGCCAGGCATGTCACGGCATCGACGGCATCGCCAAGCTGCCGATCGCGCCCAATCTGGCCGGCGAGAGCGCAGGCTATCTCGAAACGCAGTTGAAGGCGTTCAAGGACGGCAAGCGCGAGAACGCGATGATGACGGTCGTCGTGAAGGATCTGACCGCCGAACAGATCGCCGATGTCGCGGCCTGGTACGAATCGATCGAAGTCACGGTCAAGCTGCCGGAATAGGCCTCAAGGCTGGTCGAGCATGTCCTTGACCACGGTGGCGAGCTGCTTGAGCGAGAAGGGCTTGGGCAGGAAGCCGAACTTCGCTTCCGGCGGGAGGTTCCGGGCAAACGCATCCTCGGCATAGCCCGACACGAAGACGAACTTGATGTCGGGCTGGATCTTCAGGAGTTCGCCGAGAAGCGTCGGCCCGTCCATTTCGGGCATCACCACGTCCGAAACGACGATGTCGACCTTGCCGGCCAGCTCGTGGAAGATTTCAAGCGCCTCGACGCCGGAAGAAGCCTCGTGGACGGTGTAGCCGCGTGACGACAGGGCGCGCACGCCGCCCATGCGCACCGCGTCCTCGTCCTCGACGAGAAGCACGGTCGCGGTGCCGGAGAGGTCCTTGGCGGCGCCGTTCGTCTTTGCAGCGGGAATTTCGGCAGGAGCTTCGCTCGCCGCCGCATCCAGCGCTGCCGCGACATGGCGAGGCAGGAAGATGCGGAAGACGGTCCCAGTGCCCTCCTCGGAGTCGCAGAAGATGTAGCCGCCGGTCTGCTTGATGATGCCGTAGACCATGGAAAGGCCGAGGCCGGTGCCCTTGCCGACTTCCTTCGTGGTGAAGAAGGGCTCGAAGATTTTCGAGATCACTTCGGGCGGAATGCCCGTCCCCGAATCCTCGACCTCGAGCATGACGTAGTCGGCCGGGGCAAGTTCGCGGTAGCCGAAGGCGGCGCAATCGGCGGCGAGAACGTTGCGGGTACGAACGGCCAGCATGCCGCCCTCGGGCATCGCGTCGCGCGCGTTGACCGCCAGATTGACGACGACCTGCTCGAACTGGCCGATATCGGCCTTGACGGGCCAAAGGTCGCGTCCATGCTCGACGGAGAGCTGGATGTCCTTGCCGACGAGGCGAACGAGGAGCATCCGCAGGTCGGCGAGGACGTCGGTCAGGTTCAGCACTTCGGGTCGCAGCGTCTGCTTGCGCGAGAAGGCGAGAAGCTGGCGCACGAGCGAGGCCGCGCGGTTGGCATTCTGCTTGATGTTCATGATGTCGGCGAAGGATGGGTCCGACGGCCGGTGACTGGTCAGGAGGAGGTCCGACGCCATGATGATGGCGGTCAGGACGTTGTTGAAGTCATGCGCGATGCCGCCGGCGAGCTGGCCCACGGCCTGCATCTTCTGGCTTTGCGCCATCTGGCCTTCGAGCGCCTTCTGCTCGGTGGTTTCGACGGCGTAGACGATCGCCGCTTCCTCGGCGCCGTCCTCGCCACCGGCGTCGGCGACGGCGTTGACGTAGAAGCGCAGATAGCGCTCCTCGTTGCCGGGCAGGACGGTGTCGATGGGCGCGATGTCGGCCTGGCCGTGTTTCGCCGCTTCCAGCGCTGACCGGAAGGCGTCGTGGTTGCGCGCATGAATGACGCGCTCCAGCGGAGCGCGGCCATCGATCGCATCGCGGTCGACGACGCTGGAAAAGAGCGACAGGAACGGCGCATTGGTGCGCAGGATGCGCCCCTCTCCGTCGATGCCGGCAATCGCCATCGGCGTCGAATTGAAGAAGCGGGTGAAGCGGATTTCGGAGGCGCGCAGTTCGGCGGACGAATCGGTGCCTTCGGCCCGGTTGAGCACGATCGTGCGGCTGGTCGCGGCGATGCCTTCGCGCGAACTTGCCACGCGGTGCATGATGCGCACCGGTATCGCGGCGCCCGAAATGGCCATCAGGTCGAGATCGACGACCGCGTCCCGGGTCGATCCGGGCTCTGCCTTCACGGACGACAAGAGCGCCATTCCGTCACCGGCGACGATCTGGGACAGGCGGACCGAGCCGGGCACGAAGTTGGCCAGATCGATCCCGAGCCAGTCGGCGAGCGTGGCGTTGAGATAGGTCAGGCGGCCCGAGGTGTCGGACGCGAAGAAGCCGGCGGGGGCGTGGTCGAGGTGGTCGATGGCTTTTTGCAGGTCGAGGAAGAAGCGTTCCTGTTCGGCGCGTTCGTCGGAGATATCGATAAGCGTCCAGAGGGCGGCGGGCTGGCGCATGTCGAGAATGCGGAAGGTGCGGGCCGAGGCGCGATACCACCGCGCACCACCCTCGCCGCCGGCACGCAGCGGGCGTGGCAGCCGAAATTCGCCATCGGCGTTGCGACCGTCGCGGATCGCGGTCGCGAGCTTGTAGATCACCTGCGCGGCTTCGGGACTGTCGGCCAGAAGCGCCTCGATGGTCCGGGTTTCTTCCGGCGAGGTGGCGCCGGTCAGGTCTGCATAGGCGCGGTTGGCGTAGAGAATGCGGCCCTTTGCATCGGTGACGACCATGCCCTGCGCCGAGCTGTCGACGAGCGCGCGCGACAGACCGTCTGAAGGCGAACGTCCGGCGACGTGGACAAAGCCGATCGCGGCCGCAAACAGGAAGCCGACGCCGATCATCGCCAGTACGCCGAGCAGTCCAAGCAACGTGTTCGCGCTCAGAAGATCGTTGAAAACGATCAGAACGACGGCGCATATGACGAGCGCGATGATGAAACCGATCAGCCGCGACAGTGTCGACATACGGGCATTCTGGTCGACGATCGGCGCCGGATTGAGCTCGCCGCCACTCTTTTGCGCCATGAAGGCGGTCCCCCAACCGATCGGATCATTCGAGATGACACCGGCATATATCATCGCAACGCGAAGCTGCAAGGACGGCACCGGCGGCGGGGAAAGCTTCGTTCCAGTCTCGACGCAACCGGTTGACGCCTGACGCGTTGCGGAGTTTAGCGTCTACTTATTTACGAGCGGAGACAGACATGCCGACATGGTTTGAGGATATTGCGGGCCCCGGATATGCGGGGGCCGTCATGTGGACGCTGGTCGCACTCGTGGCGCTGGGCGTCATCATGCTGATCGTCAAGATCGTCCGCAGGGTCTCGGGCGGGTCGTTCTCATCCTCCGGCAGCTACAGGTCGCGGCTCGCCGTAATGGATGCGGCCGAAGTCGACACGCAGCGCCGGCTTGTGCTGGTGCGGCGCGACGAAGTCGAGCATTTGATCATGATCGGCGGGCCGACCGATATCGTCATCGAGCAGAACATCACCGGCCCGGGGCGCAGCGTTCCGCAGACCGCGACAGTGTCGCCCGCTCCAGAGCGCCACCCGGAGCCGGTACGCGCCGAACCGCAGGTGGCCGCGCAGCCGGCCGTCGATCATCGTGAGCCCCCTGCCGCGCCGGCCCGCCGTCCGGTAGAGGCGCCGGTCGTCGAAAAGCGCCAGCCGGTTGCGCCCGTGCCCTCGTCCGCGCCAGCCCCGTATGCACCGGTGGCGCCCGCAGTCGCGCCGCGCGTCGAACCGCGCCAGGAACCGGCAATCGCCGACCGCGTCGCTGCGAGCGAGCCGACGGTCGATGAGGCGATGGTTTCGGAGTTCGAACGGGATTTCAAGTCGAGCGAGGCGCCGCAACGTCGAGAGCCCTCGATCGAGGACGAGATGGATCGCCTGCTCAATGAAGCGCCACGGGAGCGGCGCTGACCGCTACTCGTCGCGGTAGACCTTCTCGCGGCGCTCGTGGCGCTCCTGCGCCTCGATGGAGAGGGTCGCGATGGGACGGGCGTCCAGGCGCTTGAGGGAGATCGGCTCACCAGTCTCCTCGCAATAGCCGTAGGTGCCTTCATCGATGCGCTGCAACGCGGCGTCGATCTTGGAGATCAGCTTGCGTTGCCGGTCGCGGGCGCGAAGCTCGATGGCCCGATCGGTTTCGGACGATGCGCGATCGGCCAGGTCGGGGTGGTTGGCGTTTTCGCGCTGGAGGATGTCCAGCGTCTCGCGCGCCTCGCGCAGAATGTCGTTCTTCCAAGAAACAAGCTTGGTCCGGAAGTATGATTTCTGCCGCTCATTCATGAACGGCTCATCTTCGGATGGCATATAGTCAGACTCGATAGCCTTGCTCATCAGACTCACCCCACAGAAGCAATCCGGCGCCTATATATTCGGGCGACTTGGCCCATACAAGCACTAAGAATTGCCATCTCACGCATTTGTCAGCCTTCCGCGAGAAAGCAACGGGCGGGACTAACGCTTGTGCCGGAGGCGCCGGGAAGCTAGGCCTAGGCGGAATGGCGACTGGGGGACCCGATGCCGCGACTTTATCTCCTGCGTCATGCCAAGGCGCGATGGGCCGAGCCCGGACAGCGCGATTTCGACCGCTCGCTCGATCCATCCGGCGTCGCCGACGCGAGGCGGCTCGGCGCCTATCTGCAGGAGAACGAGTGCAGGCCGGAGCAGATCGCCGCTTCGTCGTCGACCCGTACGCGCGAGACGGTCGCCGCTCTCGGCGACCTCTTCGCGAAGGGCGACGTCGCCTATCTGGACAGCCTCTATGAGGCGACTGCCGTGCAGGCGCTCGACATCGTCCGCGAGCAGGCCGGCGACGGCGACCTGATGATCGTCGGACACAACCCGGTGATGGAGGATCTGGCGACCGCGCTGGTCGGCGCCGATGCGGCCGTGCTGAAAGCCGGGTTTCCGACCTGCGGCCTTGCAGTCATCGCGTTCGACGTCGCGCTTGCCGCCGCCGAACCGGGAACGGGCACGCTCGAACTCTTCTGGACGCCCGCCGGCGTGAAATAGGCCCTGCCCCTGTTGCGGCGGGCCCTGCGCACCTATCTCGTCTCCAGACAGGCAGCCCGGGAATTCGCATTTGGCATCGCAGACAAATCTGGGCGACGAAGCCCGTCTCGCACTCGAAACCTTTGCCGGCCGGACCGCCGGCCTTCTTTCGCCGTCGCTGCGGCTGGGCGTGACGGGGCTTTCGCGTGCCGGCAAGACGGTCTTCATCACCTCGCTCGTCCACAACATGCTGCATGGCGGGCGGCTGCCGATGTTCGACGCGATGAAATCCGGCCGGATCGCGAAAAGTTATCTCGAGCACCAGCCGGACGACGCCGTGCCGCGCTTCCAGTACGAGGATCATGTCGCGGCGCTGGTCGGCGAGCGCATCTGGCCCGATTCGACCCGGGCGATCTCGGAACTGCGGCTGACGATCGACTATGAATCCGCTTCCGGCTGGGGACGGATGTTCTCGCCCGGCCGGCTGTCGCTCGACATCGTCGACTATCCCGGCGAATGGCTGCTCGACCTGCCACTTCTGTCGAAAAGCTACGAGGAATTTTCGCGCGATGCGGTGTCGCTCGCCGAATTGCCGGTGCGCGCGGGCCTTTCGCGCGAATGGCGTGAGCTGGCCGCGACGATCGACCCTGCCGCCGAGGCAGACGAGATGACAGCGCGGCGGCTGGCAGAGGCGTTCACGCGCTACCTCAAGGCCGGCAAGGACGATCGCAGTGCGCTTTCGACTTTGCCGCCCGGCCGTTTCCTGATGCCGGGCGACCTCGAAGGCTCGCCGGCGCTGACCTTCTCGCCCCTGCCCGCGCTTGGCGACGCAAGGCCCGCTCCCGGTTCGCTGCACGCGATGATGGCACGGCGCTACGAGGCGTACAAATCGCATGTCGTGCGGCCGTTCTTCCGCGACCATGTCGCCAAGCTCGACCGGCAGATCGTGCTGATCGACGCGCTGCAGGCGCTGAATGCCGGGCCTGCGGCCGTCGCCGACCTCGAACGCGCGCTGACGGAAATCCTCTCCTGCTTTCGCCCCGGCGCGCGCAACATTTTGACCGATCTCTTCCTGCGCCGGATCGACCGCATCCTGATCGCAGCGACGAAGGCGGACCACCTGCATCACGAAAGCCATGACCGGCTCGAAGCGATCGTGCGGCGGCTCGCCGACCGGGCGATCTCGCGGGCGAGCGCGAGCGGGGCCGAAATCGAGGTTTTGGCGATGGCGGCCGTGCGGGCGACGCGCGAGGGCACCGTGCGCGAGAATGGCGATACGCTCCCGGTCATCATCGGGACGCCGCTTCAAGGCGAAACGATCGGCCGCGACACGTTCGACGGTGCAACTGAAACAGCCATATTTCCCGGCGACTTGCCACGCGATCCGAAGGTGGCGCTGGAGGAAAGCGGCAATCGCGCGCCGATACGTTTCGTGCGGTTTCGGCCGCCCAAACTGGAGCGTACGAGCGAAGGCGTGACGCTGTCGCTGCCGCATATCCGGCTCGACCGCGCGTTCCAGTTCCTGCTTGGAGACCGTCTGGCATGAGCCGCGATCGCGAACCCCAATCCTTTGCCGTGCCGGGTGCAAAGCCTGCCATGACCGTTGCGCCGCAGCGCGAACCGCGCGCGCTTTCCGGACGCGATCTCGAGCGCATCGAGGAAGCGGAAATCGACGTCTTCGACGGGGTCGACAGCGAGGCCCCGCCGCCGGCCCTGCCGCGCCGTCGCCGCGGTTTGCGGCTCGGCCGCATCTTCGCGGGCGCGTTCGGGCTCCTCGTCAGCTTCGCCGTCGGGTTGTGGGCCGAGCGGGTCATCACCGACCTCTTCGCGCGATCCGAAGCACTCGGCTTCGTCGGCATCGGGCTTGCTGCGATCGCGGCGCTGGCGCTGGTTGCGATCTTCATTCGAGAGGCCGTGGCGCTGGCGCGGCTGCAATCGGTGACGCGGCTGCGCACCGAATGCGAGCGCGTGCTGCGCGATGGACGGCTCGTCGAGGCGCGCAGTTTCGTCGACAGGTTGAAGGCGCACCTTGCCGCACGGCCGAAGACGGCGGCCGGGCGCGCGCATCTGGACGCGTTGCGCGACGACGTGATGGACGGACCGGATCTCGTGCGCCTCGCCGAAACCGAACTCGTCGCGCCGCTCGACGCCGAGGCGAAGCGCCTGATCCTCGACGCGGCAAAGCGCGTCAGCGTGGTGACGGCGGTCAGTCCGCGCGCGCTCGTGGACGTCGCCTATATCCTGTTCGAATCAGGCCGCTTGATCCGTCGGCTCGCCGAACTCTACGGCGCACGGCCTGGCACGCTCGGCTATTTCCGGCTGGTGCGAAACGTTCTCGCCCATCTGGCGGTCACCGGCGTCATGGCCGTCGGCGACGAGTTCGTCCACCAGGTCGTCGGTCAGGGGCTTGCCGCGCGGCTTTCGGCCAAGCTTGGCGAAGGCGTCGTCAATGGCGTCATGACCGTGCGCGTCGGCCTTGCGGCCATGGAAGTGGTGCGGCCCCTGCCCTTCCACGCGGTCAAGCGGCCGGGCGTTGCCGACTTCATCGCCAGCCTTGCGTCTTTTGCGACACGGCGCGGGCGCGAAACATCGCCGCCGCAACAATAGGCTTGCACCCGCCGCGAAGCTGACTCATTGTCGGGCGCATCGCTGCTTCGCCGTCCAAATCATTAACCATTAGCGGCCAAGCTTCGCCGAGCCACGCCACGTTCACAGGTGCCCGTTCGATGACCGCCCTACGCCTCGCCTCTTCAGTCCTGATGGCCACGGCCGCAACCGTGATCGGTCTTGCCGCGCCCGCGACGGCGTCGGAAAAGGACCGGAAGTTCTTTTCCTCCGTGGAAGGCTCTTGGTCGGGTCCGGGCGAAATCGTCGCCGGCAAGTACAAGGGCACCAAGTTCGTCTGCAATTTCACCGGCGCGACGCCGGGCGAAAAGGTCGGCATGTCGCTCGACGGCGGCTGCCGCGTCGGCCTTTTCACGCAGAAGATGCAGGCAAGCGTCGAGCATCAGGGACGTTCCGGCTATCGCGGCTCGTTCATGGACGGGTCGGACGGCACCGGTCTCGACGTGGTGGGCGGCAAGGTCGATGGCCGCAAGGTCACGCTGACGCTCAACCGCAACCAGCTCAACGGCGCGATGCTGGCTCGCCTGCCAGACGACAACACCATGACCGTGACCGTCTCCGTGCTGGTCGACGAGCAGATGGTGCCGGTCATCGGCATGAACCTGAAGCGCGTCGACAGGGGCGCAGTCGGCTCGGTCGCCAATCGCTGACATCCCGGATCGAAGCTGCTGACAGCTTGACAAGATCACGAAGGACCGGGCCTCATCGCCCGGTCCTTTCGCTTTTCAGGAGGCCGTCATGGCCGTCGAGGCTGCCCACGGTGTCGATCTCGTTCCGATCGTCGCGCTTCTCGGCGCCGGCGTCCTGGCGGTGCCGCTCTTCAAGCGGTTCGGCCTCGATTCCGTTCTCGGATATCTGGCCGCCGGTATCGTCATCGGGCCGTTCGGCATCGGCCTCTTCTCCGATCCGCAGTCGATCATCCACGTCGCCGAACTCGGTGTCGTCATGTTCCTCTTCGTGATCGGGCTCGAAATGCAGCCGTCGCGCCTCTGGGGGTTACGGCGGCAGATTCTCGGGCTCGGCGTGCTCCAGGTGGCTATTTGCGGGGCGCTTCTGACGGGCGCCGGTATCGCCTTCGGATTTTCGCCACTGGTCGCATTCGTCGCCGGCATGGGGTTCGTGCTGACCTCGACGGCGATCGTCTTCCAGATTCTGAACGAACAGGGCGAATTGTCGACACCCAAGGGGCAGCGCATCGTCTCGATCCTGCTGCTGGAAGACATCGCCATCGTGCCGCTGCTGGCGCTGGTCGCGTTCCTGGCGCCGGGCGGGGAGGATGGCGATGCCGGCTCGCGCGGTGTCGCGATCGCCATCGCGCTGGGAGCGATCGCCGCGCTGGTGCTTGTCGGGCGCTATCTCCTCAATCCGCTTTTCCGCATTCTGGCGCAGGCGGAGGCGCGGGAGGTGATGACGGCGGCGGCGCTGCTCGTCGTGCTCGGCTCCGCTCTTCTGATGCAGATGAGCGGGTTGTCGATGGCGATGGGGGCCTTTCTTGCCGGCGTGCTCCTCTCCGAAAGCACGTTCCGGCATCAACTCGAAGCCGACATCGAGCCGTTTCGCGGCATCCTGCTCGGCTTGTTCTTCCTCGGCGTCGGGATGGCGCTCGACCTGACGGTGATCGGGCAGAATGCGGCGCTCGTGGCAGGACTCGTCGTGGTCTACATGGTCCTCAAGGGGTTTGGCATCTATGCCATCGCACGGCTGCTGCGCACGCCGCATGGCGAAGCGCTGGAGCGCGTCGGGCTGATGGCGCAGGGCGGCGAGTTCGCCTTCGTGCTTTTCGCGACCGCCGCTTCGGTCGGTGTCATCGACCAGTCGCTCAACGCCATCTTCACGGCAAACGTCATCCTGTCCATGATCCTGACGCCGTTCGTCATTATGGCGCTGCGGCGGTTTATGCCGACACCGGCGCCGTCCACCGATGGCGTCGACGTCGCCGATGGCCTCGAAGGCAGTGTTCTCGTGATCGGCTTCGGTCGCTTCGGCCAGATCGCGAGCCAGCCACTTCTATTGCGCGGCATCGACGTCTCGATCATCGACAATGACGTCGAGATGATCCAGGCGGCCAGCGATTTCGGATTCAAGGTCTATTTCGGCGACGGGACGCGGCTCGACATCCTGCATGCGGCAGGGATCGGCCGGGTCGAGGCGGTGATGATCTGCGTCGACAAACCCGAGGCGGCGCTTCGCATCGCCGAACTCATCAAGGGAGAGTATCCGCTGCTGCCGGTCCTCGCCCGCGCATTCGACCGCGGTTCGGCGATCTCGCTGATCAATACGGGCGTCGAGTACCAAATCCGCGAGACACTGGAATCTGCTCTGCAGTTCGGCGCGCAGTCATTGCGCACCGTCGGGCTCGATGAGGATGAAGTTGCCGAGGTGATGCAGGAAGTGCGTGTTCGCGACGCCGCCCGTCTCGATCTGCAGGTCGCCGGCGGCATCTATGCAGGCAACGATCTGCTGCGCGGCAATGTCCCCACACCGACGCCGCTGGCGACGCCGCGTCGGGCGGGTCAGGCGTTGAGCGAGGAAACCGCCGCAATTATCGTCACCGAAAAGGAAAAGGTCGGCTCGCCCTAAGGTGCCACTCGCCACCAGTCCGCCGGCAGATCAAGCCGGACGATTCCGCCGGTGTCGAGCGACGTGAGCGCGTGCGAAAGCGGCTGTCCGTCCATCGCGAGAGCCGGCGAGATTTCCAGCAGCGGCACGAGAACGAAGGCGCGCTCGGCGATTCGCGGGTGCGGGATCGTCAAGCCATCCTCGTGGATTGCGAGATCGCCGTAGATCAGGACGTCGAGATCGATGGCGCGCGGTCCCCAGCGTTCGGTCCGAACCCGTTTCAGCGCAAGCTCGGCATCGAGGCAGGCAGCGAGCAGGCGACGCGGCGATAGGCCCGTCTCGACCTCGGCAACCGCGTTCAGGAAATCCGGCTGGTCGATCAGGCCCCAGGGCGGCGTGCGGTAGAGCGAGGAGACGCGGACGACCGCGATTCCGTCGGCGGCATCGAGCATGGCGAGCGCGGTGGCCATCGCAGCCTGCGGATCGCCCAGATTGCCGCCCAGGCCGAGATAGGCCCGCACCTTATTGCGGCCAGACAATATTGACCTCGACATAATCGAGAACGCCGGGAACGGGCGCACTCGGCTTGCGGACCGTGATCGAGGCCTTCGTCACCTGCGGGAAACGCGCGCAAAGCGCCTTGGCGACATCGACGGCGAGCTTCTCGATCAGGAACCGGCGGGCGCCGGTAACAACGCGCTCGATCTCGACGAAGGCCGCACCGTAGTCGACCGTCCCCTCGATCGAATCGCTGTCGAGCGAGCCTTCGGGCACGATCGTCAGTTCCGCATCGATATAGAAGCGCTGGCCGAGGGTCTCCTCTTCGACGAAGACGCCGTGGCGGGCGAAGAACGCGCAGTTCTTCAGTCGGATCGTGTACATGGTCGAAGGTAACTCCCGTCAGGCGTGCCGTGCCAGTATGGCGTCGGCGACCTTTAGCGCGTCGGCGTTGATCGCGACATCATGAACACGAAAAACAGCGGCACCGGCAAGCCGCAATGCGACGCTCGTTGCCGCTGTACCGACGCCGCGATCGGCGGGTTCGCGGCCGGTGACCTCGCCGAGGAAGCGCTTGCGCGACGTGCCGACCAGCCAAGGGCTGCCAAGTTCATTCAATTCGGAAAAACGCGCGATCAAGTTGATGTTTTCGTTTGCGTCCTTGGCAAACCCAAAGCCGGGATCGAGGACGATAGCATCGTGCGCGATGCCGGCTTCGTCGGCGATTTCCAGCGAGCGGCGGAGAAAATGAAACTGGTCGTCGACGGGGTCGGGAAGCTTCTGGCGGTCGCGTCCGGTGTGCATGATGACGAGGCCGGCGCCGGTTTGTGCGGCGATATCCGCCACGGCGCGCTCGCGCTGGAGGCCCCAGACGTCGTTGACGATGTGCGCGCCCGCATCGATCGCGAGACGTGCCGTCGCGGCGCGATAGGTGTCGATTGACAGGACGATATCGCCCCGCCCCGACAGTGCTTCGATGACCGGTAGAACGCGGTCCTGTTCTTCGGACGCCGAAACGGGCTCGGCGCCGGGACGGGTCGATTCGCCGCCAATATCGATGATCGCCGCGCCGGCCGCGACCATTTCGTCGGCCTGCCGCAACGCGCGCTCGAGCGTGTCGAACCGGCCGCCGTCGGAAAACGAATCGGGCGTGACATTCAGTATGCCCATGATCAGGGCGCGCGGGCCGAGCGTCAGCGTGCGGCCATGGGCGAGCGGCCAGTTGCATTCGGCGAAGGGATCGGTCGACATGGCTTCGCTATGGAACGACCCGGCGTCCGAGATCAACGGATTTCGCGCGTTGCGCAGCAATTGTTCAGCTTTGCGTGTGATCGTGATGCCGATCCTGCGCAGCGTGGTTGCGCCTTTGGCGCGTGCGCCGCATGAATAGGCCAAGGAGACGACTATGAAGCACATGCTGGCGGGCGCCATCGCCATTCTCGCGACGACCCTTGCCGCCGATGCAGCTTCGGTGTCGCGCTCCTACAGCTACTTTTCGATCGGTGGCCAGACGCTGGGCGAGATCGAAACCGAGTTGCAGCGGCGCGGTCCGGTCCTCGGCTCGACAGGCAATCGGCACCCCGGCGCCACGCGCATGGAGTTCAAGACGCGCATCGGTTACCAGGAAAGCGGTCGCCGGTGCAGCGTGAGCGAGGCGGATGTGCGGATATCCGCCGAGGTGCACCTGCCGCGCTGGCGCAATCGCAGCGCTGCGCAACTCGACACGGCACTGATGTGGGACACGCTTTCCGCCGACATCAAGCGTCACGAGGAAGGGCATATCGTGATCGCCCGCACCTTCGCGCAGCGCATGGAGCAGTCGCTGCTGGGCGTGCGCAATGCCGCGTCCTGCGAAGAGGCTGCCGCCACGGCCGAGGGCATCAGCAAACGCTTGCTGGCCGAGCACGACGCCGAGCAGGCGCGCTACGACAATGTGGAAAGCATCAATTTCGAAAGCCGCATGCTGCGTCTTCTGGAATATCGTCTCCAGAGGATCGAGGACGCACGCTGATCTGCCCGGCGGCCCGCCGTCAGCCCTGACGCTCGGGGATGTGGACGGTAAGGCCGTCCAGCGCGTCGGCCACGCGGATCTGGCAGGACAGGCGCGAGGTCGGGCGCACGTCATAGGCGAAATCGAGCATGTCCTCCTCCATCGCCTGGGGCTCGCCGACGGCCGGCGACCATTCCTCGTCGACATAGACATGACATGTCGCGCAGGCGCAGGCACCGCCGCATTCGGCCTCGATGCCCGGGACGCCTGCCTTGATGGCGTTCTCCATGACGGTCGAGCCGTTTTCAGCCTCGACGTCGAAGCGCGTGCCGTCAAAGGCGACAAAGGTAAGCTTGGTCATTGAAAAACCTGTCGGAAGGTGGCGCGTCCGTTGACCGGCGCGGGTCGCGGCGATGACATAATGGCTGGGAACCGGGTGTCAACCCGGGGAGCGAACGCGCCCCCTCACCTGTGCGCCAAGGGTGGTGGCGACATGACCCAGGCTATCGAGGGCCGCCGCATCGAGCAGAGGGGCTTCCAGCGCCGCTGCACAGTCGGCCACGGCTGCGATTCCGAGCGATCGGGCGGTGCCCTTGAGTGAATGGGCTATTGCGATCCGCCTTTGCGGCCCGGCGGTTGCCAGTTCGCGCATTGCGGCGTCGAGTTGCAGGACGAACATCTTGAGGAGTTCGTCTGCAAGGCGTGCATCGCCCATGGTCTGGCGGTCGAGATGGCTCTCGTCGATCAGGCTCGTCCGCGAATCTTTCAACTGTGTCATTCCGGGATCGTGCGCGTGGCGAATGGACGGTCCGTTAACGCGGCCGGTCGCATTCGCCCGAGCCGGCCAAGGAATCTTTCATCTGCGTTGAGGGGCATTAACCTTATGTTTAAAGTTTTACACATGGCGGGAATTGCGAGTTCCCATCCCGGCCTTGTCCCGATACGATACGAAATGGGCGAATTGGGCCTCAACTGGCGGGTGGTTTCAAGCCGAATACGGTGACCCGCTGCGATCGTATAGGGTAGAGCGGCATGGCGATGAAACCGGCGACAAACAAGGAACTCGACACCGATATCGAGAAGGAGCTCGAAGACGCTCTCGACATCGAACTCGTCATGGATGACGAGGACGCGGAATCCGCGCAGGACGAGAGCCTCGATATCGCTGCGTCGATGGAAGATTTCGAGGCGCAGATTTCGCAAGCCGCAGAAGAGCTGGCGCTGGAAAACCGCGAGACCGAGACGGCTGTCGAGGATACGGTGCCGGCCGAAACGGTCGCCGCCGTCGCCGCCCCCGTCGTTGCGAAAGCCGCCAATGACGGCCCGACCCGGATCGCCGATCTCCAGCCCGTCGAAGCGCAGGCCTCCGCCCGCCCCTCCGCTTTCGCCGCCGCCAATGACGACCGCCAGAAGGACTACAAGTCCTTCGTCCAGAGCATTTCGAAGCCGGTGCCGAGCACCGTCTATTGGGTCGTCGCGCTCCTGTCCGTCGTCTGGGCGGCATCGGGCCTGCTCGTCGGCCACCTCCTCTTCTCGCCGCAGATCTGGCAGATCGGCTCGCTCGCCGAACTGATCGCCGCACCCTATGCGCTCGGTCTGGCGCTGGGCATCATCGTGCCGATCATCCTGTTCTGGGGCTTCGCGGTGATGATCCGGCGCGCGCAGGAAATGCGCTATGCCGCGCAATCCATGACGGAAGTCGCCTTTCGCCTTGCCGAGCCGGAGCATATCGCGACCGATCGCGTCATGATGGTCGGCCAGGCTGTTCGTCGCGAAGTGCAGGCGATGGGCGAAGGCATCGAGCGCACGCTGGCACGCGCGGTCGAACTGGAGACGCTCGTCCATACCGAGGTCAACGAACTCGAACGCGCCTATTCGGAAAACGAGACCCGCATCCGCGCGCTGGTCGACGGCCTCGGCAGCGAGCGCGAAGCGGTCGTCAGCCACGCCGAGCGGGTCCGCGCATCCATTGCCGGGGCGCATGAGACGCTGAAGGACGAGCTTTCGGCGGCAAGCGACGTCATCCGCAAGAACATCATCGATGTCTCCGGGCAGCTTTCCGGCACGATCGCGGACAGCGGTGCGTCGCTGATCGAGCGGATGAACCAGAGCGGTTCCTCGCTGAGCGAGGCTCTCGATCTTCGCGTCGACACCATCTCCGACCGCATCTCGACCTCCGGCGACGCGATGGCGAACCTGCTCGATACGCGCATCGCCTCGCTGACGGACGCGACCGACCAGGCCACCCGCTCGCTCTCGCAGATGCTCGACGACCGCACGACGGGCATGATCTCGCTGCTCGGCAGCTCCGCGCGCTCGCTCTCCGATGAATTCGACACGCGTCTTCGCGACATCGAGCGGACGCTCGAGGAGCGCGGCCAGTCTCTGCTTTCGCAATTCGAAACGCGCGCCCATGCGCTCGACACGGGTACGGAAAAGCTCAACGCCGCGCTCGAGGCGCGTGCCAAGCAGATCAACGACACGCTGATCGATCGCACCAAGGAAATCGCGCAGACGTTCACCGACGGCAAGCAGCAGGTCAACGTACTGCTCGACGAGACCAAGGCGCGGATCGGCGCGGACTTTACCGATCTCGTCGCCTCGACCTCGGCCATGCTCGAGACGCGCACGGCCGATTTCTCGGTCAAGCTCGGCGAAAGCCGCAACCTCATCAGCGCCGCGCTCGACGACGATCTCGAGCGCCTGGCCGAGACGCGGCAGGCGATGGACGATGCGATCACCAGCCACGTCGAACGGATGGCCGAGGGCCGCTCGCTCCTGACCAGCGCGCTCAACGACGACATCGTGCGCCTCGCCGATACGCAGCGCGAGATGGACGGTGCCATCGACCGGCAGATTTCGGGCCTGATGGAAGGCCGCGAGCGGCTTGCGATCGCGCTCAAGGACGACATGGACCTGCTCGACGCGACGCGTCGCGGGCTCGACGATGCCGTTTCCCAGCACGTCCGCACGATCGCCGAGCGCGAATCCGACCTGACGACGGCGCTTTCCTCCGGCACGGCGCGCGTTGAGGACGCGTTCGCCAATCAGATCGACCGCATGGCCGAGCGGCAGGCGGAACTCTCCGCCGCCATCGCCGCCGACGCGGAGCGCATGGACGATCTGATCCTGCGCGGTATCGAGACGCTCGGCGCACGGCAGGGCGAGCTGCAGGCTGCGATCGGCAGCGAAGTGTCCAACATCGACACCGCATTCGACCGCCAGATCGAGCGCCTCGCCGAGCGGCAGTCGGGCCTGTCGGCCGCGATCGACGCCGACATGGAGCGCTTTTCGTCTGCCTTCGACCGCCAGTTCGACGCGCTCACCACGCGTCAGGGCGAATTCGGCTCGCGTGTCGAGAGCGACGTGGCGCGCATCGACGAGGCGTTTGCGCGTCAGGTCGAGGCGATTTCGCAGCGCCAGTCCGAGATGGAGAATGCGGTTCACCGGGGCGCCGAGCGCTTCGGCGAACTCTTCGGTCAGCTTGCGCGCCAGCTCGGCGACCGTCAGTCTGAACTGTCGAGCGCGATTGCGGGGGATGCGCAGCAGGTCGAGGAAGTGTTCGCGCGACACATCGCGACGCTCGCTGCCCGCCAGGACGAACTGAGCGGTGCCATCGCTGCCGACCTCGGCCGGATCGACGAGACGTTCCTGCGCCAGATCGACCTCTTCGCCGAGAAGCAGAACGAGCTTGCGTCGACGATCAATATCGACATGGATAAGGTCGAAGAGGCCTTCACGCGCCACATCGCGGCGCTTGGCGAGCGCCGCGCTTTGATCACCGACGCGGTGGCCACAGATGTCGCGCGGATCGAGGATGCGTTCGGACGGCAGACGAACGTGATCGAGGAACGCACGCAGACCATGGAACGTGCGCTGAAGATCGGCGTCGACAATGTCCGCGGCGCTCTCGAAAGCAGCGCGGTCGTCGTTGCCGGCTCCCTGCGCGACAAGGTTCTGGAAGCGACCGCGGCAATGGGCGAGCAGGCCGGACAGGCCTTCATCGACGTCGACCAGAAGATCGCCGACCGCGTCGAGCGGACTGCGGCGACGCTGGGCGCCAAGGCCGACGAGATCGCAACGCGCCTCGACGAAAGCGATCGCGCGATTGCTGGCCGGATCGAGGAACGGGCGACCTTCATGACGGCGCGTGCCGACGAGATCGCCTCACGCTTCGAAAACACGGACCGGGCGCTGGCCGACCGCTTCGACGAGCGCACGCAGTCGTTGTTCTCGCGTGCCTCCGAAATGGTCGATCGCTTCGCGCAGGCCGATGAAACGCTGGCATTCCGTGCCGAGCAGCGCGCCGAAGCGCTGGGCGTCAAGGCGGGTGAAGTCGTCTCCGCATTCGAGACGGCCGAGCGCAGCCTGACCTCGCGCGTCGACGATGCGGCGCAGTCGCTTGCCGCACGTGCTGGCGACTTCGCGCAGATCGTCGAGGACGCCGACCGCAATCTCGCCGGCAAGGCCGACGAGATCCGCGTCAGCCTGCTCTCGCGCGCAGACGAGGTCGTGAACCGCTTCGACGAGGCCGGACAGTCTCTCGCCACCCGCACGGAAGATGCCGCCCGCATTCTCGAAGGCCGCGCAGACGACGTCGTCGGACGGTTCGACGAGGCGGGCAATGCCCTCCTCTCGCGCACCGATACGGCGGCGAGCACGCTCGCGGCGCGAGCCGGCGATCTTTCGAACGTCTTCGCGGACGCCGATCGCCAGATCGTCGTTCGTCTCGACGAAACGCAGGCGGCATTGTCGGCGCGGGCCGGCGAGATTGCCGGCGTGCTCGACGGCTCGGACGAGCGTCTCCAGGAACGCGCCAACGAACTCGCGCGGACCTTCGACATGGCCGAGCAGCGGATCATGGCGCGCACGCACCAGACGTCGGCCGAACTCGACGCCCGCGCAGGCGCCATCGCCGAAGCGCTGGCAGCGGCCGACCAGGCACTTGCCGATCGCACCAGCCTTCTGACCTCGAGGATCGAAAGCCAGGTGGCTTCGGCCGAAGAACGCCTGACGCATGGCGCCGCCAATGTCGGCGACCGCCTGGCCGAGCAGGTCGCTCGTGTGGAATCCGAACTCGTCGAGCGCGCCAATGCGATCGCCGAGACGTTCGCGGCGATGAACCGCCACATCGACGAAAGCACGGAAGGCGCTTCCGACAAGCTCGACGAGAAGACGCGCCAGCTCAACGCGATGCTGGCCGCCCGCTCCTCCGAGATCGGCCGAATCCTCGACGAGACGGCGCGTCCGCTGGTCGAACGCTTCTCTGAAAGTAGCATCGACCTGCAGCGCAATCTCGAAGAGATCACGCAGGCGGCAGCAGAACGTCTGCAGACAGGCAACAGCGCGCTCGTGTCGGCGCTCGATGCCAAGACCAGCGAGACGGTTTCCGCGGTCGAACGTGTCCAGGGTGATCTCGCGCGCGGCGTCGACGGGCTGATCGGCCGCCTGTCGGCTTCGAACGCCCGCCTTGGCGAACTTGTCGAGACGGCTTCGGCCAATCTCGGCGGCGTCGACGAGAAGCTTGCAGGCACCACGGAGCAGTTTGCCGAGACGACCGAGAAGGCCGCCCGCTCCTTCGCCTCGTCGGCCCGGATCATCGAGACACAGGCCGGCAAGCTGTCGGAACTGTCCTCGACGACCTTGCGCGACGTGGCCGGCATCGCCTCGCGCTTCGAGGATCACGGCAAGATGCTGACCGACGCGCGGGACCTCCTGAACTCGGCGCAGTCGACCCTCGCGGCGACGCTCGACGACCGGCAGACGGCGCTCGAGACGCTCGCCTCCGGGCTCGTCAAGAAGTCCGAGGAGATCGAGCGGGTGATGCGGTCCTTCGAAGGCGTCGTCGGCAAGGCTCTCGAAGGGGCCGAAGGCCGCACCAAGACGTCGACGGAGCAGATGCGCACTGCGATTTCGGAAGTCGTCGAAAGCGCCACCAAGCGTTTTGCCGACGCGACGGACGAAATCCGCAAGACGGCCGGCACGATCCGTACGGAACTCGACCAGACGCGCGCGGAACTGAAGAAGGGCGTGATGCAACTGCCCGAGGAGACGAAGGAATCGACCAGCGCCATGCGCAAGGCGGTTTCCGAGCAGATCAAGGCGCTGAAGGAGCTTTCGGAGATCGTCTCCAAGTCCGGCCGCACCTTCGACGTCTCCCCGGCCCGCATCGAACGTCAGGCGGCTCCCGCTCCCCGTCCGGCAGCGCCGGTGGCCGCTCCACAGGCGGCGACGCAGTTGCGCGGCTCGCTTGCCGATCCGGCGCCGCAGGGTCAGGCCGGTGGAAGCTGGGTCGGTGCGCTCTTGCGCGGGGCATCCAAGGATGAGGCGGGTGCGCCGAAGGCCGTCCAGCCGCAGCGCTCGCCGCTGCAGATGGTGGAGTCGCTCAACTCGCTTTCCGTCGATATCGCCCGCGCGATCGATCACGAGGCGTCGGTCGAACTCTGGGACCGCTACCGCAAGGGCGAGCGCAACGTCTTCACGCGCCGTCTCTATACGCTGAAGGGCCAGCAGACATTCGACGACATCCGCCGCAAGTACCAGAATGACGGCGAGTTCCGTGGCGCGGTCGACCGGTACTGCCAGGACTTCGAGAAGCTGCTTGCGGATGTTGCCAAGAACGACCGCGACAACATGATGTCGCAGACCTACCTGACGTCCGACACCGGCAAGGTCTACACCATGCTTGCCCACGCCAGCGGCCGCCTGAAGTAGGCCACCGCTGAGCCGAAACGAGGCCGCAGCCGCCACGCGCGACTGCGGCCTTTTTCATGGGCGGTGCATGCGCTATCAAGCTGTCTCCAGGAGACCGACACGCCATGCAGCCGTCCCGCGACATTTCCCGCCTGATCGAAATCATGACCGCCTTGCGCGACCCGCAGACCGGTTGCCCATGGGATGTCGAACAGGATTTCGCATCGATCGCGCCCTATACGATCGAGGAAGCCTATGAGGTGGCCGACGCGATTGCCCGCGGCGACATGGACGATCTGCGTGACGAACTCGGCGATCTCCTGCTGCAGGTCGTCTTCCATTCGCGCATGGCCGAGGAGGCCGGCGAATTCGCGTTCGGCGATGTCGTCGAGGCGATCACCAAGAAGATGATCCGCCGTCACCCGCACGTCTTCGGCGACGAAGCCGCGCGCGGCGCCGGCATGGCCAAGGGCATGTGGGAAAAGATCAAGGCCGAGGAAAAGGCCGAGAAGCGGCAGGCGCGGATCGCCCGCGGCCTTGCGCCGGAGGATCACGGCAGCGGCTATCTCGACGGCATTCCGGTCGCCCTCCCCGCGCTGACGCGGGCGCTCAAGCTGCAGCAGAAGGCGGCGCGCGTCGGCTTCGACTGGGGCGAGGCCGGGCCGATCCTCGACAAGATCGCGGAGGAGATCGGCGAGCTGCGCGAGGCGATCGGAACCGAGGACAAGGCCCGGGTCGAGGACGAGTTCGGCGACGTGCTGTTTGCGCTGGTCAATCTGGGCCGCCACCTCGGCATCGACGCCGAAAAGGCGCTGGCCGGAACCAACGAGAAATTTCGCAGCCGCTTCCACTTCGTCGAAAAGGCCGTCGCCCAGGAGGGAAGCACCCTCGAGGCCGCAACGCTGGACGAGATGGAAGCGCACTGGCAACGCGCCAAGACGGCGCGTTAGAACTTCCGAGCGCCGAAGTCAGGAACCGGTGGAGGCCACGAAGTCGCGAACCTCCACGATCAGCTCGGCCAGCCGGCTGATCGTCGCCTGAGCTCCGGGCGCCTTCTCGATCTCGGCCGCGCAGTTAGCCAGGCCGAAGGCGCCAACGCTGCGCGCCGAGCCCTTCAGCGAGTGTGCCAGCCGGAGACGCTCCTGCGTATCCGCGC
>JAEWET010000002.1:0-16675 GCA_023389195.1 Pseudomonadota bacterium
GGGCAGCAGGAAGGCGGTGTGGAACAGGCCGGCGCTGCGCGGATCATCCGGCTTTGCGGCCGCGTCCTTTTCAATATCCAGCAGGGGGCGGCCGCCCGCTCCCAGCGTGATTACGGTCCCATCCCGCGACAGTTCTTCGAGGCCGACTACCGCACGGTAGTAAGCGGCAAGATTTTCGGCGTCTTTAGCCCTCAAACCAACGCGGGAGACGCTGATCGGTGTGGTGGCGGCAAATGGCAGTGCACTCATTGTCGGCTCCGTGCGGCCAGTTCCCACCGTCGCCCCAAGGGCAAGCAACACGGTGCCACCGACCAGTTCGCGTCGTGTCAGTTCAAAATCCATTCTTCGTCCAACACGGCTGTTTCGTCATCTCATAATTCGGCGACATTGATCGTTCACACAAGCCAGCAAGCAGCGAACAGCGCGTTCACTATTTCGATCCAGCTCACCGGAGGCGCGATACACCTGCCGGCAGTTGCGCTGGCAATGCACCGTCGTTACATGACGGCCATGAAGGTCAAAGACGCAGATATCCTCATCGTTCCCGGCTATACCAATTCCGGGCCCGACCACTGGCAGAGCCGGTGGGAGGCGAAACTTTCCACGGCGCGGCGCGTGCACCAGGCCGAATGGTCGAAGCCGGTGCGTGACGACTGGACAGCCCAAGTGGCCCGCGCCGTGAACGAAGCGGAGAAGCCGGTGGTGTTCGTGGCCCATTCCCTCGGCGTGCCCACGGTCGTCCAGGCCATTCCGCTGTTCCGGAAGCCGATCGCAGGCGCCTTCTTCGTGGCGCCGCCGGATGTCGCCAACCCCGACATCCGCCCCAAGCACCTGATGACCTTCGGGCCCTACCCGCGCGATCCGCTGCCGTTTCCTTCCGTGGTGGTGTGCAGCAGCAACGATCCGTTCTGCTCGCAAGAGGTCGCGGCAGACATCGCCGCTGCTTGGGGCTCGCACCTGATACATGCAGGCGATGCCGGCCACATCAACACCGACGCCGGTTATGGCCCCTGGCCGGAAGGATCCATGGCCTTCGCGAACTTCCTGACCCGCCTGCCGGGATAACCGTCCGGGGTTGGCAGTCAGGCCGCCGCCCGGAGGTCAGTAGCCTGCCGAACCGCCGCCTTCCCGTGTTTTCGCCTGGCCAAGGCTGTTGCGCGCTGCCGTGAGCAGGCATTCCGCCCCCAGCGCGATGTAGCGCTGCTCGGTGCCGAGCGCCAGAAAGCGATAGCCCATCTCCACGAAACGCCCGCTCATGTTCGCGTCGACCACATAGATGCCGGCGTGCTTGCCCACTGCCCTGGCTCTCGCGGCAATGCGTTCGACCGTGCCCATCATGTCTTCGAGCTTGCCGTCCACCGTTTCGCCTTCGGTCCAGGCGATGGAGAAATCGGCCGGGCCGACGAAGATGCCATCGATTCCGGGGGTGGCCAAAATGCCGTCCAGCGCATCAAGCGCCGCACGCGTCTCGATCATGGCAAAGGAGACGGTGGCTGCGTTGCTTTCCTGCAGCCAGGCAACAGGGTCCTTGCTGCCAGCGCGAGGTGCCGCGAAGGTCGGCCCCCAGGAACGTTCGCCGACGGGCGGATATTTCATCGCCGCCGCGAAACGCCGCGCGTCGTCCACCGAATTGACCATCGGCGCAATGACGGCCTCGGCCCCGAAATCCAGCGCGCGGCTGGCCATGTCAAAACGTCCGACCGGCACGCGCACCACGGCATGGCGCCCCGCCGACAGCACCGGCAGGATGCTGCGCAGCACACTGTCCTCGTGATGACCGCCATGCTGCATGTCCAGGGTTACGGCGTCGAACCCCTGGGCGGCGACAACTTCAACCGTAAGCGCGTCCGGTATGCCGGACCAGGCGGTGATCAGGGTTTCACCAGCGTTCAGACGGGATGCGAGGCTCATGGGCAGCTCCTTGGATTCGCCACCATCTGACCCTGAAACCACTGGCAAGGCAAAGAAAAACCGCCCGGCGAGCGGGCGGTTCTTCAAAGTCGAGTCTGAGTTGCCTCAGCCCTTCTTGACCTGGGCGGCGGCGGTGGCCAGGAGTTCATCCATGGTGCGCCGGATCTGATGATCGGACTGATCGACGCCAGCGGCGTCGAAGTCGCGGCGGATCTTGCGGAAGACGTCGTGGTCGCCGGCTTCCTCGATATCGGCCACCACGACTTCGGTGGCATAGGCCTCTGCATCGGCGCCGGTTTTGCCGAGCTTTTCAGCCGCCCACAAACCCAGCAGTTTGTTGCGACGGGCCACCGCCTTGAACCGCAATTCCTCATCCAGGACAAACTTCTTTTCGAAGTGTTCCTCGCGGTCCTTCATGCTGCTCATAGGCAAATCCTCCGGATCACATGCCGATTCGTAAAGCGAATATGGGTTGGTTCAGCAAAAATCAAAAGCCAATGGCACGGTCAATATCCATATTGAAAGGTGCCGGTGCGGCATTTCGCGTTCGAAACCCGTTGATCGCGAAGATTTGTTGATTGAGGAAACGGCGCGTTTGGGATAGAGACCGCCTTGAGACCCGAACCGCCGCGCCCTGGCCGGCGAGATGCAGGGAGCGGCTTGTGCCGTACGCCCTTGAATCCAGAGAACAATGAGATGAAACATCGCCGCCGCATCTACGAAGGCAAGGCCAAGATCCTTTATGAAGGACCGGAGCCGGGCACGCTGATCCAGTTCTTCAAGGACGACGCCACCGCCTTCAACAAGAAGAAGCACGACATTGTCGACGGCAAGGGCGTGCTGAACAACCGCATCTCCGAGCACATCTTCACCCATCTCAACCGGATGGGCATCCCGACCCACTTCATCCGCCGCCTGAATATGCGCGAGCAGCTGATCAAGGAAGTCGAGATCATCCCGCTCGAGATCGTGGTTCGCAACATCGCCGCCGGATCGCTCGCCAAGCGCCTCGGCATCGAGGAAGGCACCGTTCTGCCTCGCTCGATCATCGAGTTCTACTACAAGGCCGATGCGCTGGACGATCCGATGGTCTCGGAAGAGCACATCACCGCCTTCGGCTGGGCGAGCCCGCAGGAAATCGATGACATCATGGCGCTCGCCATTCGCGTCAACGACTTCCTCTCCGGCCTGTTCCTCGGCGTCGGCATCCAGCTGGTGGACTTCAAGATCGAGTGCGGCCGCCTCTTTGAGGGCGACATGATGCGCATCGTCGTGGCCGACGAGATTTCGCCCGACTCGTGCCGTCTGTGGGACGTCAACACCCAGGACAAGCTCGACAAGGACCGTTTCCGCCGCGACATGGGCGGGCTCGTCGAAGCCTATCAGGAAGTCGCCCGCCGTCTCGGCATCATGAACGAGAACGAACCGCCGCGCCCGTCCGGCCCGGTGCTCGTCACGTCGGGCAACGGCAAGGGCAAGCCGCATTAATTTTCAGGAGTTGGCAGTGATCAAGGCGCGCGTGACCGTCACGCTGAAGAACGGCGTTCTCGACCCGCAGGGCAAGGCCATCGAAGGCGCGCTCGGCACGCTCGGCTTTGATGGCGTCGGCCATGTGCGGCAGGGCAAGGTGTTCGACATCGAGCTCGAAAGCGCCGACCGCGCCAAGGCCGAAGCCGACCTGAAAGCCATGTGCGACAAGCTTCTGGCGAATACGGTGATCGAGAATTACTCGATCGAAATCGCCTGAACGGCGTCAGCCAGGGATGATCCCATGAAATCAGCCGTCATCCTCCTCCCCGGCCTCAACCGCGACCGCGACATGATCGCGGCGCTGACCAAGATCGGCGGCAAGGCGCCGGTCACGGTGTGGCAGACCGATACCGAAATCCCCGACGTCGACCTAATCGTCATTCCCGGCGGTTTTTCCTATGGCGACTATCTGCGCTGCGGCGCGATCGCCGCGCGGATGCCGGTGATGCGGGCGGTGGCCGAGAAGGCAGCGAAGGGCGTGACGGTGATGGGGGTCTGCAACGGCTTCCAGATCCTGCTCGAGGCAGGGCTGCTGCCGGGCGCGCTGATGCGCAACGCCTCGCTGAAATTCGTCTGCCGCGAAGTGAAGCTCGAGATCGCCAATGCCGAGACACGGTTTACCAGCAAATACGAAAACGGCCAGGTGATCCGCTGCCCGATCGCGCATCATGATGGCAATTACTTCGCCGACGCGGCGACGCTGGAGCGGATCGAGGGCGAAGGCCAGGTGGCGTTCCGCTATGCCGAGGGCACCAATCCGAACGGCTCGCTCAACGACATCGCCGGCATCGTCAACGCCGAAGGCAATGTGCTCGGCATGATGCCGCATCCTGAGAACCTGATCGAGGACGCGCATGGCGGCACCGACGGGCGCGCGCTGTTCGAGGCCGCGCTCGGGCGTGCGGCGTGAGGGCTGCGCTGGTCGCATTCGGCATCGCGCTGGCGCTGGCCGGCTGCCGAAGCTCCGCGCCGGAGCCTGAAGCCGCGTCGCGGCCGGGCGACGCCTCGGCGCTTTCGACCATGGAGCGCGTTGCGGTCGCGGCGCAGCGCTGCTGGTTTCGCGCGGGCGACCCGCGCTTTGCCGGGCTGACCATGTCGCCCGAACTGACCTCGCATTCGGGCAAGCCGCGCATCCTTGCCGTGCCGCAGGGCAATATCGGCGGCCTGCCCAAGCTGGTCGTCGAAGCATCCGGCAGCCCTGCCCGCATCACCAGCTTCGGCCCGCTGATGGACGGCGGCCCTGAAGCAACACGCATTTCGTCCGACGTCACCCGCTGGGCGTCGGGCGGCACCACCTGTTCCCGCCCGGCCTGACGGAGACCCATCCGCGTGACCCTTTCTAACACGATCCCGATCACCGACGAACTGGTCGCCTCGCACGGCCTGAAGCCTGACGAATATCAACGCATTCTCGACCTGATCGGGCGCGAGCCGAGCTTTACCGAACTCGGCATCTTTTCGGCGATGTGGAACGAGCATTGCTCGTACAAGTCCTCGAAGAAATGGCTGAAGACGCTGCCGACCACCGGACCACGCGTCCTCCAGGGACCCGGCGAGAATGCCGGCGTGGTCGACATCGGCGACGGGCAGGCCGTGGTCTTCAAGATGGAGAGCCACAACCACCCCTCCTATATCGAGCCCTATCAGGGCGCGGCGACCGGCGTCGGCGGCATCTTGCGCGACGTGTTCACCATGGGCGCGCGGCCGGTGGCGGCGATGAATGCGCTGCGCTTCGGCGCACCGGATCATCCCAAGACGCAGCATCTCGTCGCGGGCGTGGTCGCGGGCGTGGGCGGCTATGGCAATTCGTTCGGCGTTCCGACGGTCGGCGGCGAGGTCGAGTTCGATCCGAGCTACAACGGCAATTGCCTCGTCAACGCGTTTGCGGCCGGACTTGCGGATGCCGACAAGATCTTCCTGTCGCAGGCCAAGGGCGTCGGGCTGCCGGTCGTCTATCTCGGCGCCAAGACCGGGCGCGACGGCGTCGGCGGCGCGACGATGGCCTCGGCCGAGTTCGACGACGACATCGAGGAAAAGCGCCCGACGGTGCAGGTGGGCGATCCTTTCACCGAGAAGTGCCTGCTGGAAGCCTGCCTCGAGCTGATGAAGACGGGCGCCGTCATCGCTATCCAGGACATGGGTGCGGCGGGGCTTACGTGCTCGGCCGTCGAGATGGGTGCCAAGGGCGACCTCGGCATCGAACTCGACCTCGACGCGGTGCCGGTGCGCGAGGAGCGCATGTCGGCCTATGAAATGATGCTTTCGGAAAGCCAGGAGCGGATGCTCATGGTGCTCAGCCCCGAAAAGGAAGAAGAGGCCGAGGCCATCTTCCGCAAATGGGGGCTCGACTTCGCCATTGTAGGCAAGACGACCGACGATCTGCGCTTTCGCGTGCTGCACCAGGGCGAGGAAGTCGCCAACCTGCCGATCAAGGAACTGGGCGACGAGGCGCCGGAATATGACCGGCCGTGGGTGGAAAGCCCGAAGGCCGCTCTGCCCGACTTTTCCGGCCTGCCCGCGATCGACCCTGCAGACGCGCTTTTGAAACTGATCGGCTCGGCGAACCTGTCGTCGCGGCGCTGGGTCTGGGAGCAGTACGACACGCTGATCCAGGGCAACTCGCTGCAGCGGCCGGGTGGCGACGCCGGCGTGGTGCGCGTCGAGGGCCACGAGACCAAGGCGCTGGCGTTCTCGTCGGACGTGACGCCGCGCTATGTCGAGGCCGATCCGTTCGAGGGCGGAAAGCAGGCGGTGGCCGAATGCTGGCGGAACCTCTGCGCGACCGGCGCGCTGCCGCTGGCGGCGACGGACAACCTCAACTTCGGCAACCCCGAGCGGCCCGAGATCATGGGCCAGCTCGTCGGCGCGATCAAAGGCATCGGCGAGGCCTGCCGGGCTCTGGACTTCCCGATCGTCTCGGGCAACGTGTCGCTCTACAACGAGACCAACGGCAAGGCGATCATGCCGACGCCAACCATCGGCGGCGTCGGGCTCATCGACGACTGGTCGAAGATGGCGCGGATCGGGTTTGCCGCCGAGGGCGATGCGATCCTTCTCGTCTGCGCGTCCAACATGTGGGGCACGCATCTGCCGCAGTCCGCATACATGCGCGACCTGCACGAGCGGCGCGACGGCCCGCCGCCTCCGGTCGATCTCGCCCATGAGCGCAAGGCCGGCGAATTCGTGCGCGATGCGATCCATGACGGGCGGATCACCGCCTGCCACGACCTTTCCGATGGCGGGCTTGCGATCGCGGTTGCCGAAATGGCGATGGCGTCCGGCATCGGGGCGGCGATCAGCCTGCCGATGCCGACCGATCCGACGCCGGTTCTCTTCGGCGAAGACCAGGGCCGCTACCTGATGACGGTGCCGCGCGCGGACAAGGAGCTTCTGCGCGAGATCATCGACGAGGGCGCGGCGCGCGGGCTCGTCGTCGCGTGGATCGGTGAGACGGGCGGCACCGAATTGAAACTGCCCGGCACGCGTGCCATATCCGTGAAGGACCTTTCGGCTCGCCACGAGTCGTGGTTCCCGGATTTCATGGACTGAAGGCAGACAACAATGGCAATGGACGCGCACGACATCGAACGCATGATCAAGGAAGCGATTCCGGATGCGAAAGTGACGATCCGCGACCTCGCCGGCGACGGCGACCACTATGCCGCCGAAGTCGTGGCCGAAAGCTTTCGCGGCAAGAGCCGCGTGCAGCAGCACCAGATGGTCTACGACGCGCTGAAGGGAAACATGGGCGGAGTTCTGCACGCGCTGGCGCTCCAGACCAGCATTCCGGAGTAAGATATGTCGATATTCGGGCCTGAGCGGCCTGCAAATGGCGGGTGTCTGCGCTTCCGGTGCTCATGGACCAAAAGTCCACTCCGCTCCGGTTCTCGAAACCCACCATTTTCGGCACGCACAGACCCCAATCTCGACATATCCTAAGGAAACTCGACAGGCCGGTTTCCATCACCTATATCGGGTGCAAACGAATTATCGGCGGTTCGCCGCCAGGGATTGAAGACATGACCGCGATCAATCAGTTCATCGACAGCGAAGTGAAGAGCAACGACGTCGTTCTCTTCATGAAAGGCACGCCGGGCTTTCCGCAGTGCGGCTTTTCGGGACAGGTCGTCCAGATTCTCGATTATCTCGGCGTCGACTACAAGGGCGTCAACATCCTGACCTCGGACGAATTGCGCCAGGGTATCAAGGAATATTCCAACTGGCCGACGATTCCCCAGCTTTACGTGAAGGGCGAGTTCGTCGGTGGATGCGACATCATCCGCGAAATGTTCCAGGCCGGCGAACTCCAGACGTTCCTCGGCGAAAAGGGCGTCTCCGCCAAGGGCGCCGCCTAGACCAGACGCCGCGGCGTTTCTGCCGCAAGCAAATTCAGGTTCCGACGATGCGCCGGCCTTGCCCGGCGCATTTTCGTCTGGACGGCACCATCGGAACAATTCGCATGGACCAAACCCGCTCCCATGTCGCTTTGCCGACAAGCTTTCCGCTCGGCCGCAATGAGCTGATCGCGCTTGCCGCGGCGCTGATGGCGCTGAATGCGCTGGCGATCGACATCATGCTGCCGGGCCTGCAGGAAATCGGTGCGAGCTTGGGCGAAAGCGACGAGAACCGCCGGCAGTTCGTCATCACCGCCTATGTGACCGGCTTCGGCTTCGCGCAATTGCTGTTCGGACCGTTGTCCGACCGCTTCGGGCGACGCGCGCCGCTTATCGTCGGGCTGTTCATCTATGTCGGCGCGGCGTTCGCCTGCGCCTTCGCGCCTTCCTTCGAGACATTGCTCGCGATGCGCTTCGTGCAGGGGCTCGGCGCAGCGGCGACGCGCGTCATCGCGATATCGCTGGTGCGCGACATCTTCGGCGGACGCGCGATGGCCGAGGTGATGTCGCTCGTCTTCATGGTGTTCATGATCGTTCCGGTGATCGCGCCGGGCGTCGGTCAGGTCGTCATGCTGTTCGGCGACTGGCCGATGATCTTCCTGTTCATCGGCGTGATGTCGGCCCTGGTGCTCGTCTGGACGTCGATGCGACTGCCCGAGACGCTGAAGCCGGAATATCGCCGTCCGTTTACGGCGCGCGCCATCGCCGACGGCTTCCGGATCGTGCTGACCAACCGCGTTTCGATCTGCTATACGGCGGCCTTCACCTGCATCTTCGGGGCGCTGTTCGGGTTCATCAATTCGGCGCAGCAGGTCTATATCGGCATCTACGGCGTCGGTGCGTGGTTCCCGGTGCTGTTCGCGATCGTGGCGGGCCTGATGGGGGTTTCGTCATACCTGAACTCGCGCCTCGTCGGCCGGCTTGGTATGCGCAAGCTCGCGCATGGCGCGCTGATCGGTTTCATCGGCGTGACGGCGATCAGCTTCTTCTGGTCGCTGACCGGCACCGTGCCGCTCTGGGCGTTCACAGTGCTTTTCGCGCTCGCGATGATGCAGTTTTCGTGGATCGGTTCGAACTTCAATTCGCTTGCCATGGAGCCGCTGGGGCACGTCGCCGGCACGGCCTCGTCGGTGCAGGGCTTCCTGCAGACGGTGGGCGGGGGCATTTTGGGCGCCATGATCGGCCAGGCTTTCGACGGCACCGTGACGCCGCTGGCTGCGGGGTATTTCTTTGCCGGGCTCGGGGCGCTGGGCATGGTGCTGCTGGCGGAGCGGGGCAAGCTGTTTCAGGCGCAGAACGAGGCGCCGGTTCGGCGGTAGGCGGTTTCGGGTGGTTGGGGTGGCGAGTCGCTGACCCCCACCCTTTATCCCTCCCCACAAGGGGGAGGGAGGGCGTCGGCGTGACGTTTGCCTTTTGAACCTAGGTACCCGGTTTCGAGCATGAGGCTCGGCGATGGCGGCTCCCTCCCCCTTTTGGGAAGGGATAAAGGGTGGGGGTAGGCCTCGCGTGGACCTCTCAATCCGGCCGTTACGCGCCCTTAGCGGAAGTTCCCAAAGACGCGAAATTGAACAGCTTCGTGTCGAGAAGATGCGACGGGCGGACGTTGGCCAGCGCGCGGATCATGGCTTCCTTGCGGCCGGGCATGCGGCGCTCCATTTCGGCGATCATCTCCTTCATCGCGTTGCGCTGCAGGCCGTCCTGGCTGCCGCAGAGGTCGCACGGGATGATCGGGAAACGCATGGCTTCGGCGAATTTGGCGAGATCGCCCTCGGCGCAATAGGAGAGCGGGCGCAGGACCATGAGGTCACCGTCGTCGTTCAGGAGCTTGGGCGGCATGGCGGCGAGACGGGCGCCGTGGAAAAGGTTCAGGAAGAACGTCTCGAGGATGTCCTCGCGGTGGTGACCGAGGACGAGCGCCGAACACCCCTCCTCCCGCGCGATGCGATAGAGATTTCCGCGGCGAAGGCGCGAGCAGAGCGCGCAGTAGGTCGCGTTTTCCGGCACCTTTTCGGTGACGATGGAATAGGTGTCGCGATATTCGATGCGATGGGCGATGCCGTGCCGCGACAGGTAGTCGGGCAGGATGTGCTTGGGGAAGTTCGGCTGGCCCTGATCGAGATTGCAGGCGAGGAGTTCGACGGGGAGCATGCCGCGCCACTGGAGATCGAGCAGGATCGCCAGAAGACCGTAGGAATCCTTGCCGCCGGAGAGCGCGACCAGCCATTTCTCGCCCGGCTTGACCATCGCGAAATCGTCGAGCGCCTGGCGGGTGGAGCGCAGGAGGCGCTTGCGCAGCTTGTTGAACTCGACCGAACGCGGCGCCTCCGCCATCAAGGGCGGGATGGATTGCGCGTCGTCGTCTTGCGGCTGGTGGAGGGTCATCGTCGCGTTAGACCAAAGCGTGGGCCAAAAAGAAAGGCCGCGTCGAAACGCGGCCCATCCGAATTCGATGATCGAAATCGATCAGCGCGAGTAGAACTCGACGACCAGGTTCGGTTCCATCTGGACCGCAAACGGAACGTCGGCCAGGCCGGGAGCGCGCACGAAGGTCGCGGTCATCTTGGAGTGATCGGCCTCGACATAGTCCGGCACGTCGCGCTCGGCGAGCTGCACCGATTCCAGCACGATCACGAGCTGCTTCGACTTCTCGCGCACCTCGATCACGTCGCCCGGGCGGCAGCGGAACGAAGCGATGTTCGTGCGGCGGCCGTTGACGTTGACGTGGCCGTGGTTGACGAACTGACGGGCGGCGAAGATCGTCGGCGCGAACTTGGCGCGGTACACGACCGCATCCAGGCGCGACTCGAGCAGACCGATCAGATTGTCCGGCGTATCGCCCTTGCGACGGTCGGCTTCCTCGTAGGTCTTGCGGAACTGCTTCTCGGAGATGTCGCCGTAGTGACCCTTGAGCTTCTGCTTGGCGCGGAGCTGCAGGCCGAAGTCGGACAGCTTGCCCTTGCGGCGCTGGCCGTGCTGGCCGGGGCCGTATTCGCGCTTGTTGACCGGCGACTTCGGACGGCCCCAGATGTTTTCGCCCAAACGGCGGTCGAGCTTGTACTTTGCGGATTGGCGCTTGCTCATCGCATTCCCTTTCAAACAATTGCACCCGGATGCTCACGCACCGGGCGAAGGAAACGCGCCCTCCTCTGGCCCCCGTTTTCGGAGCCTGACAGGGCATCTCACGCAATGCGATGAAGATGCCCACGGGACACGTCAAATGAAACACCGCGCATTGCGGCGCGGCGTTGGGGTGGTCTCTAGGCCAAGGGCGCGGCCCTGTCAATGCTGGCATCAGCCGAAGATCAGCCCTTCGCCGATATGAAGGGCAAGGCCTGCGAGGCCGCCGATGATCATGCCGTTGAAGCGTATATATTGCAGATCGCGGCCGATGTTGAGCTCGATCAGGCGCGTGGTCTGGGCGATATCCCAGGCCTTGACCTGCTCGGCGATGAAGATTGCGACGCCGGATTTCTGCTTTTCAACGAAGGAGGCGAGCGCGACGACGAAGCCGGCATTCATGTCGGCGCGGATATCCGGGTCGTCGGCGAGGCGGTGGCCTATTTCCATGAACATCGAGGCGAGATGGGTGCGGATGATGGAATTGTCGCTCTCGGCATCCTCGCGCAGGAAGGTGGCGAGATTCTTCCAGATCTCGTCGGCGAGCGTGGCGAGTTCGGGCCGCGCGAGCAGGTTCGCCTTGATGCGCTCGGCGCGGGCGACATAGGCGGGGTCGGTCTTCAAATCCTCGATGAAGCGCAGCGCGAAGGCGTCGAACTCCTGGCGCAGCGGGTGATCGGGATCGGCGCCCGCCTCTTCCATCAGGCGGCCGGCGGAGGCGACGATCTTGTTCAGAAGATAGGCGTCGGCGCGGAAGATGTTGGCGAGGGTCGGCAGTTCGGCGCGGATGCGCTCACGCATGACACCAAGCGTCTTCTCGTCGTTGAGGATGCCGCCGAGGACGTGGATGAGGCCGTCGAAGAGACGCTGGTGACGGCGCTCGGCGGTGACGGCGGAGAGAAGTTCGGCCGCGACGGGGGCGATGTCGATCTTGTCCAGACGCTCGACGACGCGCTTGCCGAGGAAGCCGCGCAGGTTTGAGTTTTCAAGCGCGGCGAGCGCCTGCGGCGTCATGCGGGTGACGAAGCCGGCGAGGTCTTCGGCATGGCGGCGCTCGCCGAGCCAATCGGCGACGAGGCGGGCGAAGTCGACCTCCTCCAGCTTTGCGTGAACGGCCTTTTCAGTGAGGAAATTGGATTCGATGAAGCGGCCGAGATTGTCGGCGATGCGGTCCTTGTTGGCCGGAATGATCGCCGTGTGCGGGATCGGCAGGCCGAGCGGGCGGCGGAAGAGCGCCACGACCGCATACCAGTCGGCGATGCCGCCGATGGCGGCGGCTTCGGCAAAGGCGGCGACATAGGCGAGGCCGGGATAATCGTCCACGAATGCCCGGGCGGCGAGGAATACCGCGACGCAGACCACCAATGCGGACGTCGCGACGGCCTTGGTTCGGCGCAGCGCGCGGGCCTTTTCGAGGTCGCCGAGCGCGGCGATCTGCGCTCGCGTCTGGTCTCGGTTCATACTTTTTTGCATCGCACGCACATTTTATGTTGCATTGCACAATTCCATATCTATATACGCATCACGCCTCGAGCCGAATGGGCGGGGTTCGACCATGGCTCCCTAACGAGAATGGAGATTCAAATGACCAAGACCAAGACCCAGCAGGCCGCCGCTTCCTATTTCGACGGTTTCACCCGCGCTTTCGACGACGTCGGCGCGAAGATTCAGGTTCCCGAAGCCACCCGCGACTTCTTCCGCACGCAGGCTGCGACCGCCGCCCAGCGCGCAGAGGAACTGCATCGCCAGGCCGCTTCGCTCGCCGACCAGAGCAAGACCGTTTTCGGTCCGTTCGCCGGCAGCTTCGACGCCGTGACGCGCACCATGCTCGACGCGACGCTCGCTAATACGCAGCACTATTTCGCCACCGTCGAGAAGCTTGCCGATGCCAATTCGGTCGGTGAAGCCCTGACGATCCAGGCCGATTACGTGCGCGAGGCGACCGCCGCCAACATGGAGCGCATCCGCTCCGGCGCCGACCAGGCCAAGACGCTGATGGCCGACAACGCCAAGGTCGTTCAGGACCAGGTGAAGAAGGCCGCCTGAACCAACGACCGATATAAGAAAAGGCCCGGATTTTTCCGGGCCTTTTTTTGTGCCGTCAATCAGGCGGCGAGAGGTCGGGGTTGAGGCATCACCTGTGGGGCGAAGATTTCGGCGGCAGGCCCGAGCTCGATCAGCCCCACCGTCTCGCCGCCCTCGAAGCGCAGCCGCGCATTGAAGCGGGAGGCAAGACGCTTCATCGCCTGGTTCTGCGGGTGGGTGGTGACGCGGAGCTGGGTGTAGCCGAGCGCGTGGGCGTGCCAGATCAGGCGCTGGAACAGCTTGCTGCCGATGCCGCGATGCTGGAGCACCTGCTCGACCGAGAACGCGATCTCGCCGGTCGGCTCGCCCTCGCCTTCTATCTCGTGCAGTTCGGCAGCGCCCAGAACCTCGTCGCCTTCCACGTAGCCGATCACCGTCGTGCCGGCGCGAAAGGCGCGGTCGGCATAGGCTGCGACGAATGCGTCGTTCGACGGACCGTTGAAACGGTCGCGGCGGCTTTCTGCATCGAGGCGGAGAAGGTGTTCGCGGAACTTCGGCAGATCCGACGGGCGGAGCTGGCGGATGACGCCAAGGGGCATTTCGGTTTTGATTCTCAGGTCTTGCATATCGTCGCTCTCCTCAAGGGCTCCTCCCCTGAAGTCGAAGCAACTCGACCTGCCGAATATTGTGCGTTGCAGCATGGATTTCAAGCCAAATCGGCGTGAGCATGGCTGCCATGCGCGCATAAAGATGATACTTGTACTCATGTTTTTTCATTGCGGCTTGTCTGGAACCGTTCTAAGGAATAGACAATAGGAAGCCGACCGACGGAATCGTGAAAGGCATGCCATGCGGCTGACCCGCCAGACGAATTACGCAGTGCGAATCCTGATGTATTGCGCGGCCAATCCGGGGCGGCTGAGCCGCATTCCCGAGATCGCGAGCGCTTATGGCGTTTCCGAGCTGTTCCTGTTCAAGATCCTGCAGCCGTTGGTCGAGCACGGCCTGGTCGAGACGGTGCGCGGGCGTAATGGAGGCGTGCGGCTCGGACGCGAGGCCTCCGAGATCACGCTGTTCGACATCGTGCGCGTGACGGAAGACAGCTTCGCGATGGCCGAATGTTTCGAGAAGGACGCGACCGAGTGCCCGCTGGTCGATGCCTGCGCGCTCAACGAGGCGCTGCGCAAGGCGCTCAACGCATTTTTCGAGGTGCTTGAGGGGTATACGATCGAGGATCTGGTCAAGGCGCGGCCGAACATGCGATCGCTGCTGGGGATCGATGTGGACATGCCGCGGGTTGCGGCGAACTAGCTATCGGGCGAAGGTTTTGCGAGGCGCAGGGGCGAGGCCTGGATTCCTGTGACAAGCACAGGAATGACGGCATTCATGGATGTGCCAACTCGTGAGCACTACGATGTGGCGGCAAGATTTTTGCCATCGTCATTCCTGTGCTTGTCACAGGAATCCAGGCCTCGGCGTTCGATGACGTCCTAAGCCCGGATCGACTGCGGCAGGACGAAGGGGACCTGTCCCGAAGGTGCGACGCCGACCCGCAGGCGGCAATCGAAGACGGTTTCGATCAATTCATCCGTCAGAAGATCGGCCGGAACGCCGAAAGCGGCGACCCTGCCCTCATTCAGCATCATCATGCGATCGGCATACATCGCCGTCAGGTTCAGATCGTGCAGGACGGCGATGACGCCGCCGCCGCGGCGGGCGTAGTCGCGGGCGACGTCCATGATGACGAGCTGATGCTTGATGTCGAGGCTGGAGACCGGCTCGTCGAGGAAGAGGAAGCGCGGCTGGCCGTCGAGCACCGGTTCCCAGACCTGGCAGAGGACGCGGGCGAGTTGCACGCGCTGCTGCTCGCCGCCGGAAAGTTCCTGATAGTGACGGCCGGCGAAGCCTGTCAGATCGACGGTCGAAAGAGCGCGGTCGGGCAGCGTTTCGAGATCGCGGTCGGCAACGCCGGAGCGACCGCCCATGAGGCCGAGCCGGACGATTTCGCGGACGGTGAAGGGGAAGGACAGGCTCGTTGCCTGCGGGAGGACGGCACGCAGGCCGGCGGCCTGCCACGGCTTCAGAGAATGGAGGTCGCGGCTATCGATCCTGATCTCGCCCATTGAATCCAGATCGCCCGACAAGGCCTTGAGAAAGGTCGATTTTCCCGATCCGTTGGGGCCGACGATGGCGGTGATTTCGCCGGCATTGGCGGTGAAATCGATGCCGTGCAGGATGGCCCGGCTACCGAGCGAAACCTTGACGTTGCGGGTCTCGATCATGGCCCCCTCACAAATCCAAGACGCCGCGCCGGCGCAGCAATATCCAGAGGAAGAACGGTGCGCCGACGGCGGCCGTGACGATGCCGATCGGCAGTTCGGCGGGCGCGACGATGGTGCGCGAGACGGCGTCGGCGAGAAGCAGGAGGCTTGCGCCGAGAAGCGCGGAGGCCGGTAGGAGATAGCGGTGGTCGGGGCCGATCGACAGGCGCAGGAGGTGCGGTACGACGATGCCGACGAAGCCGATGCCGCCGGAAACGGCCACGGACGCACCCGTGGCTGCGGCGACGGCGACGATGGCGATGTTTTTCAGCCGCTGGACGGGCACGCCGAGATGATTCGCGGCGCCCTCGCCCAGTGCCAGAGCGTTGAGGCCGCGCGCGAGGAACGGCGATGCGACGAGGGCGAGGACGATGATCGGGCCGGCGGCGAGTATCTTGGTCCACGTCGCGCCGGCGAGCGAGCCGAGGCCCCAGAAAGTCAGGTCGCGGAGCTGGTTGTCGTCTGCGAGGTAGACGAGGACGCCGGAGAACGCGCCGGCCATGGCGCCGAGCGCAATGCCGGCCAGAAGCATGGTCGCGACCGAGGTCTGGCCGCGCCGCGTGGCGACCTTGTAGAGCAGGAGCGTCGTCGCGAGGCCGCCGAGGAAGGCGGCGAAGGGAAGCGCGTAAATGCCGAGAAGCGCGACGACGGGGCCGAGCGTCGTGCCGCCGAGAACGATGATCGAGATGGCGCCAAGGCCGGCGCCGGCGGAGACGCCGACGAGGCCGGGATCGGCGAGCGGATTGCGGAACAGGCCCTGCAGGACGGCGCCGGAAACGGCGAGCGCCGCGCCGATGAGCATGCCGAGGACGATCCGGGGCAGCCTTATGTCGCCGATGATGATGCGGTCGCGCGCGCTGAGCGCGTCGCCATCGCCGCCAAGCCAGGCTCGGATGACGCCCGCGGCCGATGCATCGGAGGCACCCGAGGCCAGGCTGAGCAGCACCGTGACGGCGAGCAACAGGCCCAGCAGCGCGATCACCGCGACGGCACGGGCCGAGCGGTCGCCGGCGGGGCGCGTGCTCATGGTGCGCGGTGCAACGTCGCTCGGATCGATCGCGGCCATGGCAGGCTCAATTGCCGGTGTCGGCGCCGTAGAGCGCGGTGGCGAGGTCCTGGATGGCGTCGGCGGTGCGTGGCCCGAAGCCGAGCAGATAGGCGCCGTCCATGCGGATGAGCTTGCGCGCCTGGCCGGCCGGCGTGGAGGCAAGCGCCGGGTGGGCGAAGAGTTCGTCCTCCGAAATGCCGTGCTCGCCGCCGCGGTCCATCATCAGCACGACGTCCGGCGCTGCTGCCACCGCTGCCTCGTCGGTGAGCTGCTTGTAGCCGCTGTAGCCGTCCACGGCGTTCACGCCGCCCGCCAGCCTGATGATGCCG
>JAEWET010000024.1:0-41834 GCA_023389195.1 Pseudomonadota bacterium
AGGACCTTGCGGACCTTTTCGAGCGGCATGGCGAGCTTTTCGGCCAGTTCCTCCGGCGTCGGCTCGCGGCCGATTTCGTGCAGCATCTGGCGCGATGTGCGCACGATCTTGTTGATCGTCTCGATCATGTGGACCGGGATGCGGATCGTGCGGGCCTGATCGGCGATCGAACGCGTGATCGCCTGCCTGATCCACCAGGTCGCGTAGGTCGAGAACTTGTAGCCGCGACGGTACTCGAACTTGTCGACGGCCTTCATCAGGCCGATATTGCCTTCCTGAATCAAATCAAGGAACTGCAGGCCGCGGTTCGTGTACTTTTTCGCAATCGAGATGACGAGGCGCAGGTTGGCCTCGACCATTTCCTTCTTGGCAATGGCCGCTTCGCGCTCGCCCTTCTGGACCTGGTTGACGATCTTGCGGAACTCGAGGATCGAAATCGCGGTCTCGGTGGCGAGGTTCTGGATCTCGCCGCGGATGTCGCGGATCGTGTCCTTCTCGTTCTTGGCGAATTCCTTCCAGCCGCGCGCCGACAGATTGGCGATCGACTTCATCCAGTTGGGGTCGAGTTCCGAGCCCTGGTACTGCTGGAGGAAATCCTCGCGGCGCACGCCGTAGCTTTCGGCCAGACGCAACAGGCGGCCTTCGTTCTGAACGAGACGCTTGTTGATATCGTAGAGCTGCTCGACTAGGGATTCGATGCGCGCATTGTTGAGCGACAGCGACTTGACCGCCGTGATCAGCTCGTCCTTGAGCTTCTTGTAGGAGCGTTCCTGGCTGGAGGAGAGCGCGCCGGTCTGGGCGAGGCGGGCTTCGACCTGCTGGTCCTGAAGCTTGCGCAGCTTCTTGTAGGTGCCGGCGATGACGTCGAGGGTCTCCATGACCTGCGGGCGCAGCTCGGCTTCCATCGCGGCCAGCGACAGATTGGCTTCGTCCTCGTCGTCGTCTTCCTCTTCGCCGCGCGTGTCGCCGCCGACATTGGTGATGTCGTCGTCTTCACGGCGCTTCGACCGGTCGTCGGTCTTCGGCTTGTTGTCTTCTTCCGGATTGCGCTCGACGATCGGCGCCTGCTTGGCCTCGGGGCCGGCATAGGTGGCTTCGAGATCGATGATCTCGCGCAGCAGAACCTTGGCCTCGTTGAGCTCGTCGCGCCAGATGATGATGGCTTGGAAGGTCAGCGGGCTTTCGCAGAGGCCCGCGATCATCGTCTCGCGGCCGGCCTCGATGCGCTTGGCGATGGCGATTTCGCCCTCGCGCGACAGAAGCTCGACCGAGCCCATCTCGCGCAGATACATGCGCACGGGATCGTCGGTGCGGTCGGTCGGCTCTTTCTTGGTCGTGGTGGCAGCGACGGCCGTGCCGGTCTGCTCGGCGAGCTCGTTGGCGTCTTCCTCGGCGTCGCCTTCCTTCTCGCGGTCGCCGTCCTCGGCGTTCTCGTCATCCTCGACGACGTTGATGCCCATGTCGGACAGCATCGCCATCGTGTCCTCGATCTGCTCGGACGTGACTTCCTCGGAGGGAAGCACGGCGTTGAGCTCGTCCATGGTGACGAAGCCGCGCTTCTTGGCGAGCTTGATCATCTTCTTGACTGCGTCGTCGGAAAGGTCGAGCAGCGGACCGTCGGTCCCGCCTTCGCGCTCGTTCTCGACCTCTTCCTTCTCTTTAGTCGCCATATGTTGTTCTCCAGGCGGCCATCAGGCCATTGGAAGCCTCAGCGGCTCTCGTCACGGACATGGATGCTAGTGCGCGGATCGCGCTCGTCGATGGCGCATACGCGTGTTCACGTAAATGCGCTGTTAACCCTGGTATCGATACCGGCGTGCCCAACCCGCTCAAAACCAGTGTGCCGTCCCATTATCCGTCTTCAACGCGGGCAAGCCGCTCGTTAAGGTTCGTGGTCGTCCTGATTCCGTCATTCCGGCGGAAGGTCAAGCGGCTGTGACATGATTCGCCGCAAAAAAGCGAATCAATTGCCGGTTTGGCGGCTGGTCGGCCTGTCGTCAGGCCCGGCCCGCCCGACCCGACTGGACCCCGAAGCCTTCGATGAGCGCCTCGGTTGCCTGCACGTCGCGCAACTGGGACTGCACGTCGACCAGATGACGATAATTCTCGTCCGTCGGCTCGGTCGCGAGTGCCGTCTCGGCTGCTTTCAACTCCCTATGTAGAGACTGAGCCGCCTGCTGCAAGTATAGGGCCTGCTGAAAGGCGTCGCGTGCGTCGTCGAGCGCGGCTTCGGGCAGGGCGGTCCACAGGCCCGCGCCCTTGACCTGCAACAGCGCCCGTTCCCAAATGTCCTCGATGCCGCAGGTGCGCACGTGCTCGATGAGCGTGCCGGCCCTCGCTGTGAGCCCATGCGCGGCGGCGTCGATGATGCAGGCCTTCAACTGGCGCAGTTCGGCGCTGGTGATCGACAGGCGGTCGATCTCGTCGAAATACTCGTCGACGAGGTCGGGGTGGTTGATGAGGGTGACGAGGATGGACGTCTCGCGCAGCGGCATGGCCGTGGCGGCGCGACGGACTATGGAGGAGCGGGCCAGCGTCTCGGAGACGGCGAAGCGCTGCTTGCCCATCTGGCCGGACGCCCCGGGGCGGCCCTGTCCGCCGCCTTTCTCGAACCGCGGATTTTGCGGCCGGCTGGCGCCGAAGAACCGGATGACGCGGTCGCGCATCTCCTGCTGGTAGTGGCGGCGGACGTCCTCGTCCTTGATCTGGAAGGTCAGTTCGCGCAGGCGCTTTTCGAGTTCGGCGCGACGCTCGGGCGTGTCAAAGGTCGAACCGCCGGTCTCGCGCTGCCATAGCATGTCGGCGAGCGGACGGGCCTCGGTGACGATGGTGCGGAACGCTTCGGGCCCTTCCGCCTTGACGAGGTCGTCGGGGTCCTGGCCGTTGGGAAGGAGCGCAAAGCGCAAGGTGCGGCCGGCCTGGACGAGGGGCAGAGCAAGGTCTGCAGCGCGGAACGCTGCCTTCATGCCGGCCTGGTCGCCGTCGAAGCAGAGCACGGGCTCGCCGGACATGCGCCATAGGAGTTCGAGCTGGTTTTCGGTCAGGGCCGTGCCGAGCGGGGCGACGGCGTTTTCGACGCCGGCTTGTGCGAGCGCGATGACGTCCATGTAGCCTTCGACGGCGATGATGGTGCCGCCGCGCGCGACGGTCGAGCGCGCGCGGGCCAGATTGTAGAGCACCTGGCCTTTGTGGAAGAGCTCGGTGTCGTTGGAGTTCAGATATTTGGCGGGCGCATCGGCGGCCATGGCGCGACCGCCGAAGGCGATGACACGTCCGCGCGCATCCTCGATCGGGAACATGATGCGGTCGCGGAAGCGGTCGTAGGAGACGGGAATGTCGGGGCCGTGGACGACGAGGCCGCAGGCCTCGATCTGGCTCTTGTCGACGCCCTTGGCCGCCAGATGTTCCTTCAGCGCATTGCGGCTTTCGGGAGCGTAGCCGAGGCGGAATTTCTGTTGGGTCGGGCCCGAGAGGCCGCGTTCGCGCAGATAGGCGCGGGCTTTCGCGCCGTCGGCCCCTTGCAGCCGGTCCTGGAAGAACTGCGTCGCCATTTCCATGACGTCGGAGAGCGAGGCGCGTTCGCGTTCGCGCTGCTCCTGCTGGACGTCGCGGGCGGGCATCGGCACGCCGGCCATGTCGGCGATGCGCTCGACCGCCTCGGGGAAGGCGAGGCCGTCATGGTCGGTCAAGAAGCGGAAATGATCGCCGGAGACGCCGCAGCCGAAGCAGTAGTAGCGGCCCTTCTTGTCCTCGCAGTGGAAGGAGGGCGACTTCTCGCCATGAAAGGGGCAGCAGGCCCAGTAGTCGCCGCGCGGGGCATTCGTCTTGCGGCGGTCCCAGGTGACCCGCGCGCCGATCACCGAGGAGATCGGCACCCGGTCGCGGATCTCGTCGAGGAAGGAAGGGGAAAATCGCATCTGGGTCCTGCTCACTTTGTCCTGCATATAGAGCCGATCCGCGCGCGGCGCGAGGCGAATGCGGGTCCATGCCCGTGATTCACACTCTGCGGGCGTCGCAACTGGACTATCGGACCGCGCTTGCGTGCGCGGGGCCAGCATGCGATTCCTGTTAATCGACTAAAGAAAAAGTCGCGGGCAGAACCGCGCGAGAGCAAAGCTGATTTCATGATTTCCATTTGCAGATGCTTCGAGCGGTCGCTGGCCGCCGTCCTTCCGGAGGCCCGGTCGTGAGCGGGTCGGTCGTTCTCCTCAACCTTGCCGGCGCGGTCGCGCTGCTCCTGTGGGCAACGCGCATGGTGCGAACCGGCGTCGAGCGCGCCTATGGCGAGGTGCTGCGCCGGCGGCTCCGCGCGACGCTGCGCAATCCGCTCGCGGGCGTCGTTGCGGGCACGGGGCTTGCGATCGCGCTGCAGAGCGCGACGGCGGTGGCGCTGCTCGTCGGCTCGTTCGTGGGTTCGGGGATCGTCGGCGGCGCGGCGGGGCTCGTTGCCGTGCTCGGCGCCGATCTCGGCTCGGCCATCGTCGTCAAGATGTTGTCTTTCGACCTGAGCCTTTTGGTGCCGATCTGCCTTTTCGCCGGCACGGCCATTTTCCTGGCGACGGAACGGCGGTCGTGGCGGCAGTTCGGCCGTATCCTTGTCGGGGTTGGGCTTTTGCTCCTCTCGTTGCGGCTGATCGGCGAGGCGTCGGAGCCGCTGCGCGAAAGCCGGCTCCTGCCGGTGGTCGTGGACTTCCTCGCCGCCGATCCGATTACCGCCTTCATCGTTGCGGCGATCATGACCTGGCTCTTCCATTCGAGCGTCGCGGCGATCCTGCTGATCGTTGCGCTCGCCGCGCGCGATCTGATACCGGTCGAACTCGGCATCGTCATGGTGCTCGGCTGCAATCTCGGCGGCGGGCTGATCGCCGCGATGCTGTCGCGTACGATGGCGCCGGCCGGGCGCTCCGTGCCGATCGCCAATCTGGTGCTGCGCGGCATCGGCGCAGTGACGGCGCTGGCGGTCATCGCGATCGTCCATCCGCCGCTCGACCTTCTCGGCGGCTCGCCCGAAATCCAGCTCGTCAACGCGCATATCGCCTTCAACCTGGCGCTCGTGATCGTCGGGCTGCCGCTGGCGGGAATCGTTCACCGGCTGGTGAGCAGCGCGCTGACGGCGATGCAGCCCGAAGCGGTGATCGACCTCGAGGACCAGCCGGTCTCCTCGCTCGACCCGACTGTCCTCGACAATCCGCCGCTGGCGCTCGGCAATGCCACGCGCGAGGTGATGGCGATCTGCGACACGGTCGAGATCATGCTGACCAATGTGATGGAGCTCTACGAGGAGGCCGACAAGCCGAAGATCGCGGCTTTGACGGCGCTCGACGACCGGGTGGACGAGCGCCATGCGGCGATCAAGCTCTACCTTGCGCGCATCAGCGCCTCGCAGATGAGCGAGGACCAGGCGTTGCGCTATCAGGAACTGCTCGGCGCCTGCGTGAAGCTCGAACAGGTGGGCGACATCATCGTGCGCAACATGCTGGCGCAGGTGAAGAAGAAGCTGGAGCGCGGCGTCGCCTTCTCGCCGGATGGCATGGACGAACTGCACGAAATGCACGCGGCGGTGCTCGCCAATGCACGCCTCGCCTTCAACGTGCTCGTCTCGCGGGACCGGGAGACGGCACGCCAGCTCGTGCAGGAGAAGGAGCGTCTGCGCGATCTCGAAAAGCGCTCCAGCCAGCGCCATTTCGACCGGCTGCGGCGCGGGACGGCGGAGAGCGTGGAGACGAGCTCCATCCATCTCGACACGATCCGCGACTTGAAGCAGATCAACTCGCTGCTCGCCTCGATCGCCTATCCGGTGCTGGAAGAGCATGGGCTGCTGCGGGACAGCCGCCTCAAGGCCGTCTAGGTCGAACACGTCGATATTCCGGCCTGAGCGGCCTGCAAATGGCAGCTTTCTGCGCTTCCGGTGCTACGCGCCCACATCCGCCGCGAAAGCCGTTTGAAAAAAGTAGAGCCCGGTCGCTGGAGGACGACCGGGCTCTGATGCCTCTCCCCGCCGGGCTGACGCCCGAGGGGGATGGGGCAGGGAACCTTGTATGTAGGTACCCTACTGAGCCTGTGCCACCGGGGCGACAAGCTGGGTGATGCGGCGGACGGCGACGCGGCGATTGCGGCGCTCTTCCGACTGGGTCTCGACCTTCAGATACTGCTCGCCATAGCCCTGGGTGACCAGGTTTTCCGGCGGGATATCGAAGAAGTCCGTCAAGGCGACGGCCACGGCTTCGGCGCGCTGGTCCGACAGGGCCAGATTGGCTTCATCCGAACCGACCGCATCCGTGTGGCCTTCGATCAGGAAGGTCTCGGCCGGATTTTCCTCGAGCATCCGGGTCATCGCATCGGCGAGGCCCTGAAGACGGGGAACTTCGCTCTGCGAGATCGAGGCCGAGCCGAAGTCGAAGGTCAGGGTGTCGAGGTCGACGCGGCGCGCGATGTCACGAACGCGCGAGGAGTATTTCACCTCGTCGATCGTATAGACCTCGCGAACCTGTTCGACCGGAGGCTGGTCCAGGAACTCGTAATAGATGTCCGGGTCCTCGACGCGATTGGCCTCCAGGATGTACTGGCTGACAGGGATCGTGAGCTGCAGCGGCGGCAGGTCACGAGCCGGGTCGCGCCAGCGGCGCGGGCGATCGTAGTCGAAGCGACGATCGTCGGCGTAGACGAGGACGTATTCACGGCCGTCCGGCGCGAAACGCGAGCGCTGGATGACGTCGCCGTAACGGTCGCGGATGGTGACGATCTCGACGCCGTTCGGACGCACGATCACTTCACGCGTGCGGCCACGCGGCAGCTCCTCGTAATACACTTCGGACTCGCGAACGAGACGCGGGCGGTCGTCGCTCTGGATCACCGTCGTGTTGTTGAAGTTGACGATGAAGCGGTTGTCGATCTCACGAACGACCTCGGCTCCCTCGCGACGCTCACGACGACGCTCACGGATCTCCGTCTCCTCCAGGCGGCGGCCTTCCTCGGCACGCAGCGACTGGATCTCGATCGGCTGTTCGAGAACCTGGGCGTCCTGCTCGGAGGTCGGGGCAGGGCCGGCCGGACGGGCACGACGCGCGCGCTCTTCCTCGATCTGCTCGGGCGTTTCGCCGTCAGCAGCGGCTTCGGCCTCGAAGGCAGCCTCGGCCTCGGCGGGCTCGACCTTCTGCGAATCGAGAATCGGAGCGAGATCGTCGGTTTCCTCGAAGGCCTGTTCCGGCGGAATCTCGACCTGCAGGGCCTCGCCGGGTTCGGCCGGCTGTTCGACGGCACCTTCGACTTCAGCTTCGCCCTCGACGGCAGCGCCGCCTTCGACGGGAGCCGCGCCTTCGGCCGGAGCGGCATCCTCGGCGGGGGCTTCTTCAGCCGGAGCCGCATCCGCAGGTGCTTCCTCGGCGGGAGCCTCTTCGACAGCGGGCTCTTCAGCCGGCGCTTCTTCTTCGACCGGGGCTTCTTCAGCTTCCGGTGCTTCCTCAGCGGCCGGAGCCTCGGCGGGAGCTTCCTCTGCCGGAGCTTCCTCAGCCGCAGGTTCTTCAGCCTGAGCTTCCTCGGCTGCCGGAGCCTCTACGGGCGCCTCTTCGGCAGCAGGCTCTTCGGCCGGAGCTTCCTCGGCGGCGGGCTCTTCAGCCGGAGCCTCTTCTGCAGCCGGCTCTTCCTCAGCGGCGGGTTCTTCGGCCGGGGCCTCTTCTTCGGCAGGTGCTTCCTCGGCGGCCGGCTCTTCGGCCGGAGCCTCCTCGGCAGCAGGCTCTTCAGCCGGTGCTTCCTCGGCGGGCGCCTCTTCCGCGGGCGCTTCTTCCTCTACGGGCGCCTCTTCGGCAGCGTCCTGTGCTTCCTGCGCTTCACGCTGCAGGCGCTGCTCTTCGGTTTCCTCGGTTGTCGCCTGTGCGAGGATGACCGGCGCATTGAGCTGCCCATCCTTCTGCATGGCGTCGAAATCGGCCTGTGCGCCGGCGAAAGGCGCCGCGCTCAGCTGAGCGGTGGCCATGATCAGCCCGAGGGCCGTCCCGGCCAGTATCCGCGACTGTCTCTTCATTAGAGTGTGCTCCTGAAATGGGTCCCAACCCGGCTTCAACAGAAAGACCAGCTTTTTGTTCCGGTTTGGCGGGAAAACAGGCCCTTCCGGGGCCATTTTGCGGCAGTGGGCAGGCAAATCGATCGAGATCGCGGACGTTCCCGCTTGACCGCGAAAGGGCGCGGGTCCACATCGGCGCAATGTCCGAACCCTTCTGGAAAACCAAAACCCTCGAGGCGATGACCACGCCTGAATGGGAAGCGCTGTGCGATGGCTGCGGCAAATGCTGCCTGTCGAAGCTCGAGGAAGAGGATACCGGCGAGATCTACTGGACCAGCATCGGCTGCCGGCTCTTCGACGCCGGCAATTGCCGCTGCTCGGACTATCCCGGCCGGCTCGCCAAGGTGCCGGATTGCGTCAAGCTGACGCCGCACAAGGTGCGCACGCTGCCCTGGCTGCCCTCGACCTGCGCCTACCGTCTTGTCGCAAATGGCGAGGACCTGAAATGGTGGCACCACCTGGTCTCGGGATCGCGCGAGACCGTGCATGAGGCCGGCATTTCGGTGCGCGGCAAGGTGACCGCGCTCGAAACCGACATGGAGAGCGTGGACGACTATTTCGACCATATGCTCGACGATGAGCCATAAGGCGCTTGCGCGCAGGAGGGTGCGCAGCCTACCTCACAGGCCTCGACCTCGAACGAAGGAATCCCCGATGAGCCAGACCGAAACCAAAGTCCTGATCGAGCGCTATCTCGAAGCCTTCAATGCCGGCGACAGCGCGGCGATGCTCGAGTGCCTTGACGAAGATGTCGCGCACGACATCAACGAGGATGGCCGCGAGATCGGCAAGGACAAGTTCAAGTGGTTCCTCGGCATGATGGACCGCCACTACAAGGAAGAGCTGGCCGATATCGTCATCATGACCAACGAGACCGGCAGCCGCGGCGCGGCCGAATTCACCGTGCACGGCGAATATCTGGCGACGGCGGACGGCCTGCCCGAGGCGAACGGCCAGCGCTACTCCGTGCCGGGCGCGATCCTGTTCGAGGTCGATGGCGGGCGCATCTCGCGGGTGACGACCTACTACAACCTCAAGAACTGGATCGCAGCGGTCTCGAAGGGCTGAACGGTGAGCGTCATCGTCCGGCGGCTGGCGCGCGGCGAGGTCGAGGCGCGGATCGACGATCTGGCGGCGCTGCGAATCGAGGTCTTCCGGGCATTTCCCTATCTCTATGACGGGGACGCCGGCTATGAACGCGACTATCTGGCGACATATGTGAAAGCGCCGGGTGCGGTGGTGATCGGTACGTTCGACGGCGAGGCGCTGGTGGGGGCGGCGACGGCCTCGCCGCTTGGCGAACATCACGGCGAATTCGCCGCGCCCTTCGGCGAGCGCGGCCTCGACATCGACGACTTCTTCTATTTCGGCGAATCCGTTCTCAAGGAGGGGTATCGGGGCAGGGGCATCGGCGTGCGCTTCTTCGAGGAGAGGGAGCGGGCGGCGCGCGAGCAAAACTTTGCCAAATGCGTCTTTTCGGCCGTGGTTCGCCCGGCGGATCATCCGATGCGGCCTGCCGACTACGTCCCGCTCGACGTTTTCTGGCGCAAGCGCGGCTATCGCCGGATCGAGGGGCTGGAGACGCATTACTCGTGGCGGGATGTCGGCGCCGACGAGGCGAGCGACAAGCCGATGGAATACTGGATCAAGGAGTTCGGCACTTCGACATGAACCGCGCATGAATGCGAGGTTCCGAACATGTTCAGTTTCCCGGCGCCATTCTCTCCCGATCGCCCTGAGCGACACGAGATGCCCTGATCCGCATCATCGACGAGGAGAGACAAGATGTTCAAATTTGCAAAGACGGCCGCGCTTTCCGCGCTGATCGGCCTTGGCGCCCTTGCCGCCGCGCCCGCACAGGCCAACGCGACCGGCCTTCAGTTCCACGGCAATGCCGGCACCGCCACCGTCCAGTGGGGCGGCGGCTATCGCGGCGACCGCTGGCACCGCGGCGGCCCGCGCCATCATCGCCAGGCCTGCACGCCCGGCCAGGCGGTGCACAAGGCGGCGCGCATGGGCCTTCGCAATCCGCGCGTCGTCAACGCCAACCGCAACGTGATCCGCGTTGCCGGCCGCGCCTGGCGCCATGGCCGCACGGCGATCGTCTTCGCCCGCGCGCCGAACTGCCCGGTCATCAGATAAGACCCGCGAGACTGATCCGCGGAAGACGAAAGGCGCCGGACCGGCATGGTCCGGCGCCTTTCGCACGTTTGGGACTATTCGGTGTCGTTCGCCGCCAGCCAGGCTTCGAGCTGCGCGATCTCGCGCTCCTGCGCCGCGATGATCTCCTCGGCAAGCGCGCGCATCTCCGGGTCGTCGCCTTCCTCGATCTGGATGCGCGCCATGTCGATCGCGGCCTGGTGATGCGGGATCATGCCGCGTGCGAAGTCGATGTCGGCATCGCCCGAATAGGCCATCGCGGCCATGTCCTCGTGCATCTGGTCCATCGCCGCGCGGTAGGCCGTCGTGGATGCGGATTCGCTTTGCGCGCCGCCGTGGCCGGCATGGCCGTCATGCGCGGTCTGCGCGTGAACACCAGCGGCGCCGAGGGCGAGCAGGGAGGTCAGGGCAATAGTTCGGGCAAGCTTCATCGGGAACCATCCTCGTGTTCGATGCAATCGGACAGAAGATAGAAGTTCCAGCAGGTGGAAGCTCAACCGGAAATTCTCAGGGGGCACCGGGGCGGATGGGACGGCGGAGTGGCCTAGCGCGGGATCTGCCTTTCCAGTTCGCTTCCGAGGTGCAGGATTTCATCGACGAGCAGGTCGATGTCCGCATAGCGCGTGCGGTGGTTGCAGATCGCGGCGCGCAGGCAGTGCCTGCCGCGCAGCGTCGTGTCGGAAAGCACGGCGGTGCCGTTCTCCTGAAGCCGCAGCATGATCTCCACGTTCAGGGCCTTCACGGCCGCTTCGTCCAGATCTTGTGGATCGTATCGGAAGCAGACGATGTCGATCGGGGCCTTCGCCATCAGATGGAGCCGCGGTTCGCCCTCGATGAGGCGGGCCAGATATTGGGCCTGGTCGATGTTCTGGTCGATCAGGCGTCCGAATTTTTCGACGCCCTGCTCCTTGAGGCTCATCCAGACCTTGAGTACGCGGAAGCCGCGCGAGGTCTGCAGGCCGAACTCATGCAGCCAGTCGCCGGTGGCAAGCCCCCTTGGCGCCGGCTGTAGATATTCGGGCATCGTGGCAAAAGTCTTGCGGTGCGCGGTCGCGTCGCGCACCAGGCAGCAGCCGACATCGAATGGCGCATGGAGCCATTTGTGCGGGTCAAGCGCGAGCGAGTCGGCGTGCTGCAGCCCGGCGACGAGCCAGCGCCGGCGCGGCGCAATCGCCAGCAATGCGCCGATGCACCCGTCGACATGGAGCCATAAATCCTCTTTCGCGGCGAGCGCGGCCAGCGCTTCCAAATCGTCGATCGCGCCGGTGTTCACCGCCCCGGCATTGGCGATGATGCACGCAGGCTGAAGGCCCGCGGCTCGATCCTCGGCGATCGCCGCCTTCAGCGCGGAAACGTCGATGCGGAACTCGGCGTCGGTTTCGATGCGCCGCAGGGCGCGATTGCCCAGCCCGAGCGTCTCGACCGCCTTGCGATGGCAGGAATGAATCTGGTCGGAACCATAGAAGCGCAGCGGCCGGGCAAGCGCGGCCATGCCCTCTTCGCGGATGTCGATGCCGGCCTTGACGTTGCGCGCAACGGTGAGACCGGTGAGGTTGGCGATCGAGCCGCCGCTGACGAGCATGCCGCTGGCTCCGGCTGGAAATCCGACCATCTCCTTGCACCAGTCGATGACCTGCCGTTCCATGAGGACGGCGGCATGATTGCCGCCGCCCAGATTCGAGCCCTGGATGGCGGCGAGAAAATCCGCCAGGGCACCGGTCATGTTGCTGGAGCCCATATACCAGGCCCAGAAGCGCGGATGCACGTTGCCCATCGGGTAGGGCATGACATTTTCAAAAACGGCGCGAAGAACCTCGGCGAGAGGCTGGGGGCCGTGCGGCATCGGCTCCGTGAAGCGCTGCCTCACGCCGGCTGGCATCTCGCTCCAGGCCGGACGGGTCCGCACGTCCCGCAGATAGGCCACCGCCTCGTCGACCACACGATGGGCCATTTCGGCCATCTCGGGCCAGTCCACCGGATCGAGCGTCTCTTCGGCGGCAATTGCGTGGGATGAGCGGACCGCGTCCATGATGTGATCCTCTCGATCGTTCAGGCAGCAAACTGGAAGCCGGGCGTCGACAGCGACAGCGCCCGTTCCTCCTCGTCCATCTCGGTCTCGATGCCCTCGAAAAGGGGCGTCGACAGATATCGCTCGCCGGTATCGGGAAGCATGCACAGGATGACCGAACCGGCCGGCGCTCGTTCGGCGACCTGCCGGGCGATGCCGAAGGTCGCGCCCGCCGAGATCCCGCAGAAGATGCCTTCCCTGCGTGCCAGTTCCCGGGTCCATCTGATCGCTTCGGGACCTGGTATGGGGATGACTTCGTCGTAGAAATGTCGGTCGATCGCTTCCTGAAGGACGGACGGAATGAAATCGGGCGTCCAGCCCTGGATCGGATGCGGCTCGAAGGCGGGATGGCTGGCTCCCGGCGCGCCGTCGCGGCCGCGCTCCTGCGCATGGCCGCTGCCGAGGAGCTGCGCGTTGGCCGGCTCGCTGAGCACGATCCGGGTCTCCGGACGCTCGCGTCGCAGCACGCGGCCGACGCCCGCAACGGTGCCGCCGGTGCCGTAGCCGGTCACGAAATAGTCGAGGCGCGACCCGGCGAAATCATTGATGATCTCACGCGCGGTCGTCATTTCATGGATATCCGCATTGGCCCCTGTCTCGAACTGGCGGGCAAGAAACCAGCCATTCGCCTCGGCCAGTTCGACCGCCTTCTGGTACATGCCGAATCCTTTGAGCGCGCGCGGCGTCAGCACGACCTTGGCGCCGAGCATTCGCATCAGCTTGCGCCGTTCGACCGAGAAGCTGTCGGCCATCGTGACCACGAGCGGGTATCCCTTCTGGGCGCACACGATCGCCAGGCCAATGCCGGTGTTGCCGCTCGTCGCCTCGACCACGGTCTGCCCGGGCTTCAACAGGCCGCGGCGTTCGGCGTCCTCGATGATGTTGAGCGCGAGCCGGTCCTTGACCGATCCGGCCGGGTTGAAGAACTCGGCCTTCACGTAGATCGTGGCGTGGTCGACGCCCAGATTGTTGATCCTGACGGTCGGCGTGTCGCCGACCGTATCGAGGATGCTGTCGAACAGCCGGCCCCTGCCGGTGGTGGTGCGTATCGCTTCGTGCATGTGCATGATCGATCTCCTGTGTGTCGATTTTCTGCTGGACGGCGGCCCAAGGCGACGATGCCGACCACGATGCTCAGTCGATGCGGCAATCATCCGCTGGACCGGTGTATTCTACGCCGAAAGACCCGGTCGTGCTGATCCGGACGGCGCTGTCTCCCTCATGCGCAGAAGCCGGATGCGATCACCCGGCCATAGTGGTAAAGTCGACCCGCGGGCGGGAGCGTGGTTGGAAGCGTGGAAACGCGCATGGAAACGCTTGCACTCTGCGAAGAGCCCGCTGCCGCCGGATTGGCGATATCGATGTTCGGGCGGCTTTCCGTCGTTCGCAGCGGCGTTCCGGTCGACCTTCCGCCTTCGCGAAAGGTGCGGGCGCTACTGGCGTATCTGTCCGTTTCCGCGCATCCCGTTGGCCGCGGGCGTCTTTGCGAGCTACTCGGCGATGTTCCGAACGATCCCAAGGGCGAACTGCGCTGGTGCCTGAGCAGGCTCAGGGCGATTCTCGACGAGCCGGAACATGTCCGCGTCACGTCCAGAAGCGACATGATCTCGCTCGACCTGACGGACTGCCTGGTCGACGCGGTGCAGGTCGAAGCGGCGATGCGGCACGGACTGGAGACGCTCGATCTTGCCAGCCTGAGCAGGCTCTGCGACCTGTTCGCCGGCGATTTCCTGGAAGGCCTGGACCTGCAACGCAGCCCACAGCTCGACTATTGGGTGGCGACCCAGCGCAGCCGCTATCGGGCCAGCCATGCGGCTCTGCTCGAAAGACTGGTGGCGCTTTTGCCGAACGATCCACGCGAGGCGCGGCCGCATGTGGAACGCTGGGTCGAGCTTTCCCCGTTCGACGCGCGGGCGCAAATTCTGCTTTTAAGAACTTTGCTTGCGTGCGGGCTGGCCGCCGAGGCCGAACAGCACCTCGCCGCGATCGCACGCTTGTTCGAGGCCGAGGATATGGAGTTCGACCCGATCCGGCGGGCGTGGCAGGACATGCGCAACGATCAGCCGCCTGCCCAGCCGTCCGAACGAGCGCCGGTCTACGCGATCGAACTTGCCCATCAGGACGCGCCGGCGATCGAGCAGGCGAGGCTGCAGCGGGCATCGCTCGCCGTCATGCCTTTCGCGGAGCCGGACAGGCTGAATGGCGAGGCCGGCTTTGCCGATGGCCTGACCCACGACATCATCACGCGACTCGCCAAGCTGCGGAACCTGTTCATCATCGCCCGCGGCTCCGTGTTCGCACTTTCGGAACGAGGCACCGGGCCGGAGGATGCGGCGAAACGGCTGAATGTCGACTATTTCACCACCGGCATGGTGCGGCGAAGCTCAGGCCGCATTCTGGTTTCGGTCGAACTGGTCGAGGCGCGGACAACGAGGATCGTCTGGTCGGACGAATTCGACCTCAAACCGGACGATGCCTTCCTCCTCCTCGACGACATCTGCAACATGATCGTCTCGTCCATCGCCAGCGAGGTTGAGACCGCCGAAAAGAACCGCGCCATCCTGAAGCCGCCCAATTCGCTCAACGCCTGGGAGGCCTATCATCGCGGGCTCTGGCACATGTACCGCTTCACCAAGGCGGACAACGACCTCGCCCATCAGTTCTTCAAGCGATCGAGCGAGGCCGATCCCACCTTTGCCCGTGCCTATGCGGGCATCTCGTTCACGCATTGGCAGAACGCCTTCCAGCACTGGGCCGATCGCGACCAGGAAGCCGATCTCGCCTACGAGGCGGCCGGCCGAAGCCTGATCGTCGACGATCACGACCCCGCAGCGCACTGGGCGATGGGGCGGGCGCTGTGGCTGCGCAGCAGCCAGGACCAGGCGGTCGCCGAACTGGAGCGGGCGGTGGACCTCAGCCCCAATTTCGCGCTCGGCCACTACGCGCTCTCCTTCGTGCAATCCCAGTCCGGCGATCCCGCCGCCGCCATCGCCTCGTCGGATCATTCGCGCAGCTTGAGCCCGTTCGATCCACTGCTGTTCGGCATGCTCGGCGCCCGCGCCATGGCGCATGTGCGGCTGGGGGAATATGAGGAGGCCGCGGAATGGGCGATCAAGGCGTCCGCGAGGCCCAATGCCCACAACATCATCCTGGCGATCGCAGCATACTGCCTGGCGCTGGCCGGACGCGTCGAGGAGGGGCGGGTATTCGCGGTAATGATACGGAGATCATTGCCGAATTTCGGCGTGAACGACTTTCTCTCCACCTTCCGGTTCTCGCCGGAAGCCGAAGCGCTGTTTCGCACTGGCGCAAGTCGCGTGGGTCTGGATTGACGTGGCCGAGAAGGTTCTGGGGCTAAATTCCGAAGGTGCGGGTTTGATCCGGCGTCATTGCAATCCGGTCGCGATGCCGGCGGGCCGGGTCGGAGAGATGGTGGGCCCGGAGGGACTCGAACCCCCAACCAAGCGGTTATGAGCCGCCGGCTCTAACCATTGAGCTACAGGCCCCACACGGGTGTTGGCATTAGTGGCTTTTGGCCGGGTGCACAAGCTTTGCGGCGCCGCAATGCGCCCATAATCGCTGCTTACGCATTCAAATTCGATCCGCATATTCCGGGAGTTACCTCATGCGCCTTCTCGTTTCGACCGCCATCCTCGCGCTTGCCCTGCCGCTTGCCGCACATGCTCAGGAGGAGCGGCCCTTTCCCAAGATCGTCGTCTCCGGCATGGGCGAGGCTGCCGTTGCGCCGGACATGGCGATCGTCAACCTTGCCGTCTTGCGCGAGGCGGAGACCGCGCGCGCGGCGCTCGACGACAATAACGAGGCGATGGCCGACGTGATCGCGGCGATGAAGGAGGCGGGGATCGCGGATCGCGACCTGCAGACGGCGGGGCTGTCAATCAACCCGCGCTACGTCTACCCGGAAAACAATGACGGTACGGAACAGCCGCGGATCGTCGCCTATCAGGTGACCAACAATCTGACGATCCGCATCCGCGACATCGAGAAGGTGGGCGAGATCCTCGACCAGTCGGTGACGCTGGGCGTCAACCAGGGCGGGTCGATCTCCTTCGTCAACGACGATCCGTCGGCCGCGACCGCCGAGGCACGCCGCAAGGCCGTCGAGGATGCGATGGGCCGCGCGCGGACGCTGGCCGAGGCGGCCGGCGTGACGCTGGGCGATGTGATCGGGATGTCGGAGCGCACGGCACCCCCGCCAATGCCGATGCAGGAGCGCGCAATGATGCGGATGGCAGCCGATTCGGGCGGCTCCGTTCCCGTCGAGACGGGCGAGAACAGCTATGTCGTCCATGTCGATGTGACGTTCGCCATCGGCGGCAGCGAAGCGCCCGAATAAGGCGCTCAGCTTAGAGCGCGTCAGTTTCCCGGGCGCGGGTCGATCGGCTCGACCGTGCCGAGATCGAGATGGCGCTCAAGCGCGGCGGCTCCGACAAGGAGCCGCGCCTCGCCGCGCGGTCGGGCTGCGATCTGCAGGCCGACCGGCAGGCCCTCGCTGGTGAAGCCGCAGGGCAGCGACAGCGCGGGGCCAGTCGTCAGCGTGACGGCGAAGGCGATGGTCAGCCAGTCGATATAGGTCTCGAATTTCACGCCGGCGCATTCGGTGACGTAGCGGTTCTCGACCGGGAAGGGCGAGACGATGGTCGCGGGCGTCAGGAGGAGGTCGTACTCCTCGTAGAAGGCGAGCGCGCGGGTGATGATGCCGGCGCGGCGCGCCTCGGCTTTCGCGACGTCGCCGACGGTGAGCGCCAAACCCTTCTCGATGTTCCAGATGACTTCCGGCTTCAGAAGATCGCGGTGCGTTTCGAGCTTGGCGGCGTGGCCGGTGGCGAAGCTGACGGCGCGCAGCGTCTGGAAGGTCTCGCGGGCGTCGGAGAGGTCGGGATGGGCGTCGGAAACTTCGACGCCGAGCTCGGTGAAGCGGTAGGCGGCGGTGCGACAGATGTCGGCCACTTCCGGATCGACCGGGGTGATGCCGCCGAGATCGGCGGAGAAGGCGACGCGCTTGGGCAGGACACGGCTTTGCGCGGCCTTGCGGAAGCTGGTGCCGTCGCGCGGCAGCGAGATCGGATTGGCGGGATGTTCGCCGGTCATGGCATCGAGAAGGAGCGCGAGGTCCTCGACGGTGCGCGCCATCGGTCCTTCGACGGACAGGATGTCATCGACGAGCATGCCCGGATCGGCGGCGACGCGGCCGGGCGAGGGTCGCAGGCCGACGATGCCATTGAAGGAGGCGGGGTTGCGCAAGGAACCGCCGAGGTCCGAGCCCTGCGCCAGCCAGGCCATGCCGGTGGCGAGCGCGACGGCCGAGCCGCCCGACGAGCCGGCGGCCGAGCGGGACGTGTTCCACGGATTGAGGGTGGCGCCGAAGACGTCGTTGAAGGTGTTGGCGCCGGCGCCGAATTCGGGCGTCGCGGTCTTGGCGTAGATGATCGCGCCTTCGTCTTCCAGATGCGTGACCATGATGTCGGAGCGGGCAGGGACGTGATTCTCGAAGATGCGCGAGCCATGGGTGGTGCGCACGCCCTCGACCTCGGTCAGGTCCTTGATGGCGACAGGTGCGCCGGCAAGCTGGCCGCGCTCGGCGACGGGGCGCCTTGCGAGATCGTCGGCATGTTTGCGAGCGCGGTCGAAGGCGAGGGTGGGCAGGGCGTTGACGGCGGGGTCGACGGCGGCGATCCGCTCTTCCAGTGCGTCGAGCAGTTGGCGCGGCGACCATTTTTCGGTGCGCAGACCATCGACGATTTCACAGGCGGATTTGCGGATCAGTTCGGACGTCATTCCATATGCCTCCCAAATTGCCGTTCCCTGATAGCGGGGCGGGAGAGGACGTCCAAGGGCCAGACAGCAAAAAGCCCGGCGAAACCGCCGGGCCAGAACGAACAGCCTCCAATTATCAGGCGAAGCGCGCGGTGGCGCGGCTGCGCGTCGCAGAGGGCGAGACGAACGCCTCGGCCAGTTCGAGGTCTTCATGCCCGATCAGGCGCTTCGGATCGCTGCCGATCGTGTCGATGATTTCGGGCGCGAGGGCATCGGCGGCGATCGCCGAATCCCAGGCGTTGCGGGCTTCGCGCTCAGCGCGGATCAGGGCGGAGAGAGCGAGAATAAGCCGGTCGCGATGGTCCATGAGGGGGTATGCCTATGTCTTCTTGTGATCGTCTTTTTCGGTCGGCCCTTGGGAAGGGCGAACGGAAACGCCCAAAGGCGGGCCGGGTTCCCGCGCATTGCGCTTCCTGAAAGGAACCTTCGGCGCATCCGGCGCATTTGGCGAAACCGACCAGGAGCGATGCTGCGTGCTCGAAACCGTTTCCAGACAGAACAGGCAGGCTGATGACAACCTGCCGATGGCGCTGCGCCGTCCAGACGACCTCGCCTATGTCAGCGACGCCGAGCCGGGGATCAGGCGCAAACGGGCGGGCAAGGGATTTTCGTTCCTGACGCCGGAAGGGGCGAAGCTGACGGACAAAGGCGAGATCGCGCGGATCAGGGCGCTGGTCATCCCGCCGGCCTGGACCGATGTGTGGATTTCGCCCGATCCGCTCGGCCACATCCAGGCGACGGGGCGCGACCTGAAAGGGCGCAAGCAATATCGCTACCACGCGCGCTGGGGCGAATACCGTGACGACGTGAAGTATCAGAGCCTCGTCGACTTCGCGACGGCGCTGCCGCGGCTGCGCGAGAAGATGGAAGCGGATCTGCGCAAACGCGGGCTGCCGCGCGAGAAGGTGCTCGCCTCGATCGTCTGGCTTCTCGACAACACGATGATTCGCGTCGGCAATCCGGCCTATGCGCGCGAGAACAAGAGTTTCGGGCTGACGACGCTGCGCGCGCGCCATGTCGAGGTCGAGGGGTCCAAGCTGCGCTTCGCCTTCAAGGGCAAGTCGGGCAAGGAATGGAATTTGAAGCTCGTCGACAAGCGCATGGCGCGGATCATGAAGGACATTCTCGATCTGCCCGGCCAGCATCTCTTCCAGTATCGCGACGAGGAAGGGGAGCGGCGCATGGTGCGCTCGCAGGACGTCAACGCCTATATCCGCGAGGCGACGGGCGAGGAATTCTCGTCCAAGCACTTTCGCACCTGGGGAGGGACGACCAGTGCGGCCGCCCTTTTTTCGACGGTCGAGTTGCCGGAAACGAAAACCGAGACGGCGCGGGTTCTCAACGGGCTGATCGACAAGGTCGCTGCGCGGCTCGGCAACACGCGGGCGGTCTGCCGGCGCTGCTACATTCATCCGCGTGTCGTCGATTCCTGGTCGACGGGGCGGCTGATGGAGGAACTGGCCGAAGCGCGCAAGCGCTATCGCAAGCCGATCGAAGGGCTGGATGAGGAGGAGGCGCTGGTGCTGCGCTGGCTCTCGGGCTGAATCTCGGCCTGGATGGCCTGCAAACGGCAGGTTCCTGCGCTTCCGGTGCTCATGTACCCAAAAGTACATTCCGCTCCGGTTCTCGGACCCAACCGTTTTCGGCTCATCCAGACCAAGATTTCGGACGCAGCGTTCAATGCTGGACGGGGCGGCCGATCGGCAGGTCCATCGTCAGGCGCGTGCCGCCGATGCCGTCGCCATAGACGATGGAAGTGTTGAGGCTGGTCGCCATCGCCTTGACAATGCGCGAGCCGAGGCCGGTTCCCTTGGGCTGACCTTCGCCGTTCCAGCCGATGCCGTCGTCTTCCACGCGCAGGATCGCCGAATCGTCGCCCGCGCGGCGGATATAGACGCGCACTTCGCCTTCGGCGTCGCCCGGATAGGCGTATTTGTAGGCGTTCGTGACGAGTTCGGTGACGATCATGCCGATCGAGACGGCCTTGTCGGTGGGCACCGTGAGCGGCTCCAGATCGGCGCGAATACGCGAGGCGTGGCCGGCGGCCTTCATCGAGGTGTCGAGTTCGGCGATCAGGGTCGAGATATAGGCATCGAGGTCGACCATGGTCACGTCATCGGACGTGTAGAGCCGGCGATGGAGGCCGGCGATGGCCGATATGCGCGCCTGGGTCTCGGCAAGCGCGTCCTTGGCCTTCGGCTCGGAGACGGCGGAGGTCTGCATGCGCACGAGGGCGGCGACGAGCGCAAGCGAATTGGCGACGCGGTGATTGACTTCGGCGAGCAGGATGACCGCCCGGTCGCGCGCGTCGCGAACCTCCTTTTCGGCGTTCTCCTTCTCCCGCTGCAGCCTCGCCTTTTCGATCGACTGGTCGATCGCGCTCGACAGAAGGACGAAGAATTCGTCGCCGACGCTCTTCAGGACGTAGTCGGCGGCGCCCGCCTTCAGTGCCTCGACGGCGACGGTCGCTTCGGAGGAGCCGGTCACGTAGACGACCGGCGGCGCGGCCGTACGCTTCTTGAGCGCGGCCAGCATGTCGAGCCCCGTCCCCGACGCCAGATAATGATCCAGCACCACGACGTCGAATGTCTGCGCGTCGACGCGCATCAGGCCATCGGCGATGTCGCCCGAATGCTCGACGACGAAGCCCTGGCGCTCGAGGCGCTTTTGGACAAGGCGCGCAAGGGCAGGGTCGTCGTCGACATAAAGGACGCGGACGGGATCGGTCATCGGCTTCAAGCGGTCTCGGGGACCTGCATCACCGAGAAGAACAGGCCGAGCTGGCGGATCGCATTGGCGAAACCGTCATAGTCGACCGGCTTGGTGATGTAGACGTTGGCGCCCAGATCGTAGCAACGCTGGATTTCGCGCTGGTCGTCCGTGGTGGTGAGGACGACGACGGGCGAGCGCTTGGTGTGGACGTTGTTCTTGATCTTCTCGAGGATGTCGACGCCGGTCATGTCCGGCAGGTTCAAGTCGAGTAAAATCAGGAGCTGGCGGCGTGCGCTGTCCTCGCCCGAACCGTCGGCGCCGAAGAGATAGGAAAGCGCGGACGTGCCGTCGGTGAACGGGATGATCTGGTTGCTGACGCCGGCGCGGCGGATGTTCTTCTCGATCAGGCGCGCATGGCCCTCGTCGTCCTCGATCATGATGATCGTCACTGGCTGTCCGTCGGTCAACTCATGCACTCCTTTGAACCGTGGGAAGTTTTTCGGGCAGCGTCACCCGGAACGTGGTTCCGCGTCCGAACTCGGACTCAAGGGTGATATCGCCGCCAAGGTTCCGAACCAGCGTGCGAACATGGGCGAGGCCGATGCCTTCGCCGGGCTTGTCCTGCGTGCCGGAACGGCGGAAAAGATCGAAGACGCGCTGGTGATCCTGCTCGGCGATACCGCGACCATTGTCCTTGACGTCGATGACGATCTGGCGACCGTTCATCTTGCGGGCGGAGACGTCGATCTCGATCGGGCGATCGGGCGCGCGGTACTTCACCGCATTGTCCAGGAGATTGCCGATGATCTGCTCCAGCGACAAGCGGTCGGACAGGATCGGCGGGACCGCGACATCGACGTCGATGCGGCCCTCGCTGTCGGCGACCTGATGCTGCATCGTGTTGGCGTTGGCCTCGATCAGCTCCTTCAAGTCGATGCGCTCCGGCTTCAATGGACGGCGCCCGTCGCGCGAAATCTTGAGGATCGCGTTGATCAGCGCGTCCATCTTGCGAGTGGAGGAGCGGATGAAGCCGATCGCCTCGGGCAGGTCTTCCGATGCGGCGAGGCGTGCATCGGTGATCTCCTGTTCGGAAAGCGGGTCGCCATCGGCCAGCACGTAGGTCTGGATCGTCTTCATGGTCGAGTCGAGCTCGCTGGTGAAGCCCATGATGTTGACGAGCGGGGCGCGCAGGTCGTGCGTGACGATATAGGCGAAGCGCTGCACTTCCTCGTTGGCGCGCACGAGGTCTTCGGTGCGCTCGGCGATGCGCGCCTCTAGACCGGTATTGAGTTCCTTGACCTCCTCGCGTGCATCGAGGAGTTCGCGGGTGTAGCGAAGGGCCATCCAGACGGCCATGCCGACCACCGCGAAGATGACGAGCGCGCCGAGAAGCGTCGTCAGGCGCAGCCAGTTCGCCGTCTCGCGCTGGCTCTCGGCGCCGGCGTCGAGCCGCTCGTCGGCGGCGCGTATGATGGCGGTGAAGAGCTCGCGCGCCTCATCCATGATCTGCTTGCCGCGATCCGTCCGCACGATCTCCACGGCGGCCGCGACGTTGCCCTGGCGCACGAGGTCGATCGTCTCGTCGATCTCGGCGACCTTGAGATTGATGCCCTCGAGCAGACGTTCCATCGGCTCGGTCGCCTGCGGATAGGGCAGGAGAATGGTGCGCAGCCGCTCGTAGCGCTCCATCACCGTTCCGCGCGCGGCCTGGTAGGGCTCGAGATAGCGCTCTTCCTGCGTCAGGATGTAACCGCGCTGGCTGGTCTCGATGTCCTGAAGCGCGCTGCGCAGGTCGACCGTCGCGGACCGCGCCTGGCGGGCCTCGATCACCTCGTCGAAATGGTGCTGCGTCTGCTCGACGAGCCAGATCGACGTGCCGACGATCGCCACCAGTGCGAGCATGCCGATGAGCAGCAGGATCGCAGTCGACCTGACGAAGTTTTTATTTGCAATCGGCATTCAAACGTTTTCGCCCAGAGTCCCTGAGCGAGCAATGGCGCATCGGATCGCGAAACGCCACTAGATTTTTTAAGGCTGGGCTCTACGCACATGGAAAAACACCCGCCGGCTGAACCGACGGGTGTTTCGTTCAATCATTTGACAGCGATCAGTCGCCGTCGGTCGTCACGTCCACGTCCGGAACGTCGACGTCCGGCACATCGACGTCGGGCGTGTCGATGGTCACGTTGACGTCGTCGGCACCACCGCCGCCGCCGCCGAAGCCGCCGAGCAGCCAGACGCCGCCGATGATGACGACGATGGCGAGCACGAGCGCAACGGCCCAGCCGCCACCACCGCCACCGCCGCCACGACCCGTATTGATAATCGTCGGTCCACGATCAGACATGGATACTTCCTCTCAAACTATGGGCAATCCGCCGGCGGATCAGTCTTGGCGGCGGATGCGATGTCCCTTTTCGCGCTGCAATAATGTGCGATCGTGCATTTTGGTTCCTGCTAATTAAGCGGGTTGCGCTTCGCATTCGCTGCAGGAGCGCATAGGGTCGCCGCGACAAGAGACAGACGGGTGGCTCCACTTGCATCGATTCTTCCTGCGCGAGGCGACGCGCGACCTTCATCACGAACTCGACACGGCAATCTCGCAACTCGACCTTGGCGAGGCTGACGACTACGCGGCTTTCCTGCGCATTCATGCGGCCGCGCTCCTGCCGCTCGAGGCCGCGCTCGAAGCGGGCGGTGTCGCGTCGCGCATTGCGGCCTGGCCGCACCATCGGCGCAGCGAGGCGCTGAAAGCCGATCTGCGCGCGTGCGGCATCAAGCATGAGTACAGCGAGACGCCGGGGCCGATCGAAAGCACCGAAGCGCAGATGGGCGTGCTTTACGTCCTGGAGGGGGCGCGGCTCGGGGGCAGGTTGCTGGCACGGCAGGCGGCAGGGCAAGAGGGGCGCAACGCGTTTCTGCTGCATGGGGCAGGGCTGCCCCTGTGGCAGGATTTTCTGAGCCAGCTCGAGCGCCTGCCCGACGACAATGCGACGCGGGACGGACTGGTGGACGGCGCCTGCATGGCGTTCACGCTTTATGGGCGAGCCGCCGGCCGAATCCTCGGCGCCATGCAACGCCCTGCGGTCGAAGCCGTTGGGTCTGTCGAAAACGCGAATCGCATTGCCGCCCCCAACCAATCGTGAAACGGTGCCGAACGCACATCTGGAGCAAACCCCGCGCATGAACGTCAAAGTCCCGACCGACCTCGATCTGTGCGCGCAGGAGCCGATCCGCATCCCCGGCGGGATTCAGCCGCATGGAGCGTTGATCGTGCTCGACGCGGGTCTGGCCACCATCTTGCAGGCCAGCGCGAACGCTCCCGAATTTCTCGGCTTCGACGCGAAGGCGGGCGCGACACTCGACAGCGGACCATTTGCCGAGGCGCTGACCGCGTTGCGGGCGAACGCGGCCGGGGACCCGTTCCTGAAGCCCATCGAGATCGGCGGCAAGTGCCTGCTGGTTTCCGCGCATGGCACGGCGCAGGGCGTGATCGTCGAGTTCGAGGAAACCGATCCGGATATCCTCGCTTCCAATCCCTATCCAAGGATGCAGCGCTTCGTCGACCGCATCGAAAGCAGCCAGGACATCGACAATGTCCTTGCCGAGGCGGCGCGGGAGGTTCGTGACCTGACCGGGTTCAACCGGGTGATGATCTATCGCTTCGATGCGGACTGGAACGGGACCGTGATCGCGGAGGATGGCGACGGTGTTCTGCCGTCCTATCTCGACCTGCGCTTTCCGGCGACCGACATTCCCGCCCAGGCGCGAGAGCTTTATCTGCTCAACCGGCTGCGGCTGATCCCCAGTTCCAGCTACGATCCGGTGCCGATCGAACCGGCGACTTCGCCGGTAGACGGCGCTCCGCTCGACCTTTCGGATGCCGCGTTGCGCAGCGTCTCGCCGATTCATCTGGAATATATGCGCAATATGGGCACTGGCGCGTCCATGTCGATTTCGCTCGTGGTCGATGGCGCGCTGTGGGGGCTGATCTCCTGCCACAACAGGAACCCGATGGAAGTCGATGCCCGCATCCGGGCGGCCTGCGAATTCCTCGGGCGCATCGTCGGACACCAGATCGCCTTCCACGAGCGTCGTCGGGAGAGCGCCGACCGGCTGGCGCTGAAGCGCGTGGAGACGGAACTAGTCTCGCATCTCGCGCGCACGCCGGTCTTTCAGGAAGGTCTTGTCGCCCGTTCGCAGCAATGGCTGAAACTGACCAATGCCGAGGGCGCGGCGGTGATCACGGAAGGCATGGTGCTGACCACCGGCCAGGTTCCGCCTTCCGACCGAATCAAGGACCTGGCGCGCTGGCTGCAGGGAATGGATGTCGATCGGGTTTTCGCCACGCGCGAACTTGGCAAGCACTGGTCTGAGGGCAGGACGATCGCCGATGTCGCGAGCGGGGTGGTCGCGGTGCCGATCTCCCAGCGCCATGCGAGCTTCATCATGTGGTTCCGGCCGGAACTCAAGCACACGGTCAAGTGGGGCGGCGAGCCGGCCAAGACTGTCGACGACCGCGCGATGCGGATCAGTCCGCGCACATCGTTCGAGATCTGGAAGGAGACGGTGCGGGGCCGTGCCGTGCCGTGGTCGCGCGCGGAGCTCCACAGCGCCGAGGATTTTCGCCAGTCGGTGGTCGATCTCGTTCTTCAGCGCGCCGAGGAGCGGGCGGAGATGACGGAGGAACTGCAGCGCTCCAACAAGGAACTGGAGGCGTTTTCCTATTCCATCAGCCACGATCTGCGCGCGCCGTTCCGGCACATCGCCGGCTATGCGCAGCTTCTGAAGGAGGAAGAGACGGGGCTGAAGGACCTGTCGCGGCACTATCTGGAAGGAATCTCGCAGGCGGCGGTGACGGCGGGACAACTCGTCGACGATCTTCTGCAGTTTTCCCAGCTCGGACGCACCGGCCTCAAGATGTCGCGCATCGACATGAACAAGGTGGTTGAGGAAATCCAGCGCGGCCTTTCGCACGAAATGGAAGGACGGCGGATCGAATGGAAGGTCGAGGAAGACCTCCCTGTCGCATGGGGCGACCCGTCGCTGGTGCGCCAGGCGATGTTCAACCTCGTCGAGAACGCGGTGAAATATTCGCGCGACAGCGACCCGGCGATCATCACCATCGCCGGCAGCCGCAATGCGGACGGTTCGACGCGTTACAGTGTCGCGGACAATGGCGTCGGCTTCGACATGACCTATGTGGGCAAGCTGTTCCAGGTCTTCCAGCGGCTGCACCATTCCGACGAATTCGACGGCACGGGCATCGGGCTGGCCTTGACGAAACGCATCGTCGACCGCCATGGAGGATCGATAAGCGCAGAAGGGACGCTGGGCAAAGGGGCGATGTTCACAATCGAACTGCCCGATCGAAGAGGCGAAAACGAACGTGGCAAGCTTGAGACCGATCCTGCTGGTTGAGGACAATCCGGCCGATATCGAACTGACCGTCGCGGCACTGCGCAAGACGAACATCGCAAACGAGATCGTCATCGCGCGCGATGGCGTCGAGGCGCTCGACTACATCTTCTGCGAAGGCGATCACGCGGCGCGCGACGGCGAACAGCCGGCGGTCATCCTGCTCGATCTGAAGCTGCCGAAAGTGGACGGGATCGAGGTGCTGGAGAAGGTGAAGAGCCATCCGCGCCACCGCAACATCCCGATCGTCATGCTGACCTCTTCGCGCGAAGAGACCGACGTGGTCCGTTCCTACGAGCAGGGGGTCAACTCCTTCGTGGTCAAGCCTGTCGACTTCAACGCCTTCTTCGAGGCAATCCGGAACCTGGGGCTCGTATGGGCCGTTCTCAACGAGCCCTATCCCGGAGGCCATTGACTTGAACCAGCTCCTTGCCGACATCGTCGGCGCCGCGCAGATCCGCATTCTTCTCCTGGAAGACAGTCATATCGACGCCGAGCTGATCCAGCATCAGTTGGGCAAGATCGGCATGCCGGTCGAAATAGTGGGAGCGAGCCGCAAGCGCGAATTCGAACTGGCGCTCGAAGAGGGCGAGTACGACCTCATCATTGCCGATTATTCGCTGCCCGATTTCGATGGGATGGCGGCCTACAAGCTGGCGGAGGGCCGGTTTCCCGGCGTGCCGTTCATCTTCGTCTCTGGCGTCGCGGGAGAGCAGTTCGCGACCGAGGCGGTGCGTGCCGGTGCGACGGATTACGTCACCAAGAAGGACCTCGACCGGATACCGATGGTCGTCCGGCGCGCACTCGACGAGGCGCGCGAGAAGCGCGAGCGGGCGCGCGCCGTCAACGCGCTGGCCGAAAGCGAGAACCGGTTCCGGAACCTCGCCGACAGTGCGCCTGCGCTGATCTGGTCGGTCGATGCCGAAGGGCACATCAAGTTCGCCAACCGGAAATTTGCGGCCGAGTATGGCGAGGCGGCAGACATCGTCAGCGAGGGCTGGCGCTCGATCGTCCATGCCGACGACATTGCCACGTTCGAGGCGGCGTTTCGCGCCGCCTTCGACGAACGCGCACCCTTTCGCGCCGAAATCCGCACGCTGAGGAGCGGCGAGATCCGCTGGCTGCGCTGCGAGGCGATCCCCCGGCACGACGCGGCGGGCGCGTTCTTCGGCTATAGCGGCTGCGCGGTCGACGTGACGGATTCCAAGCTCGCGCGCGAGATGCTGGAAGCGGAAGTTGCGCAGCGCACCGCCGAACTGCGCGAAAGCGAGGAAGCGCTGCGCCAGTCGCAGAAGATGGAAGCGATCGGCCAGCTCACCGGCGGGATCGCGCATGATTTCAACAACATGCTCGCCGGCATTCTGGGCAGCGCGGAACTCCTTCAGCGGCGGCTTTCGTCGGGCCGCAATGACGGGATCGAGCGCTATCTGGAGGGGATCATCACCTCCGCGGGCCGCGCGGCCGCGCTGACGCAGCGCATGCTCGCCTTTTCGCGGCGCCAGTCGCTCGATATCAAGTCGACCCAGCTCAACGATCTCGTGCTTTCGCTCGAGGACATGCTGCGGCGAACGCTCGACGAGTCGATCCGGCTCGATCTCGACCTTGCCCGCGACGCATGCCCGGCGCTGACCGACGCCAACCAGCTCGAAAGCGCGATCCTCAACCTTGCCATCAATGCGCGCGATGCGATGCCCGACGGCGGCGTGCTGACGATCTCGACGCGCAACAGGCGGATCGCCGGCGATGTCGCGTCGAGGGGTGGTCTGGCGGCCGACGACTATGTGGTGCTGACCGTTGCCGATACGGGCACGGGCATGTCGAAGGACGTGCAGGAGAAGGCGTTCGATCCGTTCTTCACGACCAAGCCGATCGGGCAGGGAACCGGGCTCGGCCTGTCGATGGTGTTCGGGTTCGCCAAGCAGCTCGGCGGGCTCGCCCAGATCCATTCGCAGGAAGGCAAGGGCACGGCGATCGAGATCGTGATGCCGTGCGACGCCGAAGCGACGACCGCGGATGGGCGGCACGCCGGCAACGGCGCGACGCTGCCGCTGAAGGTCGAGGCGCAGACGGTTCTGGTGGTCGAGGACGAGGCCATCGTCCAGATGCTCGTCGTCGATGCGCTCAACGACATGGGCTTCGAGACGCTCGAAGCCTATGACGCGCCATCGGCGCTGAAGATCGTCGAGAGCGGGCGCAAGATCGACCTGATGGTTTCCGATGTCGGGCTGCCCGGCATGGATGGGCGCCAGCTTGCCGACCATGTGCGCCGGCACCTGCCCGAACTGCCGATCCTGTTTGCGACCGGCTATGCGGAAGCCGCGCGCACGCGGGCCGGCTTCCTCGGCGACAATATGGACCTGATCTCCAAGCCGTTCGACATGGGCGAGTTCGAGCGCAAGATCAGGGCCATCAGCACACGCGACTGACGACCGCTACGAGCGCGACGCCGCGTCGGGTGCATCGGCGGCTTGGGGCCGGTCGATGGTCGGCTGGTCGACGATCTTTTCCGGCTTCTGCTTGCGGCGCTTGCGCGTCTTGGACGTCAACAGCGCATCGGCCTGCCCGTCGACGCCGACGTGATAGGTGACCTGCGGGAACGGAATCTCGATGCCGCGGCGCTCGAAGGCTTCCTTGATGAGCTCGTTGTACTTGCGGCCGATCCCCCATTGCGAGCCCGGCAGGGTCTTGATGCGCGCACGCACGTTGATCGCCGAATCGCCGAACAGCGTAACGCCCTGAATGTCGAGCGGCTCGAGGATCGCGGTCTTGGCGTCGGTCTGCATCAGGCCGTCGAACGCATCCTGCATCGCCGCCTTCACCTCGGCGATGTCGCTGTCATAGGCCACGCCGATCTCGGCGACGTGGTAGGAGAAGCCCTTCATCGAGTTCGACACCATGTCGACCGAGGAGAACGGGATCAGGTGCAGGGTGCCGTCGAGCGAGCGGATCGAGACGGAACGGATCGTCAGCCTCTCGACCACGCCCGACGTCGCGCCGACCGTGACGACATCGCCCTCGTTCATGATGTTTTCGAGCTGGATGAAGATGCCGGTGATGATGTCCTGGACGAATTTCTGCGCGCCGAAGCCGATCGCAAGACCGAGCACGCCCGCGCCGGCCAGAAGCGGGGCGATGTTGATGCCGATCTGCGCGAGCGCGAGCATGACGATGAAGATGGCCAGCGCGACCGTGAAGGCGTTGCGGAAGAGCGAGAGCAGCGTCTTTTCGCGCGCCGTCGGCACCGTGCCGAAATTGGGGTTGAGGCGGTATTCGACCCAGGACGACATCGCCAGATAGATCAGGAAGCCGACGAGCAGGATGATGACGGCCGAGATGACCGAGCCGGTGACGCGCTGCCCGCCCTCCGACGCGACCCAGCCGAGGAAGTCGATCAGGCCCCAGGCCTGCGCGATGGCGATGGCGACGCCGATCAGCGTGACGGTGCGGACCACCTGCATGACACGCGGCACGAACGCGTGGAGGCGCGTTTCGAGCAGCGGCAGGCGCTGCTTCAGGTCGTCCGGCAGGCGCACGCCGACATGGATGAAGCGCGAGATGAACGAGATGATGACGACGCCGACGATGACGGCGAGGATCGACTGCACGGTCGCGCGCAGCATGTAGGGCAGGGCTTCGGCGGGATTGGCGAGCCAGACGATGAGGATCGCGACCAGATAGGCGATGGCGATCATGTGCCAATAGGCGCCGAGGAAGGCGAGCGACTTCGACAGGGCGTCGTGGCGTCCGTTGTTGGCGCGCCATGTCATGGCGTTGCGCACGGCGTGCTTGTTCTGGAGCACGATGAGGATGCCGATGACGACTGCGGTGAGCATGGCGAGGACGCGCAGCGCCTGAGCGGCGGTCGGGCTGACCATGTCGGCCAGGACGGGCGCGAAGAACATGAAGGAATAGCCGAGGAGGCCGATGATGCGCGCGGCCCAGAAATACCAGTAGGCGGCGGTGGTATCGTTCATGGGCAGCGGTCGCAGCGCCGGGCCGTGCGGCTCGAAGATGGCGCGGACGACGACCTTGGTCAGTTCGACGGCGAGGAAGGCGTTGAGCAGCAGGGTCTGGTTGATGCCCATGCGGCCGGTCGGACCGGTGAGGAAATAGAGCGAGATGGCATAGCCGATCGCCCAGGCGGCGGCGACCGCCGCGATATCGACGGCGGTGGCGCCAATGAGCCCCATGATGCGGGCCAGCCAGCCGCGACCGGCAACCCGGTTGGAAATCGCCTTCTGGCCCTGGCTGGCGAAGGCGCGCAGGAAAAAATAGCTGGCGAAGAGGGCGACGGCGAGGATCGCGACATTGGTCGCGACGCGCGTGATCTCGCCATAGTCGCGGGTGGATGCGGAGGAAAAGACGTCGCCGACATCGGCTCCGAGGTCGACGACCGCGCCGACCGTCGCGGAGACGCCTTCCGCAATGTCGCGCGTGTATTCGGCGATCTGCCGCGCAATGGTCGGGTCGGCGGTGCCTTCTGCGGCCTGCGCCTCGGCCTCGGCGCTGTTCTCTGCCCCGCTTGCGGCGCGCAGCCTTTCGACCAGCTCATTGCGCGCGGTCTCGTTTTCGAGAAGGCGGATGAGGTCGTCGACGCTCGCTGCGGGCGCCTCCTCGGCCGGGGCCGCTTCCGACTGCGGCGTGAACTGGGCGCTCGCGCCCCCGATGACGAGGAACAAGGCGAGGAAGGCGCAGGCAAGGATTCGCATCTGGAACGGAGGTCTCGATGATCGGAAGGCTGAGAGACCATAAGCATGGCGGGGCAAATGTGGAGGTCAACCCCGCCGCGATGATTTATGGGCTCAACCTTTCATGCCGCCCTGCGTCAGGCCGCCGACGACGCGTTCCTGGAAGAGCGCGATGATGATCGAGATCGGCACGATGGCGACGACGAGCGCGGCCGAGATGATCGGCCAGGGAAACGAGAACTCGCCCTGATAGAGCGTGATGCCGACCGGGAGAGTGCGGCTCGACACGCGCGAGGAGAGCGTCAACGCCAGCAGGAACTCGTCCCACGCATTGACGAAGGCGAGGATGCCCGCCGTGAACACGCCGGGTGCGGTCAGCGGAATGACGACGTGCCAGAGCGCGCCGAGGCGCGAGCAGCCGTCGATCATCGCGGCGCTCTCAAGGTCCTTGGGGATGTCCTGGAAGAAGGAGATGAGCACCATGGTGCAGACCGGCATGGATAGCACCGCATAGGGCAGGACGAGCGCCCACCAGGTGTTGAGAAGCCCGACGGTGCGCATGACCTGGAAGAGCGGCACCATCAGCGAGATCAGCGGGAACATCGCGATCGCCATCAGCACCGACAGGATGAGGCCGGGGGCGGGAAGGCGAAGGCGCACCAGCGCATAGGCGGCGAGCGCCGAGACGGTGACGCAGAGCAGCGTCGACAAGGTGGCGACGGCGACCGAGTTCCACATGAAGGTGAGGATCGGCTGGTCGGTGAAGACGCGGGTGTAGTTCTGGAAGGTCAGCGTGTCGGGCAGGATGGTGATCGGCAGGCGCAGAAGCTCGGCTTCGGTCTTGAGCGAGGTCAGCACGATCCAGATCGCCGGCACGAAGCCGTTGACGACGACGATGAGGCCGGCGATCAGCACCATCACGCGGGGGCGGGCGAGGCGCATCATCTCACGCCTCCTGCCGTGGGTCGCGGCGTGTGTATCGCAGGTAGCCGGCGGTCATGACGAGCGAGACGACGAACATCAGCACCGCGAGCGCCGAACCGTAGCCGAGGTCGAGGAAATCGATCGTCGTCTTGTGGATGTACATGGCGAGCGTCTCGGTCGAATTGCCCGGCCCGCCATTCGTCATCGCATAGGGGATGTCGAAGGTCTGGATGGCCGTGATGGTGCGGAAGATCGCTGCGACGATGATCGCGGGCCGCAGCATCGGCAGCGTGATCTCGATGAATTGCTGCCATTTCGATGCGCCGTCGATCTCGGCCGCCTCGTAGAGCGATTTCGGGATGGTCTGTAGGCCGGCGAGCAGGATCAGCGCGACGAAGCTCGACGTCTTCCAGATGATGGCGATGCAAATGGCGATGGTGGCGAGGAAGGGATCGGTGAGCCAGGCGAGCTTGGGCAGGCCGACCCACATCAGGACATTGTTGACGATACCCTGGTTGAACTCGAAGAACCAGCGGAAGATCAGGCCCGCGAAGACCAGCGGCAGCGCCCAGGGCAGGAGCAGGCCGAGGCGCACCGGCCATTTGACCTTGAAGGGCTGGTTGGCAAGGAGCGCAAGTCCGAGCCCGACGACGATGGCGCCGGGGACGGTGACGGCGATGTAGATGAAGGTGTTGAGCGTCGTTTCCCAGAAGCGCGGATCGGCGAGCGCCTTCTGGTAGTGCGCGAGGCCGATGAAGGGCGTGCCGAGCCACGGCTCTGTGAGGCGCAGTTGCTGGGTGGAGGTGACGAGCAGGCGGCCGATGGGGAAGAGGACGACGGCGAAGAGCAGCAGGAACGCCGGCAGGATCATCAGGAGGCCGAGGCGGCGCTCGGATTTTTCGAGGCGGGAGAGGGGGAGAGGTTTTGTGGTTGAGGTCAGCACGAGGCACCCCCCTCTGGGCTGCCGCCCATCTCCCCCTCAGGGGGGGAGATCAAGCGCTTCAACTGGTCCGCCGGTCCGGCAGCCGTTTGAGCAGGCCCAGGACGAGACTGATCTCCCCCCTTGAGGGGGAGATGTCCGGCAGGACAGAGGGGGGTGGCCGGGCTCAAGGTCTCAACCCCTACTGCATGACCTCGGAAAGCCCTTGCTCGATGGCCTGGAGCGACGCCGCACCGTCCTGCGTACCGGCGAGGAAGGCGTTCATGTTGGTGCGGATGACTTCCGAGACGCGCGGATAGGCCGGGCTGACAGGGCGCGAGCGGGCGGTTTCGACGACCGGCAGCGCGTCCTCGAACCACGGATTGGCCTCCAGCACCTCGGCGTCGGTATAGACTTCGGGGAAGACCGGCATGTGCGAGGCGAGGATCGCCTGCTGCTTGGAGACTTCCGGGCTGGAGAGATACTTGACCAGTTCGACCGCGGCTTCCTTGTTTTCCGAGAAGGCGGAGACTGCGAGCTGCCAGCCGCCGATGCAGGTGGCCGGCGTGTCGGCGGTGAAGCCGGGCAGGGTGACGACGCCGACATTGCCCTTGACCTGGCTGTCCTCGTCGTTCTGGACGCGGTTCCAGACATAGCCCCAGTTCATGGCGAAGATGGCGTTGCCGGCTTGGAAATCCTGGCGAATGCGGTCTGTCGGGATTTCGGCGATGTTGGCGGGCAGGACGCCCGCTTCCTTGAAGTCGCCCCAAAGCTCGAAGGGCTGCGCCGCCTGTTCGGCCGAGAGCGTGATCGCGCCGCCTTCGCCGCCAAGCTCGCCGCCCGCGCCCCAGTACGGCACGAGATAGGTGCAGACCGTGCCCTCGATCGGCGCGCCGGCGGTGAGGAACCCGGCGAGGTTGGGGTTGCCCTCGGCTTCCTGAATCTTGAGCGCAGCTTCCTTCAACTCGTCCCAGGTCTTCGGCGGCTCGACGCCGTGCTTTTCCAGAAGGTCGGTGCGGTAGTAGAGGAACTGCGAGTCCGCGAAATAGGGCAGCGCCATCACCTGGTCGTCGACGATGTTGGCCTCGCGATAGGCGGGCAGGTAGCGGTCCATGATCGCGTCGCGTTCGTCGCCGAGATAGTCGTCGAGCGGTTCGGCCCAGCCGGCGGCAGCCCATTGGGCGGGGCGGATGACGTCGATCAGCACCACGTCGAGGGTCGAATCCTGCGAGGCGAGGACGGTGTTGAGGTACTGCTGCTGCTGCTCGGACGTCGCGCCACCGACTTCGATCTCGACCGTCACGTCTGGGTTCTGCTCCTGATAGGCGTCGAGGATCTGGCGCATCACGTCGGGGCGCTGCTGGCCGCCGGTGAAGATGCGCAGTTCGGTCTGCGCGAAGGCCGAGCCGGCCGACATGGTCATGATCGCGGCGAGGGCAGTTCCGGTAATCAGTCTCGTCATGTCTCTACTCCCTGATGTTGCGGACCCGACAAGCGGGCCGGAATGCTCTGATCAAGCGGCGAGGCGGATGGCCTCGCCGGTTTCGGCGTCGAAGAAATGGGCGCGGTCGAGCGCAAGGCCGAGCGTCACGTCCTGGCCGTGCTTCAGCCCGGCTTCCGGCGAAAAGCGGCCGGTAAAGCGGGTGTCGCCGACGCGGACGGTCGCCTGCGTTTCCGAGCCGAGGGGCTCGACCAGCTCGACCTGGCCGGAAACGGGCGTGCGCGACGGGTCATCATGGCCGAGCGCGACATGCTCGGGGCGCAGGCCGATGACGATGTCGCGGCCGGCGCAGGCGGCGAGGTTGGCGCCGCGCGGGGTGACGTCCATGCCGGACGGCAGGCGGATGATTTGCGCATCCGCCGATACGCTGGCGGGGGTCATGTTCATCGGCGGCGCGCCGATGAAGGAGGCGACGAAGCGGTTCGCCGGGCGGTTATAGACCTCGTCCGGCGTGCCATATTGCTGGAGATGGCCGTCCTTCATGATGGCGATGCGGTCGGCGAGCGTCATCGCCTCGATCTGGTCGTGCGTGACGTAGACGATGGTGGTGCCAAAGCGCTGGTGCAGCTTCTTGATCTCGACGCGCATCTCGGCGCGCAACTGGGCGTCGAGATTGGAGAGCGGTTCGTCGAAGAGAAAGACCTTCGGCCGGCGCACGATGGCGCGGCCCATGGCGACGCGCTGGCGCTGGCCGCCGGAGAGCTGACCGGGACGGCGCTCGAGCAGGTGCCGGATCTGGAGAATGTCGGCCGCCTCGTAGACCAGCGTCTCGATCTCGGATTTCGACGTGCCGCGCATCCTGAGGCCGAAGCCCATATTGTCGTAGACGCTCTTGTGCGGATAGAGCGCGTAGTCCTGGAAGACCATGGCGATGTCGCGCTCGCGCGGCGGCATGTCGTTGACCACCGTGCTGTCTATGGCGATCTGACCGCCGGTGATGCCTTCCAGCCCCGCGATCATGCGCAGGAGCGTGGACTTGCCGCAGCCCGACGGGCCGACGAGGACGACGAACTCGCCGTCGCGTACGGAGAGATCCACGCCGTGGAGCACTTCGACGCGGCCATACTGCTTGACGACCTGGCGGATTTCGACGCCTGCCACGCACACCTCCCAAAGGGTCCACTTTCCGGGACCATATTCGCAAGTGCGGCGCCGTCCAAGGGCACCGATCAAGGCTGATCATGGCATGTCTTGTAAAAGATACAAGACCTGTTACCGTTCATCATCAACGGCGCTTGCAGATAGCGCAGGTCATCCGCGCGAACAGTGCGACAGGTGCATGAGCGACATCTTCTTCATCGGCATCGCGGTCGTCGACTATGTGTTTTCGGTCGACCGGATGCCGGACCGCGCGGAGAAATACCGCGCCCGCGACTGCCAAGTCGTGGGCGGCGGTCTGGCGGCGAATGCGGCCGCGACCGCGGCGCGGCTCGGACACAGGGCGCACATGATCGGGCGTCTTGGCGATGACGTCGTTGCCACGCAGATCATCGACGGGCTTGTGGTGGAAGGCGTCGATTGCGCCGGGCTGCGGCGGTTCGCCGGGCATCGCTCGCCGCTGTCGTCGGTCTTCGTCGACGCATCGGGTGAGCGGATGATCGTCAATTATGGCGACTGGTCGATCCCGACGGCGACGGACTGGCTGCATGACGAACTGCCGTCCGGCACAGGCGCGGTGATGGGCGACATTCGCTGGGAGGAGGGCGCGCGGCACCTCTTCGATCTTGCGCGCGCGGCTGGCCTGCCGGCGGTGCTCGATGTCGACCGGCCACCTTTCGATGCGGGCCTTCTCGATGCGGCGAGCCATGTCGCGCTGTCGGCGCAGGCGCTGCGCGAGATGACCGGGACGGACGATCCACGGGAAGGGTTGGCGCGGTTGCGCGATCGGTGCGCGGCGCATCTTTCGGTGACGATCGGCGCGGAGGGGACTTTGTTCTTCGACGGCGACGATATCGCGCACGAACCGGCCTTCGCGGTCGAGGTCGTCGATACACTTGGCGCGGGCGACGTCTGGCACGGCGCGCTGACCGTGGCGCTCGCCGAAGGGCTGGAGACGCGCGCGGCGATCCGCTTCGCCTCGGCGGCGGCGGCATTGAAATGTACGCGGTTCGGCGGGCGGGCGGGCATTCCGACCCGCGCCGAACTGGATCGATTTCTGGACGAACACGAAGGAATGCAGGCATGACCACACTATCGGCCGGCAAGCTTTGGGGCCTGCGGCGGCTTGCCGACGACAAGGGCCGGTTCAAGATGCTGGCCGTCGACCAGCGGCCGCCGATCAAGAATCCGATCAAGGCGATACGCGGGACGGCTGAAGCGCCCTATGAGGACGTGGCGGGCTTCAAGCTGATGCTGGTGGAGGAGTTGCAGGCTGAGACGTCAGCCGTGCTGATGGACCCGCATTTCGCGCTGCCGCGCGGCCTCTCCGTCGCCTCGCCCGCGAAGGGCATGATCGTGACGCTGGAGGATTCGCTCTTCCGCGAGACGGAGACGGGGCGGCTTTCGGACGAGATCGACGACTGGTCGGTCGAGAAGATCAAGCGGGCCGGCGGCGATGCTGTCAAGGTGCTCGCCTGGTATCGGCCGGATGCGGATGCGGCCAATTGCCGGGCGCAGGAGGACTTCGCGAAGCGAATCGGCGAAGCCTGCCAAGCCTATGACATTCCCTATCTTTTCGAACTTCTCGTCTATCCGCTGCCGGGCGAGGCGGACCAGACGAAGGACTATGTGGAGATGGCGGCGAAGCAGGCCGACAACGTGCTCGAAAGCGTGCGGCGCTTCGCCGATCCGAGTTTCGGCATCGACATCTTCAAGCTGGAAAGCCCGGTGCCGGCCAAGGGCATCGGCGGCGGGACGGATGGGGCTACGCAGAAGCTGTTCGACGAGATGGGGCGGATCGCCGCGCGTCCGTGGGTGATGTTGTCGGCGGGAGCCGGGATGGCGGAGTTCGAGGCCGTGCTGAAGCATGCCTATGCGGCGGGTGCGTCGGGCTATCTGGCGGGCCGGGCGATCTGGTCGGAGCCGTTCAAGGCGTTTCCGGACTGGGAGGCGATCCGCTCGGGCTTGCGGCAGACGAGCCTGCCTTATGTGAAGCGGATCAACGCGCTGACAGACGAACATGCCATGCCATGGTTCGATACGCCGCTTTATGGTGGCAAGGCGGAAATCGCCGATGCGGATGCGTCGTTCCGGCATTCCTATTCCGGCATGGGAGGCGCGTGATGGCGCGGATCGGATTGCTGCCGCTGGCGCGCGCGACCTTCGACGTCGCCTTCGCCGAGGAGTTGTACGGCACGCTGAAAAGCCGGCTTTTGGCGGCGGGGCACGAACTCGTCGGCGGCGAGACGTTGTTGTTCGACGCACCGGCGACGGAAAGCGCGCTCGCTGCGATGAAGGGCCGGACGCTCGACCTGTTGCTTATCGTGCAGGTGACGTTCACCGACGCGACGATGACGGTGAAGATCGCCGAGGAGGCGGATGCGCCGCTGGCGATCTGGTCGTTTCCCGAGCCGCGAACCGGCGGGCGGCTGCGGCTGAATGCGTTTTGCGGGCTCAATCTTGCGGCGCATGCATTGGGCCTCAACGACGTCGCGTTCGGCTGGGTCCATGCAGACCCCTTAACAGTGGATGTCGATGCTCTCGCCGACGATCTTCTGGCCGGAAAGCGGCAGGCGGCGGCGCTGCCTTTGGCGACGGCTGAGGCTGGCGAAGCCGAGCGAGCCGGGGCGCGGGCGCTTATGGCGCGCATTGCCGGCAGCCGGATCGGGCGGATCGGCGAGCGGCCGGACGGATTCTTCACCTGCGATTACGATCCCGAGCGGCTCGAAAGCCTGGCCGGCGTTTCGGTGGAGCCGATCGCGCTCGATGCGCTGTTCGCGTCCGCGCGGAGTGCGGGCGAAGGTGAGGTCGGCGAAGCGCGGGCGGAAGCGGGCGCGACGCTCGACGATCTCGATACAGTCGACCAGGACCAACTCGACCGGTCGCTGCGCCTGCGCGCGGCACTGGAGGACGTGCGCGCGAAAGGCGGTTATTCGGCATTCGCCGTGCGCTGCTGGCCGGAAATGTTCACGCAATATGGCGGTGCGGTCTGCGGGCCGGTCGGGATGATGGGCGAGCGGCGCGTACCGTGTGCCTGCGAGGCGGATGTCCATGGCGCGCTGACCAACCTGTTCCTGCAGGAGATGACCGGCGACGCGGCATTCCTCGTCGATCTGGTCGACCTCGATGCGCAGGACGGCACCGGCGTCGTCTGGCATTGCGGGCAGGCGCCGGTTTCGATGCGCGACGAGACGGTGACGGCGAAGGCCGCGATCCATTCCAACCGCAAGATGCCGCTTCTGTTCGAGTTTCCGCTGAAGCCGGGGCGCGTGACATTCGCGCGGATCAGCCAGGCGCGCGGGCATCCGACGATGGTGATCGCGGGCGGTGAGATGCTGCGCCGGCCGCTCGCCTTTTCGGGCACGGCGGGCGTGCTCGCCTTCGATGCGCCGATCGAGACGGTGGCGCGGACGATCGTCGGCGCCGGGCTCGAGCATCATTTGAGCCTCGTCTATGGCGACCACCGGCCGGCGCTGCGCGCTCTGGCGGCCGAAATGGGCCTGCCGGTTCTCGAATTCTGAGGAAAAGTCACATGTCGAAACTGCGCTACGCGATCATCGGTTCGGGCATGATGGGGCAGGAGCACATCCGCAACATCATGCTTTTGCCCGACACGGAAATCGTCGCCGTGAGCGATCCGGACGAGGAGATGCGCGAGCTCGCCGCCGCGCTTTCCGGCGGTGCGCGGCAGTTCGTGGACCATCGCGCGCTGATGGATGCGGGGCTCGCGGACGTGCTGGTGATCGCCAGCCCGAACCACACCCATCACGACATCCTGCTCGACGTGCTGCCGGCCGACCTGCCGATCCTTGTCGAAAAACCGCTCTGCTCGACGGCGGAGACGAGCCGGCACATTCTCGCTGCGGCTTCCGGGCGAAAGGCCCAGGTCTGGGTCGCGATGGAATATCGCTACATGCCGCCGATCGCGCGGATGATCGAGGAAATCCGCGCCGGGACGATCGGCGAGGCCAAGATGCTGACGATCCGCGAGCATCGCTTTCCGTTCCTGCACAAGGTCGGGCACTGGAACCGTTTTGCAGCCGAGACCGGCGGGACGCTGGTCGAAAAATGCTGCCATTTCTTCGACCTGATGCGGCTCGTCACGCAGTCGGAGCCGGTGCGGATCTATGCTTCGGGCGCGCAGGACGTGAACCACAAGGACGAGGCCTACGACGGCCGCGCGCCGGACATTCTGGACAATGCCTATGTGATCGCCGATTTCGCCAACGGCTTGCGGGCGATGCTGGAACTGTGCATGTTTTCCGAAGGAAGCTGGTTCCAGGAGCATGTCTCGGCGATGGGCTCGGCAGGCAAGATCGAGGCCTTCGTGCCGGGACCGGCGCGGTTCTGGCCGGGTGCGGGCGAGCGGGCGGCCGAAATCGTCATCTCGCCGCGCGAGCCGAAGAGCCCGCAGCGGCGCGTGATCGAGGTCGACCCCGAAATCCTCGCCGCCGGCGACCATCACGGCTCGACCTTTTACCAACATCGGCTGTTCCGGCAGATGGTGCTTGATGGCGGGGTGCCGGAGGTGTCGCTCGAAGACGGGCTGCGCTCGGTCGAAATGGGCGCGGCGGCGGAACTTTCGGCGCGCACGGGGCAGGCGGTGGAGTTTTCGGAAGGGTGGCGAAAGGCGAGTGCTGCGTGATGCTGCGCCCCCTCCGGCCCTTTGGGCCACCTCCCCCGTGAACGGGGGAGGATCAAGGTCGAGGACGGCCGCAACGCAAGATCCTCCCCTGCGAAGCGGGGGAGGTGGCCCAAAGGGCCGGAGGGGGCGTCGGTCGCCTACTTCAGATCCGACAAGTAATGATGCGCTTCGGTGAGGCAGCGGGAGATGCGCCATTCGACGATGCGGTCGTCGAGGCCGACGGCGCGACGGTCGACTTCGAGGAGGGGCATGCCGAAGGGGCAGTCGAGATGGCGCGCGTCGTGGGCGTCGGCGCCGACGGCTTTCAATCGCTCGACCGCGCGGGCGACGGTAACGCCGTAGCGGGTCGAATAGAGGCCGTAGACGTTGTTGGGGATCGCCTCGAAGCGGTCGAGTTCGGGGAAGAGTTCGGCGGGGAGGACGATGCGCTCGATGATCAGCGGCTTGTCGCCAAGCGTGCGGCGGCGGACGAGCCGCCAGACCGGGTTGCCGGCAGGAATGGCGAGCGCATCGGATTCGGCGTCGTTGGCCGTGCCGCTTTCGAGCGACAGGACTGTCGAATCGGGGAACTCGCGGCTGCCCTCGTCGGGCGTCAGCTTGAAGAACTGGAACAGGATGCGCTCGTCGTCATAGGAGGTGACGAAGGTGCCGCGCCCCTGCCGGCGCACGAGAAGATTGTCGAGCGTCATCTCGTGCAGGGCCTTGCGCACCGTGCCCTGGGAGACGTTCAACTCCTCGGCGATCTGGAATTCGTTGGGGATCGACTGCCCTGCCTGCCAGCGGCCATCGGCGATGCGGGCGACGAGCAGGGCCTTCACGCGCTTGTAAAGCGGCTGGTAGCCGAGCTTGCCCGTCCGTTCGGCGCGAAAGCGCTCTTCCTGGAAATCCCCGTCCGATTCTTCCATGCGTACGCCCGTCACCCGCCTCTCCGCGAAATGATTTTTCGTTTGGCCAATTGCGCATTGTTTCCCGATTGCGCGCCTGGTCTTTTATCTTATACAAGAGCTATCGCCGCACCGCCAGCGCGGGTTTGAGGTTTCGAGGAGGTCAGGATGGCAATTCCCCATCTGCTCGTTCACGAGCACAAGGACAATGTCGGCGTCGTCGTCGTCGAGGGGCTGACGGCGGGCACGACGATGCTCGGCGTCGTCACGCACGACAATTCCAGCTTCGAGCTGGAGGCGAAGGCCGACGTGCCGATCGGCCACAAGGTCGCGCTGTCGGACATCAAGAGCGGCGACACGGCGATCAAGTATGGGGAGGACATCGGCAAGTTCATCGCCGATGTCGCCAAGGGCGGCCACGTCCATGTCCACAATCTCAAGACCAAGCGCTGGTAGGAGCCGGACCATGGCATCGAAATATTCCAATCGGACCATCCAGGCCTATCGGCGCGACAATGGCCGCGTCGGCGTGCGCAACCATGTCATCATCCTTCCGGTCGACGACATTTCCAACGCCGCCTGCGAGGCGGTGGCCAACAATATCAAGGGCACGATGGCGCTGCCGCATGCCTATGGCCGGCTTCAGTTCGGCGAGGATCTGGAGCTGCATTTCCGCACCATGATCGGCACGGGCGCGAACCCGAACGTCGCCGCCGTCGTCGTCATCGGCATCGAGCCGGGCTGGACCAAGAAGATCGTCGACGGCATCGCCGAAACGGGCAAGCCGGTGGCGGGCTTCTCGATCGAGCAGAACGGCGACCTGAAGACGATCATGGATGCGAGCCGCAAGGCAAAGGAGTTCGTGCATTACGCTACGGAACTGCAGCGCGAGGAATGCTCGATCTCCGAATTGTGGGTCT
>JAEWET010000042.1:0-149412 GCA_023389195.1 Pseudomonadota bacterium
ACGCCCCCTCCACCATGCTGCGCATGGTCCCCCTCCCCCGTAAACGGGGGAGGATCCGCGCTTGCGCAGGGCCTCGACGGTGGATCCTCCCCTGCGCAGCGGGGGAGGTGGCGCGAAGCGACGGAGGGGGCGCGTGGCGAATACCCAACATCATCAAACCCCCGCCTGCTGCCGCTGACGCCGCAGATGCGGCGGCATTTCGGCGTAGACGCCTTCGAACATGTCGCGCGCGGACGGCCTGCCGCCGGCGTGGAGGGTGCCGTGCTTTTCGGCTTCCTTTTGCGCGGAGATGACGCCGTCGAGCACTTCGGCCTCGGCCTGTTTGTGGCGGTCATCGGTCCAGACGCCGCGCAGGATGAGGTGGTTCTTGAGGCGGATGACGGGGTCGCCGAGGGGCCAGTTATCGGATTCGGTCTTGGGGCGGTAGGCGGAGGGGTCGTCGGAGGTGGAATGGGCGCCGACGCGGTAGGTGACGTATTCGACCAGCGTCGCGCCGAGGCCCATGCGGGCGCGCTCGACGGCCCATTTGGCGACGGCGTGGACGGCGAGGTAGTCGTTGCCGTCGACGCGCAAGGCGGGCAGCCCGAAGCCGAGGCCGCGTGCGGCGAAGGTGCCGGCGCCGCCGCGGGCGATGCCCTGGAAGGTCGAGATCGCCCACTGGTTGTTGACGATGTTGAGGACGACCGGCGCGCGGTAGGTGGAGGCGAAGACGAGCGCGGCGTGGAAATCGCTTTCCGCCGTCGAGCCGTCGCCGATCCAGCCGGCGGCGATCCGGTCGTCGCGCTTGATGGCGGACGCCATCGCCCAACCGACGGCCTGGATGAACTGGGTGCCCAGATTGCCCGAGATCGAGAAGAAGCCGTGATCCTTGGCCGAATACATGATCGGCAGTTGGCGGCCTTTCAACGGGTCGGCCTCGTTGGAATAGATCTGGTTCATCATGTCGACCATCGGGTATTCGCCCGCGATCAGGAGGCCGGCCTGGCGATAGGTCGGGAAGTTCATGTCGCCGGGCTCCATCGCCCGCCGGAACGCGCAGGAGACCGCCTCCTCGCCCATATGCTGCATGTAGAAGGAGGTCTTGCCCTGGCGCTGCGCCATCTGCATGCGCGCGTCGAAGGCGCGCAGCGTCATCATGTGCTTGAGGCCTTCGAGCAGTTCCTCGTCGGTCAGCGTGCCGGCCCAGGGGCCGACCGCCTCGCCGTCGCGATTGAGGACGCGGATGATCGAGAACGCCATGTCGCGGATCGTCGCCGGATCGACGTCGACGGGCGGGCGCTCGACGGAGCCGGCGCGCGGAATCTTGACCTTGGAGAAATCCGGTTGGCCGCCAGGGCGTACCTCCGGCTCCGGCACGAACAGTCCGCCTTTGCGAGTCTCGGCCATTCAACTTCCTCCCTTTGGGGCAATTTAGGACAGGATTGCTGACCTAGTCACCCCCTCATCGCACGCGAATTCCTCACATCGACTTTTCGAGAAGCGCCAGCGCGGCTTGCTTCGTCAATTCGACCGGGTTTCCGCCTGCGGTCGGATCGACGATCGCCATCTCGGCGATGAGGTCGCGGCGCGCGTCGTCCATCTGGAGGCCGGGGATGAGGTCGCGCAGGGTCGAGGGTACCGACAGTTCGGTGCGAAGGTCCATGATCTTTCGGCGGAAGCCGTCGAAACCGCCGGAAACGCCGCAATATGCAGCGAGGCGCTCGATGCGATTCTCGATCGCCGGGCGGTTGAAGTCGAGGACGTAGGGCATGAAGAGCGCGTTGGTCATGCCGTGATGGGTGTCGTAGAGCGCGCCGATCGGGTGCGACAGCGAATGGATCGCGCCGAGGCCCTTCTGGAACGCGGTGGCGCCCATGGCGGCGGCCGACATCATGTGCGCGCGGGCCTCGATGTCGGTGCCGTCGGCATAGGCCTTGGGCAGGTTTTCGAGGACGAGGCGGATGCCTTCGAGCGCGATGCCGTCGGCCATCGGATGGTAGCCGGGGGCTGAGTAAGCTTCGAGGCAATGCGCAAGCGCGTCCATGCCGGTGCCGGCGGTGATCATTTTGGGCATGCCGATGGTGAGTTCCGGATCGGCGATGACCGTCACGGGAAGCATCTTCGGGTGGAAGATGACCTTCTTCGTGTGCGTCGCCTCGTTGGTGAGCACACCCGCGCGGCCGACCTCCGAGCCGGTGCCGGCGGTGGTCGGCACGGCGATGACGGGGGCGATGGCGGACGCGTCGGCGCGGGTCCACCAGTCGCCGACATCCTCGAAATCCCAGATCGGGCGCGACTGCCCGGCCTGGAAGGCGACGAGCTTGCCGAGATCGAGCGCCGACCCGCCGCCGAACGCGATGACGCCGTCATGGCCGCCGGACTTGAAGGCGGCGATGCCGGCGGCGAGGTTGGATTCGACGGGGTTGGGCCGGACGTTGGAGAAGACGCCATAGGTGACGCCAGCCTTGTCGAGGATCGCCAGCGTGTCGGCGACGACGGGGAGTTTGGCGAGGCCGGGGTCGGTGACGAAGAGCGGGCGCGCGATGCCGGCGGATTTGAGGACGGCTGGGAGTTCACTGACCCGGCCGGGGCCGAAGAGAACTGTGGTCGGGAAGTTCCACTTGGAGGTGAGGGTCATGTCATTGGCTTTCGGTAATTTGAGGCGCCCCCTCCACCATGCTGCGCATGGTCCCCCTCCCCCGCTTCGCAGGGGAGGAACTGAGGTCGTGGCCGATCTCGACGGTAGGTCCTCCCCTGTTTACGGGGGAGGTGGCGCGAAGCGCCGGAGGGGGCGTTCGAGCGATGTGCATCAGACTTCGCGCAAATGATAGCCCTTGGGGCGGGTGAGGTTGTCGTAGCCGGTGCGGCCCATGGCGCCGCCCTTGCCGGTGTCCTTGACGCCGGTCCAGACGAGGCCGGGGTCGACATAGTCGCAGCGGTTCATGAAGACGGTGCCGGTCTCGATCCGGTCGCCGAGGCTGGCGGCGCGGTCGGCATCGGTGGTCCACAGCGAAGCGGTGAGGCCGTAGGGGCTGTCGTTCATGAGCTGGATGGCCTCGTCGTCGTCGCGCACCTTCATGATGCCGACGATGGGTCCGAAACTCTCCTCGCGCATGACGCTCATCTGGTGGTTGACGTTGGTCAGCACTTCAGGGGCGAGATAGGGCGAGCCGGCGCGGTCGTTCTCGACCTTCATGCCGACATGGGCGACAGCGCCCTTGCGCAATGCCTCGGCCTTCTGCTCGCGCACGAAATCGGCGAAGCGCGGTTGCGCCATCGGCCCCATCGTGGTCGCCTCGTCGAGCGGATTGCCGACGACGTAGTTCTTCGTCTCGGCGATGAAGCCCTCGACGAACTCGTCATAGATTTTCTCGTGGACATAGACGCGCTCGATGCCGCAGCAGCACTGGCCCGAATTGTAGAACGCGCCGTCGACGAGGTTGGCGACGGCGTGGTCGAGCTTGACGTCGGGCAGGACATAGGCCGGGTCCTTGCCGCCGAGCTCGAGGCCGAGCGTCATGAAGGTGCCGGCGGCGGCCTTCTCGATCGCGCGCCCGCCGGCGACCGAGCCGGTGAAGTTGCAATGGTCGATTTTGCCCGAGATGAGCAGTTTTTCGGTCTGGGCGTGGTTGAGGACGATGTTCTGGAAGACGCCCTTCGGCAGGCCCGCGGCCTCGAACGCTTTGGCGAAGCGCTCGCCGACGAGCAGCGTCTGCGCGGCGTGCTTGAGGATCACGGCATTGCCGGACATCAGCGCCGGGACGATGGTGTTGATGGCGGTCAGATACGGGTAGTTCCACGGCGCGATGACGAGGACGGTGCCGAGCGGCACGCGGCGCAGATAACGGTGGAAGCCGGGCCTGGCGTCATGCGGGATGACGTCGGCAAGCGCGGCGGCTGCAAGGTCAACCATATAGCGCGTGCGCTCCTCGACGCCGCCCTTCTCGCCGCCATAGCGCACCGGCCGGCCCATCTGCCAGGCGAGTTCCGGCACGATCTCCTCGTTCATGGCGAGAAGTGCCTCCAGAAAGGCAAGCACATACCGACCGCGCTCGGCGAGCGGCGTCTCGGCCCAGCCGATCTGCGCGGTCTTCGCGCGCTCGGTGATCGCATTGATTTCGGCATCGCTCGCGACGGGACGTTCGGCATGGACCGAGCCGTCTACCGGCGAGATGAGTTTGATGGTTTCCATGAGTTTCTCAACACGCAAGGGTTCGGACGTGACCTTCAGAACCATAGGACAGGATCGGGCCATCACGCGTCACCAGTACCATGTCGAGAACGCGCGCGCTTGCCATCAATATGCGATCCATCGGATCCTTGTGAGGACGGCCGGGCAAATTTGCTGAGTTGATGAGTATCGACGGCGACACCTCGCTCAGTTGCGCTTCCATGCGTTCCAGAAATCGCTGGAAAAAATCAAGCGGCGCAATCGGCAGGCTGAGCCTTCCTTTGGCGACACCGACACCGATTTCCCATGCGGACATGGGAGAGACATAAAGCCTGTTGTCGGCTGCCGCTTCGGAAATCCTTTGCCGTGCCACGGGCTCGATGCGATCCCCATTGGCGATGAAGATCAGGGCACAGGTATCAAGCAGAAGCGCCGAAGTGCCTTCGCTCATTTCCCATCTTCCGAACCGAAGTAACCTTCATCCCACGGTTCGTCGTCAAAAGGTTTTGTGATGTCGAAGCCTTCCGCAATCTTGATCTGCCCTTTCATGAAGCCAAAGCCCGGATGATCATGGGTGCCTCCGACCGGCCGCTCGGCAGCGCCATGTTTCGTCGCGGAGGCCGTGGCCTTGCCTTTCAGATGCGCGAACACTTCCATTTCGGACGCCTTCAATATCGTGGAGATTTTAGCAATCTCCGCCACCTTCATGCCGCGCTTACCCGACAGAGCACGCGACAGGGCGCTCTTGTCGATCTCCATGCGGCGCGCAACCTCGCTCAACGAAATGCCCTGCGCTGCCATGCGCTCATCAAACCAGCGCCGATCCACATTCATCGCAATCACACCGCCTCGCATTGTGTTGCGAAATTCTCTGACAACGTTGAGAAAATGTCAATATCGCTCGAAGCCGCGATGCAATTCCCAGTCGGTGACGCGGCGGTCGTATTCCATCTGCTCCCAGCGCGCGGTGTGGAGATAGTGTTCGACGACGTCGTGGCCGAGCGCGCTGCGCAGCATGTCGGAGCGCTCCAGGGTTGCGATGGCGGCGCGGAGGGTCTTGGGGATTTCGGGCAATTCGGCGCCCTGGTAGGCGTCGCCCTCGAAGGGGGCGGGCAGGTCGAGCTTTTCGTCGATGCCGGCAAGTCCGGCGGCGATGAGAGCGGCGAAGGCGAGATAGGGGTTCAGGTCGGCGCCGCCGATGCGGCATTCGGTGCGGATGCCCTTGGTCCCCTCCCCGCAAAGCCGGAAGCCGGCGGTGCGGTTGTCGCGGCTCCAGATCATTTTGGTCGGGGCGAAGGTGCCGGCCTGGAAGCGCTTGTAGGAATTGACGTAAGGCGCGAGGAACCAGGTGTAGTCGGCGGCATATTTGAGCTGTCCGGCGACCCATGAGCGCATCAGCGGCGTCATCGTGTATTCGCCCTTCTTGTCGAAGAAGAGCGGCGTCTTGCCGTTGGCCGACCAGATCGAATTGTGGATGTGGCTCGAATTTCCGGCGAGCGCGTAATCATATTTGGCCATGAAGGTGACGGCCTTGCCTTGCAGATGCGCGATCTCCTTGGCGGCGTTCTTCAGGAAGACGTGGCGGTCGGCCATTTCGAGAGCGTCGGAATAATAGACGTTGATCTCCTCCTGCCCCGGTCCCCATTCGCCCTTGGAATTCTCGACGGGAATGCCGGCCTCCTCGAGGCCGTTGCGCAGGGCGCGCATGTATTCCTCCTCCTTCGACGTGATCTGGATGAGGTAGTCGCCGATATGCGGCGATGCGGTGCGAAGCTCTTTCCAGCCCTGCCCGCGGGCGCTCTCATAGCTTTCCTCGAACAGATAGAATTCGAGCTCGGAGGCGAAATAGGCGAGATAGCCGCGCTCCTTCAGCCGATCGACCTGGCGCTTGAGGATCGCGCGCGGCGAGTGGGCGAGGTCTTCGTGGCTGTGGTGGTCGAGAAGGTCGGAGAGGACGAGCGCGGTCTTTTCGAGCCAAGGCGTCAGGCGGATGGTCGACAGGTCCGGCTTAATGACGAAATCACCATAGCCCTTCTGCCAGCTCGCCGCCTTGTAGCCGGGGACCGGCTCCATATCGATGTCGTTGGCGAGGAGGTAGTTGCAGCCATGGGTTTCTTCATAGGCGCCGGCGAGGAAGTGCCGCGCCGTGAAGCGCTTGCCGATCAGGCGGCCCTGCATGTCGGCGGCGGCGACGAGGATGGTATCGATGTCGCCGGCTGCGACCAGTTTCTTCAAGGCGTCGAAGGAAAGCGATCCGGTCATGCGGCCCTCTGTGCGGCGCCGCCAGGTGGCGTGCCTTGTTGGTCGATAAGGGAAGCCATTGGCCCCGAGCGGTCATTTGGATCACGCATTCGTGCGGCCCTCAAGGGCCAAAGCATGGTCCACTGGGCCGTTCCTTACGGATATTTAACAACAAAACTGGTGCATGAACCGCCGGCTGCTGGCATAAATCGTCCAGCGGTGCGCCTTGCCCGCAACCTTCGCATGTTGCTGCATCCGCTCCGAGGCTTCGAGACTTCGCGCGCTGCGGCCGGAATTTGAACCGGAGTCACCCATGCCGATCTGGAAACAGCTCATCGTCTGCATCGCCTTGCTCGCCATCGGCGCCGCAGCGTGGGTTTTCTTCGTGCCCGGATCGCGCGAGACGCTGGCAAGCTTCGGCATCGGCTCGGCGCCGGCCGCCACGGAAGCCGCCGCGCCGGCGGCACGCGGCGGACAGGGACGCGGCGGCGCGGGTGCCGGAGGCGGCGGCGTGATCACCACGCCGGTCACGACCGCGACGATCAACGACCGGCTTCAGGCGATCGGCACTGGCCGCGCGGCCGAAACGGTTGCAGTGACGCCCTTCGCCTCGGGACGGCTGACGGAAATTCTGGTGCGCTCCGGTTCGACGGTGGAAGCCGGCGACATCATCGCACGGCTCGATTCGCAGGCGGAGACGATCGGCGCGGAGCGCGCCCGCTTTGCGCTCGAAGACGCGCAGGCCCGGCTGGAGCGCGTCAACCAGCTTCGCTCCTCGAACACGGCCTCGCAGGTGCAGGTGACCGAAGCCCAACTCGGCGTCGAGAATGCGCGGCTCGAACTCGCGGACGCCGAACTGGCGCTCGACCGCCGCCAGATCGAGGCGCCGATTTCCGGCATCGTCGGCATCCTTCCCGTTTCGGTCGGCAACTATGTGACGAGCTCGACCGAAATCGCGTCGATCGACGACCGCACGTCGATCCTGATCGATTTCTGGGCACCGGAACGTTATGCCGGAGCCATCGAGGTCGGCGCCGAAATCGAGGCCTCGCTGATCGCGCGGCCGAACGAAGTGTTTCGCGGCGAGGTGAGCGCCATCGACAATCGCGTGGATGCGGAAAGCCGCACGCTGCGCGTCGAGGCGACGATCGACAATCCGAGCGACGCGCTGCGCGCCGGCATGTCCTTTCAGGTCCGCATGACCTTTGCCGGCGAAACCTATCCGGCGGTCGACCCGCTGACCGTGCAATGGGGCACGGACGGCGCGTTCATCTGGACCGTGGAGGACGGCGTCGCCCGGCGCACGCCCGTCCGCGTCGTCCAGCGCAACACCGATTCCATCCTGATCGCGGCCGAGGTCGAGCCGGGCATGCAGGTCGTCTCCGAAGGCATCCATCTCGTGCGGGAGGGCGGCGACGTGCGGATCGCGCAGCGCCGCGGCCAGGGGGCGGAAGGCCTGCCCGCCGTCGAAGCACGCGGCTCGTAAGGGAGCCGCGCCATGTCCAACGGCACCGACCAGATCCACAACGTCAACGACATGACGGCGCTCTTCGTGCGCCGCGCCGTCCTCGCCTTCGTGGTCAACGTGCTGATCGCGGTGGCAGGCCTTGCCGCCTTCTTCGGCGTCGAGGTGCGCGAACTGCCCGATGTCGACCGCCCCGTCATCACCATCCGCACAGACTATATCGGCGCGGCGGCCGAAACCATCGACCGCGAGCTGACGTCGATCCTCGAAGGCGCGGTCTCGCGCGTTCCCGGCGTCAACTCGATCTCGTCCTCGTCGTCCTTCGGCCGCTCGCGCGTGACCGTCGAATTCAACGACAACGTCAATCTCGACACCGCCGCCTCGGACATGCGCGACGCGGTGAGCCGGGTGCAGAACAATCTGCCCGACAATGCCGAGGCGCCGCTGATCGTCAAGGCGGACGACAACGCCCAGGCGATCATGCGCCTTTCGGTGACCTCGTCCTCGATGAACATCGAGGACATGACCCTCTTCATCGAGGACCAGCTCGTCGACCAGTTCGCCTCCGTGCCCGGCGTCGCCGACGTGCAGGTCTATGGCGGGCGCGAGAAGATCTTCCGCATCGACATCGACCAGAACCGGCTGGCAAGCCTCGGCCTGACCGTGGCCGACATCCAGACCGCGCTCAACACGATCTCCTTCGACACGCCGGCGGGCAGCCTGTCTTCGAGCACGCAGGACCTCGTCGTGCGCGCCACAGCGCCGGTGACGACGCCCGAGGACTTCGAGAACATCGTCATCGCGGGCGGCGCGCGGCTGCGCGACGTCGCGAACGTGACGCTCGGCCCGGACATCGGCGAATCGATCCTGCGCTCCGACAGCGTGCCCGGCATCGGCCTCGGCATCATCCGCCAGGCGCAGTCCAACACGCTCGACATTTCCGAGGGCGTGCGCGCGGCCGTCGACCGGGTTCGCCCGACCCTGCCGGAAGGCATGAACGTCTCGGTGCGCAGCGACGACGCGACCTTCATCCAGGGCGCCATCCACGAGGTCGAGATCGCGCTCGGCATCTCGGTGACGGTGGTGCTTCTCATCATCTTCATCTTCCTGCGCGACTGGCGGGCGACGATCATTCCCGCGCTCGCCTTGCCGATCTCGCTGATCGGCACGGTGGCGGCAGTCTATCTGCTCGGCTTTTCGCTCAACATCCTGACGCTCCTGGCGCTGGTGCTGGCGACGGGCCTCGTCGTCGACGACGCCATCGTGGTGCTGGAAAACATCGTGCGCAGGCGCAACCAGGGCATGGGACCACGCGCGGCGGCCGTGCTCGGCACGCGCGAGGTGTTCTTCGCCATCCTGGCGACGACGGCCACGCTCGTGGCCGTGTTCGTGCCGCTCTCCTTTCTGCCGGGGCAGGCTGGCGGGCTCTTCCGCGAATTCGGCTTCGTCATGGCGATCGCGGTGTTCCTTTCCTCGATCGTCTCGCTGTCGCTGTGCCCGATGGTCGCCTCGCGCATGCTCAAGGAAGGCAGCCACGATGCCAAGGACGACGGCGTGATCGGCCGGCTGGGCGGCGTGCTCGCCGAGATCTACCGGCGCACGCTGGCCGCCTGCCTCAACGCGCCGATCGTCGTCGTGATGGTCTCCGTCATCTTCGCCGGCGCGGCAGCCGCCGCATTCGGCCTGCTCGAATCCGAACTGACGCCGCCGGAGGACCGCTCCGCCGCCTTCATGCGGATTTCCGCGCCGCAGGGCGTCTCGATCGACTATCTCGCCCAGCAGATGGCCGAGGTCGAGCGGCTGATGCAGCCGCTGCGCGAGACCGGCGAGATCGAGAGCACCTTCTCGCTTGCCGGCCAGGGCGGTTCGACCAATTCGGGCTTCATCGCCATGACGCTGGCCCCCTGGAGCGAGCGCGAGCGTTCGCAGCAGGAAATCCTCGACGAGGTCAACGCGCTGGTCGAGCAGGTGCCGGGCGTGCGCGCCTTCGCCTTTCAGCCCAACAGCCTTGGCATTCGCGGCGCAGGTTCCGGCCTGCAATTCGCGATCCTCGGCAACAACTACCAGAATCTGGGCGCTGCCGCGGCGGCGATCGTCGCCGACATGCAGGACGATCCGCGCTTCCAGCAGGCGCGGCTGTCGACCGAATCCACCCAGCCGCAGCTTGCCGTGTCGATCGACCGCGAGCGGGCCTCCGACCTCGGCATCGAGATTTCCGGCCTCGCCCAGGCGCTGCAATCGCTGCTCGACGGACGCGAGATCGGCGAGGTCTTCATCGACGACCGCGCCTTCGCGGTGAAGCTGGTCTCGACGACGAACCCGATCAACGACCCGACCGACCTCGAGAACATCTATCTGAAGACCGGCGACGGCCGCTTCGTGCCGGTGTCCACCATCGCCTCGATCCGCGAGATCGCCGTGCCGCCGGAACTGTCGCGCGAGGAGCAGTTGCGCTCGGTGTCGATCACCTCGGCGCTGGCCGACGGGTTCCCGCTCGGCGAGGCGCTGGCGGTGGCGACCCAGATCGCCGAGCGTCACATGCCCGAAGGCGCGCGCGTCCTGCCGCTCGCCGAAGCCGCGACGCTGGGCGAGACGTCGAGCGCGATGTTCACGATCATGGGCTTCGCGCTCGTCATCGTGCTCCTCGTGCTGGGCGCGCAGTTCGAAAGCTTCACCAGCGCCGTCATCATCATGGCGACGGTGCCGCTGGGCCTTGCCTGCGCCGTCTTCGCCATGCTGATGACCGGCACGACGCTCAACGTCTATTCGCAGATCGGCCTGGTACTGCTTGTCGGCATCATGGCAAAGAACGGCATCCTGATCGTCGAATTCGCCAACCAGCTCCGCGACCGCGGCCGCAACGTGCGCGACGCGATCGAGGAGGCGTCGAACGTGCGCCTGCGCCCGGTGATGATGACCATGCTGTGCACCATCGTCGGCGGCCTGCCGCTGATCCTCGCCTCGGGCGCCGGCGCGGAAGCGCGCATTGCGCTTGGCTGGGTCATCGTCGGCGGGCTTGGCCTCTCCACCATCTCGACGCTCTATCTGACGCCGGTCGCCTATCTGCTGCTCGGCCGCTGGGTGACGCCGAAGGTGGAAGAGGAGGAGCGACTGGAGCGCGAGTTGGCGCAGGCCTCGGCGACCGAAGCCAACCTCGCCCCGGCCGAGTAGCCAGCGCACGCACGACGAAAAACGCCGCCCGGAAAACCCGGGCGGCGGCGTCGTTTCAAAGGCCGGTCGATCAGTCGGCGGTGTCGGTCTCTTCCTCGCCTTCGGCGGGCGCGGCGTCCATCGCGGCTTCCTCGGTCGGGTCGACGCGGCCGACCTCGATCCACTTGCCGCCCTCGATCTTCGAGATCACGATCGTCGCGCCGCCCTGGTGGTCGTCGGCCGAATAGCTGACCGGGATGTCGCCGGAGATGACGTCTGTATATTCGAGGCTTTCCATCGCGGTCTTGAAGCTTTCGGCCGTCAGTTCCGGACCGGCGGCCTCGAGCGCCTTGACGAGCGTGGTCGCCGCGCCGTGGCCGAGGATCGCGGCCGTGCCGGCCGGCTCGCCGTTCTTCTCGGCATAGCCATCGGCCCAGGCCTTCACTTCTGGATTGTCCATCCGGTCCTCATGGTCGGCCCAGCCGGCGGCGGCGTAGTAGCCTTCCGTCACGCCGCCTTCGACCTTGGCGATGGCGGTGTTGAAGCCGGCCGACGAGCCGATGAACTTGACGTCGTTCCAGCCGAGGCGCTTGGCGGTGCCGAGCGCGATGATCGTCTGGCGCACGCCGACGCCGGTCGCGATGATGTCGCAGTTGAGTTCGCGAAGACGCGTGACGGCGCCGACGAAATCCTGCTCGTCGGGACGGTGGGTCGTCTCGCCGGCAAAGGTCAGGCCGAGCGCCTCGGCCTCGTCGACGGCGGCTTCATGGACCTCGAGGCCGAAGTCGGACGGCAGGTACATCGAGCAGATGTTCGCAACCTCGTCGCCGCCTTCCTCGGCCAGCATCTTGATGCCGGCGCGCAGGCCGTCATAGTACGCGGCGAAGCCCGAATACTTGTAGGTGATGTCGCCTTCGAGCATCTGCCGTGCCGAGGTGAGCGGGCCGATATTGGCGACCTGCTTGGGCTCCATGATCTGGAAGCCGGCGATGTTGTGCGGCGTGCCGAGGTTCAGGATCATCGCGAAGACCTGGTCGGAATTGACCAGCTTGTTGAAGTTCTGGACGGCGCGCGGCACCTGGTAGCCGTGATCCTCGACGACGAAGCGGATCTGGCGTCCGTGGATGCCGCCTTCCGCGTTGATCTCGTCGAAGAGGTTCTGCGCGGCCTTGATGGCGCCGACATTGAAGGCGGCGAAGATGCCCGACAGATCGCCGTTCGAGCCGATCACGACTTCCGTGTCGGTGACGCCCTGCGTGGCGAAGGCCGCGGTGGACATGCCGGCGGCAAGCCCGAGCGCGAGAATGGATTTTCCGAACAACAGTCTCATTTTCAAACTCCTCCTGGGGTTGTTCCGCATTGTTGCTGCACGGTTCTCCTCAACCGTACATCTCGTCGATCAGAGGCTTGTGCTTCTGCTCGACGAAACTCCTCTTCAGCTTCATCGTTGCCGTCAGTTCCTCATCCTCGGCGGTGAGGAGAACGTCGATGAGCCTGAAATCCTTGATCTGCTCCACGCGGGCGAATTCGCGATTGGTCTCGTCGACGACGGAGCCGATCAGGTCGCGCACCTCCTGTGCCGCGCATAGTGACTTGAAATTGTTGAACGGCACCTTGCGATCCTGCGCGAACTTTTCGACGTTTTCCTGGTCGATCATGATCAGGCAGGACAGGAACTTGCGCTTGTCGCCGATGACGACGGCATCCGAGATGTAAGGCGAGAACTTCAGCCGGTTCTCGATCTCGGCCGGCGTGATGTTCTTGCCGCCGGCGGTGATGATGATGTCCTTGACGCGGCCGGTGACGAAGAGGAAGCCTTGATTGTCGATGCGTCCGACGTCGCCGGTCTTCAGCCAGCCATCCTCGCTGATCGTCTCGGCGGTCTTGTCGGGCTTGTTCCAATAGCCCTTGAAGACGTTGGCGCCCTTGTACTGGATCTCGCCTTCGGGAGAGATGCGGATCTCGGACCCCGGCACGACCTTGCCGACGCTGCCGTTCTTCGAATCCTCCAGAAGGTTGATCGAGATGACGCCCGAGCTTTCGGTCATGCCGTAGCCTTCGAGGACGGTGATGCCGACCGCCTTGTACCATTTCAAGAGATCGGGCGAGATCGGCGCCGCGCCCGTCGTGCCGCGCCGCAGCCGGTCGAAGCCGAGCATCCGGCGCAGATTGCCGAGCACCATGAAGTCCCAGAACGAATAGGCGAGCTTCGTTCCGGCCGGAACCGGATCGCCCGCTTCCAGCGCGGCGGCACGTTTCATGCCGGTCTTCACCGCCTGCCGGTAGGCCCAGCGGCCGATCGGCGTGGAATCGTTCGCCATGATCGAGATGCGGCTGTAGATTTTTTCCCACACGCGCGGGACGCCGGTGAAGACGTGCGGCGAGACCTCGCGGACATTGTCGAAAACAGTCTCCGGGCTCTCGGCGAAATTGACGGTCGATTTCAGCCCGATCGGGGTGAAGACCGTGATCAGGCGCTCGAGGATGTGGCAGAGCGGCAGGAAGCAGACCTGGTCGTCGTCGGGCGTGACGGGCAGCGTCAGCGCCGAGCCGATGACCGATGCGATGATGTTGGAATGCGAGATCATCGCGCCCTTCGGCGGGCCGGTCGTGCCGGAGGTGTAGACGAGGATCGCTGTGTCCTGCGGCTGCGACTTGGCGATCTCCTCGTCGAACCGGTTGGGGTTCTCCTTCAGGAATTCGCGTCCGATCCGGTAGAGGTCCTCGAGGAAGATGACCTGGTCGTCGGCGAATTCGTGCAGCCCGTCGCGGTCGAAGACGACGACCTTCGACAGGCCCGGCATCTGGTCGCGCACGGACAGGAACTTGTCGAGCTGCTCGTCATTCTCGACGAACAGGAAGCGGCTGTCGGAATCGGTGACGAGATATTGAAGCTGCTTTGCCGAATCGGTCGTGTAGACGCCCGACGCGATGCCGCCGACCGACTGGATGCCGAGGTCGGAATAGATCCACTCCTTGTTGTCTTCCGACAGGATGGAAACGACCTCGCCGCGCTTCAGCCCGAGCGCGATGAGGCCGAGGCCGATCAGGCGGGCGTGCTCGTAGAAATCGGTCCAGCTATAGGCGAGCCAGATGCCGAAATCCTTCTCGCGATGCGCGATCTTGGGCCCGAGCTCCTGGCAGCGCTGGCGGAAGAGCTTCACCAGCGTGTCGCAGCCATCGAAATAGAAGGGCGCGCGCTGAAGGTCCTGGTTGAAGGAATGGCCGCGCACTGTCTGCATGGGCGGCAGTTTTTCTGCGATGGTCATGTCAGTTTCCTCCCGATGCGCAACGATGCGGCGTCCCCGCGCCCCCTCCACCGCCTTCGGCGGTCCCCCTCCCCCGTAAACGGGGGAGGATCAGCGTCGATGACGGCCGCAACCTGGGTCCTCCCCTGCGAAGCGGGGGAGGTGCCGAGTGAAACGAGGCGGAGGGGGCGCGGGGCGCGCTCATCGCCATGTCTTCTTCTGCTTCCAGCGCTTCTGGCCGCGCTGGGTTTCTTCCACGACGCCGAGATAGAACTCCTGAATGTCCTTCGAGGCCAGCAGACGGTCGGCGGTGTCGGCCATGACGATGCGGCCGAGTTCCATGACGTAGCCGTAATCGGCGACTTCGAGGGCGACTTTGGCGTTCTGCTCGACGAGGACGATGGTGACGCCCTGCTCCTTGTTGAGCCGGCGCACGATCTGGAAGATTTCCTTGACGAGGAGCGGCGACAGGCCGAGCGAGGGTTCGTCGAGGAGCATGATCTTGGGCTTGGCCATCAGGCCGCGGCCGATCGCCAGCATCTGCTGCTGGCCGCCCGAAAGCGTGCCGGCCGCCTGGCGGCGGCGTTCGGCGAGGATCGGGAAGTAGGCGTAGACCGTCTCCTCGTCGCGGGCGATGCCGTCCGTGTCCGAGCGCGTAAACGCGCCCATCCGCAGATTTTCCTCGACGGTGAGCAGAGGGAACACCTCGCGGCCTTCGGGCACGTGGACCATGCCGAGGCGCACCACCTTGTCCGGATTGGCGCCGGCGATGTTCTGCCCGGCATAGAAGATCTGGCCCTTTTCGGGGTCCATCACGCCCGAAATGGTCTTGAGCAGCGTCGTCTTGCCGGCACCGTTGGCGCCGAGCACGGTGACGATCTGGCCCTCGCGCACGTCCAGGCTGGCGCCGCGGATCGCCATGATCGGCCCGTAATAGCTTTCGAGGTTCTTGATCGACAGGATGGTCTTGGCCTCGACGGCCGGCGTGGGCTGCGCGGTCATGGTCATGCCAGCACCTTTTCGTGTTCGTCGGCGACGCCGATATAGGCCTCGACCACCTTGGGATGGTTCTGCACCTCGTGCGGCGTGCCCATGGCGAGCATCTTGCCGTCGGCCAGCGCCAGCACGCGATCCGACACCGAGGCGACGAGGTGCATGTCGTGCTCGACCATCAGGACGGTGACGCCCATCTGCTTCTTGATGTCCTCGACCCAGAAGGCGACGTCCTGCGTCTCCTCGACCGAAAGGCCCGAGGCCGGCTCGTCGAGCAGGAGCAGGCGCGGCTCGATGGCGAGCGCGCGGCCCATCTCGACGACCTTGCGCACGCCATAGGGAAGGCCGGCGATGTATTTGTCGCGATAGGCCTGCAGGTCGAGGAAATCGATCACCTTCTCGATCGCCTCGCGGTGGCGGCGCTCCTCGCGCCGCACGAAGGGCGTGAAGAGAAGCTCGGACCACATGCGGCTGTGGCGATGGCGGTGGCGACCGACGAGCAGGTTCTGCATCACCGTCGCATGATCGAAGAGTTCGATGTTCTGGAAGGTGCGGGCGATGCCGAGCCGCGCGATCTCGTGCGGCTTGCGGTCGAGGATCGACTTGCCGTCGAAGCGGATGTCGCCTTCGGCCGGATCGTAGATGCGGCTGATCAGGTTGAAGATCGTCGACTTGCCGGCGCCGTTGGGGCCGACCAGTGCGAAGACCTCGCCCTCCTCCACCGAGAAGGAAACCTGGCTGACGGCGGTGAGGCCGCCGAAGCGCAGCGTGACGTTGTCGAGTTCGAGCAAGCTCATCGCATCCGCTCCGTCTTGAGATAGGCTTTCTGGCGGCGGAACATGTCCTTCCGGTAGAAGGGGAAGAGCTCGAAATAGGTTCGGATCTTCACCCAGCGGCCATAGATGCCCATCGGCTCGAACAGGATGAACAGGATCAGGATCAGGCCGAAGATCGCCGTTTCCATGCCCGGGATGGCGATCGAGCTGCCGCCGATCATCCGCGTCAGGAAATCGCGCGCGACCGCGATGGACTGCGGCAGCATGGCGACCACCGCCGCGCCGAAGAACGCGCCATGGATCGAGCCCAGCCCGCCGATGACGATGGCGAGCAGAAGTTGGATCGAGATGATGAGATTGAAGGTCTCGTTGTTGAAGATGCCCGCATAGTGGCCCATCAGCGCGCCGGCAAGGCCGGTGATGCCGGTGGAGATGCCGAAGGCGACCGTCTTGGTCCGCGCCACGTTGACGCCCATCGCCTGCGCCGAAATCTCCGAATCGCGGATCGCGGCGAAGGAGCGGCCGAGCGGCGAGCGCAGGAGATTGCGGTAGAAAAGGACGACCAGAAGCGTGATGGCGAGCGTCAGATAGTAGAGCAGGTTCGGCGTCGAATAGCGGTCGATGACGAGGCCGAAGATCTGGATCGGCGGCGCGATGAGGCCGATGACGCCATTGGTCAGCGGCGTCGCGATGACGATGAAATCCTCCACCAGGATGACGACGGCGATGGTGCCGATGGCCAGATAAATGCCGTGCAGCTTGGTCATCGGCATGGCGATCAGCGCACCGGCGATGCCCGCGATCAGGCCCGCGAGCGGGAAAGTGATCAAGAAGGGCAGGCCGAGCCGCGTCTGCAACAGGATGTTGGCATAGCAGCCGATGGCGAGGAACGCGGCGTGGCCGAGGCTCGCCTGTCCCGACTGGCCGACGAGGATCATCAGCCCCATGCAGGCGATGGCCCAGATCAGCACGTTCGTCGCCTCGCCGAGCGCGAAGTTGGACAAGAGGAACGGCAGCGCGAGGGCAACCGCGAACAGCGCCAGATACCAGCCCATCTGCTGGGGGTGGCGGAAGAGGTTGATGTCGGCGTCGTAGGACGTCTTGAAAACGGTTCTCATGTCCTCACACCTTCTTCGCGTGGACCTGGGCGAGGATGCCGTGCGGTCGGAAAATCAGGATGAGGAAGAGCAGGAGATAGGGCATGATCTGCGAGTAGCCCGACGGCATGTAGCGGCCCGAGAAGGGCTCGATCAGGCCGACGATGATGCCGCCCAGAAGCGCGCCCGGCAGCGAGCCGAACCCGCCGATGACCGCCGCCGCGAACGCCTTGATGCCCAGAAGCCCGATCGACGGATCGATGGAGCCCTTGGAGGCGAAGAGGATGCCCGCGACCGCCGCCGTCATGCCCGAAAGCGCCCAGATCAGCGAATGGATGCGCTTGACCGGGATGCCCATGTAGTAGGCGGCGAGTTGGTTCTGCGAGGACGCCTGCATGGCGACGCCGAGCTTGGTGCGATTGAAGTAGAGGTAGAGAAGCAGCGTCAGGATGCCCGTCACCGCGATGACCATCACCTCGTCGAGCCCGAGCACCACGCCGCCGAAGCGCACGTCGCGGCCGGCGATGGGCGAGGCGAGCGAGATCGGCTCATGCCCCCAGATGACGCCGGCGGCAAAGCGCAGCACGAAGCCGAGGGCGATGGTGAGGATGACGATGGCGATCTGCGACTGGCCGAACATGCGGCGCAGGACCACCAGATCGAGCGCATAGCCGAAGGCGCCCATGATCGCGATGGCGATCGGCACCGACACCCAGAAGGGCAGGCCCATGAACTGCGGATTGGTGAGGCCGAGACAGATGAAGGCGCCGAGCATCATGAAATCGCCCTGGGCGAAATTCACCGCTTCGGTCGCCTTGTAGATCAGCACGAACCCCATGGCGATGAGGCCGTACACGCAGCCATTCGCAAGGCCGCTGACGATGAGCTGCAACACGTCCAAGGACGTTCTCCTCCACTTTATGACACACGATCTGACGCCGCGATGTCCTTCAACCTTAAGCTGCCAGAACGGGTGCGCAAGCTCCTCCCGCGCACCTTTTCGTCATGGCCTGATGAATACCTTTCCGTTCGGCCGGGCGAGTTCGCCGGCCACCCGCGCGACCGCATCTTCAAGCGGCACGATCGCGGTCACGTCCGTCTTCCAGCGCCCGTCGGCAAAGCGCTTCTGCGCCTCGATGACGGCCGCCATGCGCTTGTCGTTGCCGGCCGTGCGCATCCATTCGGTGAGCCAGAAACCCTCGATCTTCTTGTGCATGAAGATCATCTGACCGGGCTCGATGATGGGCGTCGTCTCGGGGTCGAGACGGCCATAGACGATCCAGCGCGCGCGCTTGCCCATCGTGTGGAAGATCTTGGCGGCGAGTGGCCCGGTGACGGCGTCGAGGAAGATGCGCGGCTTTTCCTGACCCAGCACCTCGGCGAGCTGCCGGTCGAAATCGGCGCTCTCGGCATTGAGCACATGCGCCGCGCCGATCGTCTTCAAGGGCTCGATCTGGTCGTCGCGGCGCACGATGGCGATGGGGCGGTAGCCTTCATCCTTGGCGACCGCGATCATCAGCTTGCAGAGCTGGCTCGCGCCGGCGGTGACGACGAACGCCTTCTCGCCCTCGTCCTTGACGATGCCGAACATGGCGAGCGCGGTGAGCGGGTTGACGATCATCGCCGCCGCGTCCTCGTCGCGCACGCCGTCCATGATCGGGATCGACGCACCGGCTTCGGCGACCGCGTACTCGGCCCAGCTTCCCCAGTTGGAGAGGCCGGTGGCGAAGGCGACGCGCTTGCCGATCAAGCCTTGCGCCTCGGCGCCAGCCGCGACGACTTCGCCCACACCCTCGAAGCCGGCAGGCCGGCCTTGCTTGCGCGGCTGGCCGTAGAGGCCCTTCAGGAACATGACGTCGGACGGGTTGATGGCGGCGAGCGCAACCTTGACGAGAACCTGGCTCGGGCCGGGCTCCGGCACGTCGATCGTGCCGGCTTCGACATAGGGCTCCATCGCTTCGAGCGCGGTGCCGGAATGCTCACGCGCATAGCCTTCGTTCTTGAGGAGCAGCGCATTCATGGTCTTGGGGAGGGTCATCTCGTCTCCTTCAGGGCTTCAGGACGATCTTGCCGGTCGCGCCGCGGTTGAGGACCCGCTCCAGGATCGCGGGCGCGTCGGCGAGCGGGTAGATGCCCTCGATGACCGGCTTGATCTTGCCTTCGAGATACCAGCCGATCAGCTCCTTCATGTTGTCGGCATTGACCTTCGGCTCCTTTGCGGTGAACGCGCCCCAGAAGACGCCGACGACGCTGTAGCCCTTGACCAGCGTCAGGTTGACGGGGAGCTTCGGGATCGTGCCGGAGGCAAAGCCGATGACGAGCAGGCGCCCGCCCCAGCCCATCGAGCGGGAGAGGACGTCGAAGCCCTCGCCGCCGACCGGGTCGAAGGCGACGTCGACGCCCTTGCCGCCGGTCGCCTGCTTGAGCGCATCCTTGAGGTTGTCGTAGCCGAGCACGATGTCGGCGCCGGCCTGTTTCGCAACGTTCTGTTTCTCGGAGGTCGAGGCGACGGCGATGACCTTGGCGCCCATCGCCTTGCCGATCTGGACCGCCGCGACGCCGGTCGCGCCCGATGCGCCGAGGACGCACAGCGTCTCGCCGGGCTGCAACTGGCCGCGCTGCTTCAAGGCGTGATGCGCGGTGCCGAACCCGCACATCAGCGCGCAGGCGTCTTCGTCGGTGAGGCCGGCCGGCAAAGGCATGACGGCGCTCTCGTCGGCGGCCACCTTCTCGGCATAGGCACCGAGCGCGGAAACCGAGCCGACCCGATCGCCGACCTTGAAGCGCGTCACGCCTTCGCCGATGGCCGAGACGCGGCCCGCCACCTCCATGCCTGGCACGAAGGGCGTCTCGGGTTTCATCTGGTAGAGGCCCTGGACGAGAAGGCCGTCCGGATAGTTGACGCCGATCATCGCGGCGTCGATGACGACGGTCTTCGGGCCGATTTCAGGCTCCGGCCAGTCGGCATAGGCGAGTTGGTCGAGCGGTCCGTAGTCGCGGGCGACGATGGCTTTCATCATCACACCTTCTCCTGCGTGTATTTCTTCAGTTCCTCGCGGGCGACCTGACGGCGGTGGACGGCGTCGGGGCCGTCGGCGAGGCGGAGGGTCCTGAGGTGCGTCCAGGAGCGGGCGAGCGGGGTGTCCTGGCTGATGCCCTGCCCGCCATACATCTGCACGGCCTCGTCGGTGACCTTGAGCGCGACGCGCGGGGCGACGACCTTGATCTGGCTGATCCAGGGCGCAGCGGCTTTCTTGTCGCCCTGGTCGATCATCCAGGCCGCCTTGAGGCAGAGAAGCCGGGCCATTTCGATCTCCATGCGGCACTCCGCGATGATGTCGAAATTGGCGCCGAGCTGCGCGAGTTTCTTGCCGAAGGCTTCGCGGCGCAGCGAGCGCTTGCACATCAGTTCGAGCGCCATTTCGGCCTGGCCGATGGCGCGCATGCAATGGTGGATGCGGCCGGGCCCGAGGCGGCCCTGCGCGATCTCGAAGCCCCTGCCCTCGCCGAGGATCAGGTTCGACGCCGGGACGCGCACGTCCTCGAATTTCAGATGCAGATGGCCGTGCGGGGCGTCATCGTCGCCATAGACCTGCATGGCGCGCAATTTGGTGATGCCCTTCGCATCGGCGGGCACGAGGATCATCGAATGCTGCTGGTGCTTCGGGCGGTCGGCTGAAGGGGAAGCGACCATGGTGATGTAGATCTTGCAGCGCGGGTCGCCCGCGCCTGACGACCACCATTTCTCGCCATTGAGGACGTAGTCGTCGCCGTCACGAACGCAACTCATGGCGATGTTGGTGGCATCGGACGAGGCGACGTCCGGCTCGGTCATCAGGTAGGCGGAGCGGATTTCGCCGTTGAGGAGCGGCTTCAGCCAGCGCTCCTTGTGCTCGGGCGCGCCGTAGCGCTCCAGAACTTCCATGTTGCCGGTGTCGGGCGCCGAGCAGTTGAACGTTTCGGCGCCGAGATGCGCCTTGCCCATTTCCTCGGCGAGATAGGCGTATTCGACGGTGGAGAGGCCATAGCCTTGGTCGGAATGGGTGAGCCAGAAGTTCCACAGGCCGCGCTCGCGCGCCTTGGCCTTCAGCCCTTCCATGATCTCGGTCTGGCGTTTCGTATGGGTCCAGCGGTCGCCGTCCTTGCCGATCTCGGACAGGAACTCCTCGTCGAGCGGCATGATCTCTTCGCGCACCATGCGCGCTACCTTCTCGTGCAACGGCCTGACCTTCTCGCTCATGGCGAGGTTCATCTCGGGATTGACGCTCATTTGTCGGTTCCTTCCGTGCCGCCCAGCCCGCGCCAGGCGCAGGTGACGACTTGGGCGATGAGATCCTCGATATCGGCGCGGGTTTCCCCGGTGCGCGGCGAATACCAGAAGATCGGCGAATTGAGCGTCATGAACATCAACTGGTTCGCGACGCTGAGATTGGCGAACTGGAAGTGGCCGGTCTCGCGGCCCTCCGCGATGAGGGTCCGGAAGATGTCGCCATAGCGCGAGCGCGTCTCGAACAGTTCCTCGAACAGCGCCCGCTGGTGCGGCGTCGGCGCGCCGACGAGGTGCATCTCGACGCCCATCCACACGACGCGCTGGAAGGCGCGCGTGGTGATCATCTGGTCGACATGGACCCAGGCGAAACGCCGCCAGCGCTGATGCGCCTCGCCCTTGATCGCGCGCAGCGGCTCGAGCGCGGCATAGTTCATGTCCATGCCGACGCGAAAGACCTCGGCGAAGAGGTCGGCCTTGGATTCGAAGTGATGGTAGATGCGGCCCTTGGTCGACTGCAGGGCGCGGGCCACGTCATCGATCGACGTCGCCGCATATCCGCGCTCGTGGAAGCAGCGCGCCGCCGCCTCCAAGATGGCGCTGCGCGAACTGTCGAGCGTGCGTTCCCGTATGCCGAGGCCCATTCGAACCGATTTCCTCCCGCCCTTCTGTAAGCCCTCCACCGGTCTTTTGCCGGTTTTCACGAAGGGCCTTTACGGACGCCGAATGATGAACATACTATCGGGTATGTTGTCAACGCGGCTTCCGAACGTCGCGGCGAAACTTCCCCGGGAGGAACGATGAGCTTTATCGAAGACCTATTTTCCGTGCGCGGCAAGACCGCGCTCGTCACCGGCGCGGCGACGGGCATCGGCCGCATGGCGGCGACCGCCCTGATGCAGGGCGGCGCCCGCGTGCTGATCGCCTCGCGCAAGGGACATGACTGCGCCCGCACCGCCGAGGAACTGAATGCGCTTGGAACGCCCGGCACCGCCGAGGGCTTCGGCGGCGACGTGTCCTCGGAGGAAGGCGTCGCGGCCCTCGTCGCCGAGGTCAGGAACCGGACCGACAAGCTCGACATCCTGTTCAACAATGCCGGCATCTCCTGGGGGGCGGAACTCTCCGAATTTCCGTATTCGGCCTGGGCGAAGGTGATGAACGTCAACGTCACCGGGCTCTTCCACCTGACGCGCGAACTCCTGCCCGAACTCGAACGCGCGGCGAGCGACGAGGACCCGGCGCGGATCGTTAATCTGGGATCGGTGATGGGCACGCAGCCGATCGCCGACGGCGCCTATTCCTACACCGCCTCGAAGGCGGCGGTGCATCACCTGACGCGCACGCTGGCGATCGAGCTCGCGGGACGGCGGATCACCGTCAACGCCTTCGCGCCCGGCCCCTTCCAGAGCCGCATGACGGCCTTTGCGACGGCGACCGAGGAACAGGCCGACCATGTCGGCTCACGCGTTCCGCTCGGCCGGATTGGAGCACCGCATGACATTGCGGGAGCGACATTGTATCTGTGCTCGAAAGCGGGAAGCTACGTGACGGGCGCGATTCTGCCGATCGATGGCGGGCAGTCCGTCCAGCACGGCATGTCGTTGTTCAAGGAATAAGGGTTTCAGCCATGGAAGGTCCCCGTCTGGAGCCGGTCGATATCGACCGGCTGGTGGCGAATGTCGGCAACGAGATTGGCGTGTCGCCCTGGCGCACGGTCACCCAGGGCATGATCGACATGTTCGCCGAAGCGATCGACGACCACCAGTTCATCCATGTCGACCCGGTGCGCGCCGCCCAGACGCCTTTCGGCGGGACGATCGCCCATGGCTTCCTGACGCTGTCGCTGCTCTCGGCGTTTTCCTATGAATCGATCCCGCCGCTGGCGAATGCCGAAATGGGCGTCAATTATGGGTTCGAGAAGGTTCGCTTCGTCACCCCGGTGAAGACCGGCGCGCGGGTGCGCGGCCGCTTCGTCCTTGCCGACGTCAATGTGCGGCCGTCGGGCTGGATACAGGTGGCGACCGACGTGACGGTGGAGATTGAGGGCGTCAAGAAGCCCGCATTGACGGCGCGCTGGCTGACACTCGCGGTCCTGCAACGCGAGGAAGCACGGGCATGAGCGATCCCAACGCGCTCGACGCGGCAACGCTCGCCCCCTATCTGGAAGCCGCGATCCCGGGCTTTGCGGGCCTCGGTGACATCAAGAAGTTCAATGCGGGCCAGTCGAACCCGACCTACCTCTTGACGGCGAAGAGCGGGCGCTACGTGCTGCGCGCCAAGCCGCCGGGCGAACTGTTGAAATCGGCCCACCAGGTCGACCGCGAATTCCGCGTCATGAAGGCGCTGGCCGGGACCGGCGTGCCGGTGCCGAACATGGTTCATCTGGCACCCGAGGATTCGCCGATCGGGCGCATGTTCTACGTCATGGACTTCGTCGACGGGCGCATCTTCTGGGACCCCGCCCTGCCGGACGCCAAGGACAATGCAGAGCGCAAGGCGATCTACGACGACATGAACCGGGTGCTGGCAGCGCTCCATTCGGTCGATGTCGAGGCGGCCGGGCTTGCCGATTTCGGCCGGCCGGGCAGCTATTTCGACCGCCAGTTCGCGCGCTGGTCGAGCCAGTACCGGGCGTCCGAGACGGGCCGCATCGAGGACATGGAGACGCTGCTCGCCTGGCTCGAGGCCCATGCGGTTCCCGATGACGGCGTCGTTTCGCTCGTCCATGGCGACTACCGGCTCGACAACATGATTTTCGCGGCCGACGCGCCGAAGGTGGTCGCGGTGCTCGACTGGGAACTGTCGACGCTCGGCCATCCCTATGCGGACCTTTCCTACCAGTGCATGCAGTGGCGCCTGCCGCACACTTCGGCCTTCAAGGGGCTGGGCGGCATCGACCGCAAGGCGCTCGGCCTGCCGACCGAAGCCGAATATGTCGAGGCTTATTGCGAGCGCCGCGGCATTGCGGGCATCGACAACTGGACCTACTACGTCGCCTTCTCCTTCTTCCGCCTCGCGGCGATCTGCCAGGGCGTCTACAAGCGCGCGCTAGACGGAAACGCGTCCAATCCGGAAAAGGCGAAGACCTACGGCCAAGCGGTGACGCTTCTGGCGGAGCTCGCCGTCGAAACCATCAAGACCGGCAAGTGAGCCGGCAGAGCGGGGAACATGACATGAAGCGTTACGAGGGGCTGACGGCGATCGTCACCGGCGCAGGCGGCGGTTTCGGCAAGAGGCTCGCCGAACGGCTGGCCGACGAAGGCGCAAATCTCGTCCTCTCGGACATCCGCGAGGCCGAGCTGAATGCCGTTGCAGGCCCGTTTGGGGACAAGGCGGCGAGCCTTGCGGGCGACGTGTCGCAGGAGGAGCATTCGCGCGATCTCGTCGAACTGGCGCTGTCACGCTTCGGCCGGCTCGACGTCGCCTTCAACAATGCCGGCATCGCGCATGCCTTCTCGAAGCTGCCGCTGATGGATTCCGAGGAGGCGCGGCGTGTGGTCGACATCGATTTGATGGGCGTCTTCTACGCCATGAAACACCAGTTGCCGGTGCTGGAACGGCAGTATCGCCGCGACGGATCGAAGGGCGCGATCGTCAATGTCGCATCGGTCGCCGGCATCGCTGGCGCGCCGCGGCTCAGCGTCTATTCGGCGGCAAAGCACGGCGTCGTCGGCCTGACGCGCTCGGCGGCTGCCGAATATGCCTCGAAGGGCATCCGCATCAATGCCGTCTGCCCCTCCTATGCCCGCACGCCGATGGCGACGGACGCGCTCGGCGCGCTGGGCGAGGACGCCGCGTCGGGCGAGAAGGAACTGGTGCGCGGCGTGCCGATGCGCCGGCTGGCCGAAATCGACGAGGTGATCGAGGTGATGCTGTTCGCCGGCTGTCCGCAGAACTCCTTCATGACGGGCCAGACGCTCGCGGCCGATGGCGGCATAACGGCGATTTAACCCTGTTTGGAAAAGTCGCCGGCGCGAGCCGGTTTCTGCCCTCCCACGCCGGCCATGCTGCGCCGCCTAAATGCTAATTTAAGGTCTCCCCGCCCATCTTGGCCCAACAGGCATTGGGGCAGCGTCGGGGCAATCGATGGGCGGGCTTTCGGACCAGAAAAGCAATCGCAGGGGGTTGCGGCGGATACGCGCCAGCCACCTGCACCTGCTGCTCGCCACCATCGTCGTAGTCGCCGCCGCGATCTTCGCCCTTCACCAGAACCAGAATGTCTTCGACCAGAAGCTGCGCTCGGACGTGCTCTCCAAGGCAAGCCTCGTGCGCGCCAAGCTGGAAGGCTCGATCAACGCCAACATCCAGCTCGTGCGCGGCCTCGTCGCCTCGATCGAAACCAATCCGCAAATCGAACAGGCCGAGTTTTCCGAACTGGTCGGCAGTCTCCTGACGCAGGAACTGCAGATCCGCCACATCGCCGCAGCGCCGGATCTCGTGGTCAAGCTGATCCATCCGATCGAGGGCAATGAACGGGCAGTCGGGCTCGACTACCGGACGAGCGAATCGCAGCGCGGTGCGGTCTTCCAGGCCCGCAATTCGGGCGGGCTGGTGCTCGCCGGTCCCGTCGACCTGGTTCAGGGCGGACAGGGCTTCATCGGCCGCTTCCCCGTCTTCTCGCGCAATGCGATGGGCGTACGCGAGTTCTGGGGCATCGTCTCGGCGATCGTCGACGTGGAACAGCTCTACCGCCAGAGCGGCCTTCTCGACGACGACCTCGCCATCGAGATCGCCATCGTGGGCCGCAATGCGGCCGGCGGGCGCGGCGACCGCTTCTTCGGGCCCGCCTCGATCCTCGCCGACGACCCGGTGACCGTCGACGTGCTCCTGCCTTCGGGCACATGGCAGATCGCCGCCCGGCCGAAGGGCGGCTGGGACCAGCCGATCCCCGGCCGCGGGCAGCTCTATGCCTGGCTGATCGCCGCCGCCCTTCTGGTGCTCGGCCCGACCTTCATCATGGGCCGCCTGATGGACGAGCGCCAGCGCAACATCGCCGACATGCGCGAGCGCAAGCTGGAACTCGAGCGCCTGTCGCGCCGGCTGCGCCTCGCCGTCCAGGCCTCGCGGATCGGCATCTGGGAGATGGACGTCCAGAACGGCGAACTCATCTGGGATGACCGGATGAACGAGCTCTACGGCTATCCGCAAGATGCCGGCATCCGCAACTATCCCTTCTGGGCACGCCGCCTGCATCCCGACGACAAGGTGCGCGCGGAGGCAGACTTCTCCGCCGCCATGCGCGAGACCGGCCGCTACCACTCCGACTACCGCCTGATCCTCGACGACGGATCGATCCGCCACGTTCGCGCCATCGGTTCGGTCTTCCAGGACGAGACCGCGCCACCGCGCATCGTGGGCGTCAACTGGGACGTGACCGAGGATGTCGAGCGGGCCGAGGCGCTGAACATGGCGGTCCTCCTTTCGGAGGCACGCAACGCCGAGCTGGAATCGATCCGCGAACGGATCGAGTTCAATGCCCTGCACGATTCGCTCACCGGCCTTCCCAACCGGCGCTATCTCGACGAGACGATCGCCGAACATGCGAAGGCCTTCGCCGAAGGCCGGGAGGTGGCGGCGATCCTGCAGATCGACCTCGACCGCTTCAAGGAAATCAACGACACGCTCGGCCATGCGGCCGGCGACGCGATGCTCGTTCATGCCGCCAACGTCCTGCGCCAGGCGGTATGGCCGACCGACTTCGTGGCACGTGTCGGCGGCGACGAATTCGTCGTCGTGCGCCGGGCGCGCAATGCCGCGCTGCTTTCGGCGGAGAGTCTTGCCGATCTGGCCGCCACGATCATCGTCAAGCTTCAGGAACCGACGCTCTATGAAGAGCACGAATGTCGCATCGGCGGCTCGGTCGGCATCGCGGCCGATACCGACACGATCGCCGACGCGACCCGCCTTCTCGTCAATGCCGACATCGCGCTCTACCGGGCCAAGCGGAATGGACGCAACTGCTTCCAGTTCTTTTCCGAGGAACTGCAGGCCGAGATCATCACCACCAAGCAGATCGCCGACGACATCCGCTCGGGCCTCGAACGCGGCGAGTTCGTGCCTCACTACCAGCCGCAATTCGACGCCCAGACCTTCGAGATCATCGGCGTCGAGGCGCTGGCGCGCTGGGAACACCCGCAAAAGGGACTGCTCGGCCCGGCCTATTTCCTGAAGGTCGCCGAGGAGCTCGACGTCGTGCAGGAGATCGACAGCCGGATGCTGGAGGCGACCGTCGCGCAGCTCGGCGTGTGGGAGTTGCAAGGCCTGCGCGTGCCGCAGGCCTCGGTCAACGTGTCGGCGCGACGTCTCCACAATGCGGACCTGCTCGCGGGCCTGCGCAAGATGCAGATCGAACCGCGGCGGATCGCCTTCGAACTGGTGGAATCGATCTTCCTCGACGAGCATGACGACCGGCTGATGGCGCATGTCGACGAACTGAAATCGATCGGCATCGACGTCGAGATCGACGATTTCGGCACCGGCTACGCCTCGATCGTCTCGCTGTTGAAGCTGAAGCCGCAGCGGCTGAAGATCGACCGGCAGCTCGTCCAGCCGATCGTCGGCTCGCTCGCCCAGCGCCAGCTTCTCGGCTCGATCATCGAGATGGGCCACTCGCTCGGCATCCAGGTGCTGGCCGAAGGCGTCGAGACGATGGAGCACGCCCACATCCTCCAGCGCCTCGGCTGCGACGCGCTGCAGGGCTATGCGTTGGCAAGGCCGATGCCCGCCCGCGAACTCATCGGCTTCGCCAATGAGCGCCGGTTGAGGAAAGCGTCCTAGGCGTCGCGCGCGGCTTCCGTGAGGAAGGTGAACGCGTAGTCGGCAAAGGACCGCCAGCACTCGACGTGGAATTCGTCGTCCCCGGTGCGGAAAAGCACGATCTCGATCTTGTGCAGGATGGTGCGCGAGGCGGCGCCTGCCGGGAAGGCGGCGAGCGAGAGATCCTGCGGGCAGCCGGCATTGATGGCTGTAGCTGCGCCCTTGCCCGAAACGACGAAGGCAGCGTTGCGGTGCGAGACGTCGACGGCGGAATGGAAGGCGGTGACGGGCTTCACGAGCGCGGCGAGGTCCGCGCCGGTCTCGTCGATGACGAGCCATTCGTCCGGGCCGAGCCAGAGCGCGTGGCGCGCGCTGGACGATGCCGAGGTCTTGGGTTTTGTCGGGAGCGCGAGGCCGAGCGCGGATGAAAGCGCGGCGACGCTTTCGGATGGCGCGCGCAGTGACAGGCGCGATGCCGGCGGTGCGACGGTGACGGTGGCGTTGGACGCGGCGGTCTGGCGGCCGGCGAGGATGGGGCGGCGGGTGGCTTGAGAAGCTGTCATGGTCATGCCCTGAATCTTGCCGCAGCGAAATCATTGGAAGGAAGCGCTCTACGTTGCCCCCCTCTGTCCTGCCGGACATCTCCCCCGCAAGGAGGGAGATCACGCACGGCGAGAACGAGATTGATCTCCCCCCTCGCGGGGGAGATGGGCGGCAGCCCAGAGGGGGGCGCGACGGAGCGCGACATTTCCACCCTAACCATTCAACCGCTCCCCGCTTTCGTCGAAGAACACCGTCCCCGTGACCTCCACCTCGATCACCCTCCCCGGCATCGGCACGAACAACCGCTGGCCGATCTTCTCGCGGCCATCGACCACCAGCGCCAGCGCGATGGAGCGGCCGCAATTGGGGGACCAGTAGCTCGAGGTGACGTGGCCGATCATCTTCATCGGGATCGGCTGGTCGGGGGTGGCGACGATCTGCGCGCCTTCTTCCAGAACCACGTTCGGATCGACGGTCTTGAGGCCCACGAGCTGCTTGCGGCCGGCGCCGACGAGGTCGGGCCGCTTGAGCCCGCGGATGCCGACGAAGTCGGTCTTCTTCTTGCCGATCGCCCAGTCGAGCCCGGCATCCTGCGGGGTCACGGTGCCGTCTGTTTCCTGGCCGACGATGATGTAGCCCTTTTCGGCGCGCAGGACGTGCATCGTCTCGGTGCCGTAGAGACAGGCGCCGTGTTTCTGCGCCTCGGCCCAGACGGCCTCCATCACCGCCTCGCCGAAATCGGCCGGCACGTTGATCTCGAAGCCGCGCTCGCCGGTGAACGACATGCGGAAAAGCCGGGTCGGCACGCCGCAGATCGTGCCCTCGCGCACCGACATGTGCGGCATGGCGGCGTCGGAGATGTCGATGCCCGCGACGAGCGGTGCGATGATGTCGCGGCTCTTCGGCCCCTGCACGGCGATGACCGCCCACTGCTCGGAGGTCGAGGTGAGGTACACCTTGAGATGCGGGAACTCGGTCTGGAGGTAGTCCTCCATGTGGTTCATGACGCGCGCCGCGCCACCGGTCGTGGTGGTGACGTGGAAGCGGTCTTCGGCGAGACGGCCGACGACGCCGTCGTCGTAGATGAAGCCGTCCTCGCGCAGCATGATGCCATAGCGGCAGCGGCCGGGCTCGAGCTTTGCCCACGGGTTCGTGTAGAGGAGTTCCATGAACTGGGCGGCGTCCGGCCCGACGACTTCGATCTTGCCGAGGGTCGAGGCGTCGAAGATGCCGGCCGACTGTCGCACGGTCTTCGCTTCGCGCGCGACGGCCTGATGCATGTCCTCGCCCGCCTGCGGGAAGAACCAGGCGCGCTTCCACTGGCCGACATCCTCGAACACCGCGCCACGGCTTTCGGCAAAGCCGTGCATGGCGGTGCGGCGCGTCGGGTCGAACAGGCTGCCGCGCGAATGGCCGACGATGGCGCCGAAGGTGACCGGCGTATAGGGCGCGCGGAAGGTGGTGAGGCCGACCTGCGGGATCGGCTTGCCAAGCACTTCAGCGGCGATGGCAAGGCCGTGCATGTTTGACGTCTTGCCCTGGTCGGTCGCCATGCCGTTGGTGGTGAAGCGCTTGACGTGTTCGATGGAGCGCATGCCTTCGCGAACCGCGAGCCGGATGTCCTTGGCGGTGACGTCGTTCTGGAAATCGACGAAGGCCTTGACGGTGGTGTCGGCCTCCGCACCCGGGCCGGTGCCGAGAAAGTTGCCGGTCCACTTTTCGGAGGTCGAGGTGGCGGGCCGATTGCCCTTCGACCCCTTCGTCGCCTTTTCGCCCGCGTCATAGGCCTCGTCGATAACGGCCTGCAGCGTGTCCGTGCCGTTGCAGGCGCCGACGGAGACGCAGTCCTGCGCATATTGGCCGGGCAGGAAGCGCTGCGTCGCCTCGTCGAACGCGACCTTGCCGCGCGACTGCGAGAAGAGATGGACGGACGGCGTCCAGCCAGACGACATCAAAAGGGCATCGACCGGGATGACGCGCGTGGTGCCGCCCGATTTCAGCGCGACGGCCATGGAGGAGACGCGCAGCTTGCCGCCGGTCCTCGTCACCGCGTGGCCTGTGAGGACTTCGATGCCGAGCCCCCTCGCCTCATCGATCGCCGGTCCGTGCGGGTCGTCGCGGATGTCGACGATGGCAGCGATGGAAACGCCGGCCTTCTTGAGGTCGATGGCGGCGGCATAGGCGGAATCGGTTGCGGTGTAGACGCCGACATTCTCGCCGACGGCAACGCCGTAATGATTGAGGAAGGTGCGCGCGGCCGACGCCAGCATGATGCCCGGCCGGTCGTTGTCGGCGAAGACCATGTGCCGCTCGATCGTGCCGGTGGCGATGACCACCTTTGCGGCGCGCACCTGCCACAGGCGTTCGCGCGGCAAGTCCTTGCCGGGATTGGCGAGATGATCGGTGACGCGCTCGACGAGGCCGACGAGATTCTGCGCGTAATAGCCGAAGGCGGTGGTGCGCGGCAGGACGCGGACATTGTCCATGGCCTTGAGTTTCGAGAGGCTAAACTGCGCCCAGTCCCATCCGCCCATGCCGTCGATCTCGGCGCCCGTCTCGAAGCGCAGTGCGCCGCCGAATTCGGCCTGCTCGTCCGCAAGGATGATACGCGCCCCGCTGGATGCCGCCGCGAGCGCCGCCGCGATGCCGGCCGCGCCGCCGCCGAGCACCAGCACGTCGCAATGTGCGTAGAGCGACGAATAGTGATCCGGGTCCGGCTGGTCCGGCGCGACGCCGAGGCCGGCCGCGCGGCGGATGAACGGCTCGTAGACCTTGTCCCACGCCGCCTTCGGCCACATGAAGGTCTTGTAGTAGAAGCCGGCCGAGAACATCGGCGAGCCGAGATCGTTGGCCTCGCCGATGTCGAAGGCGAGGGAGGGCCAGCGGTTCTGCGAGACGGCGGCAAGGCCATCGTAGATTTCCTGCACCGTGGCGCGGACATTGGGCGTCTTGCGCGCAGCATCGCGGTGGATGCCGACGAGCGCGTTCGGCTCCTCGGCGCCGGCCGACAGAAACCCGCGCGGGCGATGGTATTTGAAGGAACGGCCGACGAGATGGACGCCGTTTGCAAGGAGCGCGGAGGCGAGCGTGTCGCCCTGGAGGCCCTGATAGGGCTTGCCGTCGAAGGAGAAGCGTGCGGTGCGCGCGGGCGTGAGGCGGCCGGTGCCGGCGATACGGAAGGTTTCGGTCATCGTGCGCCCGTGTCGTTGGCAGGCATGTCCACATTCATCTCGGCCGGCTCGCGATTGGCCCAGGCGGCCGGGCCGGACGGCGCCATCAGCGTGATTTCCGGCTTCGGCTCGCCGGCCTTGTAGGTCAGGTGGAACTTGTCCGTGACCGTATCGCGGGCAGCGTTGAAGAAGCGGCCGCAGCCGTGGACGTGGCGCCAGCGCTCGAAGATCAGTCCCTTGGGGTTCTGGCGGATGAAGAAGAACTTCTCGAACTCGTCGTCGCTGAGTTCGCCCATCTCGGTCGAGCGCACGATGTGCGCCTCGCCGGCATGGCGGAATTCGAGCTCGGGACGCTCTTCCTCGCAATAGGGGCAGCGGATAAGAAGCATGGGATATCCCTAGTGCGCGACGGCGGCGGCCGCCGCTTCGTCGATGAGGCGGCCGGTGCGGAAGCGTTCGAGGTTGAACGGCGCGTTGATGGGGTGCGGGTTGTCGTTGGCGATGGTGTGCGCGAAGACGTGGCCCGAACCCGGCGTCGCCTTGAACCCGCCCGTGCCCCAGCCGCAATTGACGTAGAGCCCCGGCACCGGCGTCTTGGCGAGGATCGGCGAACGGTCGGGCGTCACATCTACGATGCCCCCCCACGAGCGCAGCATCTTCATGCGCGTGAACATCGGAAACATCTCGCAGATCGCGTCGAGTGTGTGGTTCAAAATGTGGAAGCCGCCGGTCTGCGAATAGGACGTGTATTGGTCGGTGCCCGCGCCGATGACGAGCTCGCCCTTGTCGGATTGCGAAATGTAGGCGTGGACCGTGTTCGACATGACGACGCAGGGGAACACCGGCTTGACCGGCTCGGAGACGAGTGCCTGCAGCGGGTAGCTCTCAAGCGGCATCCTGACGTCGGCCATCTGCATGATGACGGAGGAATGGCCGGCCGCGACGACGCCGACCTTCTTGGCCCCGATGAAGCCGCGCGAGGTTTCGACGCCGGTGACGTGGCCGTTCGACGAGCGGCGGATGCCGGTGACCTCACAGTTCTGGATGATGTGGACGCCGCGATCGGCCGCGGCGCGGGCATAGCCCCAGGCGACGGCGTCGTGACGCGCCGTGCCGCCGCGGCGCTGGAGCGCGGCGCCCATGACCGGATAGCGGGCCGACTTCGAGATGTTGAGCGGCGGGCAGAAGGCCTGCGCTTCCTCCGGCGTCAGCCATTCATTGTCGACGCCGTTGAGGCGGTTGGCGTGGATGTGGCGCTTGAAGACCTGCACGTCGTGGACGTTGTGGGCGAGCATCATGACGCCGCGCGCGGAATACATGACGTTGTAGTTCAAATCCTGGCTGAGTCCGTCCCACAGCTTCACCGCATGGTCGTAGATGCCGGCGCTTTCGTCATAGAGATAGTTCGAGCGGATGATGGTCGTGTTGCGGCCGGTATTGCCGCCGCCGAGCCAGCCCTTCTCCAGCACCGCGATGTTGGTGATGCCGTGATGCTTGGCGAGGTAGTACGCCGTCGCCAGCCCATGCCCGCCGGCGCCGACGATGATGACGTCGTAATCCTTGCGCGGCTCGGGCGAGGACCATTGTTCTTCCCAGCCCTTGTGGCCGCGAAGCGCCTCGCGGGCGATGGCGAAGACCGAATATTTGCGCATTGGGCTCGTGCCTCGCGGACGGTTGGAAAGCGCCATCAGGGAGAACCAGAATGGCGAAGCTATGACTAGCGAAAAGCGCCGATCCGCCTTGCGCTGATTGCGACTTCGATTGCCCGTTTGCGCCGCGCAGATTTGCCTGCGACGAATTGGCCGGTTGCATGCCGTCCCGGCCCTCGGCGATTTCCGCTCGACAAGGGGTGTGGGTGGTGATATGAGCCGCACCGATCCGTGGTGCGTGCCACGGGCGCAATTCGTTGCGCTTACGAATTTAGACAGATCCACGGTAACGAACAGGAACGCACGTGCAGGTACTCGTCCGCGACAACAACGTTGATCAGGCGCTCCGCGCGCTCAAGAAGAAGATGCAGCGCGAAGGTATCTTCCGCGAGATGAAGATGCGCGGCCACTACGAAAAGCCGTCCGAAAAGCGCGCCCGCGAAAAGGCCGAAGCCGTTCGCCGCGCCCGCAAGCTGGCCCGCAAGCGCGCCCAGCGCGAAGGCCTGGTCGGCGGCGGTCGCGCTCCGGCCGTCGCGGCGCGTTGATCCGCCGCTTTTTGGTCTCTATTGCCGAATTATAAGAGGTGGCGCGAGCAATCGCTGCCACCTTTTTTCATTGTCCGCGTTTGACCCAACGCAGCCCTGCTTGCCAAATCCGAACCGGGGGAACCAGCCGATGATCTCGACCGCGCGCCACGCCAAGCGTACCGCCACCGCCTTCGCTCTCGTCTCCGTGCTGGCGCTCGCCGCCTGCCAGACCGCGCCCGAAACGATGTCGACGGTCTCGCCGATGGACGCCGCGCAGACATCGACGGAGAACATCTCCTCGCTGACCGCCGTCATCGAGCGCTCCCCGCAGGACCCCGAGGCCTACAATGTGCGCGGCTCGGCCTATGGCCGCGGCGGCCGCAATGCGGAGGCGCTGGCCGATTTCGACCGTGCGATCCAGCTCAATCCCGGCTTCTTCCAGGCCTACAACAATCGCGCGCTGATCCACCGCAACATGGGAAATCAACAGGCCGCGCTCGCTGACTACAACCAGGCACTCCAGCTCAATCCGAACTACGATGCCGCCTATATCGGCCGTGGAAATCTCTACCGGCTCGCTGGCAACGCAAACAACGCGTTCCAGGATTTCGAGCGCGCCATCCAGCTCGATACGACCGATCCGCGCGCCTATTACAATCGCGGCCTGCTCTACCAGACCCGCACCCAGCACGATTTCGCCATTTCCGATTTCGCGCAGTCGATCTCGCTGGCGCCGAGTGCAGCCGAGCCCTACACGGCACGCGGCCTGTCCTATCTCGCGATCAACAACGAGGACAACGCGCTCGCCGATTTCAACACGGCGCTCAACCTCGACAAGTCGAACGCCGAGGCCTGGGCCTATCAGGCGGTGATCCTCGAACGCCGCGGCGAAAACCAGCGCGCCTCGCGCTCCTACGCCGAAGCCGTCCGGCTCGACCCGAACCTGTCGGTCGCCGCCGAAGGCCTTCGACGCACGCGGCCTTCGTAACGTAACCGGAACGAACTTCTCCCCGTTCGGTTGTCAGCCAGACACTCGAACGGGAGATTTCACATGATTCGCACGCTGATCGCCGCCGCCCTCGTGGCCGGCAGTGCTGCCACCGCCGCCCATGCGCAGGACACCCGCGCCGAAATGGGCATGCTCGAATGCGCAATCGAAGGCGATGTCGGCCTCATCTTCGGCTCCTCGCGCGACATGCAGTGCGCCTTCACCCCCGCAGATGGCCGCCCGCCGGTGCAGTTCGTCGGCGTCGTCAACAAATACGGCCTCGATGTCGGCGTGACGAGCGCCGCCGTGATGCAATGGGCCGTCCTCGCGCCGACCGCGGCCGAATTGTCGCCGGCCGCGCTTGCCGGTGACTATTATGGCGCCTCGGCCGAAGTGACGGCCGCAGTGGGTGGCGGGATCAATTTGCTGGTCGGCGGGTCGAACGAGTCGGTGATGTTGCAGCCCTTGAGCGTCCAGGCGCAGACAGGGTTGAACGTCGCGCTCGGCGTGACGGAGTTCAAGCTGCGGGCGCTGTAGTGGATTTGCCGGAGCCTTCCGCGGACGTTTGCGGAAAGCAGATAGGTCACGGAGTGGGTTCCGGCTCTCGCCTCGCTACGCTCGGACTTCGGCCAGAATGACGCCCGCTGGTGGGGCAGCCATAGTGAAGCCATGTCCGCGTCATCCCGCAAGCCGGAGCGAAGCGGAGGCTATGCGGGAGCCATTCCGTGACAGTCGCGTCTTGCGAAAAACTCACGGAATGGGTTCCGGCTCTCGCCTCGCTACGCTCGAACTTCGGCCGGAATGACGCCGGTTGAGAACCGTACAGCCATCTCCGCGTCATCCCGGAACGGAGAGCGGCGCGAAGCGGCGGGAACCGTGTCCGGGATCCATTCCGTGACCGTCGCGTCTCGCGAAAACCTCACGGAATGGGTTCCGGCTCTCGCCTCGCTGCGCTCGGACTTCGGCCGGAATGACGCCGGTCGAGGATGCTACCAGCCTTGGCCTTTGTAGAGTTCGTACCAGCCGGGGTTCATTTCCTCGATCAGCGCGATTTTCCACGCGCGGCGCCATTTCTTGAGACGCTTCTCGAACACAATAGCGTCGCCGATCTCGTAGAACTCGCGATACCAGACCAGTCGGACGGCACCGTGGCGTGAGGTGAAGCCGGGCGTGGTCTGCTGCTTGTGCTGCCAGACCCGGGAGCCGAGGTCCGACGTCACCCCTGCATAGAGCGTGCCGTCTTTCTTCGAAGCCAGCATGTAGACATAGCCGGCCATGCACCCAGCCTCAGTGGTGCATCGCCTTGACTATTTCCTCGGTCATCTTCTTGGCGTCGCCGAGCAACATCATCGTGCCGTCCTTGTAGAACAGCGTGTTGTCGATGCCGGCATAGCCGGAGCCGAGCGAGCGTTTGACGAAGAGGCAGGTGCGGGCCTTGTCGACGTCGAGGATGGGCATGCCGTAGATCGGCGAGGACTTGTCGTCGCGGGCGGACGGGTTGGTCACGTCGTTGGCGCCGATGACGTAGGCGACGTCGGCCTGGGCGAATTCGGAGTTGATGTCTTCCAGTTCGAAGACCTCGTCATAGGGGATGTTCGCTTCGGCGAGGAGCACGTTCATGTGGCCGGGCATGCGGCCGGCGACCGGGTGGATCGCGTATTTGACCTCGACGCCGTTGGCCTTGAGCGTGTCGGCCATTTCGCGCAGCGCGTGCTGCGCCTGCGCGACTGCCATGCCGTAGCCGGGGACGATGATGACCTTCTGCGCGTTCATCATCAAATAGGCGGCGTCATCGGCAGAGCCCTGCTTGACCGTGCGCTCGATCCCGTCATCGGCGCTCGCGGCAGCCGTCTCGCCGCCGAAGCCGCCGAGGATGACGGAGATGAAGGAGCGGTTCATGCCCTTGCACATGATGTAGCTGAGGATCGCGCCCGATGAGCCGACCAGCGCGCCGGTGATGATGAGCGCGAGGTTGCCGAGCGTGAAGCCGATGCCGGCCGCGGCCCAGCCCGAATAGGAGTTGAGCATCGAGACGACGACGGGCATGTCCGCGCCGCCGATCGGGATGATGATCAGGACGCCGAGCGCCAGGGCCAGAATGACGATCAGCCAGAAGGCGAGCGTCGACTGCGTCATGACGAGGACGACGACGAGCAGGACGAGCGCGGTCGCGATGGCCGCGTTCACCATGTGGCGCGCGGGTAGCATGATCGGCTTGCCGGACATGCGCCCATCGAGCTTCAGGAAGGCGATGATCGAGCCGGTGAAGGTGATGGCGCCGATGGCGACGCCGAGCGACATCTCGATCAGTGCCTGGGTGTGGATGTGGCCGACCGTGCCCACGCCGAAGCTTTCCGGCGAATAGACCGCGGCGGCCGCGACCAGCACGGCGGCAAGGCCGACGAGCGAGTGGAAAGCGGCGACAAGCTGCGGCATCGATGTCATCGGGATGCGCTTGGCGATCACCGCGCCGATGCCGCCGCCGATGGCGATGCCGACGACGATCATCAGGAAGCCACCGAGCGTCGGACGCGCCAGAAGCAGCGTGGTGACGATGGCGATGCCCATGCCGACCATGCCGTAGAGATTGCCCTGGCGGCTGGTGGTGGGGTGCGACAGGCCGCGCAGCGCCATGATGAACAGGACGCCGGAGACGAGGTAGAGGAAGGAGGCGAAATTCTCGCTCATCGAATGCGCCTCACTTCTCTTTTTTCTTGTACATGGCGAGCATGCGGTGGGTGACGAGGAAGCCGCCGAAGATGTTCACCGATGCGAGGATGAGGGCGATGAAGCCGAAGCCGGTCGCCAGGCCCGAGGCCGAAATGCCCACCGCGAGCAGCGCGCCGACGACGATGACCGACGAGATGGCGTTGGTGACGGCCATCAGCGGCGTGTGGAGCGCGGGCGTCACCGACCAGACGACGTAGTAGCCAACGAAGATCGCCAGCACGAAGATGGCGAAGCGGAAGACGAAGGGGTCGATCGCGCCGCCCGTCGCGGCCGCGGCGGCATGGCCGGCAGCTTCCGCGGTTTCGAGATCGGAGAAGGCGAGCCGCAGCGCGGCGGTTGCCTGTTCGAGCTGCTCGATGGCGCGTTCCATCGCGGTCATTTCCATCACGCATCCCCCTTCTTCGAAGCGGATTTCGGCTTGGGTGCGGGTTCCACAGGCTCAGCGGGCGCGGCCTCGGCCTTGGCGAAGTTCGCGTGGACGACCTGGCCCTCGTGGGTCAGGAGCGTCGCCTTGACGAGTTCCCCGTCCGGCTTGATCGCGAGCGTCTTCGTTTCCTTGTCGACCAGCGTCTCCAGGAAGGCGAAGAGGTTCTTGGCGTAGAGCAGCGAGGCGGAGGCTGCGACGCGGCCGGCCATGTTGAGATGGCCGACGATCTTGACGCCGTTGGCGGTCGTGACGACTTCGCCCGCCTTCGCGCCCTCGACATTGCCGCCGCGCTCGACCGCGAGATCGACAATGACGGAGCCGGGCTTCATCGAGGCGACCATCTCGGCCGAGACGAGGCGCGGCGCGGGCCGGCCCGGGATCAGCGCGGTGGTGATGACGATGTCCTGCTTGGCGATGTGCTCGGCCGTCAGCGCGGCCTGCTTCGCCTGGTATTCCTTGGACATTTCCTTGGCATAGCCGCCGGCGGTCTCGGCTGCCTTGAATTCCTCGTCCTCGACGGCGAGGAACTTGGCGCCGAGCGAGGCGACCTGTTCCTTGGCGGCGGGGCGCACGTCGGTCGCGGTGACGACGGCGCCCATGCGGCGCGCGGTGGCGATGGCCTGCAGGCCGGCGACGCCGACGCCCATGATGAAGATTTTCGCGGCGGGCACGGTGCCGGCCGCGGTCATCATCATCGGCAGAGCGCGGTCATATTCGGCGGCCGCATCGACGACGGCCTGGTAGCCGGCGAGATTGGCCTGGCTCGAGAGAATGTCCATCGACTGCGCACGCGTGATGCGCGGCATGAATTCCATCGCGAAGGCGGAGATGCCGGCCTTCGCCATGGCGGCGACGGCCGCGTCATTGCCGTAAGGGTCCATCGCTGCGATGACCGCGGCGCCCTTTTTATAGGATTTGAGTTCGGCATCGTTCGGGCGGCGGACCTTGAGGACGACATCGGCGGTCGATGCGTCGGCAGTCGAGCCGATGCGCGCGCCGGCCTTCTCGAACTCGCCGTCCGGGATGCGCGAGGCGGTGCCCGCGCCAGCTTCGACGACCACGTCGAGGCCGAGCCCCTTCAGCCGCTTGACGGTATCGGGCGAAGCCGCGACGCGCGGCTCTCCACCCTCGACTTCTCTCGGTACGAAAACGATCTGCGACATTGGCCCCTCCCTGACTGCCGATCCTCACTCCCCGGCGGAAACGATCCGCCGCGACGACCGTCAGCGCAACAGGATCGCGCCGAGGCCGCAGATGAGCAGGAAGAGGATGGTCGAGGAGATGAAGCCGGCTGCCGTGAAGAAGCCGAACGCCATGGCGATCAGGAGCGCGACCACGGCGAGCGTGCCGTATTTGGCGAATTCGAGAAAGAGCGAATAGGTCTTCTCGTGCTCGTGATAGTCCATTTCCGCGCCCATCTCGAGCGGGCCGGAATGATGTTCTTCTGCCATGGAAGGCTCCCTCGCAATTCTGTCGTTCGCTGATAACGAAAAGCGTGATTGAGGGCAATGGCAGGATTGTCGCGGAAACTAGCCTACGATGTCTGGGAACAGGCCAATGAGGCCGATGACGATGAGGTAGAGCGCGACGATGTAGTTGAGCAGGCGCGGCATGATCAGGATGACGACGCCGGCGATGAGCGAGATCAGTGGTGTCAGTGCGAGATCGGGCATGGAAAATATCCGTGAATGAAGTCCCTGCGGTGGATAGCTAGGCGCGCATCGCGGCGCGGCAAGCGTGTCGCAGCGTCAGCGGCCTAGGCGGCGACGCGATACTTCGCCGTCGGCAGGACTGTGAGCGGCGTCAGTTCGCCGGCGTCCGGGCGCTGGAAGAGGAGCCGACGCTCGGCGAAGGTGGAGCGGAAGAACGGATAGCGCGCCACCGTCTTCGCCATGTTCTCCTCGCAGTTGGATTCGTAGAGCATGACCGGCACGGTGAAGGGCGGATAGGGCCGCGCGAGGCCGACCTGTGCCGAGCCGAAGATGCGCTTGTAGAACGCGACGTGCTCGTCGCGGATCAGGCAGACGCAGCTCGTGGAATCGAAATAGGTGTTGGCGATGACCGCGAGCCGCAGCGTCAGATAGGGCAGCAGGCGAAACGAGCCGGCGACCGAAGGATCGGCCGTGAACTGGCCCGGATTGACGAAGGTTTCGCCTGCGGCGAGCCGCGGCTCCAGCATGTCCGAATAGACCCGCATGACCGGCCCCCAGGGCTCGGCGGCGGTGATGTGGTGAAGACGGACGGTCGAAACGAGTTCGCCGTCGATGAAGACGCCGAAGCGATAGCTGTTCGGCGTGTCGTCCATCGCATCGCAGATGCGCTCGTTTTCGGCCTCTCCGACGAGGCCGTAGGCCTTGTACGCCTTGTAGCGCAGGCGATAGATCGCCTCGAGATCCTCGCCGCTTTCGCAGCGCCGATATTCCGTCCGCTCCAGAAGAGCCGACACGCTGCGCGCGAATGCCGACCCCTGGCCGTCGCCCGATTGCCCCTCGCCCGAAACGGACCCGCCGTCCGCCTCGGCACGCAGTGCCGCTGCTTGTCCTGTCATGCCGCATTCCCCCGTACCGCCATTAACCGGATGCTAACTGTGTATCGACTGTTCCAAAACCCCGAAACTGCGACTTGATTCATTTACCTATGGTTAAGGTTAACGGCTTGACTGCCATGAAAGGTTGAAAATGACCCGGCAAGTCGATCCGGCGCTCGACAAATTTTCACAGCACCCCTAGAGCGACGCTCACAGATTGGGGGATTTTCGAATGACGACGACGATCGATGCGGTTCTGGAGCGCGGCGGCACCGGGCCTTTCCAACGAAGGCTGCTCGGCGTCTTCGGTCTGGTGTGGACGGCCGACGCGATGCAGGTGCTGGCGGTGGGCTTCACCGCGGCGTCGATCGCGGCGACTTTCGGGCTGACGGTGCCGCAGGCGCTGCAGACCGGGACGCTGTTCTTCCTCGGCATGCTGATCGGCGCGGCGGTGTTCGGCCGACTGGCCGACCGCTTCGGGCGCCGGCGCATCTTGATCGGCACGGTGGCGATGGATGCGGTGTTCGGCATCGCGTCGGCCTTCGCGCCCGACTTCCAGACGCTGCTTTTCCTGCGCTTCATGACCGGGCTTGCGGTCGGCGGCACGCTGCCGGTCGACTATGCGATGATGGCCGAGTTCCTGCCGCCCTCGCGGCGCGGCCGCTGGCTGGTGGCACTCGAAGGGTTCTGGGCCGTCGGCACGGTCGCTGTCGCGCTGACCGCATGGGCGGCGGCGTCCGCCGGCGTTGCGGATGAGTGGCGGGTGATCTTCTTCGTCACCGCGCTGCCGGCGATCGTCGGCATCTTCCTGCGCTTCTGGATACCCGAATCGCCCATGCACCTGATGCGCCAGGGCAAGGAGCCCGAGGCGCGCGCGGTGATGGACAAGGTGCTGGTCGCCAACGGCAAGACGCCGCTCGGCGAGACAAAGCTGACGGCGACGCCCGCCGCATCGAGCGTCGGGCTGCTGTCACCGGAGTTGCGGCGCCGCACGATCCTGATCCTGGCCTGCTGGTTCCTCGTCTCGATCTCCTATTACGGCATCTTCGTGTGGATGCCGGCGCGGCTGGCGACCGAGGGCTTCGGCTTCGTGCGCGGTTACGGCTTCCTCGTCCTCGTCGCGCTGGCGCAGATCCCCGGCTACGCGCTCGCCGCATATGGCGTCGAAAAATGGGGCCGGCGCGCGACGCTGACGCGGTTCCTGGTGCTGAGTGCGGCGGGTTGCGCGCTGTTCGTCGTCGCCGCCACACCGGCGCTGATCGCGACGGCGCTTCTGTTGATGAGCTTTGCGCTGCTCGGTACCTGGGGCGCGCTCTACGCCTTCACGCCCGAACTCTACCCGACCGCCTCGCGCGCGACGGGCATGGGTGCCGCCGGCGCGATGGCGCGTCTCGGAGGGCTGCTCGCGCCCTCCGTCGTCGTCTACCTCTTCATCGAGAGCACGGCGGCGGCGATCGGCCTGTTTGCAGGTCTTCTGCTGGTGGCGGCGATTGCGGCGCGGGCGATCGACGTCGAGACGCGTCAAGCGGCGCTCGCGTGAATTGTGGATCGCGTCACACAAGATGTTGACGCGATCCGCAAATACCCATCTATATGCGGTGGTCATGGGTCTTCCGGACGGGCAACCACCCGGGAGCTAAGAGGGAAGCCGGTGCGCGTAAATGCTATGCCGGCGCTGCCCCCGCAACTGTAAGCAGTGAGCTTGCGTCGATTGATGCCACTGGTGCCGCCGGCACCGGGAAGGCCGACGAGAGCTGTGACCTGCGAGCCAGGAGACCTGCCCTGACGGCTTGAACGAACCTCGGGCGGGGTGTCCCGGTGGTGCGTGTGCCGCGGGCGATCGATTCACCCCGTCAAAGCATGCGTGCGCCCTCCCCCGTCCGCCATCGCCACGGGGATTATGATGCAGGGCATTGCCACACGACCATCCAACGGAGCCGTCCCGGTTCCGCATTTCACCGCAGATGCAACCGACGAAGTTGGCCATCGCGTCATCAGGCGCGGCGGCGCGCTGACGCCGTTCGATCCGAACAAGATCGCGGTTGCGTTGACCAAGGCGTTTCTCGCCGTCGAGGGAACGGGCGCTGCCGGTTCGCGACGGGTTCACGACGCAGTCGAGGACCTGACCGCGCAGGTGACATCGGCGCTCGCAAGGCGGGGCGGCGAAGCGCGCATCGTCCATATCGAGGACATTCAGGACCAGGTCGAACTGGCGCTGATGCGCGGCGAGCATCACAAGGTGGCACGGGCCTATGTGCTCTACCGCGAAGAACGCGCTCGCGAGCGGCTGGCGGCCCGGCCGAAGACGGCAGATCGGGCACCGGTGCTCAACGTCAAATCTGCCGACGGCAGCCTCGCGCCACTCGACGAGGCGCGGCTGACGGCGCTCGTCAACGAGGCCTGCGCGGGGCTCGACGCGGTTTCGCCCGAGCCGATCCTGACCGAGACGCGGCGCAACCTCTATGACGGCATCACGCTCGACGAACTCTCGCTGGCGCCGATCCTCGCCGCGCGGGCCTTGGTCGAGACCGACCCGGACTACAGCTACGTATCCGCACGACTGCTGCTCGACCGGCTGCGGCGCGAGGCGCTGAGCTTCGTCGCGGGTCGGCCGGATGCGGCGACGCAAGGCGAGATGGCGGAGCGATATGCGGAGTATCTTCCCGGTTTCATCACGGCGGGCATCGATGCAGGCCTGATTGATCCGGAACTCGCGCGTTTCGACCTTGCACGGCTGGGCGCAGCGCTGAAGCCCGAGCGCGATCTAAGCTTCCAGTATCTCGGGCTGCAGACGCTCTACGACCGCTATTTCCTGCACACGAAGGGCAAGCGCTTCGAGCTGCCGCAGGCCTTCTTCATGCGCGTGGCGATGGGGCTTGCCTTGCGCGAGATCGACCGCGAGGCGCGTGCGATCGAGTTCTACGACCTCCTGTCGTCCTTCGACTTCATGGCCTCGACGCCGACCCTGTTCAATTCGGGCACGACGCGGCCGCAACTATCCTCGTGTTTTCTGACGACCATCGGCGACGATCTCGATGCGATCTTCAAGGGCGTGAAGGACAATGCGCTGCTGGCTAAGTATTCCGGCGGGCTCGGCAATGACTGGACGCCGGTGCGCGGACTCGGCGCGCATATCAAGGGGACCAATGGCGAGAGCCAGGGCGTGGTGCCGTTCCTGAAGGTGGCGAACGACACGGCGATCGCGGTCAACCAGGGCGGCAAGCGCAAGGGCGCGGTCTGCGCCTATCTCGAGACCTGGCATGTCGACATCGAGGAATTCCTCGACCTGCGCAAGAACACCGGCGACGACCGGCGACGCACGCATGACATGAACACGGCCAACTGGGTGCCGGACCTGTTCATGCAGCGCGTGGAGGCGAATGCCGAATGGACGCTGTTTTCGCCGGATGAGGTGCCGGATCTGCACGATCTTTATGGAGCGGCGTTCAAGGCGGCCTATGAGGCGCATGAGGCAAGGGCGGCGGCGGGCGAGATCGCGGTGTTCCGCACGGTGCGCGCGGTCGATCTTTGGCGGCGGATGCTGACGATGCTGTTCGAGACCGGCCATCCGTGGATCACCTTCAAGGACCCTTGCAACATCCGCTCGCCGCAGGGCCATGTCGGTGTGGTGCATTCGTCGAACCTGTGCACCGAAATCACGCTCAACACGTCGAAGGACGAGGTCGCGGTGTGCAATCTGGGTTCGGTCAACCTGCTCAATCATGTCAGCGTAGATGGCCTCGACATGGCGCGGGTGGCGAAGACGGTGGCGACCGCGATGCGGATGCTCGACAATGTCGTCGACATCAATTTCTACACGATCCCCGAGGCACGGAAATCGAACCTTCGCCATCGCCCGGTCGGGCTCGGGCTGATGGGTTTTCAGGACGCGTTGCAGGCGCTGCGTATTCCCTATGCCTCGGCGGAAGCGGCGGATTTCGCGGACCGGTCGATGGAGGCGATCAGCTATCACGCGATCTCGGCATCGGTCGATCTGGCGGCTGAGCGCGGGCGCTATCCAAGCTTCGACGGCTCGCTCTGGTCGAAAGGGATATTGCCGATCGATTCGATCCGGTTGCTCGAAGAAGCGCGGCCGGGTGTCGAGATGGACGGCGGTGCGACGCTTGACTGGGATAAACTGCGCGAGCGGGTGAGAACGGTCGGGATGCGCAACTCCAACACGATGGCGATCGCGCCGACGGCGACGATCTCCAACATCTGCGGCGTGTCGCAATCGATCGAGCCGGCCTACCAGAACCTGTTCGTCAAATCGAACATGTCGGGCGATTTCACCGTCGTGAACGCGGCGCTGGTGCGCGATCTGAAGGCGCGCGGGCTGTGGGACGAGGTGATGATCTCGGATTTGAAATATTTCGACGGCTCGGTGGGCCAGATCGACCGCATTCCGGACGATCTGAAGGCGCTTTACGCGACCGCTTTCGAGATCGATTCCGGCTGGTTGATCGAGGCGGCATCGCGGCGGCAGAAATGGATCGACCAGGCACAGTCGCTCAATCTCTACATGGCCAATCCGTCCGGCAAGGCGCTCGACGCGCTCTATCGGCTGGCGTGGCGGAAGGGGCTGAAGACGACCTACTATCTGCGCGCGCGATCGGCGACCCATGTCGAGAAATCGACGCTGAAGGGGACGGATGGGAAGCTCAACGCAGTGTCGGCGGCGCCGATCTTGATCGATCCGGGCGCGGCGTGGGGCCAGGCTTGTGCGGTGGACGATCCGGACTGCGAGGCGTGTCAGTAGCGCTCGACGTTCCCTCCCCCTCTCCGTCACGCTTCGCGTGCCACCTCTCCCCCTTCGGGGGCGAGGAAACGCCGTCGCCGGCCCTGGCGCCTTTCCTCGCCCCCGGAGGGGGAGAGGTGGCGCGGGCGCAGCCCGCGACGGAGAGGGGGAGTTCCGGCAATCAGATATCAGGATTTCCCAATGCTCAACCTATCCACTCCCCTCCCCACCCCTGACGCAACGGGCCTTGGCGCCATCGAGCGCGGCGGTGCGCGGGTCGCCATCGACGACAAGCGCATGATCAACGCCCGCGCCGACGTGAACCAGCTTCTGCCGCTCAAATATCGCTGGGCGTGGGAGAAATATCTCGCCGGCTGCAACAATCACTGGATGCCGACCGAGGTTTCGATGCAGGCCGACATCGCGCTCTGGAAATCGAAGGACGGGCTGACCGAAGACGAGCGGCGGATGATCAAGCGCAATCTAGGCTTCTTCGCCGCCTCGGAATCGCTGGTCGCGAACAACATCGTGCTCGCCATCTACCGGCACCTGACCAACCCCGAATGCCGGCAATATCTGCTGCGGCAGGCCTTCGAGGAAGCGATCCACACGCATACGTTCCAGTATATCGTGGAGAGCCTGTCGCTCGACGAGGGCGAGCTCTTCAACATGTATCGCGAGGTGCCGTCGATCACCGACAAGGCGGCATGGGCGCTGAAGCACACGCAGTCGCTCGACGATCCGGACTTCAGGACCGGAACGCCGGAGACCGATACGGATTTCCTGCGCGATCTCGTCGCCTTCTACGTCATCTTCGAGGGGATGTGGTTCTATACCGGCTTTGCGCAGATCCTGTCGCTGGGGCGGCGCAACAAGATGGTCGGCATTGCCGAGCAGTACCAGTACATATTGCGGGACGAGAGCATTCACCTGAATTTCGGGATAGATGTCATCAACCAGATCCGGCACGAGAATCGGCATCTGTGGACGGCGGCGTTCCAGGAGGAAATCCGCGGCATGATCGCGGATGCGGCCGAACTCGAGGCCGCCTATGGCCGCGATACGATGCCGCGCGGGTTTCTCGGGCTGAACGCGGCGCTGTGCGAGCAATATATGCGCTTCATCGCCAATCGGCGCTGCGCGCAGCTCGGCCTCACGCCCGTCTTCGCGGAGACGGAAAACCCGTTTCCCTGGATGTCGGAGGCGATGGATTTGAAGAAGGAGAAGAACTTCTTCGAGACGCGCGTGATCGAGTATCAGAGCGGCGGAGCGCTTTCCTGGGACTGAGCCTCAGCCGACGTTGAGGCTCTTGCGATATTCGCCCGGCGCCTTTCCGAACCGGCTCTTGAAGAGGCGGGTGAAGTGGGCGAGGTCGCCGAAGCCGCGGGCGAAGCAGATCTCGGCGATCGACGCCTGCGGGCCAGCCGCTTGAAGGTCCTGGCGCGCAGCTTCGAGCCGCATGTCGCGCACCCACTGACCGAGCGTCTGGTTGGTGTCGCGGAAGATTTCGTGGAGATAGCGCACGGAAATGCCGCAGCGCCGGGCGATCAGCTCCGGATCGAGGTCGCGGCGGTGGAGATTGGCGCGCACGAAGGTCTCGACGCGCGACAGATGCGCGGCGCGCACGCTCGACTGGCCGGAGGTGAGCGTGCGCTCGTCGGCGCGGATGGAGAGCGCGAGGAGGTCGACGAGCTGCTGGCCGACGGCATCGCGCGCCTCCTCGCTCATCGAGCCGATCTGCGTCGGGATTTGGTGCAGCATGGCGACGAACAGGCCGGAGACGCCGTCCGATCCGTTGAACTGCATGCCGTAGAAGCGCTCGGGCGCGCGGATGCGGCCGCGCAGCGCCGCGGCGTCGACCTTCATGACCCAAAGGTCCGAGCGTTCGCCATAGCTGAACTCGTAGGGCTCGTGGCCGCATTCGATGATGTAGCCGCCCGGCGCACAGGTGACGTCACGCCCGCGCTGCGAAAAATGCACCGGCGCGCGGACGGGGATGGTGATGAGGAGTTGTTCGTCGCTTTCGCCGCGCAGATGCCGCGGCAGGCGGTGATAGGCGAGCGCCTCGGAACGCAGGCGCGACAGCGAGACGCCGCCGAGCGTCCATTTGGCGAGGTCGCCGGTGAAGCGCTCGGGATCGCGGAATTTCAGGTCGAGCGGGAAATAGGCACTGGCGATCGCCTGATGCCAGTGGGCGCTGCGGCTGGCGGGATCGACCCCGCGTGTCGTGATGACGTCCATCTGCGTTCTCTCCCGACCTGACCTTATGGCAGGTCGCGGCACCTGACAAACGCTTGATGGACGCCTGCGCTGACGGTCAAGAAATCGCGCACTCCCTGTCAAAGACGTGCGCGGCGCGACGGGCCTAGGCTTTCCCGAAACAAGGGAACATCGGCGCGGCGCACGACCGGGCCGGAAAGCGAGGACCAATGGACCGGACAGAAACGACGCGGACCGTCGACCCGATCACCCTGTCGGTGGTGCGGGGCATTCTGGAGACGACGCAGCGCGAAATGACGCTGTCGCTGGAGAAGACCGCGCGCTCGAGCGTCTTCAACCTGGCGCACGACTATTCGACCGCGCTCTTCAATGCCGAGCCGGAAATGATCCTGCAGGGGCAGGACATCCCGATCCATCTCGGCTCGCTGATCCCGGCGATGAAGGTGGTCGCCGGCTATTTCGAGGGCGACATCAACGAGGGCGACCTGATCCTGCACAACGACCCCGCCTATGGCGGCAGCCACGCCATCGACGTGTGCATGTACAAGCCCGTCTTCTACCATGGCGAACTCGTCTACTGGACGGTCTGCAAGGGGCATTTGACCGATATCGGCGGGCCGGTGCCGGCGGGCTACAACCCCGACGCCAAGGAAATCTACGCCGAGTGCCTGCGCATTCCGCCGGTGAAAATCTGGGACCGGGGCAAGCCGCGCAAGGACGTGCTCAACATGATCCTGACCAACATGCGCGCGCGGCGCGACCAGGAGGGCGATTTCAACGCGCTGATCGGCGCCTGCCAGGTGGGCGAGCGGGCGCTGGTCCGGATGCTCGACAAGTATGGAAAGGACGTCGTCGATGCGTGCATCGGCGAACTTTTGAACATGGCCGAGCGCCAGATGCGTACGCTGATCGCTGAAGTGCCCGACGGCACCTATGAGGGCGTCGCGGTGCTGGAGGATGCGGGCCACGGCTTCGGCGATTTCGACATCAAGGCGACGGTGACGATCGAAGGCGACGATTGCCGGATCGCGATCTCGAGCCCGCCGCAGGTGCCCTATTTCATCAATTCCTACGAGGGCAATTCCTATTCGGGCGTCTATCTCGGCCTGATGATGTTCGCGCAGCTTCCGCCGCCCTACAATGAAGGGCTCTATCGCTGCGTCTCGGTCGACATGGGTCCGAAAGGCACGCTGTGCAACGCCAAGGAACCGGCGCCGCACATGAACTGCACGACGACGCCGATGGAGACGCTGACCGACGCGGTGCGCCTCGCCTTCGAAAAGGCGATGCCGTCGAAGGTCGCGGCTTCATGGGGCCACGCCAACGGGCTCAACATCGCCGGCTGGGACAAGCGCCACGACGAGGAATATGTGACGATGGTGCTCGCCACCATCATCTCGGGCGCGGGCGCGACGCCGCAGCAGGATGGCTGGCACGCCTGCGGCCCGGAATGCTGCTTCGGCGCGCTGACCTCGGGCGACATCGAGCTTCTGGAGCACTCCTACCCGATCATCATCCACAAATATTCGCTGATGACGGATTCGGGCGGCGCGGGGCTGCATCGCGGCGGCTCGGGCACGGCCTGGGAGGTCGAACCGCTCGACGGCGACATGACCTTCATCATGTTCGGCGAAGGCCGGCGCATCCCCGCATTGGGCGCGGCGGGCGCGCAATCGTCCATGATCGACACCAAGGTCGGCCGGCTGGAACTGAAGCGCGACGGCCGGACCGAGACGATCCGCAACAACACGATCGGCGTGATCAAACCCGGCGAGACGGTGACCAACATGAACCCCGGCGGCGGCGGCTATGGCGACCCGAAGAAGCGGCCGGTCGACAAGGTTGTCGAGGACGTGAAGCTCGGCCTCGTCTCGATCAATGGCGCGCGCGAGGATTACGGCGTCGTCATCGCGGATGCGGAGACGCTGAAGGTCGACCTCGACGCCACCCGCAAATTGCGCGCCGCCTGAGCCTGAGGAGAGATGACCATGCGCAGCAAATATCGTCTCGGCATCGATGCCGGCGGCACCTTCACCGATTTCGTGCTGGCCGAGCAGGCCGGCGGCAACCGGCTCTACAAGGCGCTCTCGACGCCGGCCGATCCGACCATCGCGATCCGCAACGGGCTGGCGCTGATCGCCGAAGACCTCGATGTGCCGCTGGACGAGATCATCCCCAATTGCGACCTGTGCATCAACGGCACGACGGTCGGCCTCAACGCGCTGATCCAGCACAAGGGCGCGCGCACAGGGCTGATCTGCACGGCGGGGCACGAGGACTCGATCGAAATCCGCAACGGCCACAAGGAGGATGGCTACCGCTACGATGCCGACTATCCGCCGGCCGTGATGCTGGTGCCGCGCAATTTGCGCAAGGGCGTGCGCGAGCGGGTTCTCTCCAACGGTCAGGTGCGAACGCCGCTGACCGAGGACGACGTGCGCGCGGCCTGCGAGCATTTCCTGAAAGAAGGCGTGGAATCGGTCGCGATCTCCTTCGTCTGGTCGGTGCTCCACCCCGAGCACGAGCGGCGCGCGGGCGAGATCGTGCGCGAGATGATGCCGGGCGTCATCCTCACGCTCGGCTCGGCGCTCTATCCACAGGTGCGCGAATATACGCGCACCTCGACGGCGGTGACGAACGCCTATCTCGCGCCGACGCTGAAGAAATATGTCGGCGCGGTGGACGCCTATTTCCGCTCGCTGGGCGCGAAGCACCCGGTGCGCTACTTCCAGTCGAACGGAGGCCTTGCCATCGGCGACGCGATGACCGACCGCTCGGTCTACGCGATCAATTCGGGTCCGGCCTCCGCACCGCTCGCCGGCCTCCATGTCTCCGCTCCCTTCGACGAAACCAACGTCATCACCATCGACATGGGCGGTACGTCGTTCGACATCACGCTGACGCATGAGGGCGTGACGAACCTCAACAAGAACATCGACTTCCTGCGCTACCGGATCGGCGTGCCGATGATCCAGGTGGAGACGCTGGGCGCGGGCGGCGGTTCGATCGGCTGGATCGACGAGATGGGGCTGTTGCAGGTCGGCCCGCAAAGTGCCGGCTCCGACCCCGGCCCCGCCTGCTACGGCCAGGGCGGCACGGAGCCGACGACGACCGACGTCAACCTGGTGCTCGGCTACCTGAACCCCGACGGGCTCGTCGGCGGCCGCCTGCCGCTCGACCCGGCAAAAGCCGAGACGGCGATCCAGACGAAGGTCGCCGAGCCGCTCGGCATTTCGCTCGAAAAAGCCGCCTACGGCATGTTCACCATCGTCAACGCCAACATGGTCAACGGCATCCGGCGCGTCTCGATCGAGCGCGGCTACGACCCGCGCGACTTCGTGCTGGTCTGCGCCGGCGGCGCGACGGGCGCGCATATCACGGCGCTCGCGCGCGAGATGGGCATCACCCGCATCATCGTGCCGAAGCTCGCCTCGGGCCTCTGCGCTTTCGGCCAGATCATCTCGGACGTGAAGTACAACTACATGGCGACCTGCCCGGTGCGGCTTGACAATGAGGAGGCCTATCGCCGCGTCAACGCGCTCTTCCATGAACTGGAGGAGCAGGGCCGGGAGCATCTGAAGGCCGACGGCTTTGGCGACGACCAGATCCGCATCAAGCGCAGCCTCGACATGCGCTATGTCGGCCAGGTGCACGAATGCACGGTCGAGGTCGACAATTTCGAGATCGGCGCGGAGACGGTCGAGCGCCTGAAGGACGCGTTCCACCGCCGACACGAACAGCTCTACACCTATGCCGAGCCGAACAACACGGTCGAGATCGTCAACATCGAGAGCACGCTCTACGGGCTGGTCGCCAAGCCGGGCGACAAGGCGCTGGCGAAGGGCGGCGATCTGGATGGGTCACTGAAGGGGACGCGCCAGGCGATTTTCTCCGCCGACGGTAATCGCCAGCGCGTGCCGGTGCATGACGGCGGCAAGCTGGGAGCCGGCGACGTGGTGACGGGACCGGCGATCATCGAGGAGACGACGACGACGATCGTGATCGAGCCGGGCTGGCGGGCGGAGTTGCACGAGAGCGGGTCTTACGTGGTGACGCCGGGTTGAGGGGAGGATTCTTTCTGAAGTGACCCCCACCCTTTATCCCTCCCCACAAGGGGGAGGGAGGGCATCCACGTCGTGCCCCTCCCTTCGGCCGGGTGATAAACTTGACGGAAAAGCTCGACGCCGGCGAACTCCCTCCCCCTTGTGGGGAGGGATACAGGGTGGGGGTCGCCTTCGTAAGAATCCTACAGTGCGATGTCGGTGGTGACGCCGGCTTCAGGGGGAGTTGTTTTTTTTGAAGTGACCCCCACCCTTTATCCCTCCCCACAAGGGGGAGGGAGGCATCCACGTGCGCACACCCTCCCTTCGGCCGGGTGATAAACTTGACGGAAAAGCTCGACGCTGGCGACTCCCTCCCCCTTGTGGGGAGGGATAAAGGGTGGGGGTCGCCTTCGTAAAATCCTACAGCTCGATGTCGTAGGTCAGCCACTCCGTCCGCTTCGCCAGCCGATCATAGGCGGCGCGGGCGCGGTAGTTGTCGTCCTTGGTGATCCAGCGGATGACGGTCCAGCCGCGGCTGCGGCCTTCGTCGGAGATGGCAGCGATCAACGCTTGCGCCGCGCCGGAGCCACGCACGTCCGGGTCGACGAAGAGATCGTCGAGGAAGCCGCCGCGCGTGGCCGAGAGCGGGCGGGTGAACTGGCGGAAATGGGCGAGGCCGACGATGCGGCCGGTCTCGTCGGCAGCGAGGAAGCCCTGTTCCTCCTCGTCGGGCGATTGCAGCCAGCCCCAGACGCGGTCGCGCATTTCGGCCGTCTGCTCGACCTTGTAGAACTGCGCGTAGGCTGCGTAGAGGCGGTCCCAGTCGGCGCGGTGCTGCGGTTCGGGCCGGATGATGGTGGCTGCCAAGGCGGATTCCTTCTTCAAGATCAGGACGCGCGCTTGAGGCCGCCGGCCGGCTCGCGCACGAGTTCGGCCCAGCGTCGCACGAGGTAGTTGTGCTCGTCCATGGTCGTGTTCCACAGCGCGATATGCGAGGCGCGGCTCCAGTAGGAGCCGCCGGAGCGCACCGCGCCAAGCTGGATCGCGGGCTTGCCTTCGGCGTCATTGAGAACGCGGCGCGCGGGCTTGCCCTCGTACCAGTAGTCCCATTCTTCCGGCTCGAGGTGGTCGCGCACCGGCTCGGTAACCGACATGTAGTAGCCCTGCCGTGCGACGACGGCGCCCGGCCAGCCCGACAGCGACCAGTTGAGATAGGCGTAAGCCTGGTCGAGCCGATGGCCGGTCAGGTGCCGGGCGAGGCACAAGCCGCCGTGCCAGGCGCGGTAGCCTTCGACGGGCACGGCCTGCCGGATGCGCAGGTGCCGGCTCTTGAGCGCCACCGCGCTCGGGCTCCACATGGACCCGGCCCAGACGTCGCCGCTTTCCATCAGCGCAGTCGCCTCGGGCGCGGTGCGCCAGAAGGTGTGGAAATGGCCTTTGCGCTTCAAGGCAAGCGCGAAATCGAGCAGCTGGTCGATCTCGTCGACGGTCATGTTGCCGAGTTCCTTGAACGCCATCTTGCGCGCGGCGCGGAAGGCGAGCGCGAGGTCGAAGATGCCGATCGCCGGCTCGTCGACGATGGAGACGTGGCCGCGCCAGCGCGGGTTCAGGAGCTCCGCCCAGGAATGGACATCGCGGTCGGTGTCGATGCCCGTCGCGGTCTCGTTGATGCCGAAGGAATCGAAATTGTGGACCGTCGGCAGCATGGAGAGGTAGGGCGTCGGCACGGAGGACAGCGTGTTGTCCTGCTGCACGTAAAGCCGCGTGACGGGCGCATCGCCGAAGCCGAGCGGCGCGGCGGCGTTGATGCAGCCCTTTTTGGTCAGATCGTTGACGCGCGGCCACAGATCGATGCGCTCGATCTCGATCGGCTTGATGGCCCGCCAGTGCCAGACGATATCGAGATTGTGGAAGCACTGGTCGTAGATGTCGTAGCGGTCGGGCTCGGTCGCGGCGAGGCGCTGTGCGGTGACGAAATCGTGCTGCTCGAAGGCGAGTTCGAAACCGAGGTCGCGTTGGGCGCGGGTCTGCAATTGGCGGAACGGCGTAATCTCGGTGCACAGCACGCGCAAGGTCTGCGGCTTGGCGATGTGGACGGCCGGTGCCGCGATGGCTTCATGGTCCTCAAGGGTCATCCGGTCTCCTATCGCGGGGTTGCACCTTCGAGGCAACCGCTTGCGCGATGCGACAGCACTTTTTCCGACAGCCTGTTGAACACATGGAACGAGGCTTCGATCCGCGCCGGGTCGAGATCGTCGACGATGAAGACGATGCGCGATTGGCGGCTCTCATCCGGCCAGCCGCTCATATGGACCGGCGCATGGACGAGGCGCTGGACGCCGTGGATGGCGACGGGCCGGTCCTCGCCGGCGACGTTGAGGATGCCCTTGACGCGGAAGATGCGGTCGCCGTGCCGGTTCAGGAGCATGGTGAGCCAGACGCCGAACGCGGTCCAGTCGACCGGGCCATCGACGGTGATGGCGAAGGAGCGGATTTTCGCGTCGGCGGCATCGTCGGCGTGGTGGTGATGATGGTGATGATCGTGGTCGTGCGCGGCATGGTCGACGGCATGGCGCGCCGCCGCGTCCCAGCCCTCGGAGCGCAGCGTGGCGCTTGAGGCGATGAAGTCTCCCGAGGCCGCGTCGGCTGCGATGACCTGGCGCGCGGTGGGATTGAGACGCGTCAGCGCGGCGCGCAGGTCGGCGGTACGGGCCTCGTCGGCGAGGTCAGTCTTGGTGATGACGACGACATCGGCCGCGCCGACCTGGCGGACGGCTTCGAGACGGTCGGCAAGCTGCTTCTGGCCGTTCACGGCGTCGACGGTGGTCACGACATTGGCGATCGAAAAATGGCTGCGCAGGACGGGGTGCGACTGGATGGTGGAGAGCGCGGGGAACGGATCGGCGAGGCCGGTCGTCTCGATGACGACGCGGTCGAACCAGGGGATTTCGCCGCGCGCGCGCTGCGAATGAAGGCCGAGCAGTGCGTCGGCGATTTCGCCGCGAACGGTGCAGCAGATGCAGCCCGACTTCATCAGGACGACATTGTCGTCGATGCGGTCGAGAAGGTGATGGTCGAGCCCGACCTCGCCGAATTCGTTGATGAGGACGGCGGCGCTGGCCATGGCCGGGTCGGTGAGAAGGCGCTGCAACAGCGTCGTCTTGCCCGAACCGAGGAAGCCGGTGAGGAGGTTGATCGGCGTGGCATCCTTCATGACAACGCCTTCAACTGCTCCAGATAGACCGGATCGAGAGGGTCGAAGCCGCGGCCGGCCATCGCCTCGGCCTCGGGCCACAGATGGGCGAGGCTGTCGAAGATCTGCGTGCGGCCGGTCGGGCTCGACAGAACGTAGGACGTGCCCTGCCATTCGGCGACGCTGATGCGGCGCGGCGACAGGACGGCGTTGGCGAACTTCATCCGGTCGGCCGCCTCGCGCCGCCGCGAGAGCCGGTCGGTGTTGCGCGTGTAGACGCCTGGACGAGCGACGGCGCTCGTCCAGTGGTCGTCGCATCCCAATATGCCGCACAGCGAGCACATGACCGGCTCCTCCCGTTGGCGCCTATTTCTTGCGCGGATGGCGCTTGGCGAAATCGTCGGCCATCTCGTTCATGGTGACGAAGCGCACGCCCTCGTGGCCCTTGATGTAGTCGTAGAGGCGTTCGAGCATCAGCAGCACCTGCGGGCGGCCCGACACGTCCGGATGGATGGTGATCGGGAAGACGGCGTAGTCCATCTCGCGATAGACCCAGTCGAACTGGTCGCGCCACATCTCCTCGATGTGCCGGGGATTGACGAAGCCATGGCTGTTGGGCGCCTTCTTGATGAACATCATCGGCGGGAGATCGTCGAGATACCAGTTGGCCGGGATCTCGATCAGGTCGGTTTCCTCGCCGCGCGTCAGCGGCTGCATCCAGTCCGACGGTTTGGCGGAATAGTCGATCTTGGTCCACTTGTCGCCGACGCGCACGTAATAGGGCGTGAAGTCGTTGTGCATCAGCGAGTGGTCGTACTTGATGCCCTTCTTCAAAAGCAGCTCGTTGGTGACGTTGGAGAACTCCCACCACGGCGCGACATAGCCGGTCGGCCGCTGTCCCGAGAGCTTGGTGATCAGCTCGATACATTTATCGAGGACCTGCTCTTCCTGCTCCGGCGTCATCGCGATCGGGTTTTCGTGGCTGTAGCCGTGGATGCCGATCTCGTGGCCGGCATCGGCGACGGCGTTCATCTCGTTCCAGAAGGTTTCGGCCGAATGGCCGGGGATGAACCAGGTCGTCTTGATGCCCCAGCGCTCGAACATCTTCAAAAGGCGGGGCGAGCCGACCTCGCCGGCGAACATGCCGCGCGAGATGTCGTCGGGCGAATCCTCGCCGCCGTATGAGCCGAGCCACCCCGCCACCGCATCGACGTCGATGCCGAAGCCGACCAGAATTTCCTTAGCCATTGCCGATCTCCCTTTGATTGGAACAGAGTTCTGCGTTCATCCCCGGGCGACCAGGGTGACGTTTTCGGACGGACAGTCGACCGTGACGGCGTCGCCGACGGCGAGCTGCATCAGGTCGCGATTGTCGGTGCTGGTCTCGACGTCGACGCGCTGGCGGCCGTCGAGATCGATCTGGAAATGCTGGACGCTGCCGACCGCATGGCGCATCGCGATCGTGCCGTTGAGGCGGTTTTCGGCAGGCAGGGCGTCGGCGGCGCCGCGCCGTGAAATCCGCATCGCCTCGGCCGGGATCGCGACCAGAACGCCCTCGCCCGCGCGAACGGTCTCGGCAGGTCGGCCGCGCATGCGCCCGAAGGCGGTGTCCACCGCGCCGATGCCGTCGGCGATGGACAGGTTCTGGCCCTCGATGATGGCGTTGGAGCCGATGAAGCGGGCGACGAATTCGGTCTTGGGGTTGGCATAGACCTCGTGCGGCGTGCCGATCTGCTCGACCCGCCCGCGATTCATCACGACGATGCGGTCGGAGAGGCCAAGCGCCTCGGACTGCGCGTGAGTGACGAAGACGAAGGTGATGCCGAGCTCGCGCTGCAGGAGCTTCAGTTCGTTCTGGATGACGCGGCGCAGATTGGCGTCGAGCGCGCCGAGCGGTTCGTCCAGAAGCAGGATGTCGGGTTCGACGACGAGGCCGCGCGCGAGCGCGATGCGCTGGCGCTGGCCGCCGGAGAGCTTGTCGGCCTTGCGGTCGGCGAACGGCGTCAGGCCGAACATGTCCATGATGCGGTCAACTTTGCTGTCCTTCTCGGTCCTGGACAGGTGTTTGACGTCAAGGCCGAAGCCGATGTTCTGCCGCATGGTCATATGCGGGAAGAGCGCGTAGTTCTGGAAGATCATCGAGGTCGGGCGGCGTTCCGGCGGGATCGACGAGACGTTCTTGCCCTTGATCAGAATGTCGCCATTGGTGATCTCCTCGAAGCCCGCGATCATCCGCAGGGTCGTCGACTTGCCGCAGCCGGAGGGTCCGAGAAAGGCGACGAACTCGCCCTTGCCGACGCGAAGATCGAAATCGGCGACCGCGACGGTGCCGTCCGAATAGGTCTTGCCGACGCCATTGAGTTCGAGATCGTACATGCCCGATTTCCGATGCGACTTTGGATGAGGCGGCCCCGCACGCCGGGCGATCCGGCGCGCGGGAAAGCGAAATCAGGCGTTGAGGAACTCGTCCCAGCGCTGGATCAGATAGTCGTATTCGTCCGGCCACTGGTGCCAGTAGGCGACGTTGGCCGAACGCTCCTCGAGCGAGCCGCCGTCGCGCAGATCGCCCTCGTTGATGCCGCGATCCGCAGCGCCGACCCACGGCTTGCCCTCGTACCAGAAGGCGTATTTGTCCGGGTCCATCGCTTCCTTGATGTTGGTCGAGGGCGAGTAGTAGCCCTGTTCCGTCACGGCGATGGCCGGCGGGCCGGAGAGCCAGTAATTGGCGTAGGCGATGACGGCCTCGCGATTGGGCGAGCCGGCGATGAGCGAGGGACCGATGGTCCAGCCGCGAGTGCCTTCCTTGGGCGTGGCGTATTTTGCCGGACGCCCCTGCGCCTTCACCGCCATGACGGCCGGCTGCCAGGCGTCGGAGACGACCATCTCGCCGGACGCCATCAGGTTGACCAGCTCGCCGAAATCGCCCCAGAGCGCGCGGAACTGGCCGCCCTTCTTCTTGGAGATGAGGAAGGCCGTCGCCTCGTCGATTTCCTCGACGGTCGGGTTGCCGGGGTTCTTGGCTTCGAGTTCGCCGAGCGTGTTGAGCGCGATGATGGCCTGACCGAAGGCGATCAGCGGATCGACGTTGAGGCCCGACTTGCCCTTCCACTTGTCGTCGAAGAGCGCCGTCCAGCTATTGGCTTCCTCGTCGCTGACGACGTCGGGATTGTAGCCGATGGAATCGAAATTATAGACGGCGGGGACCATGTAGAGCTCGGTCTGGCCTTCGTCGGCCCAGATCTGGCCGACGATCTGCGCCTTGCGTTCCCACTTGTCGTTCTCGGTCGTGAAGGTATCGCGGATCGAGTTCCAGTTGGGAATTTCGGCGACCGGGATCGGCTCGACATTGTTGGTGGCGATGACGGCGGGCAGGCGCTCGGCGATCACCTCCCAGCAATCATAGTCGCCCGCGCCCGACAGGATGCGCGTCTGCGCGTCGGGGAAGGTCGAGGCGGTGCCCGTCGCGGTGCCGACGCCGCTCTCCTGCTTGAAGGAATCGAGGATGCGGTCCTGCACCGTGACCGAAAGGCCGATCGTGCGAAGCTGCTGGTCGGCGAGCGACTGCGCGTAGGCCTGCTGGCGGATAAACGGCGCGAACCCGCCCATGGCCAGCGCCATGGCCCCCGCGCCTCCCTTCAGCATCGTGCGTCTGTTCAACATTGGATGCTTTCTCATCTGACTGTTCCCTTTGTTTTCATTGCCCATTTTCAGTAGCGCCCCACCAGGAGGCCTCCATCAACCGCGATCACCTGACCCGTCAGGTAGCGTGCCGCGGAGGAAGCGAGAAAATGAATGACGTCGGCGATGTCGTCCGGCTCGCCGAGCCGGCCCATCGGGATGAAGGCGGCGGCCTTTTCGGCGCCCTCCGGCCCGAGCGAGTGCTTTTCCGACAAAAGCTGCGCGGTGCGGATGTAGCCGGGCGCGACACCGTTGACGCGGATGCCCTGCCCCGCAAGCTCGACGGCAAGGCCGCGCACGAGGCCGACGACGCCGGCCTTGGCGGCGGAATAGTGGACATGCTCGTCCCAGCCATAGGCGACGCCCATGATCGAGGAGAGGCAGACGATGGCGCCGGATTTCTTCGCGCGCATCGACGGCAATGCGGGACGGATGACGCGGATCATGCCCTTCAGGTCGATGTCGAAGGTCTCGTCCCACTTGGCGTCGGTGAGGTCCGCCAGCGGCACGCGGTGCGCGATGCCGGCATTGGCGACGATGACATCGACGCCGCCGCGCTCCGCATCGATGCGGGCGACGAGCGCTTCGGCTTCATCGGTCGAGCGCACGTCGAGCCGGGCGAATTCGGCCGAGCCGCCGGACGCCTTGATCTCATCAGCGACCGCCTGCCCTTCCCGTTCGAGGACATCCGTCACCACGACATGATCGCCCGAACGCGCGAAGGCGAGCGCGGCGGCGCGGCCGATGCCAATGCCGCCTCCGGTGACGAGGATGGTGCGCGGGGTGGCTGGCTTGGTCATGCGGATTCTTTCCTGGGGTCTCAAAGCATCACGTCGCCGGAATTCGGCCCGAGCGTCTGGCCGACGAAGAGCGCGCCGTCGGGCGAAGCGAGGAAGGCGACGGCTCCGGCCACCTCATGCGTCTCGCCGAAGCGGCCGAGCGGGAGTTCGGCGGCCTTGGCCTTCTTCCAGTCTTCGGAAAGCGCCTCGACCAGCGGCGTGTTGATGGGGCCGGGCGCGATCGCGTTGACGCGGACACCCTTCTTGGCGACCTCGCGGGCGAGCGACTTGGTCATTGCGATGATCGCCCCCTTGGCGCCGGCATAGTGGACGAGCTCGACGCCGCCGACCTGGCCGAGCTGCGAGGCGACGTTGACGATCACGCCCTCGCCCGCTTCGAGCATCGCCGGGAGCACGGCCTGGCACATCAGGAACGTGCCGCGGACATGGACCGCGAACATGCGCTCGAACTCGGCGAGCGAAATGTCGAGGAACGCGGCCTGGTGACCGTGACCGGCATTGTTGACGAGAAGCGCGACCGGACCGAGACGCGACGTGACGTCGGCGACGAGCTTCGTCACGGCGGCCGGATCGGAGATGTCGGCGGGAAATGCCTCGGCCGTGCCCCCGGCCTTTGCGATCGCATCGACGGTCTTCGCACAGGCCTCGGGCTTCAGGTCATTGACGGCGACCCGATAGCCCTCGGCGGCGAGCCGCGTTGCGATGCCCGCGCCGATGCCCGATCCGGCGCCGGTGACGAGTGCGGTCTTGCCGCTCATGCCTCGGCCTCCTGGCCTTTGAAGGCCTGGCCCTTGCGCACGGCGCGGAGCATCAGGAGCGCGTAGATGGCAAGGAGCGTGAAGGAGAACAGCGTGGTCAGAACGCCGAAGGCGAAGATGTTCGGATAGATCTCGACCGAGAACGTCCCGTAGATCGTCAGCGGCAGCGTCAGTTCGCGGCCCGAGGTGAAGAGCGTGCGCGAGAACTCGTCATAGGAGAGCGTGAACGAGAACAGCATCGCCGAAAGCACGCCCGGGAAGATCATCGGGAAGGTCACGCGCCGGAAGGTCTGCGCCGGCGAGACGCCGAGCGACAGCGACGCTTCCTCCACGCTCCGGTCGAAGCGGTTCAAGATCGCCAGCATGACGAGGAAGGCGAAGGGGAAGGTGTAGACGACATGGAGCACGAAGGCCGTGCCCCACCAGGCCCGCGCCACGCCGGCCATGTTGGAGAACAGCGCCATGCCGAGGCCGACGAGCACGCCCGGCACGATCATGCCGAGAATGACGAGGTAGAAGACGACGCCGGAGCCCTTGAAGCGGGTGCGGAACCCCTGCGCCGTCATCACGCCGAGCACCGTCGACACGACCGTCGTCATGAAGGCGAGCGTGAGCGAGCGCAAGAGGGCGTCGCCGATGGGAAGCTGCGTGATGCGGCCGGGCGGCGTGAGGCCGAGAAGGTGCTGGTACCAGTAGGTCGACCATTCGATGATCGGGAACTGCGGCCCGCCGCCGGCGCCCTGGAAGGACAGGATCGCGAGCACGATCATCGGGCCGTAGAGGAACAGGATGAAGGCGGCGCAATAGACGGCCAGGACGGGTTTCAGGACGCGCGATTCCATCGGCCTACATCTCCTTCCTGAGATTGACCACGCGCAGCATGACCGTGATGACGATCGCGATGATGATGGTCAGGATGACGCCGGCGACCGATGCGAAGGCCCATTTGAGCGAGCCGACCTGGCTGACGATGATGTTGCCGAGAAGATTGACCTTGCGGCCCGACAGCGAGGCGGCGGTGGCGAATTCGCCGAGCACCATGACCGAGACGAAGATCGCGCCGACGACGACGCCCGGCAGCGACAGCGGCAGGATGATCTTGAAGAAGATTCGCCCGAAGCCGGCGCCGAGGTCGCGCGCGGCCTCGATGATCGACGGGTCGATGCGCGACAGCATGAAGGTGATCGGCCCGACCATGAAGACGCAGTAGATCTGCGTCATGCCGACGAGAACGGCGAACTCGGAAAAGAGCAGCGTCGTCAGCGGCGTGTCGATGATGCCGAGATTGATCAGGATCATGTTGATCGCGCCCTCGGTGCCCAGCATCGGCCGCCAGGCGATGACGCGGATGAGGAACGAGGTCCAGAACGGGATGACGCAGATGACGAGAAGCGCCGTCTGAAGCGTCTGGTTGCGCACGAAAAGGCCGATGAAGAGTGCGACCGGATAGCCGATCAGAAGCGTCGAGACGAGCACGATCGCCCAGATGCGAACCGTGGTCCATGTGGCCGACAGATAGGTCGAGCTCGACAGGAAGCGCTGCCAGCTCTCAATGGTGAGCGTCGGCTCGACGGTGAAGGTGGTCTGCGTCCAGAACGAGACGTAGACGACCATCAGAAGCGGCAGCACCATGAAGAGCGTCATCCAGGCGATGCCCGGCGTGACGAGGAAGAGCGCGCGGCGGCGTTCCTCGCGCTCGCGCTTTTGCGCCGGCGAGGAACTGCCCTGGCTTTCGGCAAAGCCGGAGGCGGCAGGCCTGTTGTCGGCGATTTCCATCAGGCGGCCCTTTCGAAGAACGGAACGATCTCGGCCGGATCGAAGGCGAGGCTGTAGACCTCGTCCTTGGCGTAGGTTTCGGGCACCGGGCCGGAGAGGTGCGAGACGACCTGGACGAGTTGGCCGTCCTCGGTGCGGAAGAAGGAGAGGACGCTCGACCCGGTGAACTCGCTGGTGATGAAGCGTGCGCGCAGCGCCGCGTCGCCGGCTAGACCTGCCGGGCGCACGCTGATCCTGTCGAAGCGTAAGGCGACCTCGACCGGCGTGCCGTCGCGCGCCGAGGACGGGGCGGGCAGCGGAAAGGCGGCGGCGGGCGAGCGGAAGCGTCCACCCTCCATCTTGCCGGAGAGGATGTTGTAGGCGTTGAGATGGCGCGCGACATCGGCGCTGCGCGGCTCGGAAAAGAGCGTCGAAGCGGGGGCGAACTGAGCGATCGTGCCGCGCGACAGGACGGCGACGATGTCGCCCATCAACAGCGCCTCCGTCTCGCTGCCGGTGACATGCAGGAACGTCACCTTCAAACGCTGCCGGATATGGCGCAGCTCGTCGCACATGCGCTCGCGCAGGTTCGCGTCGAGCGCGCCGAGCGGCTCGTCGAGAAGAACGATGCGCGGCTCGGTGACGAGCGTGCGGGCGAGCGCGACGCGCTGGCGCTGGCCGCCGGAAATGGCCGAGACCTTGCGCGAGGCGAGGCCTTCGAGGCCGACGAGGCGGATGATGTCGTTGACGCGGTGCGCGACTTCGCCGGCGTCGGTGATCGGCGCATGTTCGCGGTAGCGCAGGCCATAGGCGATGTTGTCGCCAACGCTCAGATGCGGGAACAGCGCAAAGTTCTGGAACACGAAGCCGATGTCGCGGCGGTGCGGGGGCACGCCGTCGAGGCGCTTGTCGTCGAGCGTGACGGTGCCGGCATCCGGCTCTTCGAAGCCGGCGATGATGCGCAGGAGCGTGGTCTTGCCGCTGCCGCTCGCGCCGAGGACGGAGACATAGCTGTCGGCCGGCACGGCGACGCTCAATCGGTCGAGCGCGACCGTCTCGCCATATCGCCGCGATACCGAATTCAGTGCCAGCATCGGCAAACTCCCCGAGCGTTCCCACGCTTTCTAAATTGATTATGTATACAAACACATCTACATTGGCTCTCGCAAGAGCCGATATCGTGTTTTTTTGACGTTCGGGAAATGCCGGCACACAAGCGCGTGAAGCCCCACCATACGCTGATGCGCAGGCGTTCGGGCCAGACTGCACGGGCAAATTGCAGCCTGCTCACCGGTTGGGCGCAATCCGGCCGGATGCGCTCAAAAAATGATCTTCGTGTACGTTACTAAATCACGTTAGCCAATTTCCCGATTGAACCGGGTCGCAACTGTCTCCAAAAGCGAGGCGTATCGAGATGAGCCGGAGCGAGATGATTCCCCCCAAGGCGCCAAGCCGGGCACCGCTGTTCCTGACGGCGGCCGACACCATCCGCGTGAACATCGAGACCGGCCGGCTGGACCGGGGCCAGGTGCTGCTCGAAGGCCCGCTCGCCGAGCGGCTGAAGATCTCGCGCAGCTCGGTCAAGCGCGCCCTCGGCCTGCTCGAGGAGGAAGGCGCGATCCGCCGCTTCGACGGGCGCGGCTATGTCGTCGGCCCGCCCGACGACGACACGGCGCCGATCCGCAGCGATCTCAAATCCATCCATCTGGTCGTCGACGAGGCGCATGACGAAACCCTCAACCGGCCGAACTGGAAGCGAATTCACGACCAGGTCGAGGCCGACGTGTCGGCCTGCCTCGTCTTCGGCCAGTTCCGCATCGTGGAAAGCGATTTGGCCACCCATTTCGGCGTCAGCCGGACCGTCATCCGCGACGTGCTGGGGCGGCTGCAGGAGCGCGGGCTCGTCACCAAGAGCTCGACCTCGCGCTGGATCGTGGCGCCGCTGACGGCGCAATCGATCAAGAACAAGTTCGAGCTGCGCATCATCCTCGAAGTGGCTGCGCTGCGCTCGGCGGCGCCCTTCATCGACCGGATCGCGCTGGAGCGCATCTGCCGGTCGATGGCCGCAGCCGAAGCGGAAGGACGGCTGGTGCGGCCCGACACCTGGTTCCGGCTCGTCAATGAATTCGTCGATCTGGCCATCCTGTCCACTCCCAACGAGGATCTGCGCCAACTCATCTCGGCCAACATTAAGACGCTGCAGGCCTCGCAGAACGCGCTTTTCGGCCTCGGGCTTTTCGGCGATGCGCTCGCGATCCGCGAAATCCGGATGATCGGCGAACTCATCATCGTCGGCTCGACCGCCTCGGCGGCCGAAATGCTCGAAAGCCATCTGTCGAAGTCGCGCGACCGCACGATCGCGCAACTCAAGCTCGTCGCCGTGCTGCCGCAGCCCGGGCATATCGCGCCCTATCTGATCCCGGTTTAACCCAGATGCGCGCGCAGTTTGTCGAGCCGCGCCGCCTCCTCGTGCCGGGCCTGCATCGCCTCCTCCATCGTCACGCGCCTGAAACGTGACGGCGTGTTGGGCTGCAACTGGCCGATCAGATCCATGTCGGCCGAGATGACCGTTCCGATCATGAAATAGCCGCCGCCCGACACCGCGTCGCGATGGAGGATGATCGGCTCGGTGCCGCCCGGCACCTGCACGGAGCCGTAGGGGTAGCAACTGTCGACGATGTTGGACGGGTCCGAGCCCGCTCCGAAGGGCTGTTCGCGCTCGACGAATTCGAGCGGCGTGCCGCCCTTGAAGCGGTAGCCCATGCGGTCGGCTTCCGGCGCGACCTTCCACTCCTCGTCGAAAAAGCGATCGAGCGAGCTTTTGGTGACGCGGTGGTCGTAGAGGCCGGGCACGATGCGCAGTTCGACCGGCATCGCCGATTTGCGGCGGAGATTTTCCGGCACGCTCGCGCCGTTCACTGACTTGCTTGCCTTGCCGACCGGCAACTCGTCGCCAGCCGCGATGGCCCTGCCCTTGAAGCCGCCGAGCGCGCCGATCGGATAGGTCGAGCGGCTGCCGAGCGCGACCGGCACGTCGATGCCCCCGGCGATGGCGATGTAGATGCGCGCGCCGGATTTGAGATAGTCGAAGGAAAGCGTCTGCCCGGCCTTGACGGGAATGGCGCTCCAGCCGGGATGCTCCTGCCCGTCGACGCGCACCGGCATCTCCGCGCCGGTGACCGCGACGACGGTGTCCTGCGTGAATTCGAGCTTCGGGCCGACGAAGACGGCTTCGAGCCCGGCGGCGCCCTCTTCGTTGCCGACGAGAAGGTTCGCCGCGCGCATGGCGTAGGTATCCATCGCGCCGGAAGTCGGGATGCCGAGGTGGAAATAGCCCGGCCGGCCAAGGTCCTGAACACTGGTCAGGAGGCCCGGATTGATGACCTTAACCGCCATTGATCATGCCCTCCAGCTTGGCGTTGTAGCCGCGAATGTCGGCGTTGAAGGCGCGCAGGTCGAAACTGACGTCCCTGATCTTCGGCCGGAAACTGTTGTTGGCGACGGCCTCGACCGTGCGGTCGTACTCGGCCCGGTCGATCGGCTTGAACTTCACGATGTCGCCCGGCCGGAAGAAGACCATAAAGTCGGAGAGGTAGCTGGTCTTCTGGTCCGGATCGAAGATCGGCATCGGCGTGATGCCGAACATCTGGTAGCCCCCCGCGCCGCGTACCGAATAGATGCAGGAAAAGCAGCCGCCATAGCCGACGGTGAGCTTGGGCGTATCGGTGCGCGGGCGCAGATATTTCGGCACCTGGATCTGCCGCTCGCGCTCGACCATCTGGAACATGAAGGGCAGGCCGGCGACGAAGCCGACCATCGAGACGAACCAGGGCGAGCCCGAATGCGCGCCGATGAACGCCTCGACGCTGTCATAGCCATTAATGCGCGCAGCATATTCGAGGTCGCTCGACTGCGGGTCCTGATGCCGCTCGCGAAAGCGCATCAACGTCTCGTGCGTCCACGGGTCCTGGTAAAAGACGGGGATTTCGATGATCCGCGTCTCGATCACCGGATCGGAATGCTCGGCAAGGCTCTCGATCGACTTGACCTCGTCGAGCAGGGCCTGCGGCGAGACGATGTCGGGGTCGAACTTGACCTGGAAGGACGCGTTGGCCGGACAGATTTCGGTGACGCCGGCGATCTTGCGCTCGGCGATGATGCGCGTCATCGACAGGCTCTTGAAGAAGGCGTCGAGGGACATCTCCTCGTCCACCTCGACGAACAGGTGCTCGTCGCCGCCGAATGTGTAGCGTGTCTTCATTGAGCGTGCTCCGCTTTGGTCGTTTCGGGTCGCAAGGGATTGCCGGCGAGCCAGGGCTCCAGCCATTTCGTGTCGAAGCGTCCGGCACGCACGTCGGCGTTCTGCGCAAGCGCTGCGTGGAGCGGCACGGTCGTCTTGATGCCGCCGATCTCCAGCTTCGAGAGCGCCTCGCCCATCCGTGCGATGGCCGACGCGCGGTCGGGCGCGTGGACGATCATCTTGCCGAGGAGGGAATCGTAGAATGGCGGGACGGTGTAGCCCTCATAGAGCATCGTATCGAAGCGGGTGCCCTCGGCTGCGGGAACGACAAGCCTGTCGACCGTGCCCGGATTGGGCATGAAATTCGCGGCCGGGTCCTCGGCATTGATGCGGCATTCGATGGCGTGGCCGCTGATCGCGACGTCCTGCTGCCGGATCGAGAGCGGCGCGCCGCCGGCGATCTGGATCATCTCGGCGACGAGATCGATGCCGGTGATCATCTCTGTGACAGGATGCTCGACCTGGATGCGGGTGTTGACCTCGATGAAATAGAAGTCGTGTGTGTCGCCGTCATAGAGATATTCGACCGTGCCGGCGCCCTTGTAGCCGACCTGCTTTCCAAGCGCGACGGCGCTTGCCGTCAGCTTCTCGCGGATTGCGGGCGACAAATCGAAGGCCGGCGCTTCCTCCCAGACCTTCTGGCGGCGGCGCTGCAGCGAGCATTCACGCTCGAAGCAATGGATGACGTCCGTCCCGTCGCCGAGTATCTGCACCTCGACATGGCGCGCCTTGGTGATGACCTTTTCGATGTAGAGCCCGCCATCGCCGAATGCGGCGGCGGCTTCGGAGGCCGCCTGCGGGAACTGCTTTTCGAACTCGGCGAAACTGTCGACGATGCGGATACCGCGACCGCCGCCGCCGGCCGCCGCCTTGATCATGACCGGAAAGCCGATCTCCTCCACCAGCGCCCGCGCCTCGTCCATGTCGGCGACGCGGCCGTCGCTGCCGGGCACGGTCGGCACGCCCGCCTCCTTCGCCACCTTGCGCGCGGCGACCTTGTCGCCGAGCAGACGGATTGCGGCCGCATCAGGGCCGACGAAGATCATGCCGGCATCGACGACGGCTTGGGCGAAATCCACGTTCTCGGCCAGAAAACCGTAGCCCGGATGGATGGCGTCGACGCCCTTTTGCCTAGCCGCCGCGATGATCGCCTCGATGTTCAGATAGGACTTCGCCGCAGGCGGCGGGCCGATCAGGACACTGTCGTCGGCCATGCGCACGGCCAGCGATTCCGCATCGGCCGCGCTGTGCGCCTGCACCGCGCGGATGCCGAGCGACTGCGCGGCGCGCACGATGCGCACGGCGATCTCGCCGCGATTGGCAATCAGGAGGGAGCGGATCGCCATGCCGGTCAGCCGTCGATCTCGGCGATGGTCTGCCCGGCCATGATCGCATCGGAATCCTCGAGCAGGAAGCGGATCGCCTTGCCAGCGGCCTCGGCCTTCACCTCGTGGAAACTCTTCATCACCTCGATCAGCCCGACCACGTCGCCGGCGGCGACGGCATCGCCATCCGACTTGAAGGCGGGGCTGTCGGGCGACGGCTTGCGGTAGAACGTGCCCGGCATCGGCGCCTTGATCTCCAGCTTGCTCATGAAATGTCCTTGCTATCGGTTGAGGAGTTGGGAAAGCGGCACGATCTTGATGCCGGCCTCGGTCAGCCGCGAACGCATGGTGCGGGCGATGTCCGCCGACCCCGGCGTGTCGGAATGAAAACAGATGGTCTCGAAAGCAATGTCGACCTCGTTGCCGGTGACCGTCGTCACCTTGCCGGTCTGGCAGGCCTTGACGACCTTGGCCGCGATCGCCTCCGGATCGAGCCGGCCGACACGGCGGGTGAAGACGATGGCGCCATCGTCACCATAGTCGCGGTCGGCGAAGAATTCGCGCGCGACGGGATGGCCGGCCTGGCGGGCCAACTCATAGGTGCGCGACATGCCCATGCAGAAGATCGGCGTGTCGGGCTCGACCTTGCGCATATAGGCGATGAAGGCGTCGGAGAGTTCGTCGTTGCCGGCGAGCTCCATGTAGAGCGCGCCGTGAGGCTTGACGTGCTGGAGCCGGACGCCATGGCGCTTGGCGAATTCCTTCAGAGCGCCGACCTGGTAGATGATGTCGTTGACGAGTTCGGCGGCACTGCCGTCGATGCGCCGGCGGCCGAAGCCCTGCAAATCGCGATAGCCCGGATGCGCGCCGACTCCGACGCCGTGTTCGGCGGCGAGCCGCACAGTGCGATCGATGAGATTGGGGTCGCCCGCATGGAAGCCGGCCGCAATGTTGGCCGAGCTGATGAGGCCCATCAGGACGTCGTCGGACGTGTCGCCAAGCTGCCAAGGCCCGTAGCCCTCGCCCATGTCGCAATTGATGTCGACCGCCGACAGCGCCATTCCGGCTCTCCCGTTTTGCCGCGCGCCCGTTCCGGGTCTGGCGGCTGTTCCACGACCAAACGCTATCGCCTGATCCCATGCTTGGGAATTTCTATTTTCCGAAGCGTCATCTTCAATTAATCAGATACCTCCCTTCACCGAACGGATGCCCCATGTCGTTCAGCCTTCGCCAGATCCGCTATTTCGTCGCGACCGCCGAGCTCGGCCAGATTTCGCAGGCGGCGATCGCACTCTCGATCTCGCAATCGGCCGTGACGACCGCGATCCGCGATCTCGAGCGCCATGTCGGGCTCGACCTCTTCAACCGCACCCCGCTCGGCATGGATTTGACGGCGGCGGGGCGGGAATTCCTGTTTCACGCCTACGAAATCCTGCGCAAGGTGCAGGAGGCCAGCAACCTCAATCTGCCGTCGAACGCGGTCGAGGGGAAGCTGACGGTGGCGGCGACCTATACGGTGATGGGCTACTTCCTGCCGCACCACATCCAGCGGCTAAAACGCTCCTATCCGGGGCTCGACATCCATCTTTTCGAGCTCAACCGCGAGGCGATCGAGGAGGGGCTGACAGACCGGCGCTACGACATCGCGCTGGCGCTGACGTCGAACATCACCAACCCGTCGATCGCGACCGAGACGATGATGAGTTCGCCCCGCCGCCTCTGGCTCTCCTCGCGCCATCGCTTCCTGTCGCGCGCCGATGTCGGTCTGAAGGAGGTGGCGGAGGAGGCCTACATCATGCTGACAGTGGACGAGGCGGCGCAGACGGCGATGAAATACTGGAGCCAGTCGCTCTATCGCCCGCGCGTGACGCTGCGGACGTCGTCGGTCGAGGCGGTGCGCTCGATGGTGGCCGGCGGCGAAGGCGTCGCGATCCTCTCAGACATGGTCTACCGGCCCTGGTCGCTGGAAGGCGAGCGGCTGGAGACGATGGTGCTCTCCGACCCCATGCCGCCGATGAATGTCGGCCTCGCCTGGCACCGCGACGCGACCTTCTCCGACCCGATGCGCGCGCTGCGCACCTACTTCCAGCAGGCATTCAACCGGCCGATCACGCCAGCGCGCTAAAGCCCTTCGACGATCGACGCAATCGAATGACGCGCGGCTTTTGCCCTTTCGCATTGCGCGACGGCGCGGCATTGTACCGGAGGTGGTAAAAGGGGTTCGGCCTGGTTGGGGGATATGGGCTTCACGGTTTTTCCAGCCATCTGCATGCGGCGGCCATGCCTCGGCGCCGGCACGGCTAACGCGCCATGAACGGCATCGCCCGGCTCTTGAGAAGCAACGACCTCGTCGCGCGCGTCGTGCGCGGAGCAGGCTGGACCGCCTCCGGCTTTGCCGTCGCGCAGGTGCTGCGGCTCGCCTCGAACCTCGTTCTGACTCGGTTGCTCTTTCCCGAGGCCTTCGGCCTGATGGCTCTCGTGAGCGTCTTCATCGCCGGGCTGGCGATGTTCTCGGATGTCGGGCTCGGGCCCTCGATCCTTCAGAACAAGCGCGGCGACGACGAGGATTTCCTCAACACCGCCTGGACCATCCAGGTCGTGCGCGGGGTGTGCATGTGGCTGGGAACCTGCATCCTCGCCGTGCCGCTCGCGCGCTTTTACGGCGAACCGGCGCTGGCGCAGCTCCTGCCCGTCGCCGGGCTCGCCCTCGTCATTTCCGGCTTCAACCCGACACGCCTGATCACGGCCAACCGTCACCTGCTTCTGGGCCGCATCACGGCGATCGAACTCCTCAACCAGATCATCGCGCTCGTCGTCATGGTCGCACTCACCTGGTACATGCGCTCCGTATGGGCGCTCGTCATCGGCGGCGTGATTGCGGCCGGAACGTTCCTGATCTTCGCCCATCTTCTCCTGCCAGGAAAGGCGAACCGCCTGCGCTGGGAACGGGAGTCCGTTTACGAACTGGTCCATTTCGGAAAATGGATATTCTTCAGCACCGCACTCGGCTTCCTGGTCCTTCAGGGCGACAAGCTCATATTGGGCAAGTATCTCTCGATCGAACGCCTCGGCATCTACAATATCGGCTATTTCCTGGCGAGCTTCCCGCTGCTGCTCGGCGGCGCGGTCATCGCGCGCATCCTCATCCCGCTTTATCGCGAACGCCCACCGCAGGCATCGCCCGAAAACTTCACCCGGTTACGCTGGATGCGCTTCGCCCTGACGGCGGGCGTGCTTACGATGCTCGCGGTGATGGCGTTCAGCGGCGCGGTGCTCGTCGACCTGCTCTACGATCCGCGCTATGCGGCGGCCGGCGGCATCGTCGTCATCATCGCCTGCATCCAGATCGTCCAGCTCGTCGGGCTGACTTACGACCAGTCCGCGCTGGCAGCGGGAGACTCGCGCAGCTATTTCGCCGTCTTCGTCGTGCGCGCGGCGCTGCAGATCGGCGGGCTGGTGATCGGCTTCGAACAGGCCGGCCTGATCGGAGCACTGGCCGGCCAGGCACTCGCCGCCTTCGCCACACATTTCGCGATCGTCTGGCTGGCGCGCCGGCACGGCGCCTGGGACCCGCTGCACGATGCCGTGTTCGCCGGCATCGGGCTTGCCTTCGCCGCGTCGGCGCTGTGGGTCAACCAGGATGCGATCGCGACCCTATGGTCATGGCGCGGATCGTAAGGCGCGCTCAGTCGCCGCTTATGGAGGTCGGCCCCGTGCGAGCGATTTCGGGCATCATCTGGCCGATGTCCGCCTTTGCCTCCGCCAGCAACTGGAGATGATGGCCGAGCGTCGTCAGGCGGCGCTCGCACGCGATGATCGTCGCGGACAGTTCGGCAAGTCGTTCTTCGCGCTCTACGCTCACCGTCGTTCCGGCCGCATCGGAGGCGAAGCCTGCGGAGATGCAGGCTTCACGATAACGCACGGCAAGGCCGCTGCGCTCCGCCGTCACCTCGGCGGCGATCTCGTTGATGAAACGGATCAGCCTTTCGCTTCTCGATCGGTCCGTCTCGGCATCGCGCAAGGGCGAGCGCATGCGGAACGACAAAATGGAAAGCCGACGATGGAACATTACCCCCCCAAACCCCATCGAAACACGCCTGCCGGACAGGCCTGTCGACGGGCCACCGGCATGAACTCGGCACTATGCTAGCCGAAGTCGCGGCACCGATCTCTAGTCAAGATTACCTACTTCAAGCGATGCTTGGCGCACTCTATGGTGATCCCTCATGCTTATATTTTGACGAGCATGATTTCGGGCAGAACATCGTCGGCATCAAGACTCGGTCGCACCAAGTCTCCGACGAGAATTACGGGGTAAATCGGGGCGCGGTCGATGCCGAATGCTTTCGCGTTCATGATGCTTGGAGTATGGCCGCTCGTCGTCATCGCGATGTTCCGCCGGATGCCGCTGGAGCGCGCGCTGATCTGGTCCGTTCTGGGCGGCTACCTGATCCTTCCGCCAGTCGTCGTCATCGACCTGCCTGCCCTGCCCGCCCTCGACAAGCACACGATCCCGTCGCTTGCGGCCGCCATGTGCCTGACTGTGATGGGGCGGCGGGTGCGGATTCTCCCGGCCACGATGCTCGGCAAGATCCTGGTTCTCATGATCCTGTTCAGCCCGATCGGGACGGTGCTGACAAATCGCGAGCCGGTGCTCTTCACGGTCGGCGGGCTCCCGGGTCTGACGCCATGGGACATCGTTTCGAGCGGCGCCTATCAGTTCATGATGCTGCTTCCCTTCCTGCTCGCACGCGACGTCCTTGCCGGACCCGCCGCGCAAAGGGAGATCGTCCGGGCGCTCCTGATCGGCGGGCTGATCTACTCGATACCGATGCTCTACGAAGTTCGAATGAGCCCGCAGCTCAACCTGAAGATCTACGGGTTCTTCCAGCACGGCTTCGACCAGACCTTCAGGTTCGGCGGCTTCCGTCCCATCGTCTTCCTGCAGCACGGCCTGTGGGTCGCGTTCTTCGCCGTGACCGCGCTTGCAGCGGCCGTTGCCGCCTTGCGGGCGGCCGATCCGCAGAACAGGATGCGCTACCTCTTCGCGGCCATCTATCTCGCCATCGTGCTGATCTTCTGCCGCAGCCTCGGACCGCTTGTGCTGGCCGTCGCGATCGTGCCGCTGGCTTTCCTGGCGAGCCGGCGCACCCAGTTGCGCGTGGCCGCCCTCCTGGCCGTTCTCGTGATCGCCTACCCGGTTCTGCGGGGTGCCAATCTCGTGCCTGTGGAAGCGATGCTGGAACAGGCCGCGCGCATCAACGAACAGCGGATGCAGTCGCTGCAGTTCCGTTTCGACAACGAGGAAGCGCTTCTGGAGCGCGCGAAGGAGAAGCCCTATTTCGGCTGGGGAGCCTGGAACCGCAACATGATCCACGACGACGCGACCGGCTTCCCCGTTTCCATTTCCGACGGTCTATGGATCATCGTCATCGGCATCGGCGGCTGGTTCGCGTTCATCGCCCAGTTCGGGCTGCTCGCATCGCCGCTGCTCATGCTGAGGCGCAAGGTGCGTTCCCTGCCGGACATCGCAGAAACGCCATATCTGGGCGCTCTTGCGTTGATGCTCGCCTTCAACATGATCGATCTCATACCAAACGCCACCCTGACGCCGCTGACCTGGCTGCTGACGGGCGCGCTGCTGGGCTATGCCGAGAAACTCGCGCGTGTGCCCGCACGTCAGATCACGCGCCAGCCGCAGATGGCCTCGCGGCCGGCATAGCGCCGACGCGCTTTCAGGCAGAGCCGTGATCGATCAGGACCGCGCCGCCGCGAGGGAGGTGCGAATGACGCCCGCCAATTGTGCCGCGGTCACGCGATAGTCGAACTTTCTGCAGGCGGTCTGCCGCGCCGCACGAGCCAGACGCTCGCGCTCGATCGGATCGGTGGCGAGTATCCGCGCGGCCCTCTCCAGCCCATCGACATCCTGTTGCGCGACGAGCAATCCGTCCTTACCGTCCTCGATCATGTCGGCCGTGCCGCCGATGCGAGAACAGATCACCGGCAGCCCACACGCCATGGCCTCCATGACCGCGACCGGTGCCGCCTCGCCATAGCCGAAACTGCTCAGCACCAGAAAGTCGGATTCGCCAAGAAGCGCGAGGACGCGTTCTTCGGAGATCGCACCCAGCAACGTCACGCGATCGCCGAGGTTCAAGCGGCGAACGACCTCTTCTATCGAGGCGCGATACGATCCTTCGCCGGCAATCGTATAGCGCAGATCGATGCCGTCCGCGACAAGGCGCGCCATGGCTTCGAGGAAATACTCATGGCCTTTCGCCCGATTGAGGCGCGCCACGCTGACGGCACGAATCGCTGAATCCGGCACGGTGGTCTTCGAGACCAGAGGCCGAAATCGATCGATGTCGACGCCCATCGTTATGACGGGCACGTCGCCGCGGCTGACCGTTGCCAGTTGGGTCGCGAGAGGTCTTGTGACGCAACTGGCGAACGCGGCGCGCTCAAGCTTGCGAGCATGGTCGGTCCCGTAAACCGACAAGTCTCCGTGAAGGGTCGCGCTGTAAGCCGAGCCGCCAAGGATTTTGGCTATTGCCGCGATGTGGAGCGCATTCGCAAAGGAATGGACGTGGACATGGGAGATGCCTTCGCTACGACAGAACTCGACAAGGTCCGCAGCCGAGGGGATCAACGCCATCGTGCGAAGCCGCTCGCGCGGCGAAGCTTCGGCGAGACTGAACACGTAGCGAAGCGCTTCGAGGGTTCGCTGCGGCCGGGACAGCAACCGGCCGAGCGCGGCTCCCCACCTTGGTGGAAAAAGGTATCTCGTCTGGCTGATTGCCGCAGCCGCAAAGGAATGCGGCGAGCCATGCTTGGGTCGCCGTGTCGAGATCAAGCGCACATCGAGGCCATCAGCGCGCAATCCCTGCACTTCGCGCCAAAAGAAGGCGTGCGTCTGGGAGGGAAATTCCGGCACGAAGTAGCCGAGCCTGAGGTCGCTTTTCGCCTTTCCCGCCAATGTCGACCAGCGTGCTTGTACGAGATCGTCCATCGCCAACCCAATGATCGAACCCCGCTGAAAACCGGCGGGCAGGACGTTATTCCAGCCTGCGCCGTCACCGGACGCAATATACAATAAGTGTTAGTTGCGGCGGTGAAGTTTTTGTGTCCGTCTTACTGGGTTTTCACGCGGGAAATTAGACCCAAGACCATGGCATCGCGTCTCAAGCTGCTCGTCATTGCTGAAGCGGCCAACCCGGAATGGGTGAGCGTGCCGCTCGTGGGATGGTCCCTCTGCAAGGCGCTTCGCCAGGTTGCCGATGTCCACATCGTCACGCAGGTCAGGAACCGCGACGCTTTTCTGCGGGCAGGTCTTCTCGAAAACGTCGATTTCACGGCCATCGATTCCGAAGCCGTCGCCCGCCCGCTCTGGAAGATCGGCAGTCTGCTGCGGATGGGCGAGGGAAAGGGCTGGACGACGCTGCAGGCCTTCGCGGCACTCTCCTATCCCTATTTCGAGCACCTGGTTTGGCAATCTTTCGGCGATGACATCAAAGCCGGCAGATACGATGTCGTGCATCGGGTGACGCCGTTGAGTCCGACGATTCCCAGCCCCCTCGCCCGGGGCTGCGCCCAAGCCGGTACGCCGTTCGTTCTGGGCCCGCTCAACGGTGGCGTGCCGTGGCCGAAAGGCTTCGACAGCGAGCGCCGACGCGAGCGCGAAGTGCTCTCTTATGTCCGCAGCCTCTACAAGCTGGCGCCCGGACGCAGCAGCACCCTTGCAAATTCCGCCGCCATCCTTGTCGGCTCCAGGCATACCGAAAGCGAGATACCGCTGCGGTTCCGGGAAAAGTGCGTCTACCTGCCGGAAAACGCCATCGACGCGAACTGGGCGTCCTCGCCAAAGCCCCCTCTCTCGGTGCCGTTGCGAGGCTGTTTCATCGGAAGAATGGTGCCCTACAAGGGTCCCGATATCCTTCTCGAAGCTGCCATGCCGCTGCTCCTGGCCGGGCGCCTTCGCCTGGACATGATCGGCGATGGTCCGTTGCTAACCGAGTTGAAGGACTTGGTCACTCGCAATGGAGCATCGGACGCGGTGACATTTAACGGCTGGATGGCACACGCCGATGTGCGGACGGTTGCCTCGCAATGCGCGCTGTTCGCATTCCCGTCGATCCGTGAATTCGGCGGCGGCGCGGTCATGGAAGCGATGGCGCTGGGGCTTGCACCTTTGATCGTCGACTATGCCGGCCCCGGCGAAATCGTCACCGACGAAACCGGCATCAAGGTCCCCATCGGCACCCGACGGGAAATCGTCGAGCGGTTTCGAACCGAACTCGAACGTCTGGCGGAAAATCCCGATCTCGCCTCGACCATCGGGCTGAACGCGCGGGATCGGATTCGAAGCCATTTCACCTGGGACCGAAAGGCGCGCCAGATCCTGCAAGTCTACGACTGGGTGCTCGGACGATCCGCCAAACCGGGCGTTCTGTTGTCCGCCATGCAGCACGCGACGGACTGAGCGGCGGGGCAACGCCTATTCGGCGGCGATCGGCTGGTGGACCTGTGACCGGTCTTTCGAAAGTTCCGCACGCATGCGATCGGCGAGCACGCGCACGCACGGTTCGAGAACCATCGAATCGTGGTCGCCCGGCACTTCGGTCACCGCCAGATCCGGCACAAGAGGGCTCCAGCCATTATCGTCTCGGATGAGGTTGCGACCGGACTGCAACCGGCGTCCCCCGCTCAACGTGTAGTATACCGAGGGACGCGGCCGATAAAGAGCCACTGCGCCATCATAGGGGCCGGGCTCATATCTCTGGAGCGCACGATAGAAGGCTGCCTCGATGGAGCCGTTGTGGAAGTCTTCCGACGATGACGCGTGGTCGCCCTGCCCGGCCAATTGCCTTTGCTTGGCGGCCCAGTCGATCTTGTTGCCCACCCACTGTCGCACGAAGCCGAGGCCGTGGCGCCGGATGTCTTGGATCTTCATCGACGCACGATCGCGCCGCGATAAGGCGGGCTGCGTCGGGAGGGGGGTGTCGAGCATGATGAGGCGCGCGACCTCCTCGCCCTCGGCGACGAGTTGCCGCGCCATTTCGTAGGCCGTTATGCCGCCGCCGGAAAAGCCTGCCAGGAGATAGGGTCCCGTCGGCTGCACGGTCCGCATCTCCGCAATGTAGTCGCGTGCCATCTCCTCGAACGTCTCGTGCGGCTCCGCGCCGCCGAAAAGGCCGCGCGCCTGCAACGCATAGACGGGCCGGTCGCGTCCGACATGCAGCGCGAGCTGGCGCAAATTGAGGACATTGCCGAACATGCCGGCGCAGATGAAGAGCGGCGTCGCCGACCGCTGCTTCGCGTCCACCCGCAGCGCAACGAGATGCTTCGCGCTGGCTGCAGGCGCGGCGGCCACGGGCTGCGCCTCTCCTGCCTCCGCCACGCCATGCGTTGCCAGAAGCGTGGCACATGCCGCGATCGTCGGCGCTTCGAACAGGACCGACATCGGCAGGTCGACGCCGAAGCGGTTGCGGATCATGCGGAACAGGCGCACGGCGATCAGCGAATGGCCGCCGATGTCGAAGAAGCTGTCATGGATGCCGACGCGCTCGACGCCCAGCAATTCGCGCCAGAACTCCGCAAGCGTCGCTTCGATGTCGTTGCGCGGCGCGACATAGGCTTCGTCGAGTTCGGGGCGATCGAATAGATTCGCCTCGGCTTTCTGCGGCACTGCCGGCTTTGCCGCCCGCTCGCGCAGGAGATCGAGATCGATCGAACTGACGATCGGCTGGACGACTTTGGCAGCCAGCGCGCGCACGAGCGCATCGAACCCCTCGGCCGGTGTGATGCCGGCGCGAACCTGTGCCGCGAGCGGCGTCGCGGCAGCAGGCACTGCGTATGCGCGCGGCGCCGGCTCGACCTTTTCGCCATGATCGGCAAAGCCGAGATCGCTGTCGAGCTTCTTGACCACGAAATCGTCGACCTCCAGCACCGTCACGCCGTCGGCATCCACGATGGCGATGTCGAAGGCGGCGTAGCCCGCGCCGAGATCAGCGCTGTCGGCAAGGCGCACGATGCTGGTGAACTTTGCCGGCAGGGGCCGGTGGAGGGTGAGCGCGCCGTAGCTGGCCGGCGCCCACAGCGTCTCGTCCGGATCGTAACCGGGGACGAGTTCCATCGCACATCCCGTCGCGATGTCGAGGAGGGCGGGATGCGCGATGCTGCCGGCCTCGAGATCGTCTCGAAAACGCGGCGCGAGTTCGATCTGCGCGACGGCCGCATCCGGCCCGAGCGCGAGACGGCGCAGGACGCCCCAGCGCGGCCCGAAACGGACATGCCCCTCCTGGATGGCCCGAAGCGACGAGCCATCGGCAGCGACGCGCCTGTCCGTGCATCGCCGCTCCAGTTCCACGATCGATGCGGACGGGTGCGATGCCTGCGGACGCGGATCGTAATGCGCTTCGGCGTGCTTGCCGGACGCCAGGACGCTGACCTGGAAACCGTCGCCGGCCGGCCTGAACCCGACCCTCAGCGTGCGCGTCTCGCCGTCCGGCACGATCAGGGGTCGCAGGAAGACCAGATCGGTCAGGTGGCCGGTGGCCGGAAGCCCGTAGGCGACCGCGGCACGCAGGATGATGTCGACATAGGCGGTTCCGGGCAGGATGGGCTGGCCGGACGTCAGACGATGCTCGTCGAGCATCCAGTGCGATGCCGGTGCGATGGACGTTTCGAGCCAGGCGACACCCGCCTCGTCCTCCACCCAGCGCTCGAAGAACGGATCGTCGGGACGCTGCGCCATGATCGTTTCGCCGGCGCGCTGGGGCGAGCCGGCGACGGCGCGGGCGGCCATGCCGACTTCGTTCCAGACGCCCCAATGCAGTGCGACTGTGCGCCGGTTGCCGTCGCCCGCGCGCGATTCGGCATAGGCGTTGAGATAGGCGTTGGCGGCGATGTAGTCGACCTGACCGGCCGGCGCCGTATCGGTGCTCGTCGATGAGAAGAGAACCACCAATTCGACGGGCTCGCGCGCCAGAACTTCGTCGAGGACGGCCGTGCCGTAAAGTTTCGGCGCGAGCACGCCGTCGATGCTCTCGCTGGTCTTCGCCTGCATCAGCGCGTCGTCGACGACGCCTGCCGCATGAAAGACGCCGTCGATGCGCCCGAACCTTTCCCTGGCCTTCCTGATGACGGCGGCCATCGCCTCCGGGTCGGCGACATCCGCCTTGAAATAGGCAACCTGCGCGCCGCGTGTCTCAAGGTCTTCGATGGCATCGATCGCGCGCCGGATGCGGTTGTCGCGCGGAAGGACACGCTTCCAAAGCGGCCACCCGGCGCGGTCGGGCAGCTCCGTGCGACCGACAAGCGCGAGGCGCGCGTGGAGTTCGTCCGCCAGCGAACGGGCAAGGGCAAGCGACAGGTCTGCTAGACCGCCGGTGAAGAGATAGACGCCTTCTTGCCGCAGGCCGGCCGCGCTCGCCAGAGCCGGCTTCAGCGGCAGCCGGGTCGTGCACTGCGTCCAGCGCCTGTCGCCGCGCCACGCCACCGCTTCGCTTGAAGGTTGGGCGAAGATTTCGTCCCAGAGTTGATCATCGACGAGGGAGGCGACGGGCGCACGGCGACGCCACGTCCGGCCTTGCTCGGCCGCTTCGGCGACGGCGAAGTCCACGACGCGAACAAACGAGCCCTCCAGTTCGCGCGGGATCACGAGGGCGGGGCCGAGAATGGTCGCCTTTTCGGGGAATGGAACCGGCTCGTCAGCGACACGCTGGAGCCCGTTTGTCGCGACCGCCAGATGCAGATCGTGTCCTTCATCGGCATCGCTCATCGCCTGGGAAAGATGCAGGAGGCAGTAGAAGCCGCATTCCTGATTGCGCTGAACGAAGCTCGACCCCGGCCGGAACGATCGGCTTTGCGTCAGCAGCCAGAGATGGACGATGCGGCGCGGAAAGTCGCCGCGCTCGCCAAGGGCGCTGACGAGCGCGTCATATCCGGCCCGCCCGTCTTCCGGGCACAGCACGAACTCGTCCCTGCCGCGAACCGCAAACGCATCGCCGAGCGCGACCGTTGCCACCGTGTGGCCGAGCCCCCGCAGCCTCGCTGTCAGCTTCTCGCCATGCCCGGCTTCGTCGAGGAAGACCAGCCATGAGGACGCGTCCGTCGCGGCATCTGGCGAGCAGTCGGGGACGGAGCGCTTCCAGTCGCGCCTGTAGCCCCAATCCTCGATGTTCGCGATCTTCTCGAGCGGGAGATCGCGCCGCACGCTGTCGAAGGCTTCGCGCGCGGGCTCGATGAAGTAGCGGCGGCGCTGGAACGGATAGGTCGGCAGGCTCACCCGGCGCGCGCCAAGGCGGGTCACCAGATCGGACAGGTCCGGGTTCAACCCGACGGCCCAGCTTCGCCCCAAAGCCGCGAGGAAATGGAGATGGTCGTCGCATGTGTCATCGGGATGCGGCAGCGAATTGATGACGCGGTTGGCGTCGATCGTTCCCTGCCCTTTCGCAAGCGACGACATGGTCCGGCCGGGGCCAACCTCGACATAGATGCGCCGGTCATCTTCGGCGAGCGTCGACAGCCCTTTGGCGAATTCGACCGTCGAGCGTAGGTGGGCGGTCCAGTAGGCGGGGTCGATCGCATCCGCGGCGGAAAGCGGCAGTCCGTCGCGGTTCGAAATGATCGGGATGGTAGGCGCGCGAAGCGAAATTCCACGGAGATACGCCTCGAACGGCGCAAGGATGCCGTCGAGCATCCGCGAATGGGCCGCGATGTCGATCGGCACGCGCGTTGCGTCGATGTTCTGCGCGGCAAGCAGGCCGCCGAAGCGCTGCAAATCGGCATTGCGACCGGACACGACGCAAAGCTGCGGTGCGTTGACCGAGGCGAGGTCGAGTTCCGGCAAAATGAGATTTCGCACGGTCTCGGCATCGGCCGCCACCGACAGCATACCGCCCGGCTCGACCGTGTCGAACAGCCGGCCGCGCAGATGCACGAGCCCGACGGCATCCCGGTAGCTGAGGACGCCGGCGATGCAGGCGGCGGCATTCTCGCCCATCGAATGCCCGATCAGTGCCGACGGGCGGATGCCGCGCTGCATCCAAAGCCGCGCAAGCGCCACCTCGACGATCAGGATCGCCGGCAACTGGCGCGAGGGAAGCAGGAACCGTTGCCGGGCGTCATCGTGCGACAGCGACCGGCCAAGCCAGATCTCGCGAATTTCGGCTTCCGCCTCTGCGGGCAGGTAGCCAAGCCCCTCATCCACATGCGCCCGGAAATCCGTATCGCGCTCGTAAAGATCGCGCGCCATGCCCGGATGCTGCGCCCCTCCCCCCGGAAACAGAAACACGACTTCTCCCGCACCGTCGACGCGCCTGTGGGTGAAGGTGTGGCTGGCGTCGGACTGCGTCAGGGACTGCACGGCGTCATCGCGGTCGCGCACGGCGACGACGCGGCGATGCTCGAACTGCCGGCGGCCGGCATGAAGCGTGTGAACGGCATCGCGAAGCGCAAGCCCGGGCTGCGAGGTGAGCGCTGCGCCGAGCCGCGCAGCCATGTCGTCCAGCGCCTTCGGCTGCTTCGCCGACAGCGTGATCAGCATGGCTTTTTCGTCCACTCGCTCGCCTTGCGGGTCGATCGGCCGATGCGGCGCTTCCTCGAGGATCATGTGCGCGTTGGTGCCCCCGACGCCCAGCGAATTGACCGCCGCGCGCCGCGGCCGGCCGGCCATCGGCCAGGGTCGCAGGCCGGAATTGACGAAGAACGGGCTGGCGTCGAAGGCGATGGCAGGATTGGGCGCCTCGAAGCCGAGCGAGGGCGGGATTTCGCCATGTTTGAGCGAAAGCGCGACCTTGATCAGGCTGACGACGCCGGCCGCCGTGTCGAGATGGCCGATATTGGACTTGACCGAGCCGACCGCGCAAAAACCGCGCCGATCGGTGTTCTGGCGAAAGGCCTGCGTCAGCGCCTCGATCTCGATCGGATCGCCGAGCGCGGTGCCGGTGCCGTGGCACTCGACATAGTCGATCGTCTCGGCGTCGATGCCGGCAAGCCCCTGTGCCTCGATGATGGCTTCGGCCTGGCCGTTGACGCTGGGCGCGAGATATCCGGCCTTGCCGGCGCCGTCATTGTTGACGGCCGAGCCCTTGATGACGGCGTGGATGCGGTCGCCATCGGCTATGGCGTCGGCGAGGCGGCGCAGGACGATGACGCCTGCTCCGCTGCCGAAGACCGTGCCGCCAGCGCGATGGTCGAACGGCCGGCAATGCCCGTCCGGCGACAGGATTTCGCCTTCCTGGAAGAGATAGCCGCGCCGATGCGGAAACTCGATGGTGACGCCGCCGGCAAGCGCCATGTCGCATTCGCCCGAAATCAGGCTCTGGCAGGCATAATGCGCGGCGACCAGCGAGGTCGAACAGGCGGTCTGGACGTTGACGCTCGGCCCGCGCAGGTCGAAGGAGAAGGAGACGCGCGTCGCCAGGAAGTCCTTGTCGTTGCCGTTGTGGCGCAGCAGGAACATCCCGACCTGCTCGACGAGCTGCCGGTTGCTGCAGACGTTGAAATAGAAATAGCTGCCCATGCCACAGCCGGCAAAGACGCCGACGGGACCCGGGATCGTGTCCGGCGTGTGCCCCGCATCCTCCATCGCCTCCCACGCGCACTCCAGAAACTGGCGGTGCTGGGGGTCCATGATCGCCGCTTCCTTCGGACTGAGGCCGAAGAAATCCGCGTCGAACATCTCCATGTCGGCCACGTCCGCGGTCCGGCGCACATAATGCGGATCATCGACCGGTGCGCCGTCGGCGGCGGCGGACGCGACTTCCTCGGCCGTCAGGTCGCGGACGGATTCGACGCCGTTGCGGATGTTCGACCAGAAGCTCTCGACATCGCCTGCCCCCGGCGCACGCAGCGACATCCCCACGACGGCAATGTCGTTCGGCGAGATTGCGGCTGGCGGCGAATACACGTTCATCTGGGCATCCCGACTGGGTCTGCAGGACGCGCCCGGGCGACGACCCGCACTCTCGAAGCAAATTTACCGGTCGTCACAGTTCTTCTTCAATAAATCATTCGGTTATGCTTGGCATGCCGCCGATTTGCAGGCCGACTGCTCAACGGCCGCGCCGCTTCGCACCGGCCATGTGCCGCGCCACGCCTTGCGCTGTCGGCCGCATTGGCGGCGAGACCGGTGAGGGAAACCGATCCCTGACGACAACGCCCGTCTGCACGACCCCGCCCATGAGATCGACCAGTTGCGCGGCGCAACGGTCGATGTCGTGCCGTTCGAGCGCGCGCGCGCGCCCCGCCCGGCCCATCTCTGCCAGCCGCTCGGGACGGGTCGTCGCGAACTGTTCGATCGCATCGGTCAGTGAGACCACGTCGCCCGGCGTGACGAGCCATCCATGCGCGCCATCGCGAACGAGTTCGGGAATGCCTGCGATCCGCGTCGCGATCACCGGCCGCGCGGCGGCCATCGCCTCCATCAGAACGACCGGCAGTCCCTCGGCGAAACTGGGAAGCACGAGCGCGTCGGCAGCGTCCAGCGCAACCCTCACCGCCTTCTCGTCCAGCCATCCGGCAAGCGTGATATTGGCCTGGAGCCCGGAGCGGCGGATGGCCGCCTCGATCTCGCCGCGCATCACCCCGTCGCCGACGATCGTCAGATGAAGATCGGGATGCGTCCTGGCAGCCCGCGCCATGGCTTCGATGAGAAGCAACTGGCCCTTCTGCTCGACCAGTCGACCTACGGTGACGAGTCGACGGGCGCCGACGGGCGGGGCGGGCTTTCGGAACATGGACGGATCGATGCCGCAATGGACGATCGCGATCTTGTTCCAGTCGCCGGAACGGCTCCAACGATAGAGCTGGCTTCGACCGAAGGAACTGATGGCGACGACGAAGGCCGCCCGTTCGATCTTGTCGCCGAGCGAGAGCGCGTGCGGCATGTCGAACTCTTCGGGGCCGTGAACGGTGAAACTGTAGCCGGGACCGCCAAGCGCATTGGCGAGCATGGCGATCGCCGCGGAGTTCGTGCCGAAATGCGCGTGGACATGCTGGATGCGCAGGTCCCGGCAGCGCCGGGCGAGATGGCAGGCTTCGACGAAATAGGCCAGATGGCGCCCATAGCCGGCCCGCGATCCGCGTGCCAGGCGAACCGTCAGTGCGAGCGCCGACAGCGTCCGGGCGGGCGCGCGGACAAGGGTGGCCAAGGCCGTCGCGGCAAGGCGCCACCAGGGCTGCGCGAGGATGTATTCGGTCTTCTCCCGCTCCTCGACATCGGCCGGCTCGACGAGCGAACCGTCCACCCGGAGCGCGAAGCGCTTGACGGCCACGCCCGCCCGCTCGACCGCCTGCAACTCGCGGCGGACGAAGGTGGAACTGCCAAGCGGATACGTGTTTACCAGATACGCAATTTTCACAATCTGACCCTATCGGGGGTCGCACCCCTGCCCTTTGACCGGCGACGACGGCAATTGCCCAATCAGATGTCCGTCCGGCCGCGCGCCATATGCGCAATCAAGAATTATGTTTCTGATGAAACAGTGCAGTATACGTGCGCTGATTGCTTCTAGTAAATTCGATTTATATTATTGAAATCTCATGCAACATCGGCTTCAAGCCGACGCCCGACCGGCCATCGCGGCCGGCGGCGAAGGTGCGTCGCCCAGGGCATTGGGGCGACCGGGGAACACCTCGTTTCCATCTTCCTGATGCCCGATGAATTGCCGGCGGCATGAATGGCCAGCGTTACCTCGGTGACGTGCAGGGCGAATTCGGCGGTCAGCCGCGGCGCGTGGTTGCCGGCTATCGCCTCCGCCAGATCGAGGGGACCGAGGCCGAAATTCATGGACGCCGCTCCGAACCTCGGCGGCTTGGGATGCGTCGGCGCGGGGAATCGAAGTCGCTGCGAAATGGGCGAGGTCACCAGCTTCCGGCGGAACGGAAAGCGGCGCCGAAACCGCACCGGTCCGGCATTGTCCCAGCAATCGTCGACTTCGAGCACGCCCTTGTCTCCGATGACGACGAGGCCGTGATTGTGGGGGGCGAGAATGGAACAGGTGAGCCGAGCGACCACGCCGGATTCGAAAAAGAGCGTCGCGACGGAGAAATCAGGCGCGGGCCGGTCGACCGCCATCTGGTCGGGCGCCAGGCAGGCCGAGACCGCGACGAGGCTTTCGACACTGCCGAACATGGCGATGAGCCAGGTCAGGTAATAGCCGGCATGCTCGATCGTGCATCCGACCTCGAACTCGTCCCGGGACGGCCAGGGAATGCCCGACCGGCTCGACCACCTGTCGTAGGGGGCCTGCGAGACGTAATCGTCGTCGAGTTCGGCATAGACGAGCCGGATGCGGCCCGGCACTGCAGCGCGCACCGCGGCCGCCATGAGCTGCGCGCTCTCCCCCAGCACGCTGCAGGGGGCGGACGCGATCAGCAGGCCATTCTCCCTGGCGACGTCACACAGATGTTGGGCCTCGACGAGTTCGAGCGCCAGCGGCTTTTCCGAATAGACATGGACGCCGGCCTCGAGGCACCTGAGGCTGATCTCGAAATGCGCGGACGGGTTGGTGAGGTTGAGGATCAGCCCGCCTTCACCCACGGCGGCGATCAGGGCGTCAACGTCGTCGAGGGCCGCGACGTTCCAGTGTCTTGCGAAACGCGCCCTGCGATCAGGCTCGGCATCGGTCGCGCCGATGATCGCGACCGCAGGAAGAACCGCGAATGACTGCATGTAGAGATCCGCGACGTAACCCGTTCCGACGATACCGATCTTGACCATCGCGATACCTTCGCGACCATGGTCGCGGATTGATGCCGGATCGCCGAGCGTAATCGAGTTCGCGGATAATCCAGGCTATGAACGTGGCACCGGGGTATCGGACCGGGTTGAACGTCGTCCCGATACTCCGGGTGGCGGCTGAACTACATGAGCGATGCATCATGTTGCAGCGCGCACGCGCATGCCATTAGCTAAATCAATCTAGGATCGGGGCCGGTCAGCCGAGCATATGGCCGCGAATGAACGAGCGGCAGACCCTTCCGACGAGGAAGCCGACATTGATCGCGACCACGAGGCCGAACCACGCCAAAAGCGCGGTCGCGGGATCGCGCCAGACATATCCGAGCGCAATGCAGAACAGGGCGATCATGACCCCGAAGGGAATGAGCGCGAACACCGTGAAGCGCGTCCCCAGGGCGACGCCTGCGAGAAAGACGATCAGCGCGGCAAGCACGATCGGGTCTCACCGCGTTGCATGGCCGGTTCGGACATGTTCATCGGAACAACTCCTGCGAATCGGATGCCGGGGCGCATGGTTGCGCATCTTCCCGACAATGTCGCGGAATCGTTTAGAGACTTTTAATCGTCTGCGCGACTCCGGGGTCATGCAGATCGGGCTGGACGGCGGCCAGCGTGAACGAGCCGTAGCGATCCATGTCGTCGGTCACCTTCCTGACGATCCGCTGGCCGACGAAACTCACGCCCTCGCCGAACGCATAGACGAGGCAGCGGTCGGCGACGATGTTCATCGCGCGGGGAACGCCGCCGGCATAGGCGTAGATCAGCTCCGTCGCCGGCCTGGTGAAAAGCCGCGTCCGGCCGCCCGCGACCGTCAGCCTGTGAGCGAAATAGCGCGCGGCATCGTCGTGCGACAGCGGCAGCAGGTGAAAATCCGACGCGATGCGCTGCGCGAACTGGCGCATTTCGGGCGCCCGCAACAGGTCGCGAAGCTCCGGCTGGCCGACGACGACCAGTTGAAGCAGCATTCGCTCGACATTCACGTTGGACAGCATCCGCAGCTCTTCGAGCCGCGCCGAATCGAGGTTCTGCGCCTCGTCGATGATGAGCACGCAACGCCGGTCGTTCCTGCGCTGCTCGACGAGGAATTGCTGGAACTCCTGATAGAGCCGCGGATAGGACCGGTCCTCGAACGGCAACCCGAACGCCATCATGATCCAGTCGATCAACCGGCCGGCATTGCTCGACGTGTTGCTGATGAGCGCCATCGTGACGCCGTCGGGAATGTCGCCGATCAGCTTGCGCACGAGCGACGTCTTGCCCGACCCGATATCGCCGGTGATGACGGTGAAGCCGGCATTGTCGATCACGCCATATTCGAGCATCGAATAGGCCATCCGGTGGCGGCTGCCGAGATAGAGAAACTTCGGGTCCGGAAGGATCGAGAACGGTTTCTCCCGGAGACCGAAATGCGCTTCAAACATCGACCGCCATCCTGACCTTGTCACCCGAGCCGCCCATTCCCGGCCGTCTACCAACACCACCGGGCATGCAGCGAGAACCTACCCTGCCCCAAGCCGGGCGGGCTCGGCAAGCTGGCAGCCTCCTCGTATTTCTAGAGACCGTGACGGCGCGCCTTGTTGAGAACGATCTGATGCGGCGTGGCCGTCAGCGACCCGCGACACGCCTCCAGATCGGCGAGAGTGGAAGAACCGACACCCAGAACGAGGAGCGCGACGTCGGATCGCGCCGCGATGGCCTGGCTGTCGTCATTGGTCAGAAGCGGCGGCAGGTCGATGACGACGATTGTCGGACCGCAATCGTGCCTGACCTCGTCGAGCCATGCCGAGACGAGCGCGTGCCGGGCGGCGGTGGAACCCTCCCGGATGGCGATATGCGCGAAACTGCCGACATGGACGAGGACGTCATCGACCTCGACCTTGCCGACTTCGATCCCTGAAGCGTCCGATGAATGGACCTCAGGAACACATAGGCCGAGCCGCTCGAATGCAGGCGACATGCCGTCGAGCGTGGCGAGAAGCACCCGCCACTGCCGTTTGCGCGCGATGCTGAAGGCGAGGTTCGCGGCGACCACGGACGTTCCGCAGCCATGCGTCGGCGCGGCGACGGAAATGATGCGCGTGGCATCGGGCGCGACCGGCGCCAGCAAGCCGTTGCGAAGAAGGTCGAAGGCTCGCGTCTGACGGTCCTTGGAATCGAAGGCGACGACCCGCTGGTTCTTGAGACGCCGCGATGAAAGCTTCACGGCGGGCAGATCGTTGCCCCGGAACGGATCGACGAACATATCGTCCCTGTGAACGCGGTCGGGATGATGGCCCTCACGCGTCCGGATGTCGCCGAACGAGAGTGTGCGCGCCCTGTTGAGAGCCTCGACTACGCCTTCCATGACTGTCCTCCCGCGACAAGAGCCGGCGCCATCGGGGCCATTGCCTCGACCCCGATCCACGACCAGTCGAGCCCGTCCGGCGGCCATCCATACCGGGCCAGCAGAAGGCCCCCCGCAGCGAGAATCGCGACGATGGCAAGGGTTGCGATCACCGTGTTGCGGCGACGCTGGGCAGGCGTCTTCCATGTATCGATCATCACCATCGGCACGTCGCCGGCGGCTCCGGCAACGTCGAACGCGCCCCGGACCTTCGGGTCGAACGTGTCGGCGGCATAAAGGCATCCCATGCCGAGCGCCAACGCCGCACCGACCACCGCGAGCATGTACTCCCGCCGTGACGAGCCGGAGGCATAGAGCGGCGCTTCGGGTGCTTCCAGGATCTGGATCTGCTCGTCCTGCTGGTCCGTCTCGAGGCGCTGGCCCAGACGGGCGACGTTGAGCCGGCCGGACATGTCGTCGAGATTGCGCTGGGCGCTCGCACGCTCGCTTTCCAGCAAGGTGAACTCGGCCTCGACATTGGGCATTTCTGCGACGATCTGGCGGATTTCGCCCAGGCGCGCGGTCAGCTCGGCCTGGCGCTCTTCGAGCAGTGCCATCTGCTGCTCGGCGAACTGGATGCGCCTGGCGATGAGCTGGGCTTCGGGCGAGGCGACCGCGTCGGCATTGGCCGGCTCGTCGATGGCGGCGCCCGCGGCAATGTCGTTTTTCAGCGCCGCGACACGCGACTTCAGCGACCTGATCTCGTGATGCTCGGGAGACAGGACCGACGAGCGCGCGACAAGCGTCGCCTGTAGCGTGCGCAATTCGCTGTGCTGCTCGCGCAGCGGCGTGTTCTCGCTCGACGCCGCGAGCGCAAGCTCGACCCGCAGGAGTTCGAGCGCCGATTGCGCTTCCGCGAGCGACTGGGTGACTTCGGCAAGTTCGCTTTGACCCTCACGTATATCGCCAAGATGCAGGCTCAGTCGCGACGGTAGGGCGTTTTCGTGGTTGCGGACGAAATCGGCCAGACGCGCATCGAACTCGCTGACCCGAGACTTCAGCGTAGCGACCTCGCGCTCCAGGAAGGCGGTCGCTTCGGTCGCCCGCGACATCCGCGCCCTGCGGTTCTCCTCGGTGATCATCGCGGCGATCTCGGCCGCCATATCGGCGGCAAGATCAGGAGCCGTGGCATTGACGCCGATGCCGAACACCGAACTCGCCGCATATTGCTCGGAGGGTTCCGACGCCCGCATGGTGATGACGATCTGGCTGCGGACCAGTTTCGCGAGTTGGGTTTTCGAAATCTCGCCGGCCAGCGCTGGAAACAGGTCGAACCTGTCCACCAGCTTCAGGAGGTTCTCGCGTGCCAGCACGCGTTGCTCGATGAACTGAAGCCGCTCGTTCGCAACGGTCGACTGGACGAGACTGGAGGGAATGGCCTGCGACCCGACGACGATCACCGCTTCGGAGTAGTAGGTCTTCGGCATGTTGACGACGTAGGTCACGCCGATTGCGAGCACGACCAATGCCGGCATCAGCCAGATCAGCGGCCGGCGCAGTGCAAGGTCGAGATAGTAGTGGATGAGTCGAAAATCGCTGCCCATGTTGATCCCCTGCTCACGTTCCGGGAACGCGCGCCCTTCCTTCAATCCATCGAACCGGCAACCCGGCTCCCTGCGGCACCCTTGACCACTTCCACCAGATCGCCGGGCTGGATGATCGTCGAGCGCTCCGCGTCGATCTCCGTGGCGCCCTGATCCGTCGTCCTGATGATCCTGTAGGTCACCGGGGCCTCCTCGGCATTGCTTGCGCCTTCGGCCTCGTAGACCGCCAGTGCGCGGCGATTGTCGGCAAGGCGTGCGACCAGCGCTTCGAGTTGTCGCCGCGTGTCGTTGAGTTCGGTCACAATCTCGACCTGGCGCTCGCGCGTGCCGTCGGCCGCGCGACCCTGTTCGGTGATCAGGCTGGCTTCGGCAGCGGCCAGTTGCGCATCCATCTCGGCCGCCGTCGCGTCGAGAAGCGCCAGATCGCCCTGCTGCTCCAGCAGTTGCGAGCGCTGCATATGGCCGCGATCGACGAGCGTGGTCGCCGAGGCGAGCCGCGTCTCCAGAAGTTCTTTGCGGCGCACGACGGTGGCCTGCTGCTGGCGGACGGCTTCGAGGTTGCGCTCGCTCGTCTGGCGGAGCTGGTCCGACGTCGTCGCGAAGGACGTGCGTTCGAGGCGCCTGAGCTGAAGAAGGGCCTGCTCACGGCGCTGGATTTCGGCTACCTGCGCGGCGTCGAGCCCCGGCTCGAGGTCGGCTGGAACCGCGATCTCGTCCGCACCGGCAAGCTCGGCCTCCAGCCGGGCGACCGCGAAATTCAGTTCGACGACCGACTTGCGACCAGCTTCGATCTCGCTGCGCAGCAGGATGGCGCGATCGACGTCGCTGACCGCCAGAGCGGTCCGATAGGGACCGCCCGCAAGGGTGATCGCATGCAGCACCATCATTCCGGGGCGGTAGGGAAAGACGCCCGGCTGCGTCACCTCGCCAGCCACGAAGACGGAGGGCATGTGCGAGGGATGCGGCTGCAGCATGATCGTCAGGTCGAGGTCTTCGGTGTAGAAGCGGCGCAGGCGGTCGGCTGCCTCCTTCTCGAGTTCGTCGAGCGTCATTCCCTCTGCCGCCAGGTGCCCGACCATCGGCAGCGACAACCGCCCGTCGGGGCCGATCGTGACGTCGCGATTGAGCTGTTCGTCCTGCGCGACCCAGAATTCCAGCACGTCGCCCGGCCGCAAGACGTAGGCCTGCTGCGCATGCGCGGCGCCGGTCGCCATGCCGGTGACGAGAGCGCCGGCGGCGAACGCCATCGCCCGCGCCGCGCGCCCTGTCTTGATGAGGCCGATGGTTCTCAATGGATTTCTCCCAAAGCCATGATGGCGGTCGCATCGCCGGAAAAATGCAGTTCGGCGATCCCGACGAGGGTCGCGACGCCTCCTGCGCCCGACGCGATCAGCCGGTCGCCAACTCTTGTGAACGCGTAGTCGCCGGGCGTTCCGGGAAGGACGACGACATCATGTCCGCCGCCGCCGTGAATCCGGTCGCTTCCGCCGCCCGATACGATGATCTCATCGTCTTTGCCGCCGATCAGGATGTCGGACTTGGACGAGCCGACGAGTTCGACCGCACCGTGGGCGACGTCGAGGTGGACGCCCTGCGCAAAGGTGCCGGCTGGTCGCTGCGTCCACCATGCGGGGGTCTGCGCGTTGAAATCCGTCAACGCTCGCCATCGCGGATTGTCGTCGTCGAGGTGCCGCAGGCCGCCCCAACTGCCCCATTTGGTCGGTGCGGCGACGTCGACGAAGGCATTGAACAGGGTTCCGCCGGCCCGGCGCCACCCGGCGAGAAGGTCGGTATGGATGTCGCCCATTTCGGCCGTATAGTTGAAATGGGTGAGGAAGGCGGTGATGGCGTCGTCATCGACCTGTGCGCCGTGGCCGACGACATGCGTGCCGCCCTCATACATGATGAGATCGAGGCCGCGCGCCCGCGCGACGGCGGCATGATAGGGCAGCACGTCGTTCAGCAGCCTGTCGAGCGTGTCATCGGCGTTGCCGGTCATCGAACCGTCGCGCAACTCGATCGCGGCAAGGCGGGTCGCGAGGTCGTATTTGTGCGCCTCGATATACGCGTCGCGCTTGCTGCCCGAAAGCTGCGCCGCGCCGGCTTCGGCAGCAGCGAGGCTGCGCGCGAGCCAGTCGCGAATTGCCTGCGCCTTGGCGTCGGAGACGAGGCCGCCGCCGACATAGCCCGTCACGGCATAAGCGTCGAACTGCTCTGCGGGCAGCCTGTTCGCCGCCGGGTCTTCGCCGACCCAGGATGGCGCGTCGAGGATTGCCGCTTCAAGGCCGAGCCATCCGGTCTGTGTCGCGATGATCTTCAGGAGCCGCTCGTCGGCCTCATCGCCGAAGGCGGCGGTCCAGATGCCGGCGATCTCGCTGGCGCGCATGGCGTAGAATTCGACCCAGGTCGATTCCCGGTTCCAGCGCGCGCGCCCCTGCGCCTCGGCCCAGCGAGCCTGCTCGAACTGGAAGTTCCAAACTTCGTTCGAATATTCCAGATGCGCCTTCAGCGCCGGGTCGAGCGTGTCGCGAACCATCGCGGCGAAGCGCTCGACATAGTCGTCGTCGGCCATGTGCGGGACGTTGAACCAGGGATCGGCTGCAACCTCGTTGGCAAGCGCGACCATGATTTCGATCGGCACCCCGATGCGGGTATAAGTATATTCCGACGGCCTCGGACGATCCTGCCAGTGCTGCTGGCGCGAGCCGTTCGTCGCCATCCAGTCCATGAAGCGCAGGACGCGGAAATCCTCGATCCGGCGCAGCCAGTCGGGATTGAACACCGCACCGGTCTCGTACAGCCTGATCCTGTCCTCGCGCACGATGGCGATGTCGCGAATGTAGTCGCCGTTGCGGGCCGGGTCGGTCTCGTGAATGGTCACGATCACATGCTCGCTGCCCGGATCGGTCGTAAACCAGATCTCGCCCGCCGCGCGTCGCTCGACGTCGGCTGCGCCCGTCACCTCGATCCGGCCGCGACCGCGATAGGTCAGGCGGTATCGCCCGGCCGTCGAAACCGCTTCGGCAGGCTGCGCGGTCAAAACCAGCGTCGCCACCGCATCGAGTTCATCGGGAACCGCGCGCAGCCAGCCGTCATCGTCGAGATAGCCCCGGCTCTTCAGGTCGTCATGGGTCCATCCGCCCCATGCGCCCGGCAGATGACCGGTCCAGGGCCGGGCCGTCTTCATCACGTCCACGAAGGGCTGCTGGGTCGACCAGTCGACCACGCCCGACAGGCCGATCCCGACCGACGGATTTTCGATGCCGGTCGCCGCGCGCGTCGATGCCGGCGCGTGAACGACGGCACCGGGCTCGACGGCGGCAAGAGCCGTGCCGACAAGGCTGTGGCCGATGAACAGGAGGCTGACGAGGCTAAAGCTCATGCGCGCGCACCCCCGTCTTGGGATAGGAGGTGACGACGGCCCAGACGGTCTCCTGCATCAGGCGCGCAGCCTCCGCATCCGGTGCGTTCGCCGCGCTGCCGTCGGCCCGCTGCAACTCGTGCGGCAGGCCGAGCGGATCGCGATGGTAGAGCACCGCGACATGGGTGAGCGCGACGAGATAGGTGCCCAGATCGCTCAGATGGATGCCGTCGGTAAAGAGCGCGGAGCGGTCCGCGACATTGCCGACGCCGCCACGCGCCTCGACCTCGCGGACGAACCTACCCAGCACCTGGCCGGCCGGGATGACATGGATCGCACGATCGCGCAGAGCGGGGACGAGGATTCGGCCCTCCCAATAGCGCGACAGGTCGCGGTCGATCCGTTGCAGCCATCCTTCCGGGTCGTCCAGTGGATGCCAGGTCTCGTAAAGATAGATGCGCGCCTGCGGATTGGCATTCCAGCCCGCATCGGCCCAGCGCTTCAGATAGGCGGAACTGTCGAAATAACGCACCGCGTCCTTTATCTCGACCATCTCGGTCAAGACGAACGCATCGTAGTCACCGCTGGAGACGGCCTCGCGGGCGGGACGGTATCTGGGGTGGCCATTCTCGAGCTCGAACCCCTTGATCGAGGTGCCGGGCTCCCAATGCTCCTTCATCGTGGTGCCCCAGCCGAGCTGGCTTTCGTAGCGATGGTCCGCGCCTGCAAGCTGGGCGACCATGGCCGGCATGTCGCGCCCCACCAGGCTGTGCCCGAGATGGAAGACGCGCAGCGCTCCGGCGGGCGCCTCGGTTCCGTGCGCGTAGAGCGCATCGATTTCGGCCGATCCGACGCTGCTTTCGTTGAATCCGAACGCTGCAAGGACGAGCAGTCCGGCCGCAGCGGGATTGAACAGCCTCGACATTCGTTACCCACCCCCTGAACTCATCGGACCCGGAACGCATTGCCCTTCCTCAGGAAGTTGAAGCAAATCATCGGAAGCATACATGTTCTAATTCGATCTAGACCGATTAGACTATTTGTATTTGCATTTGCGTAGTTTTGTTTTTTTACTATTGTTGCCGAATAGATTTGAAATACGAGACGATCTATTTGGCTGGGGTTTCAGGGAAGCAGACGCATGGCCGGCAGATTGCTGATCTACGCACCGGTCCCGCTGGCGATGATCGATGGCGTACTCCACCTGGAGGACCAGGCCTGCGACGGACTTCGCCTCTGGGCGGCCAATTTCGACCACGTCACCGCGATCATGCCTCTCACGACCGCGCTGCCCGGCCCGAGCTGGGTTCCGCTTTCGGCACGGCCGGGGCTTGAACGGGTGTCGCTCGAACCCGTGCCGATGGCCTATCGCCCCGATCGGTTCCTCTTCCACCTGCCCGCCACGCGCCGCCGGATCGCGGCGTTGATCGAGGATGCGGACTACCTGTCCTTCGCGATCGGCGGCCTTTTCGGCGACTGGGGCGCCGTGGCCTGCGTCGAAGCTCACAGGATGAAGCGCCCCTACGCGGTCTGGACGGACCGGGTGGAATCGCGTGTCATGCGCGAGGCGGGAACGGCCGGTTCCTGGAGATCGCGGTTGCGCGCAGCGCTCACCTGGCGCCCCGCGGCCATGCTCGAACGGGCGGTGATCCGCCGGGCCGCGCTGGGCCTGTTTCACGGCCGCGAAACCTTCGATGTCTACGCGCCGTACTGCGCTATACCGGCGGTCGTTCACGATATCCATGTCGACGCCGCTGACCACATCTCGCGCCTGGAACTGGAAGCCAAGAAATCGGCAACCGCGGATCGACCGCTGAGCATCGTCTATGCCGGCCGGGCCGAATTCATGAAGGGCCCGATGGACTGGATCGACGTTCTTACGCGCCTGCGCGACGACGGCGTCGACTTCCGTGCAACCTGGATCGGCGACGGTTCGATGCAGGCTGCGATGCAGTCGCGCATTGAGAATTGCGGCCTTTCCGGTCGCGTCGTCCTGCCCGGGCCGGCGCCTCATGACGACGTTCTGCGCGCGTTCCGGAAGGCGGATGTTCTCCTGTTCTGCCACAAGACACCGGAATCGCCGCGCTGCCTGATCGAGGCGCTCATCTCCGGCTGTCCGATCGTCGGCTATGACAGCGCCTTCCCGCGCGACCTGATCGCCGCTCATGGCGGTGGATCGCTGAGCCCGAAGGACGATGTCGCGGCGCTGGCGCGAACCGTCGCGCGGCTTGCGGGCGATCGCGCCGAACTCGCGCAGTTGATCGACCGGGCCGCAAGGGACGGCGCGCCCTTCACTGAAATTGCCGTCTTCAGGCACCGCAGCGACCTCATCAAGGCCCATCTCGCGCCGAGCCCCGATGCGGCCATTCAGCGGGTGCAACTGCGATGCGCCTAGTCTCACGCCTCAAGAGTTACGCGGGGCACCGGGCCCGCGAAGCGGCGCTCTACCCCACGGCGCTGCGCCGAAGGCAGGCCCCGCGGATCATGTTCTTTCCCTCCAGCGTCAAAGAGGGCGCGAGCCTGCTGCGCGCCTACAACATCGCTGCCGAATTGCGCCAAATGGGATGGCAGACGCTCGTGGTGCCGGCGCAGCTCGAACTCGTTCAGCGCAAGCGTCTGATCCGGGTCTTCCGGCCGGACGCCTTGTTCTTCCAGCAATGCAGGCACGCCTTGAACGATGCAGCGTTCAACTTCGACGTGCCTTTCGTCCTCGATATCGACGACGCCGATTTTCTCTCGCCTCACATGCGCGACCGACTGGCGCGCATGTGCAGGGAGGCGCGCGGCGTGATCGCCGGAAGTCGCTTCGTGGCCGACTGGTGCCGCCAGCACAATGCGCGGACGAAAGTCGTCTGGACCGGCACGCCGCTTCATTCCCGCCCCCGGCCGGACCATGCCGACCGCCCGCCGGTGATCGCCTGGGCGCAAGCCTCGCCGACCGGCTATCCGGCGGAACTCGATTTTGTTCGCCGTTTCCATGAACGCCTGACCGCGCGCGGCGCACAATTCCAGCTCCGCCTCTACGGCATCGACGATGCGGTGCAGCGGCAGGACATCGTGGAGCGTTTCGGCGGCGCGACCAATATCGAGACCCGTCCGCTAATGGATTACGACGCCTTCCTTTACTCCTTGCAGGACGTGGCGATCGGGCTCTCGCCCATCATCAGCAGTTCACCCTTCAGCCGGGGCAAGTCCTTCGGCAAGATCCTCGGCTATCTCGATGCGAAGGTGCCGGTCATCGCCAGCGACGAGGCCGACCATGCGCTTTTCTTTTCGACGAGAAGTGGCGTCGTCAGCAACGACCCCGATACGTGGATCGAGGCGGCGTTGGCGCTTTTGGCCGATCCCGAACGGCGCAATGCGATGGCCGACGCCGCATTCGAAGCTTACCGCCACCGCCTCAGCACGCGCGCGGCCGCGCAAAGGGTGGACGGGTTCCTGAGGGATCTCGGCCTTCATCTGCCGGCGGCGGCGCGATCTTCGCCGGCCATCGAGGCGATCGGGCTGTCCTCATGAACGACCTCGCCATCATCGTCGTCAACTACAACGCCCTCGACCTGACGATCGACTGCATCGCCTCGCTCGTCGCCGACCCCGCTTTGCCGGCCCTGACCCGGATCGTCGTGGCCGACAACGCATCACCCGCAGGCGATGCGGCACGCCTGCGCGAGGCGATCTCCGAACGCGGATGGGGCGAGCGGGTGACGCTGGTCGCGCATACCCGCAACGGCGGGTTTGCGTTCGGCAACAACCGGGCGATCGCGGCAGCCGACGCGCAGTTCGGTCCCTCGCGGCTCTATCTGCTCTTGAACCCGGACACCTGGGTCCGGCCCGGAGCCGTGGCAAAGCTCGCGGCCTTCCTCGATGCCCATCCCGAAGCCGGCATCGCGGGATCGCGTCTGGAAGACCCGGACGGCACGCCGCAGGCCTGCGCGTTTCGATTTCCGGGCGCTGCCAGCGAACTCGAATCGTCGATCTGCATCGGCCTCGTCACGCGGCTGCTCGAACGGTGGCGCGTCGCTCCTCGCATGCCGGACCACCCCTCGGAAGTCGACTGGGTTTCCGGCGCCAGCCTGATGGTCAAGCACGCCGTGATCGAGGAAATCGGCCTGCTCGACGAAGCCTACTTCCTTTATTACGAGGAACTCGATTTCTGCCTGCGGGCGGCGAAGGCCGGATATTCCTGCTGGCACGTGCCCGAAAGCCGCGTCGTCCATCTCGTCGGCCAGTCGACGGGCGTGACGCGGCGCGATCCGGTTCGCGATCGCCGCCCCTCCTACTGGTTCCGGTCGCGGCGGCGTTACTTCGTCAAGCACCACGGCCGCGCCTATGCGCTGCTGGCGGACCTCGCCTGGCTTGCCGGCCAGTCCGGTTTTCGCCTGCGGCAGGTCCTCGCGCGGCGCCCTGCGCCGGAGCCGCGCCTGATGAGCGACTTCGTGAAGCACAGTTGGCTGGCGAGCGGGTAGAGCGATGTCTGACTGCACCACGATACAGCACCCTGCCGCCATGGAGCGGATCGGCATCGTCGTGATCGGGCGCAACGAGGGCCATCGGCTCGTCGGATGCCTGGCATCGCTGCAGGGATTGATCCGCAAGACCGTCTATGTCGATTCCGGGTCCACGGATGGCAGCGTCGCGCGCGCCGAACGGATGGGCGCGAGAGTCGTGAAGATGGAGCGCGGTGACCGGTTCTCCGCCGCCAAGGCGCGCAATCTGGGCTATCGGCAATTGATGCGCGAGGCGCCCGAAACGGCGTTCGTCCAGTTCGTCGACGGCGATTGCCTGCTCGACCCTGACTGGATCTGCGCTGCCGTCGGGTTCCTGCTGCTCAATCCCGCCGTCGCGCTCGTCTGCGGCCGCCGCCGCGAACGCCGTCCCCAGACGAGCGTCTACAATGCGATGTGCGACCGCGAGTGGGACGGCCCGCTGGGCGAGATCGAGGAATGCGGCGGCGACTTCCTGGCGCGCGTCGAAGCCTTCGACGAGGTCGGCGGGTTCGCCGCTCACCTGATCGCCGGCGAGGAGCCCGAACTTTGCGTCCGGCTAAGGGAAAATGGCTGGCGGATCTGGCGCATCGCCGCCGAGATGACCTCGCACGACGCCAACATCCTGCATTTCTCGCAATGGTGGCGGCGGACCGTCAGGGGCGGTCACGCATTCGCGCAGATCGAGGCGATGCACCGGACGTCCGAACATGGCCTCTGGCGACGAAATGTGCGGCGCGCGCTGTTCTGGGGCGGGCTGGCCCCGGCTCTCATCCTGGCGGCGCCCTTTGCCGGGCAATGGGTCCTCGCCGGCCTCGTTGCCTATCCGCTGCAATGGGCGCGTCTGGTGCTTCGCGAACGAAACTATACGCGCGAGGGCCTGGCCCGCGCCGGCCTGCTCGTCGTCGGCAAGCTCGCCGAGCTTCAGGGCATCGCGATGTTCTATTCCAGCCGCCTGCGACGACGCGATACCGCGCTCATCGAATACAAATAGCGGGCGAACGCTAGGCGCGTTGCATGATGCTGCGGCGGATGTCGGTGAGAACGAGCCCTGCCAGCGGAACGACGGCCAGGACATAGCGCCGCCACAGACGGCGCGGTTCGCTGACCAGCCGGTGCAGCCATTCGAGCCCGAGACCGCGCATCCATTGCGGCGCGCGTTGCTTCAGACCGAGTATGAATTCGAGCGACGCTCCGACGCAAAGCGCCGTGCCCGTCGCGCCGGGCCGCCTTGACCAGGCATGGGCGATGATTTCGGATTGCGGCGCGCCGATCGCGATGAAGGCGAAGCGCGATTGCTGCGCGGCAAGGAAATCCACGCAGGCCTCGAGCGCGTCACGATTGGCCGCGATCCCGGCCGGAGGCACGTGGATGCGAAACCGCAGATCGGGATAGCGGTTCGCCATCCCCTTGGCGATTTCCTCGCTGCCCGCGACAAGCGCGACCTCGTCGCCGGGACGCAGGACCGATCCAAACATCCGCGCCGTCAGGTCGGACCCCGTGACGTGGCCGAAATCGCCGCGCAGATAGCGCGACATCGCCCAGATGGGCTTGCTGTCGCAAAGGCAAAGCCAGGCATCGTCGTAGATGAAGGCGAGCTTCCTTTCCCGCGACAGCTTCACGACATGGTCGACATTGGGCGTGACCACATAGCGCAAAGGCTGGTCGGATCGCCGGGCGGACATCGTGGCGAGCACGTCCACGAAGGTCAACCGATCGAAGGGCATGCCGAGAAACTCCGACCGCGTCGGCGGTGGCCGAAGCACATCGTGCGGCAAATCCGTCACCGTCATGGCGATCCCTCGAAACAAACCTAGTCGTTTCCAAGTATCGCCGCTCGCTGCAAAGCTTCGTAAGCTGACAATTTGTTCTAGATATCGATCAAAACCCCTATTGCCCCGAAGGCGCGGCCGATCTTCTTAGCGGCCCCGCTCCCAACGGGGCCTGCCTGCGCCGACGGGAACGCGAACGGCCAGCGAGACGGCGGCATAGACGAGGAAGCCCACAGGATCGCGCATCGCGAGCCGCGCAAGCCTACCCGCCCCGAGCGCCGATTTCTTCTCATTGGCAAGCAGCGCGGGGTAGAGCCGTGCAACTTCCTCCACGCCGCGATCCTGCCGCCGCCTGACACGAACGAGATTGCGAAATCCCTCGACCATCGGCCAGACATAGGCTTCGGGCAGCTCCACGCGGCGCTCCGGTGAAAAATGCAGACGAACGAACGTATCGTCGGAAATGATGTCCGGGAAACGGCCCCACAATGCGCGTCCGGCCGCGTTGACGGCGAACATCCCGCATCCTGGCGCACCATCGGCGACGAAGGGAAGCTGCGTCCAGAAACGCGCATAGCGGCGCGTGACGAGGCTCGATGGCCTGGCGACGACCAATGCCCCGCACGCATAGACGGGGTCCGGCCGGTCGAGCGCATCGGCAACAGCCTCGATCAGTCCGGGACTGACGACGACATCGGCGTCGAGATAGATGCGGTTTGCATGGGCTGCATGGTCGTCGCCGACATTGAGAGCGTTCAGCTTGCCGCCCTGCGCGACGTCGATGACGGCGAAAGACCAGCCTCTGGTCTTGGCCCGATCGGCAAAGCGTTGCGCAGCGGCGACCGTGTCGTCCCGGCAACCGTTCGCGACGACGATGATTTCGACGGGGCGTGGCGTGTGCACAGAATCGAGCAACGAACCGAGAAGGCCGCCGATCACGGCCGCTTCGTTGCTGGCCGGAACGATGACGCTCAATCCGTGCGAGGCGTCGCGATGGTCCATCCCAATCACTTCACATTGCCCATGCGGACTGCCCATCGATCCGGATGGCAGAAGGGACCCCGCTTGCCCCGCCTGCCGGTTCTCCACCTCGCCGCCCGCCTGAAGTAGAGTCACGCTCTTGATTTCGAGATGGCGCCTTTGGTGGCGCCGGTGAAGTTTTCGGCACGATGCACGATTTCACGACAGGCGCCAACGCTTTACGCATTCAGCAACGCCGGGTTCTAATTCTATCGATATCCCCCACTAGACCGATTTTCTCGGTTACGCGCGAAGAAAATACAATGAAAAATCGGTTAAGTTAACTTTATGGATCGCGTAAGCGTTGCAGTCGGAGTTGGAAGCGATGGACAATCACTATGCTGCCTACTCCAATCGGGCAGCGATAGGGGACAAGGCCTCCGACGAGGCCGGTCGGCCCGATCTGGGCATGATCGTCTATTTCGCAGCGGCTCTGGACGTCGTGATCATCGTCCTCACCGCCGAGGCCTGCTCTCTCATCTACAGCCAGCTCTACGAATTCGAACGCGCCGACATTTTGTCCAAGCATCTCGGCGCCGGCATCCTGCTGGCCGCCACCTTCGTCACGCTCTTTGCCTCGAAGGGAGCCTATCGCCCGAACGAGCTGATGCGGGTTCACAAGCAGGTCCTGCGGATCGCACTCTACGGATTGATCTCCCTTGGGTTTCTCGCGCTGTTGAGTTTCCTCTTCAAGATCGGCGACCAGTTCTCGCGTGGCACGACGCTGCTGTTCGTGGTCGTGTGCCCGCTCTTCATCGTGCTCTCCCGCGTGTTCTGGGCGCAGTGGATTCCCAAGGCCACGGCGCGCGGCGTGCTGCGCGCCCGCCGCATCGTGCTCATCTGCGCGGCGGACTATCCGAGCGCACGCCTGCGCGAACAGATCGCCGACAGCGGCGTCATCCTCACCAACGTCCTGACGCTGCCAAAGAGCCAGTCGGTCGGCCAGTGGATGGAAGTGATCAACACCAGGATCGCGCGCAGCGCCGACGAGGTTCTCGTCGCGTGGGAGAGTGCCGACCTGTCGTCGATCCGCGATCTTCTGGGCGAATTGCGGATGATGCCGATGCCGGTGAAAGTCGCGCTCGATCCGATGATCGCGGACATGATCCGCCATCCGGCGACACGGATCGGCCGTCTCGCGGCGGTGGAAGTCCAGCACGCGCCCTTGTCCGCGACCGAAAATGTCCTGAAGCGCAGTTTCGACGTCGTCTTCGCGATCTGCGCGTTGGTCACGCTGTTCCCGATCTTCATCATCACCGCAATCGCGATCAAGCTGGACAGCGCCGGGCCCGTCTTCTTCATCCAGCGCCGTCGCGGCTGCAACGACGCCACCTTCGGCATCATCAAGTTTCGCAGCATGACCGTGCTCGAGGACGGCGAGACCGTCGTCCAGGCGACGCGCAACGACGCACGCCTGACGCGGGTCGGCGCGTTCATCCGGTCGACCAGCATCGACGAGATCCCGCAGCTCTGGAACGTGCTTCTCGGCCAGATGTCCGTCGTCGGCCCGCGGCCGCACGCGGTCGTTCACGACGACAGCTACGATGCGCTGATCGCCCGATACGCCTTTCGCCGCAACGTGAAACCCGGCATAACCGGATGGGCGCAGATCAACGGATTTCGTGGCGAAACGCCGACGATCGACAGCATGAAGGCGCGGGTGGAGCACGATCTGTGGTACATCCACAACTGGTCGCTCTGGCTCGACATCAAGATCGTCGCGCTGACGCTGGTCGCGCTCGCCGACCGCTCACGCGCCTACTGACGGACAGCCGGGGGGCCGCTCCGAAGCCAGGCCGAGCTGATCACGAAATCCGCCGTCGCGCGAACCCGTCCCCCGATCCGATGACCTTGCCGCAAAGGCCCGGCCTGCCGCTTCAGAGCGGCCTCGTAGGAACGGGCGTCGGGGCCGATGTCGACCTCGACATCGGTGAACTCCAGCCAGACGCCCGTCATGGGAAACTGGCACTTGAAGACGCTTTCCTTGATGCTGAAGAGCATTTTCGCGTGCGCCCGCGCCTGCAGCCGCGACATGGCGCCCATCGCCCTCATCTCATCCGGCGTGCAGATAATGTCGAGGAGCGTCTCGTCGAGTTCGCCCGCCTGCTCGATGTCGACGCCGATCCCCGCATAAACGCGTGAGCGCAAGGCGGCAACGGCAAGGCAGATCGAGCCGCTGTGGCTGATCGAGCCGACCGTGCCTTCTGGCCAGAGCGGCTCGCGGGAAGGTCCGCTGGGAATGGCTGTCGGCGGAATGCCCAACTGGGCGAGTGCGCTGCGCGCGCAATGCCGGCCGGAAGCGAATTCGGCCCTGCGCGCCGGCGCGGCGGAAGCGATGAACAGCCGCTCGGCCGGGAAAAGACGTTCCATGTGCGCGCCGACCTGCGCGGTCGCGATCGCCACATCGACGTCGAACAATCCACCCGTCTCGAGCGCCGCCGGCCCGATGATCCTGGGCTCGCCCATGGCCATTCAGACCCGCGCGCCGACGCCCTGCTGCATCCGCGCCCGCCGCAACGCGGCCCGGTCTGCGACCGAACTCAATCTCTCGTTCGACGAATTGCGGTTGGCAAGATGCGCGGCAAGCGCGCCGACGGTGGGAAACCGGAAGAGATCGGTGATGGTCAGTTCCGGCGCGATCGATGCCTTCAGGTCGCGGTGGACCTGAACCGCGAGCAGGGAATGGCCGCCGAGCGCGAAGAAATTATCGGCCAGCCCAACCCGCTCGACACCGAGAACCCGCGCGAACGCATCGGCGATGGCGCGCTCGCGATCGTCCTTGGGCGGGAAGTGAATCGCCTCGACGGCCGGCGCGGAGCGTTCCTCGACCTGCGGCAGCCGCCCCCGGTCGACCTTCGCATTGGGCGTCAAGGGGAAGCGCTCGAGCTCGACGAAACGCGACGGCACCATGTAGTCGGGCAGTGCCTGCGCGAGATGGGCGCGCAGGCCCGCCTGATCGACGGGGGCGGAAACACGCAGATAGCCGACGATGCGCGTGTCGCCCTCGACGGCCTGCTGCGCGACCACCACCGCCTCCGTGACGCCGGCGAAGGACTGGATGCGCGCCTCGATCTCGCCGAGTTCGATCCGGTAGCCCCTGACCTTGACCTGGTGGTCGCTGCGGCCAAGGAAGCGCAAGGTCTGGCCATCGGGCTCGAACGCCACCAGGTCGCCGGTGCGATAGAGCCGGCCGTCGCCGAACGGGTTCGCGATGAACCGCTCGGCCGTCAGGTCGGGACGACCGAGATAGCCCCGCGCGACGCCGTCGCCGCCGATATGCAGCTCGCCCGCCATGCCGGCCGGAACCGGATGGCCGAGCGCATCGAGGACGTAGAATTGCGTGTTGGCGATCGGCCTGCCGATGGGCACGACGCCCTCCGTCGGCTCCGCCGCCACGGTGGACGACCAGATGGTCGTCTCCGTCGGACCATACATGTTCTCGATCGTGGCGCCGGTCGCCGACTTGAGTTCGGCCAGCAACGACCCCGGAAGAGGCTCGCCGCCGATCATCAGATGCGCGATGTTTCCCATGGCGCGTCGATTGTCCGCATCCGCCAGGAACATCCGCGCCATCGACGGCGTGCATTGCAGATGGGTGACCCCATGCAGCTCCACCTCATGCGCAAAACCGCTTCCAAGCGCCGTCTCCCCGACGCCGTCACGGCAGGCTGCGACGAGCCCGGCGAGCGGGCGCAGACCCGCCAGCACGATGTTCGTCTCGACGCCGAAATCGATCAGGCAGGCGACTTCGTCGACGCCGATCGCCGCAAGCTGCGCGACGCGCGCCTGGCAGTCCTCGATCGTGCCGAACAGGCCGCTGTCGTCGAAATAGCGAAGAAAGGCGAATTCGAGGATGGCGTCCATTTCCTCTTCGGCGAGGTCGCGGAGGTCGATATCCATCGCGTTGGCCGCGCCCGCCGGCTTCTTGAAGGCGGGAAACGCCCAGGCATATTGCTTGATCAGCGCCGCCGCGCTGCGCAGATAGTTCTTCATCGGCTCGCGCGCACGCTCGCGAACCTCCTCGCGGTCCTCGCCGACGAGCGTGTGCAGCATGAGCGTGACCTTGTGCGCCGCCGGATCGCGACCGGCCTGCGTCAGCGTCGCGCGGTAGATGGCGATCTTCTCCGCGAGTTCGTCGATCGACTGGCCGAGCAGATGCGTCAGAACATTTGCGCCGAGTTCGGCCGCTTCGCGGTAGCTCGCCGGATTGCCGGCCGTCGTCAGCCAGACCGGAAGCTCCGCCTGCATGGGACGCGGCTGCGTGACGACGGAGACCGATTTCTCGCCCAGCGGGAAATCGACGGCGTCGCCGCGCCACAGGCGCCGGACGGTCTCGATGTCCCGCAGCAAAGCGTTCTTGTTGCCCGGCGGTGCGTTTTCCGGGCGCAGCACGAAGTCCTCCGGCATCCAGCCTGACGCGAAGGCCAGCGCGACCCGCCCATTCGACAGATTGTCGACGACCGCCCACTCTTCGGCGATGCGGATGGGATGGTGCAGCGGCAGAACGCAGCTTCCGGCGCGGATTTCGAGATTGGAGGTGACCGCCGCCACGGCAGCTCCGGTCACGGCCGGATTGGGATAAGGCCCTCCGAACGCGTGAAAATGGCGCTCCGGCGTCCAGATCGACTGGAAGCCGTGCGCGTCCGCGAATTTGGCGCCTTCGAGCAGAAGGCGATATTTCGCCGGGCCGACGCCATCGTCATTGCCCCAGTAGAACAGCCCGAAATCCATCGGCCGAGCGCCGGGCGTCGACCGCGGTGCAGGGGAAGCCGCCATGCGGTGCGCGCGGTGGATCTCGCTGGCATGGATCACCACCTTGAACCCGCGCGACAGGGTCCAGAACAGCTCGAGCACCGAAATGTCGAAGGAGAGGCTGGTCACAGCCAGCCAGACGGGCTGCTCGCCGGCGGGAATCGGGATGCGATCGTCCATTCCGGCGAAGAAATTGACGACGTTGCGATGCTCGATCATCACCCCCTTGGGACGACCCGTCGAACCGGACGTGTAGATGATATAGGCGAGATTGTCGGCGCTGACGGGGGCGCGCGCCGGCATCGACCTTCCGCCGGCGACAAGCTCGGCGATGTCGAGCGAAAGGACGCCGGGTGACGTCGCGACGGGCGCAAGCACGCGCTCGGTGAGCACGATCTTCGCACCGCTGTCCGCGACCATGAGCGACAGCCGGTCCTCGGGGAAGTCGGGGTCGAGCGGAACATAGGCGCCGCCGGCCTTCAGGATCGCCAGCGCCCCGATGACGAGTTCGATCGATCGCCGGACGTGGAGGCCGACGGGAATGTCAGCCCCGACGCCGCGATCGACGAGCGCCGCCGCCACGCTGTCGGCCGCGCGGTCGAGCTGGGCATAGGTGACCGAGCGGTCGAGGAAGGACACCGCGACGGCATCGGGCGTCAGCCTCGCCTGCCTGGCGAACTGGTCGTGAACGCAGGCGTCGCGGTCGAACTCCAGCGCCGTCTCGTTGAAGTCGACCAGAAGGCGCTGCAATTCCGCATCGGAGGCGACCGGCATTTCGCCGACCCTGCGGCCGCCATCGACGAAGGCCTTCGCAAAGATCGCGAGCCGGTCCATCAGGTCCTGCGCCTTTGCCGGAGAAATGCGTCCGGAATCGCAGACCGCCCGCGCCTGGCCGTCCGGTCCGATGACGAAAGTGATCGCGCATCCCGAAATCGCGGACGCACCGTGCGGATCGGCGGTCTCTACCATGCCGATCGACAGTGAAGGCCGAGGCAGATCGGGGCGACGCATGAAGATGTCGGTCAGGAAGCCGATCTTGGAACGTGCCCGGTCGAAGTCATGTGCGAGACGGTCGCGAAGTTCGGCAGGCGAGAGGTCGAGATCGCAGGCCATGTCGACGGGCACGGTGTCGGCGACCAGCCCCCGGCTTGTTCGCGCCAGTCCGCGCAACGTGTCGTTGGTATAGGCGACGGAATATCGCGACTTTGCGAACAGGCGCGCCAGGAGGGCGGGGATGATGGCCATCGTATCGGCGAGCGTGGCGCTCTCCGGCAGATGCAGCGCGATCGTCTGCGGCGTGGCGCTGACTTCCCCGGTCCATTGCGGATCGAGATCGACCACATCAGCGAGCGCCGAGACCCAATGCGCTTCATTCGGAACTACCTTGGCGACGACCTCGTCGACCGTATGGAGGAAATCCGCGCCCGCGGCGGGGAGGACCTGCCCCACGACCAGCCCTTCGCCGAGCCGTTTGCCACCATCCAAGGACCGGCCCTCGATCCGCACCGGCCGGTCGCCGGTCGCCACCACGATGCCCTCGGCGTCGACGGCGATCACGGTTCCGGGCGCGCGGGCGCCCTGCCCTTCGTCGAGGACGGCAAAATGCTCGACCGCATGGATGCCGTCGGCCGTCGCGACCTTCGGGACGACGAGCGGGTTTGGGTAGCGAACGCCGAAATCGAGCGCCCGGCAGATGCGCGAAAGCTCCGCCGAACTGCGGCTGAGGTTCAAGAGCCCCGCCCCTGCGGGTCTTGCGCTTCGGCGATAAAGCACCCGGCCCTCACGCGGCTGCGGCCGATGATCCAGCGTCGAATTTTCGATCGAGGCGATGAGTTCGGCAAAGCTTGCGATGCCGGCTTCGAAACATTTCGCGTTGAGGGCGAGGACGGTTTCGTCGGCATCGATCTCGAAGCTGCGTGCGGCAAGGATATCGCCCTCGTCGATCCCGCCCGTCATGGCGTGCCAGGTCACGCCATGACTCTGCGCGCCCTCGAGGATCGCCCAGGACGGCGTGTTGAGGCCGGCATAGCGCGGCAGCGGGCCGTCATGGAAGTTCACTGCACCTGCCCGCGTCAGACGCAGGACGTCCTCAGGCACGAGCCGCAGATTGGCGATGCTGAAGAGCCAGTCGAACGCGACCGGACGAAGGCAGGCCGCGAGATCGTCGCCCCACGCGCCGACATCGAGGTTCCGGGAGCGCGCCCAATCCGCGATTGCGGGTGCCTGGGTCACGACCATCGCGATCGAATGGCCACGCTGAACGAGAAGCTCGCCGCATTGAACGAGCAGCGACTCATCGCCGACAAGTACGGCTGCGAATTTCGACATTGGCTGACGAACCCCCGACGCCCGATGCTTCAAGTCACTCCCAAGAAGCGACACCAACATTTATGACGAAGGGGCCAATACATTTCCATCAATCGTATGATTGATTATGATCTACTCAAGTGATCGTCGACGCGATGACAGGGCACGACAGGTCGCTTGGAGCCAAGACGAAGTCGCGATGACATCCTGCGCATAAACATGTTGCAGAACCTCTTGCGGGCCAGCGAAATCCCGGCCAGATTGATCGCAATCGGGGGCTTCAGATGACCGTTCCTGGCGTGGACCGCCGCCATTCGGTGGATTTCCTGCGCTTTATTGCTGCTTTTGGGATCGTCTGGGCGCACATGCTCACGCCGGACCCTTCGGCGACGGTCGGCTACGCATCGCTCGCACTCTTCCTGATGCTGGTGCCCTACCTGTCCATCCTTCACATCGAGCGCAAGACGGAGCGGCCCGGACGCTTCAGGGGGCTTGTTCGCATCCGGCGCATCGCCTTGCCGTGGATTTTCTGGTCGATTGTCTTCAAGGCGCTGATCGCGCTGCAAATGCGCGATCCGGCTCAATTCTTCCAACTCAACGAGCCGAGATGGCTTCTCATCGGCCCGACCATCCATCTGTGGTTCCTGCCGTTCATTCTTCTCGCAACGGCGATCTTCGTTCCCCTGTCCCGCCGCATCGATACCGCGCGGACATTGTGGTTCGCCTGTGGGTTCGCTGTCGTGATCAGCATCGCGAGCCTGTACTTCCACGATTCAGGCCGTGCCCTCGAACCGTTCGCGCAATGGGCGTTCTCGCTGCCGCCGTTCCTATACGGGCTTCTGGCAGCGTATGGAGAAAAGCTGGATGCGCCCTGGCCGCCGGCTCTCTTCCTGATTTCGGTGACGGTGGGCTTCTGGATTTTCGGGTCGGGCTTCTGGCCGCCCTTCTTTCTTCTCGCCCTCGCGGCTCTCCACCTCGCGCTCACCTTCGAAGTGCGAAACCCGCTCTTCGTCAAACTCGGCTCGCTGGCTTTCGGGATCTACCTGATCCACCCCTTCTTCATGCTGGTCTGGTATTTCCTGGTGCAGGGCTGCGCGAACAACACCGCCGGCGCCTTGTTCGTATTCGCAGCATCGGCGGTAGCGACGGCGATCATGCGCCGCATGCCCCTGGTGAGGGAGGTGGTCTGAGCAAGCCCGTGTCGAAGGCGGATCAGAAGCGGCGTCCGCCGGCCCAGCTCGGCAGGCGGGACGTCAGCTTGTGGACGTTCTGGACCAGCGGTGAATTCAGCGTCTGGTGCGCGAATTCGATCTCCTTGTACTGCAGGAACAGCTTGCGATAGGCGTCGAGAACGCTCTGCTCCGACGCAGAAAGAGCGCCCTGCATCTCCCGTCGCTTCATCTCGCGCAGCGGCACGAGGTGGTCGTAGAGGATGCCGTATCTGGCCTGGGACCACGCATCCGAAAACGGGTACGCACGCGCATCGACCCGGTCGCGATGGATCAATGACGTGAAGATCCGTTCGAGGATGAATGTGAGATAGGTCGCGCTTGTATGTCGGGGCACCGGCGCGTTCAACCGGGCCGCGAGCGGCGCACGGTCGGCGCGGCTGGCGAGATCGAGCGTCGCCGTGATGTAGGGCAGATAGCGCCGCCAGAACGACGGGCGGGCGACCCAGTAATTGCAGAAGGCGGTGTCCTCTTCGCCATTGACCATCTCCGTCACGTCGACGTCGAAGCCGATCTCGTCGAAGACGTCCGCGGCCAGTTCGCTCATGCCGGGATGGAAATAGTCGCCTTGCGTCCACACGTTGCGGAACGCCAGCCCGTATTCGTGGAACGGATTGATGAAGTACACCTCGGCGCCGGGATCGGATGCGATGAAATCCAGGAACGCACGTCCGGAAACACCGCTCTTCATGCCGAATTTCCAGGAGACATATCCGTAATACGCGTCCTCGTCCCACGCGCCTTTTTCATGTTCGCTGAGGAACGTCTGGTACTCGTGCCACTCCGGCTTCGGGTTGTGTGAATTGTCGAACGGAATGAATGCGGGCTCCAGATGTTCGCGTTGCGAAGACCTGAAATAGATCTGGTGGAGATGGATCGGGGAGATCGGGTCTGTCACGGCGCGATCGACTCCACGGGATGACCCAGATCGACCAGGCGCTTGCGCACGGTTTGCGCGTCCTGGAAAGACCTCATCTTGCCAAGCAGGGACTTCTTGAGAAACGGAAGGCCGGCATCGAGCAGATCGAGCGGCATCTCCAGCATGGGATCTGATCCCGAACGGCCATTGTGCCAATAGCTGCCGACGTCCATCCGCCGCGATGCGACGCGTGCCAGCGCAAGTTCCTGACACAGGATGACATCGCCCGCGATGTCGAACGCATGGCGCGGCAGCAGGGCATCGGCGAGATCGGCGAGCAGTCCGGCGTCGACGGATTGAAGTATGAACGCGTAGGACTGGATGTGGTTCTCGCCAAGGGCGGACGAGGTGAACCCTGTCATCCGCCACGGCGCGCGGGCGACGAGTTGCTCGAAATCGCCAAAGGGGCCGAATACGGAATCGTTCATGACGAAGACATCGGCGCCCGGCGAACGGGACCCGACTTCTTCCAGCCCGAGCCGATAGGCGGAGAAATCGTAGCCGGAAAAGCCTTTCCAGATGAGCGCGTCGCTCGCGTCGGCGAGCGTCGACGGAACCGATTCCGGTCTGTCCGTCGCCATGATCACCAGGAGCGGGACGTTCGTCGATCGCAAGCTGCGCATCGAAAATTCCTGCGACGCCGAAATCCGTCCGTCAGGAGCGTAGACGAAAAACAAATTCCATCGAGGCGCGCGAAAAACGGGCTTTAATATCTGATGAGGCGGACGCGGGCTCTTGCGCCAGAGAAAACAGCGAAAGCGCTGCAGCTTCTGGCGATGCGAAACGCTGCTCGGGGTGAAGGACCACAGGCGCTGGAGCCCGGCGACCGGCCGCACTAGGTGCTGCAACTGATCGGAAACCGGCATATCCATCGAACGGCCCCTGCCAACAACTCCAAGATGACGATAGTTGAGGCAGATGGCTTTTGCCAGCCTGACACAACAGTCTAGACTTGTGCCGAACTCAGCAAGTCATCGACGGTCAGTCGGCGAAGGAAAGCTGGACTTTCGTGAAGCGCGCGCGGTCAGCGGCCATGCCGAAGGCCGTCGCGGCGTCGTCGAGATCGTGCGTTGCGGAGATGATCGGGCGCACGTCGATCCGGCGCGAGGCGATGAGGCCGACGGCCTGCGCGTATTCGCCGACGAACCGATGCGTTCCGACAAATGCGATTTCCTTGCCGACCAGCAGGTTGAGCGGCACGGCGACGTCGCCGGCGACGCCGACCTCGACCAGCGTTCCCTGCGGGCGGATGGCGGCGATGGCGGAGCGGATTGCCGGGCCGGCGGCCGAACATTCGAACACGACGTCGAACGTGCCCTTGCCCGCGCCATAGGCGTCGAGGCGCTCGCCTTCGGTCCCGACATTGATGGTTTCGTCGGCGCCCATCCGGCGGGCGGTCTCGAGCGCCATGTCCTGCAGGTCGGTAACGACGATGTGGCCCGCGCCCGCATGGCGCAGCGCCGCCACGACCAGCGCGCCGATGGGACCGGCTCCGGTGACGAGCACCGACTTGCCGGCGAGGTTGCCCGCCGACCTGCCGGCGCGGTTCAGGGCATGGAGGCAGACCGCGAGCGGTTCGGCGCAGGCCGCCTCGCCCAGCGAGATCTCAGGATTCTCGATCCGCACGCACTGCAAGGCATCGACCACCATCAGGTCGCGGAACCCGCCCTGCTCGTGCGGATAGCGCAGCGCCGAGCCGAAGAAGCGCATGGTCAGGCAATGCTGTTGCAGGCCTTCGCGGCAATAGCGGCACTGGTTGCACGGCCGGCTGGGATTGACCGCCACGCGGTCGCCGACATGCAGCCCTTCGACACCCGCGCCGAGTGCGCGCACGGTTCCGGCGACCTCATGGCCGAGGATGATCGGCTCCTTGACGCGGATCGGACCGAAGCCGCCATCCTGGTAATAGTGAAGGTCGGAGCCGCAGATGCCGCCCGCCCCCATCGCAATCAGAACCTCGCCGGGGCCGGGCTCGCGGACGTCGATTTCCTCGATGCGCAGATCGGCCTTGGCATAGAGGCGGCAGATGCGTGTCTTCATCGAATACGATCCTGGAATCAGCGCGCCATCAGCGTCGTCGGCAGCCATGTCGCCAGCGGCGGAATGAACGAGACGAGCATCAGCACGATGATGTTGGCGAGCAGGAAGGGCATGATCGCCTTGACCACCGGAAGAAGCGGCAGGCGGGCGATGTTCGCGCAGATGAACAGGCACACGCCCACCGGCGGCGTTGTCAGCCCGAGCATCAGGTTGAGCACGGCGAAGGTCGCGAAATGCAAGGGATCGATGCCGACCGCGGTCGCGAGCGTTAAGAGCGGCACAAAGAGGATGATCAGCGCCGCGATGGTCTCCATGAACATGCCCACGAACAGGAGAAGCACGTTGATCAGGATGATGATGAGATATTTGTTGTCGGTGATCGACAGCACCGCGGACACGATCATCTGCGGTATGCGCTCGGCCGACAGGATCGAACCGAACACGTTGGCGAAGCCGACGAGCGCGAGGATGCCGGCCGAGGAAACGGCGCTGTCGATCAGAATCTTCGGAACCCGCTTGATCGGCAGTTCGCGGTAGATGAACGCACCGACGACGAACGCGTAGATCGCCGCGACGATTGCGGTTTCCGTCGGCGTCGCGATGCCGGTCATCAGGCCGCCGACGATCAGCGCCGTCATGGCGAGCGCCCAGAAGGCGCCGAAGAAGGAGAGGCCGAGTTCACGAAGGCCCTTCCATTCCTGCCGCGGAAAGTTGCGGCGCACGGAGATGATGTAGCAGGTGATCATCATGCCGACACCGAGCAGGATGCCCGGGATGGCGCCGGCCAGGAACATCTGTCCCACCGAGATGCCCGAAAGGGCGCCGACGATGATCATCGGCACGCTTGGCGGGATCATTGGTCCGACGGTCGAGGAGGCGGCGGTGATGGCGGCGGAAAAATCGGCCGGGTAGCCCGATTTCTTCATGCCCGGGATCAGCACCGAGCCGAGCGAGGCCGCATCGGCGACGGCGGTTCCCGAAATGCCGCCGAACAGCATCGAGCCGGCCACGTTCGTCATGCCGAGCCCGCCGCGCATCCAGCCGACCATCGCATTGGCGAAGCGGATGATGCGCTCGGTGATGCCGCCGCCATTCATCAGGTTGCCGGCAAGGATGAAGCCGGGAATGCAAAGCAGGACGAACACATCGATGCCGGCATACATGCGCTGCGGGATGACGACGAGCGGCAGGCCGGCGGCGACGATGTAGGCCAGAGACGATAGGCCGAGGCAGACGGCCACCGGAACGCCCAGCGCGAGCGTTATCAGAAACGTTCCAAACAGCCAGAACAGATCCACGCTATTCCTCCTCGGCGAACTGGGTGCGCCCGTCATCGACACCGACGAGCATGCCGATGACCCGCAGGAGCGCGAAGACGAACAGGGTGACGGCAAGGACGAGAACGCTGGCGTGGACGAGGTCCATCGACCAGCGCAGGCTGGGCGACGTCTGCATCGCGCCGATGGTGGTGAAGCGCCAGGCGGGCGCGATCATCAGCAAGGCGAGACCGGCCGTCGCGATGGCGGAAACGAAGCGCATCCACCAGGCTTTGCGTTCAGAGACGGCTTCCTGAAGGATGTCCACATTGACGAGATCGCCGCTGCGATACGAAAGCCCGACGCCGAACGCCGCAAGATAGAGCAGCGCGAAACGCGACAACTCTTCCGTCCAGATCGGCGAACTGGCCGAAAAGGTGCGGGTGAAGACCTGGATCGCGACGGTCACGATCAGGATCGCGAAGACCGACCCGAGCGCGATGCGGCACACAAGGCTCAATCCGGCGATGAAGGTACTGACGGCTCTCATGGGCGATCGCCTCGTTTCGGTGACAGGGCGCGGCCCGCGAGGAGCCGCGCCCGTTTCGTTGCGCAATTAGCGGCTGAACAGATCTTCGACGATCGGACGGATGCTCTCGTCGACCGAGTTGATGACCGGCTCGCGTGCCGCCTCGGCGAAGGCGTCGGTGTCGACTTCGACGAAATTCATGCCCTTTTCCTCGAGGTCGTCGCGGATCGCCTGCTCATCTGCCAGGAACTGCTCGCGCTCGAACTCCTGCGCCGCGGCTGCGGCCGTCATGACATGGCCCTGATCCTCTTCCGAAAGCTGGCTCCATACCTGCTCGGAGATGGTCAGATAGATCCACGAGCGGACGTGCTCGGTCAGGTTGACGTGGCTCTGGACCTCGTTGAACGAAGCCGACTGGATCAGCGCCAGCGGGTTTTCCTGGCCCTCGATGGTGCCGTTCTGCAGCGAGGTGAAGACCTCGGAAAAGGCCATCGGCGTCGGCGCGGCGCCGAGCGCGGACCAGGTGTCGACGAAGAGCGGCACGTTCGGCACGCGCATGCGGAAGCCGTTGAGGTCGGACGGCGCCTTGATCTCGCGGTTCGAGGTCAGGTTGCGCGGACCACGTGCGAAATAGGCGATCGGACGGACCTGGGCACGCTCGATAACCTGCGCCTCGATCTGGTCACCGATTTCGCCACTGGCGACCTCGTCCATCTGTTCGAGCGTCGTATAGGCGTAGGGCACGGCCAGAAGGGCTGCCATCGGCGCCCAGTTCTGGAGGCTTTCGCCGGTGATGGTCATCTCGACGGTGCCGAGCTGCATGCCGTTGATGAGATCCATCTCGCGGCCGAGCGAATCGTTCGGGAACACCTCGACGGCGATGCGGCCGTCGGTCAGCGCCGAAAGCTCCTCGCCGAACTTGACGGACGCCTTGTGCCAGGAGTTCTGCTCGTTGGCGAGATGGCCAAGCTTGAGCGTCAATTCCTGCGCCAGCGCGCCGGACGTGGCGAGTGCGGCCAGCGCAAGGCCGGCGGCAAGCGATTTCATGGTCGTCTTCAAGGTCATGTCGATCCTCCCTTTGGATTGTTGGATGTTCGCTGTTCGCTCATCGCACCGCGCCGAAGAGGTCGGGCCGCGCCCGCGCCACTTCGGGCAGCGATTTCAGGATTTCGCGCAGATGCGTGCGCATCGCCGCATCGGCGCTGGCCACGTCGCGGGCGGTGACGGCGGCGACGATGGCTTCGTGCTGCTCGATCAGGCGGCGCACATGCAGTTTCTCGACGCTGAGATAGCGCACGCGGTCCATCTGCGCCTTCACTTCCTCGACGACGCGCCACGCATAGGATTTGCCGGCCATGTCGGCGAGCGTCCGGTGGAAATGCTCGTCGAGCTTCACGAAGGCGTCGGAATCGTCTTCGGCGACGTTTTTCTGCGCCGCGATCTGGCGCCTCAGTTCCGTCTCGATCGCCGCATCGCAGCGTTCGGCGACGAGCTTGACGACGTCGGCCTCGATCGCCTCGCGCACGAAGCGCGCGTCCATCACCGCCTCCGTCGAGATCCGCGTGATCATCGTGCCGCGCTGGGGACGGATTTGCACGAGTCCCGCCTCGGCAAGCTTGATGAAGGCTTCGCGCACCGGCTGACGCGAAACGTCATAGGCCCGCGCGATCTCGGTCTCGGAAATGAATTCGCCCGGCAAGAGCTCGGTGCGCACGATACGCTCGCGCAGACGCCGGTAGAGCTGCGGCGCGATGGCGGCTGCTCCGTCGATATCCGATGCGCGTGGCGGTGGTGCGTCCGTCAAAATTCACATCCTCCCTTGCCAAAAGTATCCTCCATACTTCCATACTAGTCAACTCTCGTGTTAATGATTTGGCAATGCGGCGCGATCGGCGCCATTTTCGACGGGAGCGAGGACAGACGATGCGACAGACCTGGCGGTGGTTCGGACCCCGCGATCTCACTTCCGTCGACGACATGCGCCAGGCCGGCGTCGAAGGTGTCGTCAGCGCCCTCCACCACGTCGCGACCGGCGCAATCTGGACCACGGAGGATATCCGCAAGCGTCAGGACGAGATCGGCCGGATGAAGGACGGCCGTCCATCCGGCCTGTCCTGGGAGGTGGTCGAAAGCCTGCCCGTTTCGGAAGACATCAAGAAGCAGAAGGGCGACTGGCGCGGCCACATCGCCAACTACAAACAGAGCCTCGCCAACCTGGCCGAAAGCGGCCTGGAAACGATCTGCTACAATTTCATGCCGGTTCTCGACTGGACGCGCACGGACCTCGCCTACCGCGTCGACCATGGCGGCACCTGCATGCGCTTCGACCTGATCGACTTCGCCGCCTTCGACATCCATATCCTTAAGCGCCCCGGCGCTGCCGAGAGCTTTGGGCGCGAGGTCGCTGACGCGGCCGGCGAACGCTTTGCGACGATGAGCGAGGCGCGCAAGATGGAACTCGCGTCCAACGTGACCGCCGGTCTGCCCGGTTCGACCGAGAGCATGTCGACGCAGGACGTCCTGCGCCATATCGGCGAATATGACGCCATCGACGCGGCGCGCCTGCGCGCCAACTTCGTCGCCTTCCTGGAAGAGGTGACGCCCGTCGCCGAAAGGCTCGGCATGCGGCTGTGCTGCCATCCGGACGATCCGCCCTTCCCGCTGCTCGGCCTGCCGCGCATCATGTCCACCGCTGATGATTACAGGCACGTTCTGGGCGCGGTCGATTCACCTGCAAACGGCATGACATTGTGTTCCGGTTCGCTCGGCGCCCGTGCGGACAACGATCTGCCGGCGATCATGCGTGAATTCGCGCCGCGCGTGCATTTCCTGCATCTGCGCAACGTCACGCTGGAGACGCCCGGCACGCCGGCCTCGTTCCACGAGGCGGAGCATCTTGGCGGCAACACGGACATGGTCGCGCTGATCGTCGAGATCGTGAAGGAAGAAGCCCGCCGCAAGGCCGAGGGCCGTACCGACCACCAGATTCCCATGCGCCCCGACCATGGCCAGGACATCATCGACGATCTCAATCGCAAGGGGCAGCCGGGCTATCCCACGATCGGGCGGCTCAAGGGGCTGGCGGAACTGCGCGGCATCATGACCGCGCTGACACACCCCATCGTCCAGCTCCGGTCATGACCGCGCGGCTGTCGGCATCGGCAAAACCCGGCGCGGGCGTCGTCCTGCCGGGCTACGTGCCCGAGAACCATGGCTGCGGGATCGTCCATATCGGCGTCGGCGCGTTCCACAAGGCGCATCAGGCAGTCTACACCGACACCGCGCTGGCGCTCGCCGGCGGCGACTGGCGCATCACCGGCGTCAGCCTGCGCAGTGCCGACATCGCCGCCGCGCTCAACCCGCAGGACGGACGCTACGTGCTCCTGACGCGCAGCGCGGACGGCGATCGGGCGCGTCTGATCGGCAGCATCGCAAATGTGCTGGTCGCACCCGTGGCGCCCGACGCAGTTGTCGCGGCCATCGCCGACGCCGCAACCCGCATCGTCACGCTGACCGTCACCGAAAAGGCCTATGGCATCGATCGGACGACAGGCGGGCTCGACCTTCGTCATGAAGCGATTGCGCACGACCTCGGCCGACCCGATGCGCCGCGCGGCGTCATCGGCTTTCTCGTCGCCGGCCTCGGGCGCCGCCGCGAAACCGGTGCCGGTCCGCTGACGATCCTTTGCTGTGACAACCTGCCGGAAAACGGCCACATCCTGTGCCGTCTCGTCGACACGTTCGCACGCCAGATCGATCCGGCGCTTGCCGACTGGATCGGCCAGAATGTCCGTTTTCCGTCATCGATGGTCGACAGGATCACGCCGGCGGCGACCGACCGGACATTCGCCGACGCCGAGCGCATCAGCGGATTGCGCGACGAAGCCGCAGTCGAGACCGAACCTTTCTCGCAATGGATCATCGAGGACGATTTCGCTGCCGGCCGACCGGCCTGGGACGAAGCGGGCGCGCTCTTCGTCGCGTCGGTTTCCGCCTATGAGAAGATGAAGCTGCGCATGCTCAACGGCGCGCATTCGCTGATCGCCTATGCCGGATTCCTGGCCGGCTACGAGACGGTCGCGGATGCGATGCGCGACGCCGGTCTCAAGCGCCTCGTCGAGCACCAGATGAAGGCCGCGGCAGCCACCTTGCCGCCTGTCCCCGGCATCGATCTCGAAACCTATCGCGCCGAACTCCTCGCCCGCTTCTCCAACCCGGCGATCCGGCACCTGACCTACCAGATCGCCATGGACGGAACCGAAAAGCTGCCCCAGCGCATCGGGGCGCCGCTGGCCGAAGCCATCCATCGGAACGCCGATCGGGAGCCCTTCGCCTTCGCGCTCGCCGCCTGGATGCGCTATTGCATGGCCGTGGACGAAACGGGCCAGGTGTACGCGCTCCGCGACCCCCGCGAGCCGGTGATCGCACAAGCGGTGGAGGATGCCGGACGCACGCCCGACCGGCTTTACACCAACCTGATCGCGATACCCGGACTGTTTCCCGCCGCGATCGTCGGCGATGCTGCGCTGCGCGATCTGGTCGTCGCGCGGCTTTCGACCATGCTCGAGCACGGAATGGCCTGGGCGATCGAAACCGCCGCGCAAAGCCCCGCGTGAAGGAGAACCGGCAGATGTCGAAGAGCTTTCTTTCGATCGGCGAAGCGATGATCGAAATGTCGGCCGGCTCGGATGGGCAATGGCGCATGGGCTTTGCCGGCGATACGCTGAACACCACCTGGTACATGCGCGCGCTTCTCGGTCCGGCCTGGACGGTCGGCTATGTCAGCAAGCTGGGCGTCGACCGCTATTCCAGCGCCATGCGCGCCTTCATCGCCGACAGCGGCATCGATACGAGCCATATCGGGACGGTCGAGGATCGCCGACCCGGCCTCTACTTCATCCATCAGGAAGATGGCGACCGGCATTTCACCTACTGGCGCGACATGGCGGCGGCGAAGCTTCTGGCCGACGACCGCGCTGCGCTGGACGCGGCGCTTTCGACCGCCGGCACGATCTATTTTTCCGGCATCACGCTGGCAATCCTGAACCCCGCCCATCGCGCCACGCTGCTCGCCGCCCTGCAAGGCGCCCGCGCCAGGGGCGCGAAGATCGTCTTCGATCCCAACATCCGCCCGCGGCTCTGGTCCGGCCCCGCCGAGATGCGGGACGCACTGACGGCGGCGGCCGGCGTCTGCGACATCGTCCTGCCGACCTTCGGCGACGAGCAAACCCTGTTCGGCGATATCGACCCGGCGGCCACAGCGGAACGCTATCTCGCGCTCGGCGTTGCCGAGGTCGTCGTCAAGAACGGCCACGAGCCCGCATTGGCCAGATGGCGCGATGGTGAAGTCGAGATATCGGCACGTCCAGTGGCCAGCGTGGTCGACGCGACCGGAGCCGGCGACAGCTTCAATGCAGGCTACCTCGCCGCACGGCTCGAAGGCCGCGATCATGGCGAAGCCCTGACGCAAGCACACCGTGTGGCCGCCATCTGCCTTGGCCACCACGGAGCGCTCGCGCCACGCGACGCGCTTTAGGGCGTCCGGCACGCCTACCGATGCGTGCCGATGAAGCGGCCTCCGACAAACCGACCTCGCCTCTTCCAAATTGACCTAACGTCCGCGACGCGCACCCCTCACCCGCCGCAACTCAACTTCCTGGGTTGACAAGCCTGCCCATAGAAGTTGTGATATATCATATTTTCGCGTCCGGAGATCTGATCATTGCCATCGACGAATGAAGAAGCTGACGATGACAAAACCTTGGAACTCCCCGGTATCAGCGCTCCGATCACGATCACCTACGACGTCTGGGGCGTGCCTCACGTAAATGCGGTCAGCGAAGACGATCTGTTCTTTGCCAACGGGTTCGTACATGCACGCGACCGCCTGTGGCAGATGGATGCCGCGCGGCGCAAAGCCCTCGGACGATTTGCCGAATGGGCCGGACCCAGCGCGGTTGAGTCCGACGCGCTGATGCGCCGCCTTGCGATCGAATCCGTATCTCGCAAGGACTATGAGGCGCTCTCACCCGAAACGCAAAGAATGTGCCGGTCGTATTCGGATGGCGTAAACGCATTCATTCAGGGCGGAAAGTACCCGGTAGAATACGGCCTTCTGGAAGAGGCGCCCGAACCGTGGGAGCCCTGGCATTGCGTCGTCGTGATGCGGCAGCGCGGGCTCCTGATGGGCTCGATCTGGTTCAAGCTCTGGCGCGCGGCCGCCTTCGGCAGCATCGGCGCCGACAAGCTCGGCCTGCTGCGCTACGAGGATGGCGGCCGCGAGCGGTTCGTCGTCCCGCAGGAGCGCATGGATACGCGCTGGACCGCCACGCTCGAGGACCTTGCGCCCGCCATCGAAGGACTGACCAGGCTCTTCCCCGAAGATGCGACCGGGGGCGGCTCCAACAACTGGGCCGTCAACGCCGCCCTCACCACGACCGGTCAGCCGATCCTCGCCGGCGATCCGCACCGGACCTACGACATCCCCAGCATGTATACGCAGATCCACCTGACCTGCGACACGTTCGACGTTCTGGGCCTGTCCGTTCCCGGCGTTCCGGCCACCCCGCATTTCGGCCACAACGACCGCGTCGCATGGGGCGTCACGCACGCATTCGCCGACATTCACGACCTCTATGTCGAGGACTTCAAGGATCAGCCGCCCGCCCACTACCGCACCGAGGCCGGAAGCGAAGCGGTGAGCCATCGCAAGGAAACTCTCAAGGTTCGCGGATCTTCGGATGTCGAGGTCGACATCTGGGAAACCAGGCATGGCCCCGTCATTCTTGGCGGACCGGACGAGGGCTTCGGCATCGCTCTGAAGTCGATGCAGTTGACGCCGGGCGATCGGTCGCTCGACTGCCTTCGGCCGATGATGCGGGCCAATACGGTTCGCGAATTCCACGACGTGATGGAGCCGTGGGGACTGATCGATCACAACCTCGTCGCGGCCGACCGCGACGACACGATCGGCGTCCTGATCCGCGCCCGTATCCCGGACCGGGATCGCCTCAATGGCTGGCTGCCGGTCCCCGGCTGGACCGGCTCGCACGAATGGCGAGGAGTCATACCGTTCGAACGCATGCCGCGGCAGGAAAACCCGCCAGCCGGCATCCTCGTGACGGCGAACAATCGTCCCGTCCCGGAAGACTGGCCCGACTATATCTGCACAGACTGCCATCCTTCGACGCGCGCCAACAGGATCTACGAGATTCTCGCGGCGCACGGCCCCTTGGCTCCCGGAGACATGCGATCCGTGCTGCAGGACGACAGTTCGGCGGTCGCCTGCGAATTTCGGGACTACATTCTCGCCGCGGCGCCCGATGAAGGCGCCGGACGCCGGCTCGTCGCCGCCCTCGAAAACTGGGACGGGCGCATGTCCGCGGCACTGCTGGCGCCCACCGTCTACTACGAAATCAGACAGGAGATGACGCGCATCCTTGCCCGGCGCTCCAGCCTGCTTGCGGCCGAAAGCAGCCGGATCGCACGCATCGCCCCGGGAATCAGCGCGTTGGCTCAACTGTGGTGGGCCCTCCCCGATCAGTTGCGGCGAGACGACGTTTCTCTGCTGGCCGGCGGCACCTGGAATGAGATCATCTGCCAGGCGATCGAGACCGTCGCGGCCAGGTTCGTGCCGCGCAGATGGGGCGAAGCCCATCGGCCGCGCTTTTCCCATCCCCTCGCCGCCATCTTCCCGAAGGATGCCGACCGGCTGGCGCCGGACTGCGTCGAGGTCAGCGGCGACGGCGACTGCGTGCTGGCGACCGGAGCGCTGCCCGCGACCGGGACGAATTCCGTCTACGGGTCGGTCGCGAAATACATCTGGGACCTTTCGGACTGGGACCGCAGCAGTTGGGCGGTCTTTCATGGCGCCTCGGGCGATCCCGCCAGCCCGCACTTCAACGATCAGAACGCAGCCTGGGCGACGGGCGAACTGGTTCCGGCCGTCTATTCGGCAAGAAGCGTTGCCGCGCATGCCGCGCGCACGGTGACGATCTCGCCCCGACACTGAACGCATCCACATGAAATCCACGAGCAAAAGGAGATACCAAAAATGGCCATGAAGCTGAATTCGATGCCCACTTTGCGTGCCTGTCTTGCCTCTCTAGCTGCGGGAACGGCCCTTTTGGCACCGCCCGCCCTCGCCCAGGAAGCGGGCTCGGGCGGCACGCTCGTCTATGCGACGAATTCCGGCCCGGGCATGATGGACCCCCATGTCAGCACCGCATTGGCCGAGCTCGAAGTGATGCACCACATCTTCGAAGGGCTCGTTACAATCGACGGCGACTATGCCACCGCGCCCATGCTGGCCGATAGCTACGAAGTCAGCGACGACGGCCTGACGGTGACCTTCAAGCTGCGTGAAGGCGTCCTCTTCCATGACGGGTCCGAGATGACCTCGGCGGATGTTCAGGCTTCATACGAGCGCTACACGCGCGTCAGCCCCAACGCAGAAGCGGCCCTCGGCGACGTCGACCGATATGAGACGCCCGACGACTACACCTTCATCATCCACCTCAAGACACTCAACGGCGCATTTCTCGACGGTCTGAAGACCCCCGTTTATCCCCTCGTCATCATTCCCGAAAGCCTTGCGGATCAGCCTGCGCGCGAACTCGAAACGATCGGAACGGGCCCCTTCACGCTCGGCGAATGGGCGCGCGACAGCCATCTCGTCCTCGAGAAGTTCGACGACTACACGGTCGATGAGGACAACGAGGCATCGGGCTATTCCGGCAAGAAGGAAGTCAAGCTCGATTCCGTGCGCTTCAACTTCCTGGCCGAAACGAACGCGCGCGTGGCGGCGATCCAGACCGGCGAGGCGCATGTCGTCAGCGGCCTTACCTCTGATTCCGCGCGCCAGCTCGAAGGCGCCGAGGGTGTCGAAGTCCTGGAGATCATTCCGTTCTGTCAGCAATATCTCGTCGTGAATACGCAACAGGCCCCCACCGACAACTCCGAAGTGCGCAAGGCGCTGCGTACGGCCGTCAATGCCGAAGACATCATGATCGTGAGCGGCGAGAGCGCAACGCTCGACTCGTCGATGTCCTATCCGGGCGGCTTCTACTACTCCGAGGAAAACTCCGCGCCGTTCTTCAACCAGAACGATCCGGATGCCGCTTCCGCGATGCTTAGCGACGCCGGATACGCAAGCGAGGAACTCGTCCTCCTGACGAATTCCAACTACGACTACATGCGAAATTCGATCGTGCTTCTCGACGAACAGCTTCAGGCCGCCGGGTTCACGACGCGGCTCGACGTGACGGACTGGACGACCAATTCCACCAACATGATGACTGGTGAAGGACGATGGAATCTCTCCACGACCTCCTTCTGCTCCAACCCGTTGCTCGGTCCCCAGCAGTGGCGGTCTGTCGTCTACAACTTCCCGCATGTCGAAAACGACGAGGTCATGGACGAAGCCTATGAGCGCTTCTACGGCTCGCTCGATGCCGAGGAGCGCAAGGCGGCGTGGCTCGATATCGAAAAGCGCATTCTCGACGAAGCCTACCTGATCAAGCTCCAGAACAGGGCCTCCACGCGGGCCTATCGGATGGACGAAGTCGAAGGCTATCCGGAGTACTACATGAACCTCTTCTGGAACGCGTCCGTGAAATAGGCGTCAGCCGCGCGCCCGCCGCGGTCGCGGCGGGCGCGTTCATTCCAGACGATGCGCCCGTGCCCCATGGGCACGGCCATGATTTCGGAAAGCTCATGACCACATTCATCCTGAAGCGACTGGCGCAGGCGATCCCGGTAATGGTGATCGTCGCGATCCTTACCTTCGTGCTGATGAAGCTGCTCCCCGGCGATCCGGCCGTGCTGATCGCAGGCGACGGAGCCTCGCCCGAAGCGATCGCACGCATCAGGACCGATCTGGGGCTGGACCGGCCATTGCTGGTTCAACTCGGCGCATGGCTTCTCGATCTGCTGCAACTGGATCTGGGCCGTTCGATTTTCCTTAGCCAACCCGTCATCGACGCCATTTTGCAACGGCTGCCGGTGACGTTCTCACTTGCATTCGTGGCGTTCGTGATCACGGTCCCGATCGGCATTGCCATCGGCATGCTGGCTGCCTACTGGCGTGACACATGGCTGGACACGCTCGTCATGAGCCTCGCGCTGATCGGCGTCTCCGTCCCCAATTTCTGGCTGGCCATCGTCGCCGTGCTCGTCTTTTCGGTCGGCCTGGGATGGCTGCCCTCCGCGGGCTATGTCGAGTTCGCCAGCAATCCGGCCGGCTGGTTGCGTTCGCTGATCATGCCTGCGGCGGTCCTGGCCCTGTTCCAGATCGGCTACCTCGCGCGCATGACCCGGTCCCAAATGCTGGAAGTGCTCGACCAGGACTATATCCGGACAGCGCGGGCGAAAGGCGTTTCGGAATTCGTCGTCGTCACGAAGCATGCGTTCCGCAATTCGCTGGTCTCCGTCCTCACCGTCGCCGGGTACATCTTCAGCCTGCTGATCGGCGGCTCCGTCGTGATCGAACAGATCTACGCTCTCCCCGGCATCGGCCGCCTGCTGGTGCAGGCGATCGTGGTGCGCGATCTTCCGGTCGTCCAGGGAACGATGCTCTTCCTCGGCTTCATGTTCGTGGCGATCAACGTGGTCATCGACATCCTCTATACGTTCGTCGATCGGAGGGTGCACTATGACTGATATCCTCCAGGCGCCCCCCGTCACGGCAACAGCCGCCGACACGCAGTCGCAAGGCCCATTCCGGCTGGCGATGCGCAGGCTGACGGCGCATCGCTCGTTCCGGATCGGCGGCGTGATGCTGGCGCTCGTCATCCTCGCGGCATGGCTCGCGCCGTGGATCAGTTCGGGAACGCCGAATGCCACCGCCGTGCGCGTGCGGTTCGAGGCGCCGTCGCTTAGTTTCCTGTTCGGAACGGACAATTTCGGACGCGACATCTGGACGCGCGTTCTCTACGGCGCGCGCGTATCGCTCTGGATCGGGCTTTCCGTCGCGATCATGTCGGCAGTCCTGGGCGCGCTGGTCGGCGTCTGCGCCGCCTGGTTCCGCAGGCTGGACAGTTTGATCATGCGCATCATGGATGCCTTGCTCGCCTTTCCCGCCATCCTCCTCGCGATCGGCGTGAGCGCCGTTCTCGGACCGCATATCTCCTCCGTCATCATCGCGCTGACATCGGCCTACATTCCACGATGCGCACGCGTCGTTCGCGCTTCGGCGCTCGTCATTCGCGAGCAGAACTACGTCGAGGCAGCCCTCATCAGCGGCGCTTCGGATGTTCGCATCATCTTCAAGCACGTTCTGCCGAACTGCCTGGCGCCTCTCCTGGTGACGATGACCTTCGTGTTCGCCTACGCGATCCTGGCCGAAGCCACTTTGAGCTTCCTCGGCATCGGAACGCCGCCGCCGCATGCAAGCTGGGGCAACATCGTCTCCCAGGGCCGCGACTACCTCGTCGATGCGTGGTGGATAATGCTTTTTCCCGGACTTGCGATCAGCATTTCGGCCCTCGCCATCAATCTGATCGGCGACGGGCTTCGCGACGTGCTGGACCCAAGACTGAAGATCGAAGGCTGAATGCCCATGTCATCGCCTCTTCTGGAAGTGAAAGACCTGTCCGTCGCGTTTCGCGGCGACCGGCAGTGGATTCCCGCCGTCGACGACGTCAATTTCAGCCTGGCCCCGCGCGAAGCGCTCGGCATCGTCGGCGAAAGCGGCTCGGGAAAGAGTGTGACCGCGCTGTCGCTCTTGCGGCTGCTGGACGATCGCAACACGCGAATAGATGGCGAAATCCTCTACCGGGGCCGCGACCTCCTCCAGCTCCAGCGCTCGGAAATGCGCACCTTGCGCGGCAAGGAGATCGCGATGGTGTTTCAGGACCCCATCCATTCGCTGAACCCCGTCCTGACCATCGCCGACCAGATCGGCGAGAGCCTGCGCATTCACCAGGGGCTGGACCGTCGCGCGGCCCGGGCACGCGCGATCGAACTTCTGGAAACCGTTCGCATTCCCGATGCCGCCCGACGCGTCGACGACTATCCGCATCGGCTTTCCGGCGGGCAGCGACAGCGCGTCATGATCGCGATCGCGATCGCGTGCCAGCCCCGCATCCTCATCGCGGACGAAGCGACGACCGCGCTGGACGTGACCGTCCAGTCCCAGATCATGGAGCTCCTGCACCGCCTGCGCGAGGAACTCTCGATGGCGGTGATCCTGATCTCGCACGATCTCGGCCTCGTGTCGGAGTTCGTCGATCGCGTCATGGTGATGTATGCCGGGCAGCCGGTCGAGGAGGCGCCGGTGCAAACGCTGTTCTCCGCGCCCGTCCACCCCTACACGGAAGGGCTGATAGCGGCGATTCCGGAACTCGATGCCGATCTGGACCGGTTGCCGACCATTCCCGGCTCGATCCCGGAGCCGCTCAGGCGTCCGCCGGGTTGCCGCTTCGAGCCACGCTGCCCCTATGCGATCGAAAGCTGCCGTGCGGCCGTGCCGCCGCTGATCCCCGTCAACGACCGGCAATCGGCACGCTGCCCCGTACGCATTGCCGCCGAGGTGCCTGCATGACCGACAACCCGATTTCCGTCCGCAACCTGTCGCGTGAGTTCGATCTCGGCAAGTCGGCCGGGCGACGGACGCTGCTGCGCGCGGTCGACGACGTTTCGTTCGAAATCGGCCAGGGTGAAACGCTCGGCCTCGTCGGTGAATCAGGATCGGGAAAGTCCACCATCGGTCGCATGATGGTCGGGCTGCTGCGCCCCACCGAAGGCGCGATCGACCTGTTCGGCACGAAAATCGGCCCCCGTGATCGCCGGTCACGCTGGAAACCGCTTCGTCACCGCATCCAGTTCGTTTTCCAGGACCCTTACGCGGCGTTGAATCCGCGCATGCGGATCGGCGAGGCGATCGCCGAACCGCTGGTGATAAAGGGCGATCTGTCGCGCCGGGATCGCGAGGCGCGCGTGCGCGAGCTTCTCGAGCTGGTCGGACTTCCGGCAAGCTATGTCACCCGCTTTCCGCACGAATTCTCCGGCGGCCAGCGGCAGCGCATCGTGATCGCGCGCGCATTGGCTCTCAACCCGGATTTCATCATTTGCGACGAGGCCGTCGCCTCGCTCGACGTTTCGATGCAGGCGCAGATCGTCAATCTGCTCAAGGACCTGCAGGACCGTCTCGGATTGAGCTATCTGTTCATCGCCCACGATCTGGCCGTCGTGCGTGCCGTATCGCATCGGATCGCCGTGCTTTACGCCGGCAAGGTCGTGGAGATCGGCAACCGCACCGATCTTTATCGCGCGCCGCTCCATCCCTATACGCGCGCACTGCTCGAGGCCGTCCCCCGCGCGCGTCCCCGCGAGCGGCAGACGGTGATCGCAGGAGAGGTGCCGAGCCTTCTCGAACGGCCGAAGGGGTGCAGCTTCTGCGCCCGCTGCCCACGGGTGATGGACGTCTGCTGGACTGTCGAACCAGCCCTCATGCCCGTCGATGACCGCCAGGTCGCCTGCCATCTCTACGGTCCCGGTCAGGACCTCAAATCCGACGCAACCCCGGCAGGTGACCGACCGGGCGCATGAAATAATCGCGGCGACGACCGGCAGCAACGATCCGCTTCCGGTTGGCTTTCTTGCTAGCGCAACGAACTGAGAGGACCTTCCGTTGACGGAAACGAAATTCAAAGCTCCTGAAAACGGTCCCCATGCGATCCATCCGTGGAGCGTTCGCAAGGGCTATGCAGACGAGCACTTCCTGTCGGACTACCGGTTCCAGTTCCCGCGCGAAGATCGCTCGTTGCCGGAAGTGTTCCTCTATACCGAACGCATGTCGTACGACCCGGGAGAAACCGTCGAGTTTCACGGATCGACGACGGCCGACAAATGGTCCATCCACATCTATCGCGATGGCCACCGTCAGGTGATGATGGAGGAAAAGTCCGACCTGCCGGGCTCGTTCACGAAGACGTCGGAAACGGCGTACGAGGATGGCTGCGACTGGCCGGTTCTCTATCGGTGGCAGATTCCGGCGGATGCGCCTTCCGGCTTCTATCGCATCGCATCGACATGCCTGCGTCCCGACGGGCAGCGTTTCGTCCAGCACCATTTCGTCGTCGTGCGGCCAAAGCGCGGCCCGAAGAAGGGTCGCATCCTGATGATGCTCGCGACCGCGACCTGGACCGCGTACAATGACTGGGGCGGCGCCAACCACTATTTCGGGACCTGGGGCCCGAACCGCAACGAGAGCGCGCCGATACTCAGCATGCGCAGGCCGTGGACGCGCGGCATGCTGTGGCTGCCCAAGGGCGCCGCGCGTATCACCGTCGGTGAACTTCCGCGAATGGGCGATGCCCCGCGCTACCCATCGAAGGAATGGGGCTATTCGGGCGGTTGGGGACAATTTTATGCGGCGGCCGGCTGGGCGCAATTCGACCGGCATTTGGCGGTCTGGGCGGAATCCGAAGGCTACGAGATCGACTACATCACCCAGACCGACCTCCACTTCCGACCTGAAATCCTCGACGACTACGACTGTCTGACCTCGTGCGGCCACGACGAATACTGGTCGTGGGACATGCGCAAGACGGTCGAGCGCTTTGTCGAGAAGGGCGGACACTTCGCCCGCTTCGGCGGCAACTTCGTCTGGCAAATCCGCCTCGAAAAGGACGGCGCGGAGCAGCATTGCTGGAAGGCCAAAGCCGATGCGCAGGACCCGGTCCGCAATGATCCCGGACGCCGGCACCTTCTGACGACCGGTTGGGATGCCGCCGCCGTGAACTGGCCCGGCGCGACGACGGTCGGCGTGAATGGCGCCAACGGCATCTACGCGAGTTGGGGCGGTTTTGCGCCTCGCGGCTCACGCGGCTTTACCGTCTATCGTCCCTGGCACTGGATATTCGACGGCACCGACATTCGCTATGCCGACGTGTTCGGCGAAGAGGCGCAGATTTTCGGCTACGAGGTCGACGGCCTCGACTACACGTTCCGCCAGGGCCTGCCATACCCCGAAGAGGGACGCGGCACCCCCGACAGCGTCGAAATCCTCGCCATGACGCCGGCAACGCTCTACGAATACGAGCATGAAGGCGAAGGCGAGCGATACTACATCGCGGACCGGGACCTCGAAGGCGTGGCGCGGAAGGCGGGAGGCGCGCGAGAGGAGGCCTTGGCGCGCTACAAGCACGGATCGGGCATGGTCGTGGCCATGAAGCGCGGGGCCGGCGAAGTCGTCACAGCCGGCAGTTGCGAATGGATCATGGGACTGACGCATCGCTGCGAACACACGATGCAGATCACCCGCAACGTTCTCGACGTCTTCACTGGAAAGGCGGACAGACCTTGAGGTCGTCCGCCGCTTTCCATCGTCCGTCGTCAATCAGGCCGGCAGCGGAATGATCCCGTAGGACCGGTAGCGTTCGGTCACCTCGGCCATCTCGGCCGGATCGAGCAGCACCGGCTCGCCGGCCTGCAAGGCGAGGATATATTGCCGCGCCAGCGTTTCCAGCTTCACCGCAAGGTCGAGCGCGTGCTGCAGGTTCCTGCCCATCACGATCATGCCGTGATTGGCCAGCAGACAGGCGAAGTGGCCGTCGAGCGCTTCGAGCGCGGCTTCGGCGAGGCGGTTCGAGCCGAAGGGCTCATAGCGCGAACAGGGGATCACGCTGCCGCCGAAGCTGGCGATCATGTAGTGGAAGGCCGGGATCGGCTTGCGCAGACACGACAGCGCGACGCAGGAATCGGCGTGGGTGTGGACGACCGCGTTCGCCTCCGGACGGGTTTTCAGAATCTGGGTGTGGAAGCGCCATTCGCTCGACGGCTTGCCCTCGCCGCGCACGTCGCCCTCGAGCGAGAGTTCGACGACGCCTGCAGCAGTCAGCCAGTTCGACCGGCCACCGGTCGGCGTGATGAGGGCGCCGTCGCCGTGGCGTACGCTGACATTGCCGGCGGAGCCGTGATTGAGACCGTTCTCCTCGAGAAAGCGCACCGCGTCCACGATCGCCTGGCGGGTTTCCTGACCGTTCAATGCGCCCTCCTGCAGTTGGCAATTTTTCTTGCCAAAAAATTCGAATTACTCGCCGTAGATAATGCACGCATTTCGCTGGATTTCAACGAACCGAGCGCATAACGTCACGCAATGCTCGAATAAATTACATCTATCGGGAGAGATGATGGCGACGCTCGGCATCATTGCAGACGATTTCACCGGCGGGCTGATGATCGCGGGCTACATCGAGGCGGCGGGCATCGAATGCCCCGTGCTGTTCGACACCACCCATCTCGAAGAGGCGCTGCATGCGCCGGTGGTCGTGGTCGCGACGCGCACCCGGCTGATCCCGGCCGGCGAAGCGCTGGCGGAGGTGAGGCGGATCGTGGGTCTCTTCGATGCCAGCGGGATCGGTCAGGTCGGCTACAAGGTGTGCGCGAGCTTCGATTCCACCGACGAGGGGAATATCGGCCCTGTCGCGGACCTTCTGGCTGACCGCTACGGTCAAGCCCAGCTCCTGCTCAGCGCCGGCTTCCCGCGCTTCAACACGACGATGCACCAGGGCTACCTCTTCTATCGCGGCCGGCTGGTCTCGGAATCGATCAAGCGCTTCGACCCGCTGACGCCGATGTCCGACCCGGACATGGTGCGCACGCTGGCGCGCCAGACCGCAGCCAAGGTCGGACTTCTGGCGCATGGGACGCTCGTCAAGGGAGAAGCGGCGGCGCGGGCCGCGCTTGCCGCGCTCGCCGACGAAGGCGTGCGGCACGTGCTGATGGACTGCTCCGACGACGCGGACGCGGCCGTCGGCGCCGCACTTGCGTCCGGACATCGCGCGACGATCGGCAGCGACGCGCACATCATCGAGGTCGCAAAGCTTGCCGGGCGCGGGGCGGCGGGCGCACGGCCTGCGGCCCCGGAACACGCGAAGGGTCCGGCGGCGGTGATCGTCGGCAGCGTCGGCCCGGTCGCCACGACCCAGCTTGCCGCCTTCGGCGCCGCGTATCCGGTGCATACGATCGACATCATGGATCATCGCTCAGAAAAAGCGGTCGCGGCGGATGTGATCGCGCGGGTTCGCGGCGACATCGGCGCGCGCCCCTTTGCCGTGGCGACCGCGACGGGACCGGAAGACGTCGAGCGGGCGCAGGCCATCCACGGCGCGCTCAAGGCCGCGCGGCGGGCCGAGCGCATCCTGGCGCTGGTCGCGGCTGGGCTCGTCGATCTAGGCGTGCGGCGGCTGGCGGTCGCGGGCGGCGAGACGTCGGGCGCGATCGTCGAGGAACTGGGCATCGGACAGGTCCGCGCGCTGCCGGAATCCGAACTTGGCACCGGATTTTGCATCGCCGAAGGGCCGCGCAAACTGTCGCTCTATCTCAAGCCCGGCAAGCTCGGCGCAGACGACATCCTGCTGCGCGCCGTCCAGGCGATGGACTGATTTGCGGCGCGGATGCCGATAGCCTAGCTTGCCGAAAATCCGAACGGGAATGCATGGCAGACGAGCTTACTTCACGACTGGAACTTCAGCCCGCGCGGCCGATGCGCAAGCGCGGCATCGAGCGGCACAATCTCCTGCTCGACGCGACCGAGCGGCTTCTCGCCGAAAGCAGCGACGAGGATGTGAGCCTCGCGCAGATCGCGGAAGCGGCCGAGGTGCCGCTGGCCTCGGTCTACCATTTCTTTCCCAACCGCAACGCCGCCTTCGTCGCGCTCGCCCTGCGCTTCAACGAAGAATTCTATCGGCTCTCGATCGAGCCGCTGACGGCCCCGGAGCCGTCGACCTGGCAGGAAATGCTGGACATGAAGCACGCGCGCGCCGCCGCGTTCCAGAATTCGCGGCCGGCGGCATTGCGGCTCTTTCTCGGGGCGGGCGTCAGCGTCGCGGTGCGCAATGCCGACCTGTCCGGAAACGCCCGGATCGCGCGCAGCCGCGAGCGCATGTTCGACGCCTATTTCCACGTGCCCTACATGCCCGATTTCGCTGAAAGGCTGGAAGTCTCGGGCGCGGCGATGGACGGCATCTGGGCGCTTTCCTATGGCCGGCACGGGTCGATCACCGAAGAGTTCCGCAAGGAGGCGACGGCCGTCGCCGTCACCTATCTGCGCCGCCACCTGCCCGAATTCCTGCCGCGCAAGGCGCTGACGCGGGCGGCGCTCGACCGGCTTTATATCCCGCTAGACGAGATGAGCGGCAACCCTTTTGCCGAAGAATAGCTAGCCCGCGGGGGTTCCAACCGGGAAGTGGCACGCGAAGCGCGAGCCGCTGCCGTCCTGCCGCAAGACCGGCTCGACCTTCGCACACATCTCCTGCACGCGCGGGCATCGGGTGCGAAAGCGGCAGCCGGAGGGTGGGTCGGCGGGGCTTGGAACGTCACCTGAAATGAGGATGCGTCGGCGTGCCCGCTCGCGGGCGGGATCGGGCACCGGCACGGCCGACAGGAGCGCCTGCGTGTAAGGATGGCGCGGATTGCCGTAGAGCTCGTCGCGCGTGGCGATCTCGACGATCTTGCCGAGATACATCACCGCGATCCGGTCGCACAGATGATGGATGACCGAGAGGTCGTGCGCGATGAAAAGGTAGGAGAGGCCCAGCATCTCCTGAAGATCCTTCAGGAGATTGAGCACGCCAGCCTGGATCGACACGTCGAGCGCTGACACCGGCTCGTCGAGAATGATGAGTTCGGGATTGAGCGCCAGCGCTCGGGCGATGCCGATGCGCTGACGCTGACCACCGGAGAACTGGTGCGGATAGCGGTCCGCATGGGCACGGTCGAGCTTGACGAGATCGAGAAGTTCATCGACGCGCGCATTGCGCTCGGCTTTCGTCATCGCCGTCATCCGCAAGGGTTCGGCGATGATCTGGCGCGTCGTCATGCGCGGATGGAGCGAGGCGTGCGGGTCCTGGAAAACGAATTGCAGACGCTGGCGCAAGGGACGCATCTCGGTCTGGCCGAGGGCGGCGAGATCGGTGCCGTCGAAGAGCACCTTGCCGGCCGTCGGGCGCATCAGCCGGGCGACGCAGCGCGCGAGGGTCGACTTTCCGCAACCCGATTCGCCCACGAGGCCCAGCGTCTCGCCGCGGCGAACCTCGAACGACACGTCGGACACGGCGCGGACGTGGCCGGTGGCGCCACCGAAGAAGCCCTTGCCGACCGGAAATTCCTTGACCAGCCCCTCGACGGCGAGGAGCGGCGGGCGGCTTCCGGCCGAGCCGGTGGCCGATGGAACGGGGTCACGCGCCAGCATTCAATGCCTCGTTGGTCGTAGCCTCGAGCGGGCGCAATTCTTCGGCACGGTGGCAGGCGCTCATGCTGGCGCCGATCGGGCGCAGAGCAGGCACCTCGATGCGGCATCGCTCGATGACGAGCGGGCAGCGAGGATGAAAGGAGCAGCCCGAGGGCCGCATGGCTATGGGGGGCGGCGCGCCGGGAATGGCAACGAGCCGGGCGGCCGGACGGTCGAGCTGCGGCAGACTGGCGAGAAGACCGCGCGTATAGGGATGTCGCGGAAAGGCGAAGACGTCGTCGACATGGCCCTGCTCGACGACACGGCCGGAATACATGATCGACACCGCGCTCGCCGCGCCGGCGACGACGCCGAGATCGTGCGTGACGAGCACGAGCCCGACGCCCTTGTCGACTCGCAGCCTTTCGAGCAATTCCATGATCTGGGCCTGGATCGTCACGTCGAGCGCGGTCGTCGGCTCGTCGGCGATCAGCAGCGACGGCTCGTTCGCCATGGCCATGGCGATGACCGCGCGCTGGCGCATGCCACCGGAAAATTCGTGCGGATATTGCAGGGCGCGGCGCTCGGGGATGGGGATCGCGACCAGGCGCAACAGGTCGACGGCACGCTCATCGGCGCTGCGGCGCGTGATCTTGCGCTCGTGCAGGCGGATCGCTTCCGAAATCTGTTCCCCGACCGTCAACAGCGGATTGAGCGCCGTCATCGGGTCCTGGAAGATGTAGCCGATGCGGGCGCCACGGATGCGGCGCATGGCGCGCTCGGACTTGCCGATCAGTTCTTCGCCGTCGAGCCGGACCGAGCCGGTGACGCGAGCGCTCGGCGACAACAAACCCATGACGGCCATCATGGTCACGCTCTTGCCGGAGCCGGATTCGCCGACGACGCCGTGGAGCTGCCCCTTCTCGACATCGAGGTCGACGCCGCAGACGGCCTGCAACTGACTGCGTCCCTGGCCGGCGAACGTCACTTTCAGGTCGCGGATTTGAAGCAGCGGCGCGCTCATTTCGACCTCGGATCGAGCAGGTCGCGCAGGCCGTCGCCGAGGAAGTTGAAGCCGAGCACGATGGTGAGGATGGCAAGGCCCGGCCCGGCCGCGATCCACCAGCGATAAAAGTGCAGCGCGCCGTCGGAAATCATCTGCCCCCATTCGGGCGTCGGCGGCACGGCGCCGAGGCCGATGAAGGAAAGGCTCGCAGCCAGCAGGATCACCTGGCCGAAATCCATCGTCGCATTGACGATGATCGGGCTCCAGCACAGCGGCAATATATGCTTGAAGAGCACGCGCGAGGGCCGCGCGCCGGATGCGATCGCCGCCTCGACATGCTCGCGCTCGCGCACCGCCAGCACCTGCGCGCGCATCAGCCGCGCATAGATCGGCCACCAGACGATGACCATGGCGATGGCGGCGTTACCGAGGCCCGGCCCGAGCGCGGCGGTGACTGCCATGGCGAGCAGGATCGGCGGGAAGGAAAGCGTGACGTCGACGAGCCGCATGATCGCTTCGTCGACGAGCCCGCCGACGAAGCCGGCGACCGCCCCCAAAGTGCAGCCGATGAGGACCGCGCAGGCGATGACGGCGGCGGCGATTGGCAGCGAGTGGCGCACGCCGTAAAGCGTGCGCGTGAAGACGTCGCGGCCGAGCGCGTCGGTGCCGAGCCAGTGCTCCGCACCGGGCGGCAGGAAGCGCATGCCGGCGAGCATGGTCGGATCGTAGGGCGCCCAGAACGACACGGTGAAGCCGATGACGATCCACGCGCCGACGATGAAGCCGCCGACGATGACCGGAAGCGTCGCCCAATGCGGCAGGACGAACTGGCGCGTGCGGTGCGCGACGTCGCTCATGCCGCGGCCCTCGCGCCGATCTTCACCCGCGGGTCGACCAGCGCATAGGCGATGTCGGTCAAAAGGTTGGTGACGAGGAACGCCGCGCCGCCGACGATGGTGACGCCGATGATGGCGGGATGGTCGAGGCCGCGCGCGGCGGAGACGGCGTAAGAGCCGATGCCCGGCCAGGAGAAGATCGTCTCGGTCAGGATCGCGCCGGTGATGAGATAGGCGAAGGAGAAGCCGAGGATGGTGAGCGTCGGCAGCATGGCGTTGCGCAGCGCGTGGTGGAAGAGGATGCGCAACTGCCCTGCCCCCTTGGCGCGCGCGGCAAGGATGTATTCCTGGTTGAGCACGTCGAGCATCGATGCCCGCACCATGCGCGAGACGATGCCGGTGACCGTCCAGCCGAGAACGCTCGCCGGCAGGACGAGCTGCGCAAGCGCACTTCGAAAGCCGGCCCAGTCGCCGGCGAAGAGCGTATCGATCGTATAGAAGCCGGTCACGAATTCGGGCGCCGACATGCGGCTGCCGATGCGCCCCGGGCCGGGAAGCCAGCCGAGTTGCACCGAGAAGATGAAGAGCACGACGAGACCGGACCAGAAGACCGGGACCGAGGAGCCGAACAGCGCGAAGAGACGGGCGACATTGTCCGGCGTGCGGTTCTGGAACCGCGCTGCGATGACGCCGAGCGCGACGCCGAAGATCGTGCCGACGATCATAGCGGCGGTGACGAGTTCGAGCGTCGCGGGAAGGCGCACGAGCAGATCCTGAGCGACAGGCTGGCGGGTTCGAAACGAGGTTCCGAAATCGCCCGTCACGAGGTTCTTCAGATAGACGAAATACTGCTCGGGCAGCGACCGGTCGAGGCCCCACCTTGCCCGCGCCGCCTCCACCACCGCCGGATTATTCATCTGCCGCTCGCCGATGATGGAGGTGAGCGGGTCGGCGGAGGTGAAGTGCGAGAGCAGGAAGGCGACGGTGATGACGCCCAGGAGCAGGAGCGGCATCGCGATCAGGCGTCTTGCGATATAGGCCAGCATCGCGATGCCTCGTTATTCCGGTGACGCTTACTTGCGGCTGATTTCAGCCAGCGGCAGGTTGCAGCATGCACTATAGCGCACCCCGTCGATCTCGCTCCTATAGGCCAGAACCAGGTTGGGGCTGACGACAGGCACGATGATGCGGTCGTTGATCATCTCCAGCGCGATGTCGTGATACGCCTTTTCCATGTCCTCGCCGGACGAGGCGAGCGCCTGTTGCAGCAGGTCGACTTCCTTCTGGTTGACCAGATCGACCTTGCCTTGACCGCTGGCGTTTCGCTCCCACCACGAATCCGGGATCATTCCGAAGAACTGGACGTACTGCGCCGAGCCGTAATAGTCGGGCGCGTAGAAACGGGCGGAGAAGGGAATGCCGGGATTGGCGATCTGCTCGCGCCAGACGGCCGAGGCCACCGGCTGGATGTTGATCGTTACGTTGATGCGGGCGAAGTCCTGCTGGATTTTCTGCATCAGAAGCGCGAGGTCGACACCGTAGACGTTCATCGAGGCGACGGTGACGTCGATCGCGAAGCCGTCTTCCAGCCCCTTTGCGGCAAGGAGTTCGCGCGCCTTGTCGAGGTTTTCCTCGGGCATCGGCAGGCCCTCGGTGCCGGGGAAGCCGTTCGGGATGGGCGACGCCTGCATCTCGCCCTCGCCGCCGACCGTGAAGTCGATGATGCCTTGATAGTCGATCGCATAGGCGAGCGCCTGACGCACTTCGAGGTCGAGCGGCACCTGATTGCCTTCGGCGCCGGGCGAGAACATCACGTAGATAAAGTTGTAGGACGGTACGGTCTCGATGGTGATGTCGGGCGAGTTGATGGTCGAGGCCGTGTCGGGATCGACCTGCATGGCGATGTCGGCCTGGCCGCTCTGGAGCATCTGCGCCTGGCTGACCGCGTCGGCCACCTGGTCGATGACGATCTCGCCGATCGGCGCTGCGTCCTGCCAGTAGTTCTCGTTGCGCACGAAGCGCAGTTCGTCGTCCGGGCGGTAGGTGTCGAGCACGTAGGGGCCGCTGCCGGCCGAATTGGCGAGGAACCAGGTTTCGGCCTGATCCGCCGTCGCGGCATCCTCGCCTGCCGACGCGCCGTTCTCGGTCGCGACGTCGCTGTTGATGATGCCGACATATGGGGCGGCGAGAATGCCCATGAACTCGGAGTTCGGGTTGTCCATGTTGACGACGACGGTCTTCTCGTCGGGCGTCTCGATGGAGCTGACGCCGGCCATCATGAAGGACGGGTCGCCCTGGATGTTCTTCAGCCGCTCGAACGTCCACTTGACGTCCTTGGCCTCGACCGGGCTGCCGTCGGAGAAGACGGCGTCGGCCGCTAGGGTGAATGTGAACTGGGTCTGGTCGTCATTCGCCGTCCATTCTGTGGCGAGTGAAGGCACGACGGACTTCTCGTCGGGACCGAGCTTCACGAGGCCCTGATAGGTCGAGCTCAGATAGATCTGGCACGTGTCGCAGAAGGCGCGGTGCGGATCGAGCGAATTGATCTCGAGATTGCGCGCGATGACCAGTGGCTGGTCCTGCGCCGCGGCAGGCGCTGCGAGAGCGGCGGTGAAGGCAAGCGCGGCTGCGGATACGCCGCCAAGAAGTCCGGGTCGATACGGTTTCATTCCAGTCTCCCATTGAAGCGAATTTGCGTAAGGAAGAACGGCTTCGCCGAAATGCTTGTTTTCGTTCTGGCGAAGCGCGTCCCGTCTGTCTTCAGCCCCTTGCTTGAAGAAGTTCGCGCGCGACTTCCGTCACGCCGTCGGCGTCGAGCCGATAATGTGCGTAGAGCGCCGCCGGCGGCCCGATCAGCGAGAACTCGTCCATCACGCCATGACGGCGGAACGGAACGCGCGCTTCCTCGACCAGCACTTCGGCGACGGCGGAGCCGAGGCCGCCGATGACATTGTGCTCCTCGACGGTGAGGATTGCACCCGTTTCGCGCGCGGCGGCGCGCACGGCATCGGCGTCCAGCGGCTTGATCGTGTGCATGTCGACCACGCGCACGCCGATCCCCTCGGCGGCGAGCCGGTCGGCCGCCGCAAGCGAGGCATGGACCTGCGAGCCGGTGGCGATGATGGTGAGGTCCGTTCCCTCGCGCAGCGTCGCCGCCTTGCCGAAGGCGAAATCGGCCGGAACCTCGTCATAGATCGGCGCATCGCGGCCGCGGCCGAGGCGGATGTACATCGCGCCCGGATGATCGACGGAGGCGCGCAGGATGGCGCGCAACTGGTTGGCGTCGGCGGCGCAGACCACCGTGAGATCGGCGATGGTGCGCATCATGCCGAGATCTTCGGTCGCATGGTGGCTGGTGCCGTAAAAGCCCATCGAGATGCCCGAATGGTGGCCGAGGATGCGCACCTTCATCTTCGGATAGGCGCAGTCGGTCTTGATCGCCTCGGCGGCGAGGATGCCGCAGAATGAGGCGAAGGTCGCGACATAGGGAACGAGCCCGCACGAGGCCATGCCGGCAGCGGCGGTGATCATGTTGCGCTCGGCGATGCCGAAATCGATGAAGCGGTCCGGATGCCTGTTGGCGAAGTCGCGGGTGCGGCTGGAATTGGCGAGATCCGCCGTCGCGACGACGATGCGCGGATCGGTCTCGGCAAGATCCGCCAATTCTTCGCCCAGAACGAAGGCAGGCATCGATTTGGCAGGCGTGCCGCGGACGGACTTCTCGTCCTTCAGGCGCAGCTCGGTGTCGTTGCCACGAAAGAGCGTGCTCTGGTCCTGGCCCAGATTGTCGGCGGCGCCCATCATGCGTCCTCCCTCTCGCGCGGCTGCAGCCCCTCTTCGATCTCGGACCAGGCGTCGTCATAGTCCTGACCGACCAGGTTTCCGACGTGCCAGTCGAGCGACAGCTCCATGTACTTGACGCCACGGCCCTTGATCGTGTCGGCGACAATCATCTGCGGCTTGCCGTGGCCGGCCGGCTTGAGCGCGCCGAGCGTCTCCATGATCGCAGGCAGGTCGTGGCCGTCGATACGGTGCACGTCCCAGCCGAATGCGCGGAACCGCTCGTCGATCGGCTCGACGGACATGACCTTTTCGGTCGGGCCGTCGATGGAGAGCTGGTTGCGGTCGACGATCGCGACCAGGCCCTGCAGCTTGTAGTGGCCGGCGGCCATCGCCGCCTCCCAGATCTGGCCCTCGTTGAGTTCGCCGTCGCCGAGCATGCAGTAGGTGCGGTAGTCGTGCCCCGTCACGCGGCCGGCAAGCGCCATGCCGAGCGCGACCGACAGGCCGTGCCCGAGCGAACCGGAGGAGAAATCGATGCCGGGAATCTTCTTCATGTCCGGATGGTCGCCGAAGGCGCTGCCGAGGCGGGTGAAATCGTCGAGCTTCGACGGCGGATAGAAACCGAGATCGGCAAGGATCGGGTAGAGTCCGATGGCCGCATGGCCTTTGGACAGGATGAAACGGTCACGATCCGGCCAGGAGGGGTTCTGCGGGTCGAGGCGCAGATGGCCGTAATAAAGGGCGGCGAAAAGTTCGGCGCAGGAAAAGGTACTCGAATAATGCCCGGCGCCGGCGATGCGCGTTAGGCGCAGCGTCTCGAGGCGCACGAACTTGGCGCGGTCGGCAAGGTGCTCCACCGACAGATTGCGGCGATCGTCCCGTTCAGCCGTCATGCTCGCTCCCTTCCAGATACATGATATATTTTCGATGTCGCCGGTCAACTGCCCGTCGCGCGCATCGCTTCGCGATCGATCGCGTTCGCCGTCGCGCGCAACGCTTCGGCGGTCACCTCCAGCGTCTCGTCGATGATCGCAGCCGTGTGCGCTGCCGACAGGAACATGGTGTGGACGGGATGGAAATAGACCCCGCGATCGAGCGCCTCGAGGCAGAAGCGATTGCCGATGCGCCGGTCGTCGTCACCCTCGAAGAGAAAGACAGGCATCTGCGTCGGGCCGCTCTGGCAAAGCCTGAAGCCGAGCTGGTCGGCCTGCTTCTGCAACCCGACGCGCAGCCGCTGGCCCATCGCCTGCATATGCGCGACCGCGCCGGTGTCGCGCAGCTTGGTGATGGTGGCCATCGATGCGGCCATCGAGACGCCCGCGGTCCAAAACGAGCCAGTGGTGAAGATCTGCGTCGCCGCCTGCCGGAAGCGGTCATTGCCGGTGACGGCCGCAAGCGCGCGGCCATTGGCGATCGCCTTGCTCCAAGCCGACAGGTCCGGCCTAACGCCGACGAGTTCCCAGCTTCCGCCCAGGGCGAGACGGAAGCCGGCACGGACGTCATCAACGATCAGCGCCGCATCCGACTTCGTCGCCAGGTCACGCGCTCGCGCCGCGAATTCGCGGGTCGGCAACAGATGCTCCTTGCCGAGGTCGTGCTTGAAGGCGGAGACGAGAATGCCGGCGAGATCGTCGCCCGCCTCGCCTACCGCCGCCTCGAGGCTGGCGACGTCGTTGTAGTCGTAGATGATGAGATGGGCGCGATCTTCCTCGGTGACGCCCGCCACGGACGGCGAGCACCACGGAATCGCGCCGTGATAGGCGCCGCGCGCGACGAGGATCTTGCGGCGGCCGGTGCCGGCGCGCGCGATGGTCACGCACGCGGTGGTGGCGTCGGTGCCGTTCTTGGAAAAGAGCGCCCAGTCGGCGTGCGGCACGGTCTCGACCATGAGTTCGGCAAGGTCGACGAGCAGCGGCGTCGGGCCGTTGAGCCCATCGCCCTCCATTCGCTGGCGCGCCGCCGCTTCCTCGACGTCGGGGTCGTTGTAGCCGAGGATCATCGGCCCCCAGGCACACAGATAGTCGATATAGGAGCGCCCATTGGCGTCCCACGTCCTGCAGCCCTCGCCGCGCGTGAAGTATTGCGGATATCCTTCCGGCAGACGCTGGACATGCTGGTGACCCCACATGCCGCCCGGAATGACCGATTGCGCCCGGCGGCGCAGTTGCATGTCGATATCGTTCGCCTGAACCATGATGCCGAGACCCTATCGCTGCTGTCAATTTCGATATATCATGTATCACGTCGAATGCAAGTCGCCTCTCGGAGCGGACATGCTGGACCGGACCGCCGATTCCATCTAACCCGATGGAGAGGGAAAATGGCGGCAGCGCCGGGCACGAAGGGACGCCAGTCTGATGAACGGACCAACCGACATCCAGTCACAAAGCCTGTCGGCACAGATTTATCAGCGTCTCAAGTATGAGCTCATGTCCGCACGCCTGCGGCCCGGTGACCGGCTGAAGATCCGCGATCTCGCCCAGAGCCTCGGCACCAGCGAGACGCCCGTGCGCGAGGCTCTGCTGCAGCTCGTCCGCGACGGCGCGCTCGAAATGAAGCCGGGCTACTATATCAGGGTACGCCGGCTGACCCTGCACCAATATATGGAACTACGGGAAATCCGGCTGCTTCTGGAGCCGCACGCGGCCGTCAAGGCACTGCCGCATGTCGACGACGCGTTCATCGCCGACCTCGAAAAGCGACATGCCTCGCTGATCAAGGCGGAGCAGGACAAGGACTACCCGACCGCTCTCCTCGCCAATTACGAGTTCCACTTCTCGGTCTACCGCCGATCGGGCATGCCGCAGCTCATCGAGGTGCTGGAGCGGCTGTGGGTGCAGACGGGGCCGCTTCTCAACCTCCTCTACCCCTACGGCCACCCGACCTATGACGGCCCGCATCAGCATCTCAACGTGATCGCCGCCCTGCGCGCCCGCGACGAGACCGCGCTTGCAGAGGCTTTCCGGGCAGATCTCGTGGAGGGCGGGCGCAGCTTCGTCAGCTATCTGGAATCGACCGACGAGGGCGCCCCCGTGGGGTAAAGCCGGCATCGCCGGTATCGAACCGCCAAAGACGACGTGCGTCAGATCGTCGAGTCGTCGTTCGCGATGAAAGGCTGGAAGTTCGGATGGTGGGCGTGACAGGGATTGAACCTGTGACCCCTACGATGTCAACGTAGTGCTCTCCCGCTGAGCTACACGCCCATCCGACGAGGCGCATACACCATAGATGCCCGCCCATCGTCAATAGGTTTCGGCCGCCAAAATGCGGTGGTTGCGCCTGACGCAGCGCGAGGCGGTCAGGCCGCCTGCAGCATCTTCTCGACCTCGTTGACGAGATCGCGCAAATGGAACGGCTTCGACAGCACCTTGGCGTCTTTCGGCGCCTTGGAATCGGGGTTCAGCGCGACGGCGGCGAAGCCGGTGATGAACATCACCTTCAGATCCGGATCGATCTCGGTGGCGCGGCGGGCAAGCTCGATGCCGTCCATCTCGGGCATGACGATGTCGGTCAGGAGCAGCGAGAACGGCTCCTCGCGCAGCCGCTCATAGGCGCTCGCTCCATTGTCGTAGTCGATCACGTCGTAGCCGGCGCGTTCGAGCGCCTTGACGAGGAAGCGACGCATGTCCTCATCGTCTTCCGCGAGAAGAATTCTTGCCATCTGAGCGTCCGGAACCCTGTTTTCGAACCGGTACAAAAGCCGATTCGCCCTCTCAAGCGTATATGCCTTCAGCATGGTAAACATCAAGTGAATGGCGTCTTTGCGGCCCGCCGGGTCGCGGCTGGACAGGAGGCGGCGGCGGTGGCACATCAAGGGAGATGGAAGGGCGAGAGAGCGCAAAAAAGACGTCAATGACAGAGCATCCAGACTTTTCCCAGACGGCGCCCTTCGAAGTCGCGCAGCCGCAGCGACAGACGGTTCCTTTCGTCTTCAACTCTCCGCATAGCGGCTCGACCTATCCGCAGCGCTTTCTCGACATGGCACGGCTCGACCCGCATGCGATCCGCCGATCCGAGGACTGTTTCGTCGACGATCTGTTTGCCGGCGTGACCGCGCTCGGCGCGCCGTTCCTGAAAGCGAACTTCCCGCGCGCCTATCTCGACGTGAACCGCGAGCCTTGGGAACTCGACCCGCGCATGTTCACCACGTCCCTGCCACCCTACGCCAACACGCGCTCGGCGCGCGTTGCGGGCGGCCTCGGCACCATTCCGCGCCTCGTCGGCGAAGGGCAGGAAATCTATTCGGCCAAGCTGCCGCTCGAAGAGGCGGTCGGCCGCATCGAGGGCGTTTACAAGCCCTACCACGACCGGCTGCGCGGCCTGATCGGTGCCACGCATAAGGCATTCGGGGTCGCGGTTCTCATCGATTGCCACTCGATGCCGGCAACGATCCGCCTGCCGGATACGCGCATCCGCCCCGATTTCATCATCGGCGATCGGTTCGGCATGTCGTGCCGTTCGGATCTGTCCGAGGCAGCGATCGGGCACCTGGCCAGCCGCGGCTACATGGTCGCGCACAACAAGCCCTATGCCGGCGGCTTCATCACCGAGCATTACGGTCGGCCCGCGCGCGGCATCCACGCGCTGCAGGTCGAGATCAACCGCAGCCTCTACATGGACGAGGAAAGGCTCGTGCCCAATGACGGCTACGACCAGTTGCGCCGCGATCTCCACGAACTCGCCGCCAGCCTGATCGACCTTTTCGCGCCGCCGGCGGAACTGCCCGTCGCAGCGGAATAGGCAAAAAAAAGACCGCCCTTGCAGGCGGTCCGAGTCTAGGGAGGAAACGCCCAAGGAGGGCATTGACGGGCGAACCCGTCGATCTCCAGATTATGCTGCAACGCACAATTGTCAAGCTGGTTCAGAAATGCCTATTGCGCGGGCGACATCTAGCGGAGCCCTTTCATGGACGTGAACCCCGACTTTCTGCGCAGCCTGGCTGCCGCAGCCGCAAAGGAAACCCTGCCGCGCTTTCGCCAGCCACATGATGTGGCGAACAAGCTCGAAGGCGGGTTCGACCCGGTGACGGAAGCCGACCGCGAGGCCGAGCGCGCGATAAGGCGGCTGATCGAGGCGGATTTCCCGGATCACGGCATCCTCGGGGAGGAATTCGGCCCGCATAACCTTCCAAACCACCACTGCTGGGTGATCGATCCGATCGACGGCACGCGCGCCTTCATCTCCGGCCTGCCGCTCTGGGGCACGCTGGTCGGACTTCTGGAGGACGGCGATGCCGTAGCCGGGATGATGAGCCAGCCATTCACGGGCGAACTGTTTTATGCGACGGGCGGCGTCGCGCGGTACGAGGGTCCGGGTGGGCTGCGCGATCTTCGCGTGCGGGCAACGACCGAGCTTCGCCACGCCACCCTTTGCACCACGACGCCGTCTCTGTTCCTCGACGATGCGCGCACCAGTTACGACGCGCTGGAAACGGCAGTGCAACTTGCCCGCTACGGCACGGATTGCTATGCCTATTGCATGCTGGCCGCCGGTCAGGTCGATCTGGTCGTCGAAACCGGGTTGCAGGCTTACGACATCGTCGCGCTGATCCCGATCATCGAGGCGGCAGGCGGTGTGATCACATCGCGCACCGGCGGGCCGGCGGAGGCAGGCGGGTTCGTGGTGGCGGCGGCTACGACGGAGTTGCATGCGGCGGCGCTGGAGATGTTGAACGGGTAAGGGCAGTGAAGGTTTTCTGCGAAGAGGACCCCCACCCTTTATCCCTCCCCACAAGGGGGAGGGAGTCGCCGGCATCGAGCCTAATCCTCTAAACGGGGCGCTTCGCTGACGGGTTTTCGCTGCATGGACGCCCTCCCTCCCCCTTGTGGGGAGGGATAAAGGGTGGGTGTATTGCAGCGCTCGAGATAAGCCGGAAAGCCGAGACCTACCTCGGCAGTACCGTCGTTCCCATCAGATCCCTGTCGATCGCGTGCGCGGCCTGGCGGCCTTCGCGGATCGCCCAGACGACGAGCGACTGGCCGCGACGCACGTCGCCGGCGATGTAGAGCTTGTCGATATTGCTCTTGTAGTCGCGGTCATTGGCGGTGACGTTGCGCGAGCCGCGCTTGTCGGTGACGGTGCCGAGGCGCTCGCCGAGCTGGTCGGTCAGGCCGCCGACGAGCGGGCCGGCAAAGCCGATGGCGATGAAGGCGAGGTCGGCCTTGATGATGAACTCGGTGCCGGCGATCGGCTTGCGCTTCTCGTCGACTTCGCAGCACTTGACGCCGGTGAGGTTGCCGTCCTCGTCGCCGACGAATTCGAGCGTCGCGACCTGGAACTCGCGGTCGGCGCCCTCGGCTTGGGAGGATGACGTGCGCATCTTGGTCGCCCAGTAAGGCCAGACGGTGAGCTTGTCTTCCTTTTCCGGTGGCTGCGGGCGGATGTCGAGCTGGGTGACGCGCACCGCGCCCTGGCGGAACGACGTGCCGACGCAGTCCGACGCCGTATCGCCGCCGCCGACGACGACGACATGCTTGCCGCCGGCGAGGATCGGCGCGGCCGCCCAGGCGCGCGACTGAATGTCCTCGCCGCCGACGCGCCGGTTCTGCTGGACGAGATAGGGCATCGCGTCATGGACGCCTTGGAACTCGCGGCCGGGAATGCCGGCCGGGCGCGGATTTTCCGAGCCGCCGCAATAAAGCACCGCGTCGAATTCGGCCGTCAGTTCGTCCATCGTCCTGTCGGTGCCGATGTCGACGCCGCAATGGAAGGTGACGCCCTCGCCCTGCATCTGCTCGACGCGCGCGTCGATGTACTTCTTCTCGATCTTGAAGTCGGGAATGCCGTAGCGCATCAGCCCGCCGGGCTTCGACTCGCGCTCGAAGACGTGGACGTCGTGGCCGACGCGGCCGAGCTGCTGTGCCGCAGCCATGCCGGCCGGGCCGGAGCCGATGATCGCGACGCGCTTGCCGGTCTTGGTCGCGGATGGCTGCGGACGGATCAGGCCCTTTTCATAGGCCTTGTCGGCAATCGCCTGCTCGACCGTCTTGATGGCGACCGGGATGTCCTCGAGGTTCAGCGTGCAGGCTTCCTCGCAGGGCGCGGGGCAGATGCGGCCAGTCCATTCGGGGAAGTTGTTGGTCGAATGCAGGTTGCGGATCGCCCCTTCCCAGTCCTTTTGATAGACGAGGTCGTTCCAGTCGGGGATCTGGTTATGCACGGGGCAGCCGGTCGGCCCGTGACAGAACGGGATGCCGCAATCCATGCAGCGTGCGGCCTGTTTCTCGACTTCCGGCTCCGACATCGGGAGCGTGAACTCCCGGAAATGACGGATGCGGTCCGACGCCGGCTGGTACTTGTGAACCTGCCGGTCGATCTCGAGAAAGCCTGTTACCTTGCCCATAGTTCAGTCCAATCGTCTGCGAGCCGCAGGGCTCCGAAATGCGATCAAGGGTGGAGGGAGGCGGCCTATTCGGCCGCCACGCCCATGCGCATGCGTTCCATTTCGATCAGCGCGCGCTTGTATTCGACCGGCATGACCTTGCGGAATTTCGGGCGGTAGTCGGCCCAGTTGTCGAGAATGGTCTGGCCACGCTGCGAGCCGGTGTGGTCGACATGGTTTCGGATGAGCTGGTAGAGCCGCTCCTCGTCGTGGCTGGTCATGTCGGCCTGGACGTCGACGCGGCCCTTGTGGTCGATGTCGCCGCCGTGGTGATGGAGGCGTTCGAGGATTTCGTCTTCCTCCGGCACCGGTTCCAGCTCGACCATGGCCATGTTGCAGCGTTCGGCGAAATCTCCCGCCTCGTCCAGCACATAGGCGATGCCGCCCGACATGCCGGCCGCGAAGTTCCGGCCCGTCTGGCCGAGAACGACGACGACGCCGCCGGTCATGTACTCGCAGCCATGGTCGCCGACGCCCTCGACGACGGCGATGGCACCCGAATTGCGCACCGCGAAACGCTCGCCCGCGACGCCGCGGAAATAGCACTCGCCCTCTGTCGCGCCATAGAGAACCGTGTTGCCCACGATGATCGAATTTTCGGGTGTGATGCGGGTGCTTTCCGGCGGCCGGATGACGATCTTGCCGCCCGAAAGTCCCTTGCCGACATAGTCGTTGCCGTCGCCGACGAGCGTGAAGGTCACGCCCTTGGCAAGGAATGCACCGAAGGACTGGCCGGCCGTGCCGGTCAGCGTCACGGAAATCGTATCCTTGCGCAGGCCCTTGTGGCCGAAGCGCTTGGCGACCTCGCCCGACAGCATCGCGCCGGTGGAGCGGTCGACATTGCGGATGTCGGCCGCGATCTCGACCCTTTGGCGCGCCTCGAGTGCCGGCGCCGCCTCGGCGATCAGCTTGCGGTCGAGCACGTCGTCGATCGGATGCGTCTGGCGTTCGGTCCAGTAGGTCGCTTCCTTCGGCGCATCGGGCTTGTAGAACATCTTCGAGAAGTCGAGCCCCTTCGACTTCCAGTGCGCGAAGGCGTCGTCCTTGGCGAGAAGCTGGGACTGGCCGATGATCTCGTCGATCTTGCGGTAGCCCATCTCGGCCAGAAGTTGGCGCACTTCCTCGGCGATGAAGAAGAAGAAGTTGATGACGTGCTCGGGCGTGCCTTTGAAGCGCTTGCGCAGCACCGGGTCCTGCGTCGCGACGCCGACAGGGCAGGTGTTGAGGTGGCACTTGCGCATCATGATGCAGCCGGCCGCGATCAGCGGCGCAGTCGAGAAGCCGAACTCGTCGGCGCCCAGAAGCGCCCCGACGATGACGTCGCGGCCGGTGCGAAGCCCGCCATCGACCTGCAGCGCGACGCGGGAGCGCAGCCCGTTCAGCACCAGCGTCTGGTGCGTTTCGGCGAGCCCCATTTCCCAAGGGCTGCCGGCATGCTTGATCGAGGTGAGCGGCGAAGCGCCCGTCCCGCCATCATAGCCGGAGATGGTGATGTGGTCCGCGCGCGCCTTGGCGACACCCGCGGCGACCGTGCCGACGCCGACTTCGGAAACCAGCTTGACCGAGACGTCGGCGGCCGGATTGACGTTCTTCAGATCGTAGATGAGCTGCGCCAGGTCCTCGATCGAATAGATGTCGTGGTGCGGCGGCGGCGAGATGAGTCCCACCCCTTGCGTGGAGTGACGCACCTTGGCGATGGTCGCGTCGACCTTGTGGCCGGGCAATTGGCCGCCCTCGCCAGGCTTGGCGCCCTGCGCGACCTTGATCTGCATCATGTCGGAATTGACGAGATACTCGGCCGTCACGCCAAAGCGGCCGGATGCGATCTGCTTGATGGCCGACCGTTCGGGATTTCGCGATCCGTCCGGCAGCGGGAAGTAGCGATCCGGCTCCTCGCCGCCCTCGCCCGTGTTCGACTTGCCACCGATCCGGTTCATCGCGACGGCGAGCGTCGAATGCGCCTCTCTGGAGATCGAGCCGAACGACATCGCGCCCGTCGAGAAGCGCTTGACGAGCTCGACCGCGGGCTCGACTTCGTCGAGCGGAACGGCCGCGCGGCCGCTCTCCTCGGCGGTCAGGATCTTGAACAGGCCGCGGATCGACTTGGCGTCGGCCGTGTGGCTGTCGATCTGGGCGGAGTACTGCTTGAACGTCTCCCACGAGTTGAGCCGCACGGAATGCTGCAGCGTCGCGACCGCGTCCGGCGACCAGACATGCGCCTCGCCGCGCACGCGGTAGGTGTATTCGCCGCCGACCTCGAGCGCGTTCTTCAAAACCGGGTCTTCGCCGAAAGCGGATTCGTGACGGCTGACGGTCTCGCCTGCGACCTCTTCCAGCCCGACGCCTTCGATGGTCGTCGCCGTGCCGGAGAAATACCGGTCGACGAAGGCCGAGTTCAGGCCGATCGCGTCGAAGATCTGCGCGCCGCAATAGGACTGGTAGGTCGAGATGCCCATCTTGGACATGACCTTGAGGATGCCTTTGCCGATCGACTTGATGTAGCGATAGACGACCTCGTGCGCATCGACCTCCGGCGGGAAATCGCCGCGGCGGTGCATCTCGGTCAGCGTATCGAAGGCCAGATAGGGGTTGATCGCCTCCGCGCCGTAGCCGGCAAGACAGGCGAAATGGTGCACTTCGCGCGGCTCGCCGGATTCGACGACGAGACCGACCGCCGTGCGCAGACCCTTGCGGATCAGGTGGTGGTGGACCGCCGCCGTCGCGAGCAGCGCCGGAATGGCGATCCGGTCCGGTCCGACCTGACGATCCGACAGGATGATGATGTTGTAGCCGCCGACGACCGCCGCCTCGGCCCGGTCGCAGAGGCGATCGACCGCCCCTTGCATGCCTGCTGCACCTTCCACGGCCGCATAGGTGATGTCGATCGTCTTGGTGTCGAAACGGTCCTCGGTGTGGCCGATCGAGCGGATCTTTTCGAGGTCGCCATTGGTCAGGATCGGCTGGCGCACTTCGAGCCGCTTGCGGCGCGAGGAGCCGACGAGGTCGAAGATGTTCGGGCGCGGGCCGATGAACGAGACGAGGCTCATGACGAGCTCCTCGCGGATCGGATCGATCGGCGGGTTCGTCACCTGGGCGAAGTTCTGCTTGAAATAGGTATAGAGCAGCTTCGACTTGTCCGACATCGCCGAGATCGGCGTGTCGGTGCCCATCGAGCCGACTGCTTCCTGGCCGGTCGTCGCCATCGGCGACATCAGGATGCGCGTGTCTTCCTGCGTGTAGCCGAAGGCCTGCTGGCGATCGAGCAGCGAGACGTCCTTGCGAAGCGCGCGCGGCTCGACCGGCTTCAACTCTTCGAGGATGAGCTGGGTATTCTTCAGCCACTGCGTATAGGGATGCTGCGAGGCGATCTCGGCCTTGATCTCGTCGTCGGAGACGATGCGTCCCTCTTCGAGGTCGATCAGCAGCATGCGGCCGGGCTGCAGCCGCCACTTGGTGACGATCTTCTCCTCCGGCACCGGCAGGACGCCGGCTTCCGAGGCCATGATGACGCGGTCGTCGTCGGTGACGATGTAGCGTGCGGGGCGCAGGCCGTTGCGGTCGAGCGTCGCGCCGATCTGGCGCCCGTCGGTGAATACGACGGCGGCCGGCCCGTCCCACGGCTCCATCAGCGCGGCGTGATATTCGTAGAAGGCGCGGCGCTCGTCGCTCATCAGCTTGTTGCCGGCCCAGGCTTCCGGGATCAGCATCATCATGGCGTGCGCGAGCGTGTAGCCGCCCTGGAACAGGAATTCGAGCGCGTTGTCGAAGCAGGCCGTGTCCGACTGCCCCTCATAGGAAATCGGCCACAGCTTGGAGATGTTGTTGCCGAACAGCTCGGAATCGACCGAGGCCTGACGCGCCGCCATCCAGTTGTTGTTGCCGCGCACCGTGTTGATCTCGCCATTGTGGGCGACCATGCGGTACGGGTGCGCAAGCTTCCACGACGGGAAAGTATTGGTCGAAAAGCGCTGGTGGACGAGGATCAGCGCCGTCTCGAAGCGCGGATCGGTCAGGTCCTTGTAATAGGCGCCGACCTGATAGGCGAGGAACATGCCCTTGTAGACGATGGTTCGCGAGGAGAGCGACACGCAATAGGCGCCAATGTCCCTGTTGTCGTTCTCGGCATAGATGCGGCCGGAAATAACCTTGCGCAGAATGAACAGCCCACGCTCATAGACTTCATCGTCCGTGACGCCCGCCGGCCGCCCGAAGAAGACCTGGCGATGGAAGGGCTCGCTCGCCGCGATCTCCGGCGCCTTTGAAAGCGACGCATTGTCGACCGGAACATCGCGAAAACCGAGCAGGGGAACGCCCTCCGACTCCGCAGATTCACGGATCACGTCCTCGACATGGGCACGCAGGGCTTCGTCCTGCGG
>JAEWET010000048.1:0-87566 GCA_023389195.1 Pseudomonadota bacterium
TCTGGACCCCGGTCACGAACTTCGAAGTCCGCGCTGAGTACGTCTACACGGACATCGACCTTCGTCCGTCGACCAACTCGGGCTTCCTGCGCTTCCAGCGCTCGTTCTAAGACCGAACCGGTCCTAGGTTGAATTGAGAACCCGGCGGGTAACCGCCGGGTTCGTTCTGTTTGGGCGGGTGACAGGTTGGCGAAACCGGTCGCCGCGGTGATGTGCCTGGTGATTGCGCTGCTGCCTTCGAGCGGTTCCGCATTTTGCTGGGCCGAACGATGTCCGCCGTTGGGTACGTCGATCAAATGTCCGCCGTTGGGCAAGTCGATTGGATGCCGCCCTTGGACTCGGTTTTGGCCAAGCGGGTCGCTGACCGATGGGGTCGCTTGCTGGCATCTGGCGATGGGTGAAGATCGCGGTTCTGCGAACACAGCGCTGCGCCGGCTGTCGCGCATGACAGCAGGTCGCAACGATCCAAAGCAAAAGGCGGACCCGAGGGCCCGCCTTTCGCGATTTCCGGATCGTGGAACCGGAGCTCTTACCTGCGGCCGCCGACCAGGTCGGCGACGACGTCGGTTCGGCCCGACAGGCGCATCTTGTAGACCTGATAGTTTTCCATCACGCGCTGCACGTAGGAGCGCGTTTCGTGGAAGGGGATGCGCTCGATCCAGTCGACGACCGCATCGATATTCTGTCCGCGCGGATCGCCATAGCGGCCGACCCATTGGGCGGCGCGGTTCGGGCCGGCATTGTAGCCTGCGAACGTCAGAATGTAGGAGCCGTTGAAGCGGTCGAGCTGTTCGCCAAGATAGGCGGCGCCGAGCGCGGCATTGTATCCGGCATCGCGGGTGAGGCGGGCCTGGTCGTAGGAAACGCCAACCTTGCGCGCCATGTCGCGGGCCGTTCCCGGCAGCAATTGCAGGATGCCGAGCGCACCCGCGCCCGAACGGGCCGAGATGTTGAACTCGCTCTCCTGCCGGGCGATGGCATAGGCGAGCGCCTTGCCGGCGGCCGAGATGTTGGCATTACCCGGAATGGCGCCGACGGGATGCGCCAGCGCTCCGACATCGAGGCCGCGGCCGGCCGCCCATTTGCCGACGCGCAGCGCAAGCGGATGATCGCCGCGCCGCTCCGCCATGACGGCAAGAAGGGCCAGTTCGCCGGTACTGTCGAGTTGAAGCGCCAGGTCGCGATAGAGCGTGTTCGCCCGGCCCTGGTGACCGGCACGCTCGAGGCGGCGAATCGCCTGCACGGCCTGCCGGCCCTCGAAATTGCGGCGGTCAGCGTCGCTGGGCGACGGGAAGCTTGCCGAAACCGTCGTGGCGCCGAGCTTCGCGGCGGCAAGCTGGCCGTAAAATGCCGTCCCGTAGCGCGCCGCGCGCTGGTAGTGGTCGCGTGCATTGCCGGGGCCGCCGGCCTCGGCGGCGCGTCCGAGCCAGTAGTGGCCGCGCGACAGGGAAATCGGCCCTTCGGCGATCTGGACGATTCGCGAGAAATGCCGGTTGGCCGTCGCCGCATCGTTGAGGAAGCGCAGCGCATACCAGCCGGCATGGAATTCGGCGTCTACCGCATTGGCCGGGCTGTCCACCTGCTGGGCGGCGGCAACCTGATAGGCGAGGCGATTTTCGCCGAGATCGAGCAATTCGCGCGAGAGGACGCGTCTTTCGATCCACCACGCGTCGGCATTGACGAGCGAGGCCGCGTCCTTCGGTGCCTGGAGAACGACCTGGGCGGCTTCCTTGTAGCGCTCGGCGCGGCGAAGGTGCCGTGCCTGCGCGAAGTAGAAACCGGCCTTGCGCTGGGCCTGCGGCACGGCGGCAAGAAGCTTGCCGGCATTCGATTCGCCACGGATCACGGCTGCCCAGGCGCGCGTCAGCGCCTCGCCGCCGGCAAGACCTGCGACGCGCTCGGCGGAGGTGATGCGATCGATGTGGAGCATCCGCTCCATGCGATGCCAATGATCGGCGGCCGTCAGAAGGCGGCCGAATTCGCGCACCATTGCGGCTTCTTCGCGGGGCTCGATGCGCTCGTTGCGCCAATAGGGCGCCAGAACGGCCTTCGCGGCCTGCGTGTTGCCGACGGCCAGATGCGCCCGCGTCAAGGCGGTCGTGCCTTCCGGTGTTTCGGGTTGCGTGTCGCCGAATGCGCGTAGCACGCCCTGCGGGCCCGGGTTTTCGCGCAGGAGCGCCCGTTCGGAATTGGCGCGCAACCGCGACATGCCCGGCCAGCCCTTGAGTGCGAATGCCGCCTGCGCGATTTCGCCGGACGGAACGCCATCGGCGCCGCTCGTGGCGATCGCCCAGGAGAGAATCTGGCGGTCCAGCGAATTCGAGGGCAGGTTGTCCCGGGTAACGCGCGCGCGGGAGATGTTGCCCGACTGCAAGGCGTCGAGCCCGGCCTTGAGCTTGGAAATATCGCCGCTGACGACGAGATCGGTTGCCATTGCGGCTGCCGACTGCGCAACGACCGAGCCAGTCGTAAATGCACTGTCGACGCCCGTCGCAGCAGCCTGGTAGGGGCGCTGTCCGGGAATGGGCGGGTTGGACGGCAGTACCGGATTGGCGAGCGCCAGCCCGGGAAGGAGGGCGAGGGTCAAGCCGGTAAGCGCGACGCGGGTCCTGAGTGTTGCCTGCATTCTTTAGGTCCTGGGTCGTTCGTCATGGACAGGTAGGTTAACGAGACACCCATGCTAGGGGCTGTGGGTGAAGACGACGTAAACGATTGGTTATCGCCATCGTTCAAATGCGCCGCGCTCATGGCCGGCGCGCGTTGAATTCCGCTTCGTCCCAACGCCAAGACTATGGTGCATCCGCCGCCGATCGTCTAGAAGGCGGGCAGAATAGCCGTTTTCCGCTTGCCAAGTGCCTATCCAGGAGCTTTGAGATCATGTTCACAGGTTCGATGACCGCGCTCGTGACCCCGTTCACCAAGGACGGCGCCCTGGATGAGAAAGCCTTCCGCGAACTCGTGGAATGGCAGATCGGCGAAGGCACGAACGGGCTGGTGCCGGTCGGGACGACGGGTGAATCGCCGACGCTGAGCCATGTGGAACATCGCCGCGTCGTCGAGATCTGCGTCGAGGTGGCCGCAGGTCGCGTCCCGGTCATTGCCGGCGCGGGCTCGAATTCGACCACGGAAGCCGTGGAACTGGCGAAATTTGCCGAAAAGACCGGCGCGGACGCGGTTCTCGTCGTCACGCCCTACTACAACAAGCCCAACCAGCGCGGGCTCTACGCGCATTTCGCCGAAGTGGCGAAGGCGGTGAAGCTGCCCGTCATCATCTACAACATCCCGCCGCGCTCGGTGATCGACATGACGCCCGAGACGATGGGACGGCTGGCCAAGGATTTTTCGAACATCGTCGGCGTCAAGGATGCGACGGCGAAGATCGAGCGCGTATCCGAACAGCGCATTACCTGCGGGCCGGACTTCATCCAGCTTTCCGGCGAGGACGCATCGGCGCTCGGCTTCAACGCACATGGCGGGCAGGGGGCGATCTCGGTCACCTCCAACATCGCGCCGCGTCTCTGCGCCGAATTCCAGCGCGCCTCGCTCGCCGGCGACCGCGAACGCGCGATCGAGTTGCAGGACCGGCTGATGCCGCTCCACAAGGCGATCTTCATCGAGGCGGGCGTGACCGGCGCGAAATATGCGCTATCGCGCCTCGGCAAGGTGCAGAACGTCGTTCGGATGCCGCTCGTCACGATCGAGGAATCGACGGCGAAGGCGATCGACGCCGCGATGGTTCACGCCGGGCTGATGAACTGATGCCGGCTTTTCGCGTTGCGATGACATGAGCAAGGACAAGGACAACAATTCCAAGCTGGTCGCGGAAAACCGCAAGGCGCGCTTCTCCTTCGAGGTGACCGACACCTACGAGGCCGGCCTGTCGCTGACGGGCACGGAGGTGAAGTCGCTGCGCGAAGGCCAGGCGAATATCGGCGAATCCTACGCTTCGGCGGAGGGCGGCGAAATCTGGCTGATCAATTCCTACATTCCCGAATACACGCAAGGCAACCGCTTCAACCACGAGCCCCGCCGCCGTCGAAAGCTTCTCCTGAAGAAGAAGGAGATGGCCCGCCTGAAACAGGGCGTCGAGCGCGAAGGCATGACGATGGTCCCGCTGAAGATCTACTTCAACGAAAAGGGCCGCGCGAAGCTGCTCTTCGGCCTGGCCCGCGGCAAGAAGCTGCACGACAAGCGCGAGACGGAAAAACAGCGCGACTGGGGTCGGGAAAAGGCGCGGTTGTTGAAGAACCACGGGTAGAAGGAGGGGAGTAGGGGAGTACGGGATTAGGGGAGTAGGGGAAGGAATTTTTCTTCCATTGTCGACATCCGCTGATGTTCTTCACTCCCTTACTCCCTTACTCCCCTTCTTATCCAAAAACGCCCGCACATCCCTGAAAACATTGACGAACATCTCCTCCGTCAGCCGTCCCGTATTCGTGTTGTAGCGAGAGCAGTGATAGCTCGAGAATACGCGGATGCCGCCGACTTCGGTCTGCGCCTGATGGCCGAATTTGTGTTCGGCAACGCGGCCGCCCATCGCGCGGATGACGGACTGGTGCGAGATCGAGCCAAGCGTCACGATTGCCTTCAAATTCTCGAACCGGCCGATGGTCGGCACGAGGAACTTGCGGCAGGTGTTGATCTCTGCGCCCACCGGCTTGTTCTCCGGCGGCACGCAGCGCACGGCGTTGGTCACCGCCGTCTCGATCAGTTCGAGACTGTCGTCCGGGCGGGCCTCGAACTCGCCTTTCGCGAAGCCGAACCGTTTAAGCGTAGAATAGAGAAGATCGCCCGCATAATCGCCGGTGAAGGGGCGGCCGGTGCGGTTGGCCCCGCGCAGGCCGGGCGCGAGCCCGACGATGAGCAGCCGAACGCTGCCATCGCGTGCCGTCGGCAGCCAGGTCGGCACCGGCGCGTTGAACCAGTGCGGCTCGCGCGCGCGCCACGCCGCGATGAACTCGTGCAGGCGCGGGCACAGCGGACAGTCAGGTGACGGTTCGGCCGGTCCGACGGAAACGATGCGGCTCATTCGAACTCGTCTTCGTCGACGGGTTCGGGCGCGGGACGGCGGGCGATGCGCTCCGCGCCCTCGCGTCCGATCTCGGCCTTGAGCGAATTCAGGTCGATGAAATGATCGGCCTGCCGGCGCAGATCGTCCGAGATCATCGGCGGCTGCGAGGCCATTGTAGAGATGACGGAAACCTTGCGTCCCTTGCGCTGCAGCGCGTCGACGAGGCTGCGAAAATCGCCGTCGCCGGAAAAGATGACGTAGTGGTCGATCGTCGAGGCGAGTTCGAGCGCGTCGACCGTCAGCTCGATGTCCATATTGCCCTTGATCTTGCGCCGGCCCATCGCGTCGGTGAACTCGCGCGCGGGCTTGGTGACGACCTTGTAGCCATTATAGTCGAGCCAGTCGATCAGCGGCCGGATCGAGGAGTATTCCTGATCCTCGATCAGCGCGGTGTAGTAGTAGGCGCGCACGAGATAGCCGTGCTTCTGGAAATGCGTGAGCAGCTTGCGGTAGTCGACGTCGAAACCGAGTGCGCGGGACGTGGCGTAGAGATTGGCGCCGTCGATGAAGAGGGCGATCTTTTCGCGCGGATCGAACATGGCAATTGTTCCTGTCGAAATGGCCGGCCTGTCGAAATGACTGGCGCCCAAGGGCGAAAATCGAATTCAAGCGAAACTGAATATAAGACAGACATACGGGCAATGGCGCCGCGTGCCAACATCGCAGCGGCCGGGCTCAAGCATTTTTGATCGTGTGGACGCAGCGTCTCGCAATGCTTGTCAAGAGGCGAAGTTTTCGCTATGGAGCACGCAATCTCCCGACACCTGAAGACATGAAAGGGGCGTTCCTATGGCCCGCGTCACCGTTGAGGATTGCATCGACAAGGTCGACAACCGGTTCGAGCTCGTTCTGCTCGCCGGCCACCGTGCCCGCCAGATCTCGCAGGGCGCCGCGATCACGATCGACCGCGACAACGACAAGAACCCGGTCGTCGCCCTTCGCGAGATCGCCGACGAGACGCTCTCGCCGGAAGATCTGAAGGAAGACCTGATCCATTCGCTGCAAAAGCACGTCGAAGTCGACGAGCCGGAAGTCGAGGCTCCCGCGCTTTCTACGGAGGCTGGCGACGAGACGATCATCGCGACCGACGAGAGCGAAGAGAACGTCACCTTCGACCGCATGTCGGAAGACGATCTCCTGGCCGGCATCGAAGGCCTTGTCGCGCCGGAAAAGAGCGACGATTTCTGATCGTCGCGGCACGGCAATCTTCCGCCGCGGCCTATTGATGACTATCTAAATTATATGCCGCGCCGCTATGATGGCGCGGCATATTTCGTCTGAAGGGTCCGGTTCCACATGATGCGGCAATACGAGCTTGTCGAGCGCGTCCAGCGCTACAAGCCCGACGTGAACGAAGCGCTTTTGAACAAGGCGTATGTCTATGCCATGCAGAAGCATGGTCACCAGAAGCGCGCATCCGGCGACCCGTATTTCTCCCATCCGCTCGAAGTGGCCGCGATCCTCACCGACATGCATGTCGACGAGGCGACGATCGCCGTCGCGCTGCTCCACGACACGATCGAGGACACCTCGGCCACGCGCCAGGAGATCGACACGCTGTTCGGCCCGGAGATGGGCAAACTCGTCGAGGGCCTGACCAAGCTCAAGAAGCTCGATCTCGTCTCCAAGAAGGCCGAGCAGGCCGAAAACCTGCGCAAGCTGCTTCTCGCCATTGCCGAGGACGTGCGCGTTCTTCTCGTCAAGCTCGCCGACCGCTTGCACAACATGCGCACGCTCGACCACATGCCCGAGCACAAGCGCATCCGCATCGCCGAGGAGACGATGGACATTTATGCGCCGCTGGCCGGGCGCATGGGCATGCAGGACATGCGCGAGGAGCTGGAGGAACTTGCCTTCCGCACCATGAACCCGGAAGCCCATCGCGCGGTCACCGAGCGTCTCGCCGACATCTACGAGCGCTCGAAGGACGTCATCGGCGAGATCGAGAAGTCGCTTTCGGTGCTGTTCGAGAAGTACGACATCAAGGCGACGGTGAAGAGCAGGCAGAAAAAGCCGTGGTCGGTCTTTCGCAAGATGGAGACCAAGGCGCTGTCCTTCGAGCAATTGTCGGACATTTTCGGCTTTCGCGTCATCGTCGACAATGAAGAGGACTGCTACCGCGCGCTCTTCGCGATCCATACGACCTGGTCGATGGTGCCGGGCCGGTTCAAGGACTACATCTCGACACCGAAGCAGAACGACTACCGATCCATCCATACGACCATCGTCGGCCCGTCGCGTCAGCGTGTGGAACTGCAGATCCGCACGCGGCCGATGGATGACGTCGCCGAATACGGCGTCGCCGCGCACACGCTCTACAAGGATGGTGCGACGGTATCGGGCAATGGCGGTCTGAAGCTGTCCAAGGACACCAACGCCTATGCCTGGCTGCGTCACACGATCGAACAGCTTTCGGAAGGCGACAATCCGGAGGAATTTCTCGAGAATACCAAGCTCGAACTGTTTCAGGACCAGGTCTTCTGCTTCACGCCGAAGGGCCGGCTGATCGCGCTGCCGCGCGGCGCGACGCCGATCGACTTCGCCTATGCGGTTCATACCGATGTCGGCGATACCTGCGTCGGCGCCAAGATCAACGGCCGCATCATGCCGCTGATGACCGAATTGAAGAATGGCGACGAGGTCGAGATCATCCGCTCGAAGGCGCAGGTGCCGCCTGCCGCATGGGAATCCGTCGTCGTCACCGGCAAGGCGCGCTCGGCAATCCGCCGCGCGACCAAGAACGCGATCCGCAGGCAATATTCCGGCCTCGGCACGCGCATCCTCGAACGTGCCTTCGAGCGTTCGGGCAAGAAATTCTCCAAGGAACTGCTGAAACCCGTCCTGCACCGGTTGGCGCGCAAGGATGTCGAGGATGTGCTGGCCGCCGTCGGGCGCGGCGAGTTGTCGTCGCCGGACGTCGTGCGTGCCGTTTATCCCGACCACAAGGAGGAGAGGGCGGTGCAGCCGCCGCGTCAGCGCGAAGAGGGCTGGTTCAACCTTCGCAACGCGGCCGGCATGCTGTTCCAGATGCCGCGCTCGAACGAGCCGGAAAAGCCCGGCCGGCGCGAGAGTACCGGTGCACTGCCGATCCGCGGCGTGCGCGGCGACCTCCCGGTCAAGTTCGCGCCGGAAGGCGCCGTGCCGGGTGACCGTATCGTCGGTATCATGCATCCGGGCTCGGGCATCACGATCTATCCGATCCAGTCGCCGTCGCTCACCGCTTTCGACGACCAGCCGGAACGGTGGATCGACGTGCGCTGGGACATCGACGAGGACACCAAGGAGCGCTTCCCCGCGCGCGTCTCGGTGACGGCTCTGAACGAGCCCGGATCGCTTGCGAATATCTCGCAGGTGATTGCATCGAACGACGCCAACATCCATACGCTGTCCATGCTGCGCACCGCGCCGGATTTCACCGAGATGGTGTTCGATCTCGAGGTCTGGGACCTGAAGCATCTGAACCGGCTGATGTCGCAACTGAAGGAAAATGCGAGCGTTTCGGAAGTGCGCCGCGTGAACGGATAGGAAAAGACGGCAGATGCAGACTGAAGACGTATTGGCGATTTTCCGCGAGGCGGGCGCGATCCTGGAGGGGCATTTCATCCTGACCTCGGGCCTGCGCAGCCCCGTCTTCCTCCAAAAGGCCCGCGTCTTCATGCACGCCGACAAGACCGAGCGTCTGTGCCGGGCGCTCGCGGAGAAGATTCGCGCCGAGGCCGGCGAGATCGACTATGTCGTCGGCCCGGCTGTTGGCGGCATCATCCCAGCCTATGAGACGTCGCGGCATCTTGGCGTGCCCGCCGTCTGGGTCGAGCGCGAGGCGGGTGTCTTCAAGTTGCGACGCTTCGAGATGGAAAAAGGCGCGCGCGTCGTCATCGTCGAGGACATCGTGACGACCGGCCTGTCGATCCGAGAGACCGTCGATTGCCTTCGAGAACTTGGCGCCGAAATCGTCGCGGCGGCCTGCATCGTCGACCGTTCCGCCGGCAAGGCCGATGTCGGGGTGCCGCTCATCGCGCTCGCCGAATATGAGGTGCCGGCCTACCCAGCAGACGCGCTTCCGCCCGAACTCGCCGCCATTCCGGCCATCAAGCCTGGAAGCCGCAACATCTGACGATGTCGGCGGTCGTTCACGAAACATTACATGATGATCGCGCATTGTAGCGGCTCGATCTCCATGCCTATATCGTGATGACTGGACCATTCGAATCCCTGATGATGGAACCGGGCAGGAAGCCCGGCCTGAGCGAAGCAAAGGTATGCTTTTCAGACGACGCAAGACGGCAGATTTCGGCGAGAAGTTGCGGGTGATGTTCTGGCCGCGGCGGTCGTTCACGCGCTCCGCCCGCTATTTTTCGAGACGGGTGCTGCGCCTGACGGCAACGCCGCATGCCGTGGCAGCAGGCGTGGCGGCCGGGGCCTTCGCGTCCTTTCTGCCCTATATGGGCTTCCACTTTCTCATCGCCGCCGGCCTTGCATGGCTTTTGCGCGGCAATCTGATCGCGTCGGCGCTGGGAACCGCGGTGGGCAATCCGATCACCTTTCCCTTCATCTGGGGGTGTTCGCTGGGCCTCGGCCGCTACATGCTCCAGGGACGTGAACCGGGTGAGGTGGTGCCCCTGCAACTGGGACGCGTCTTGACCGAACTCGATTTCGCACTCCTTTGGGAGCCGCTATTGAAGCCGATGACGGTCGGCGGGGCGATGCTCGGAACGCTGTGCGGCCTGATCCTCTATCTTCTGACCTATTGGGCCGTCGGTCTGTTCCGCGAACAGCGGCGCCGGCGCCTTGCGGACAAGGCGCGCCAGCGCGCGCATCCGGCCCTGACGCAGCCCGCACGATGATCGTCGGCATCGGCAGCGACCTCATCGACATTCGTCGCATCGAAAAGACCATCGAGCGCCATGGCGAGCGCTTCATCAATCGCGTCTTCACCGAAATCGAGCAGGAGAAATCCGACCGGCGCAAATTGCGGGCGGCCTCCTATGCCAAACGCTTTGCCGCCAAGGAGGCCTGCGCCAAGGCGCTCGGCACCGGCCTTGCGCGCGGCGTCTTCTGGCGCGACATGGGCGTTGTCAATCTTCCCGGCGGCAAACCCACGATGCGGCTGACCAATGGGGCGCTCCAGCGCTTGATTGCCCTGATACCGCAAGGCCACAAGCCCGTAATCCACCTGACGATCACCGACGATTTCCCGCTCGCTCAAGCCTTCGTCATCATCGAGGCGCTGACCGACCCAACCGCGGCGTGACCAAGCGACGCAACGGCGTTGCCGCAGACGCCGTCAAACGCTAAGACGAACCGCACCCCGCAAAGTACGGAAAGAATCTCAGCGTGTCGGACAAGAACAACAAGAAATCCGGCGGTTTCGGTGAAACCGTCAGCGTCATCGTGCAGGCTCTGCTTCTGGCGCTGGTCATCCGCACGCTGCTGTTCCAGCCATTCTCGATCCCGTCCGGCTCGATGCGCCCGACGCTGCTCGAGGGCGATTATCTGTTCGTCACCAAATGGGCCTATGGCTATTCGAAGCATTCGCTGCCCTTTTCGCCGCCGCTTTTCGAAGGCCGCATCTGGGGTTCGGAGCCGGAGCGCGGCGACGTCGTGGTCTTCAAGTTTCCGCCCGACCCGTCGCTCGACTACATCAAGCGCGTGATCGGCATGCCCGGCGACACGGTTCAGATGCGCGAAGGTCAGCTTTTCCTGAACGGCGAGGCGGTGCCGCGCGAACTGGTGGACGAACTCGACAATCCCGACATCACCGAGATGGCGCGTCCTGTCGAGGTCTGGCGCGAGACGCTGCCGAACGGCGTTTCCTATGACACGCTCGACCTTTCGCCCAACTCGATCGGCGACAACACGCGCGAATTCCAGGTGCCCGAAGGCCACTACTTCATGATGGGCGACAATCGCGACAATTCGACCGACAGCCGGTTCTCGGTCGGCTACGTCCCGGCCGATCATCTCGTCGGTCGCGCCAACATCATCTTCTTCTCCATGTCGGGCGGCGCAAGCCCGCTCGAAATCTGGCGCTGGCCGACCGAACTGCGCTTCTCGCGCCTCCTCAACTCGGTCGAGTGATGGCCGGAAACAAGACAGATGGCGCGGCACTCGCGGCCGCCATCGAAAAGATCACCGGCATCGCCTTGAGCGACCACGAACGGCTGGCGCGTGCGCTGACCCATGCGAGCGTGCAGGCCGGCGCGGCGGCGCATTACGAGCGGCTGGAGTTCCTCGGCGACCGGGTGCTCGGCCTCGTTATCGCGCAGATGCTGTTCGAAGCGCACCCCGATGCCGCCGAAGGCGAGCTTTCGGTGCGCCTCAACGGGCTGGTCAATGCCGAAACGCTGGCCGATCTCGCCGACGAGATCGGCCTGACGCCGCTGATCCGCACCGGAGCCGAATTCGGCTCGCTGTCCGGCAAGAAGCGGATCAACACGCGCTCCGACGTGATGGAGGCGCTGATTGCGGCGATCTATCTCGAAAAGGGGCTCGACGCCGCCCAAGGCTTCATCCTCGACAAATGGGCCAAGCGCGCCAAAGGCGAAGCGGCCGGGCGTCGCGATGCCAAGACCGAGTTGCAGGAATGGGCGCACCAGCGGGTCAAGGTCTCGCCCGTCTATCGCGTGGACAGGCGCGAGGGACCGGATCATGATCCGGTCTTCACGGTCAGCGTGCTGATCGAAGGTCTGGCGCCGGGGCAGGCGCAGGGCCGCTCCAAGCGCGAGGCCGAGCAGGCGGCGGCGACTGCCATATTGACGCGCGAAGGCGTGTGGAAGGACGAGACACGATGACCGACGAATCCACCAATGCCGAGGGTCCGACGCGCTCGGGCTTCGTCGCGCTCATCGGCGCGCCCAATGCGGGCAAGTCGACGCTTTTGAACCAGCTCGTCGGCTCCAAGGTCTCGATCGTCACCCACAAGGTCCAGACGACGCGCGCCATCGTGCGCGGCATCGCGACCCACAAGCGTTCGCAGATCGTGTTCATGGACACGCCCGGCATCTTCAAGCCGCGCCGCCGCCTCGACGAGGCGATGGTGACGACCGCCTGGGGCGGGGCGAAGGATGCCGACACGATCGCCTTCCTGATCGACGCCGAGCGCGGAATTCGCGGTGACGCGGAAACGATCCTCGAGCGGCTCGAAAACGTCCGCCAGCCGAAGATTCTGATCCTGAACAAGATCGATCAGGTGAAGCGCGAAGACCTCCTGGCCCTTGCCTCCAAGGCGACCGAGAAGGTCCAGTTCGAGCGCGTCTTCATGATCTCGGCCCTGACGGGCTCGGGCTGCGCCGACCTTCTCGACTATCTCGCCGAGGCTGCGCAGGAAGGCCCCTGGTACTACCCGGAGGACCAGATTTCGGACTTGCCGATGCGCCAGCTCGCCGCCGAGATCACCCGTGAAAAGGTGTTCCTGCGCCTTCACCAGGAACTGCCCTATTCCTCGCATGTCGAGACCGAGGGCTGGGAGGAAAAGAAGGACGGGTCGGTCAAGATCGATCAGGTCATCTATGTCGAGCGCGACAGCCAGAAGAAGATCGTCCTCGGCAAGAAGGGCGAGACGATCCGCGCCATCGGCCAGGCCGCGCGCGAGGAACTGGCCGAAATCATGGAGCAGAAGGTCCATCTCTTCCTGTTCGTGAAGGTGCGCGAGAACTGGATCAACGATCCCGAGCGCTATCGCGAGATGGGACTTGAATTTCCCCGCTGACGCGTCGAACTTGGCCTGATGGAATGGCGTGACGACGGCATCATCCTTGGTACGCGCCGGCATGGCGAGACGAGCGTCATCCTCGAAGTGATGACGCGTGGCCATGGCCGCCATCTCGGCCTCGTGCGCGGCGGGCGTTCGCGCAAGATGCAGCCCGTCCTTCAGGCCGGCAACCGCGTCGAACTCGTCTGGCGCGCGCGGCTCGACGAGCATCTGGGCTTCTTCGCGGTCGAACCGGTGGAGCTCAAGGCCGCGCAGTTAATGGACAGCGCGGCCAGCATCTACGGCCTGCAATTGTTGGCGGCGCATCTGCGTCTCCTGCCCGAGCGCGATCCCCATGCGGGCCTCTACGAGACGCTGGCGGTGGTGCTCGACCATCTGCGCGAGCCGCAGGATGCGGCCGAACTCGTCGTCCGCTTCGAGCTTCTGGTTCTGGAGGAGCTCGGCTTCGGGCTTGACCTCCAGCGCTGCGCCGCGACCGGAGCGCGCGAGGACCTCGTCTACGTCTCGCCCAAGAGCGGCCGCGCCGTTTCGCGCACGGCGGGCGAGCCCTGGCGCGACAAGCTCCTGGCGCTGCCCGAATTTCTGCAGCGCGGCTCGAAACGTCAGGGCGACGAGACCGCGATCGCCGACGCCTTCCGCCTGACCGGCTTCTTCCTCGCTCGCCACATCTATGAGCCGCGCGGCATGGACGAGCCCGATGCCCGCATCGGCTTCATCGCCGCGCTGAAAAAGGCGCTCGCCAGCATCCCACTGAGTAACGGAGAAAATGCCGCATGACCGCAGTCGAAATCTTCCCGGGCCACGTCGTTCCTCGAGGCCTCGGCACCATTCCGCATGCGGATGTCGAGCATTATTCGGGCCTGGAACTCCTGCAGCGCGTGGTCGACGGCCAGTATCCCGCGCCGTCGATTGCCGCGCGCATCAACTTCGCGCTGGTTGAGGTTTCGGAGGGCAGGGCGGTGTTCAAGGGCATGCCCGGCGCACGCCATTTCAACCCGCTCGGCTCCGTCCATGGCGGCTGGGCCGCGACCGTCCTCGATTCCGCGCTCGGCTGTTCGATCCACACGCTGCTGGCGAAAGGCGAGGGCTATTCGACCGTCGAGATGAAGGTGAATTACCTCCGCCCGATCAGCGAGAAGACGGGCGTCGTCACCTGCGAGGGCAAGGTCGTCAACAAGGGCCGCACGCTCGCCGTCTCCGAAGCGCGGATGACGGATGCCAACGGCAAGCTGCTCGCCATCGGCACCGAGACCTGCGCCATCTTCCCGATCGCCAACATGGCGGCGAGGTAGCTCGGCTACTCCGCGGGCGCCAGAGCCGGTCGGTCGACCGGCCGCTCGGCGATCGGCCAGTGGACGATGGCTGCGAAAAGCCCGAGCGCCACGCCCAGCCACCAGACCGGATCGTAGGAGCCGAGGATGTCGTAGAGATAGCCGCCGAGCCAGACGCCGAGGAACGAGCCGAGCTGGTGCGACAGGAAGACGAGCCCGCCAAGAAGGCCGAGATAGCGCGTGCCGAACATGATCGCGACCAGCGCGTTGGTCGGTGGCACGGTGGAAAGCCACAAGAGCCCCATCACGATCGAGAAGACGATGACGGCGGTCGGTGTCTGCGGCAGCAGCAGGAAGGCCGTGATGGCGATCGAGCGGCCGATATAGATCAGCGCGAGGAAAATGGGCTTGGAATATTTCTGGCCGATGACGCCAGCGGCGAGCGAGCCGATGATGTTGAAGAAGCCGATGAAGGCGAGCGCCAGCACGGCATAGCGCGCATCGATGCCCAGATCGCCGATATAGGCTGGGAAATGCGCGGTGATGAAGGCGACCTGGAAGCCGCAGACGAAGAAGCCGGACACGAGCAGAAGGTAGCTCTTGTGCGCGAAGGCCTCGCGTAGCGCATCCCCCATCGACTGCTCGAACTGCGCCTGCGGCACCGAGCCGGTCTTCGAATTGCCGACCAGCGGAATGGCGAGGATGGGGATCAGGAGCATCATCGCGCTCATGATCATCAGCGTGTCCGACCAGCCATAGGCGTCGATCAGTCCCTGGCTGACGGGCGCGAAGACGAACATGCCGGCCGAGCCGGCGGCCGTGCCGATGCCGAAGACGATGGAGCGCTTTTCCGGCGGCGTGTTGCGGCCGAACGAGGCGAGCACGATCGAGAACGAGCTTGCGGCGACACCGAGGCCGACGAGAACGCCGCCGGAAATGTGCAGCATGGTCGGCGTGTCGGCGGTGGCCATCATGGCAAGGCCGGCGGCATAGAGCAGGCCGCCGAAGGACAGCACGCGCCACGTGCCGTAGCGGTCCGCGATAGCGCCGAAAACCGGCTGGCCAAGGCCCCAGAGCAGGTTCTGGATCGCCATGGCGAGACCGAAAGTCGTCCGGTCCCAGCCCTTTTCCGCCAGCATCGGCAACTGGAAGAAGCCCATCGCCGAGCGCGGCCCGAACGCCATGCCGGCGATGATGCAGCCGCAGATGATGAGAAGCCACGGCACGGAGCGGGTCGCGGGGCGGTCGGCGGGAATCGTGGTCATGGCGCGCGTCTCGATTGAAGACCGAGACTAGCCGAGCGATTGTTCAAACGGAAACGAATTGAAACGATGGATCGTTCAATTTCACTGATCGGTCACCGTTGCGGAAAAGGCCATCCCGGCGATCCGGGCTGTCCCGGCAGCGGCACCTGGCCGGGAAGCGGGGGACGGGTCGGGTCGAAATAGACCGGCCGCTCGCGGCGAAATTCCCTGAGCGGGATGTTGGTCGGCGTCTGGATGCCCGGTCCCGTCTGCGCGATCGGCGGTGCCACTGTCACGCGCGGGCGATTATAGGGGATCTGCCGGGATGCCGCGCCGGCGGCCGGCACCTCAATCATCATGCCGGGTTGCAGCCGGTTCGGCCGCAAGCCGGGATTGGCCTGCATCAACGCCTCAACATTCGTCCCGCAAGCGGCCGCCATCGCGGAAAGCGTGTCTCCGCGCGACACGGTCACCCGTTCGGGACAGGCCTGCGCAGGCGAGGCGGCAAGGGCGGGCAGGACGAGCACGCCTGCAAATGCAAGTCGGACGATGTTCATGAGTGGCAATCTAGGTCGTGCGACGCCGATTTGCACCCGCCCTCCGCCTATCGTGATGGCGCGGGCGGCAGGAGACGCGGGGCGACGGGGATCGTAAGTCCCTTCGCCTCGAAAGCGGCCTTGGCCTTTTGCGTCATGTCGATCTTGGTTTTCCAGAAGTCGGCGGTCGCGGTCCAGTAATGCAGCGTCACGCCGACGGCGGCGTCGCCCAGCGTCGCGACGAAGGTCTCGGGCGCAGGTTCTTCGAGAATGCGCTTTTCGTTGGCTGCAAGGTCGAGCAGTGTCTGGCGCGCAGTCGCGACGTCGTCGCCATAGGCGATGGTCAGCGTCAGTTCGGTGCGTCGCAGCGGGTTACGCGTGGCATTGGTCACCGGCACGTTCCAGAGCAGGCTGTTGGGCGCAAAGATGTAGAGCCCGTCCGCGCCGCGAAGTTCTGTCGCGAAAAGCCCGATTTCCTCGATCGTACCGGAAACGGTCGGCGTGGTGATGAACTCGCCGACCCGGAACGGTCGCAACACGAGAAGCATGATGCCGGCCGCGATGTTCTGCAGCGTCCCCTGCAGCGCAAGGCCGATGGCAAGGCCGACGGCGCCGAGCGCGGCGATGATGCTCGTGGTCTGGACGCCGAACTGTGCCAGCGCTGTGACGCCGACCAGGATCAGGATCGTGTAGCGCACCACCTTGGAGAGGAACCGCCGCAGCGTCTCGTCGACGCCCTTGATGCGACCGAGGCCGGCATAAAGCGAGCGCTCGAAGATGCCGGCGGCAAGATATCCGACGATGAGGAGCACGATCGCGCCGATGAAAGACAGCGAATAGGCGCCGATCAGCGCACCCGCCTCGCGCAGCGCCAGTTCGCTCATGGTCAGCGCATCGGCGGCGCGGATTTCGAGTTCGTCCATCGGTGATTCCATCCCCTCTGTCGCAGCGCATTAAGCCCTGTGCCGACACGAAAACCAAGCCGTGCAAGGCGCTGGACAGCCGTCCCAATTCGGCCATAATCGGGGCGCGAAAGCGAAAATTCGCCGGCCTCGGAAAGGTGTCGGCGGGCCGGAGTTGGGAGGACAATGCCGGCGCCCGACTTTCCCGAGGAAGTCCGCCGCAATGGCATCCGCACCCATCGCCTCAGGCATAACGCTGCGCGCCGCCCGCATCGGCGACGAGGACGCGTTGGCCGCGCTAGAGGCGCGCGTCTTCACCCATGGCCGCATCTCGCGCCGCTCCTTCCACAAGCTGATCGAGCGCTCGACCGCCGAGACGACGGTCGCGATCCTGGACGGCGTCATCGTCGGCTATTGCATGGTCCTGTTCCGCAAGGGAAGCGGCGTCGCGCGGCTCTATTCCATCGCCGCCGACGACAAGATGCAGGGAACCGGCCTCGGCCGCACGCTGCTCGCCGCCGCCGAGCACGCCGCCTACGAGCATGGCCGCATGCTCCTGCGGCTGGAGGTGCGCGAGGACAATCCGCGCGCCATCGCGCTCTACGAGAAGAACCACTACCGCCGCATCGGCGTCGAGGACGGCTATTACGAAGACGGCGTCGCGGCGATCCGCATGGAAAAGCTGCTGCATGGCGAAGTGCGCTCGACCAAGGTGCCGTTTTACGAGCAGACCGCCGATTTCACCTGCGGCCCTTGCTGCCTGATGATGGCGATGGCGCATTTCGACGCCGACTACGTGCCCGAGCCGGTCAAGGAGATCCGCCTGTGGCGCGAGGCGACGACGGTTTTCATGATGTCGGGCCCGGGCGGCTGCGAGCCTTTCGGCCTTGCGGTCGCCGCGCATGAACATGGCCTCAGGCCGGAAATCTTCGTCTCGCACGAAGGCCCGCTTTTCATCCAGTCGGTACGCGATGCGGAAAAGCGCCGGGTGATGCTGCTGGCGCAGATCGATTTTCGCGCCCGCATCGCAGAATACGGCGTCGCCGTCCACGATCGCGCATTCGTGCTCGACGATATTCGCCGCGCCTTGAAACAAGGACGGCTCGTCGTCGTTCTGATCTCGGGCTTCCTGATGTTCGGCAAGAAGGTGCCGCATTGGGTGCTGGCCATCGATGACGATGGCGACCACATCTTCATCCACGACCCCTGGGTCGAGGACGAGCACGGCGAGACGGCATCCGACGCGGCGAACGTGCCGGTGCCCTATGAGATGTTCATGCGAATGGCGCAGTTCGGCCATCCCCCCTTGCGGACCGCCGTCGTGCTCGGAGACAGACGAAAAAAATGACCTGGGTCATCCTGACCGGCCGCAAGAGCGACCTCGACCAGTTCGAAACCCCCCACAAGATCATCACCAACCGGGACTACCTGACCCATCCGTCGCTGTTTCGCACGCAGCGGCCGAAGATCATCAACCTGTCCGGTTCCTACGCCTACCAGAGCCGCGGCTACTATGCGTCGCTGCTGGCAGGTTCGCGCGGCCACCGCATCATCCCCTCGGTCGAGACGATGATCGACCTGTCGGAAAAGAAGCTCTACGAGGCCTCGCTGCCGGAGCTGGAGCAGACGCTGAACCGGTGCCGCAAGGAACTCGGCGGCACGTTCCCGACCCGGATCGGCGTCTTCTTCGGCATCGGCCCCTCGAAGGCGTGGGATCGCTTCGCGCGGCTTCTGTTCGACTGGTTCCGCGCGCCGGCGCTGGAAGTGACGATCCGCGACAATGGCGAATGGGCCTCCATCGGCCGCGTCGGCTTCCTGCCGCTCGCCCGCATGAAGGAGGACGAGAAGACCCGCTTCCTCGAAGCGCTCGACACCTACACCGCACGCGAGTGGCGCGACACCAAGCAGCGCACGCCCTCGCGCTATTCCTTCGCGACGCTGGTCGACCCGAAGGAGGAACTGCCGCCATCCTCCATCGCCTCGCTCAAATACTGGTCGCGCATCGCGGCCAAGATGGGCGTCGAGGTGGAACCGATCGGCAAGCGCGACCTGCCGAAACTGGCGAATTACGACGCGCTCTTCATCCGCGAGACGACGATGATCTCGAACCACACCTACCGCTTCGCGCGACGCGCACAGCAGGAGGGCATGCCCGTCATCGACGACCCGCTGTCGATGATCCGCTGCACCAACAAGGTCTATCTGAACGAGCTGATGGAGGTGCACAACGTGCCGGTGCCGCCGACGGTGATGATCGCCGGCGCGGCGGACCTGCAGCTCGCCGCTGACATGCTCGGCTTCCCGCTTGTGCTGAAGATCCCCGACAGCGCGTTTTCGCGCGGCGTAAAGAAGGCCAATAATTTTGAAGAGTTGAAGACGCTTGCCGACAAGTGGCTGGAGGATTCCGATCTTCTGATCGCGCAGAAATATTCGCCGACCGACTATGACTGGCGGATCGGCGTCCTCGGCGGCCAACCGCTTTTTGCCGTGCAGTATCTGATGGCCAAGAAGCACTGGCAGATCGTCAATCACGACCGCCGCGGCAAACCCGACGAGGGCGGCTTCCGCGCCTTCACGCTCGCCCAGGCGCCGGCCCATGTCGTCGAGACGGCCGTGCGCGCCGCGCGTTGCGTCGGCGACGGGCTTTATGGCGTCGACCTGAAGGAAATGCCGAGCGGCGAAATCTACGTCATCGAGGTCAACGACAACCCCAATCTGGAACATGGCGTCGAGGATGCGGGCGAGAAGGACGAGGTCTGGGTGCGGCTGACCAAGTGGTTCCTGAACCGGCTGGAAAAGCAGGGGCGGTAGCCCGAGAATTGCAGCCCGGTCGAATCGTCGAGGCTTGGACCTCTGTGACGAGCACAGAGGTGACGGCCGGCATGTAGAGGCCAGGACGAAAGCGCTTTCGCTCAGCCCTCTCCACCGTCACCTCTGTGCTCGTCACAGAGGTCCAGGCCTCGGTGCTCAATCTGGGCGCATAAGCCGATATCTCAGGGTCAGCGCAGCGCCGTCTCGATCTCCACGAACCGCGCCACGAACGCGTTCTGCACCAGCAATGCAGCCTGCGGCTCCAGCGCCAGTTCGCCGGGCGTAACGCCGGTCGGGCGGCCGAAGAACTTCACCGCCTCGGCCATGCCGAACCCGGCGAGCCGGGTCGCTTCGTGATAGGCGGCGATCTGGTCGGCGCGCTTGATCGCCTTCTTGATCGGCGCGGGCAGGGCGGGCGGCAGGCCGAATCGCAGGTGGATCGCCACCTGCAGCCGGTGCTCGACGATCCGGTAGCTGTCGCCGATCTGCTGCTTGAACGGCGAGATCATGTCGCCGATCACATATTCGGGCGCATCGTGCAGCAGCGCGGCGAGGTGCCAGCGCGGCTCCAGGTCGGGCTCGATGGAACGCAGGATTTTTTCGACGACAAGCGAATGCTGCGCGACGGAAAAAGCATGCGCGCCATGCGTCTGCCCGTTCCAGCGCGCGACGCGCGCCAGCCCGTGCGCGATGTCGCCGATCTCGATATCGAGCGGAGAGGGGTCGAGAAGGTCGAGCCTGCGGCCGGAGAGCATGCGCTGCCAGGCACGCGCGGGGGCGCCGCGCCGGTCGGGCATCAGTCGGCCGCGGTGGTTTCGGGCAGCGTGTAGCGCGCCCAGGCGGGGATCGTCAGCGTCAGCCTGGCATCGCCCGCGAGGATGTCGTGACCGGCGTCCAGCGCATCCTTGACGCGGTCGATGCGCACGATGGCGATGCCGGCGCCGTCCGCGCTCGAACCGAGCGTGCCGATCGGACGTCCGTTGACGGTGATCTCGGTGCCCGATTCGGGCAACGCATCCTGGCTATTCGCGATCATGACCCGCCGCCTTGCAGTACCGCGATGCTGCATGCGCGAGACCACCTCCTGACCGACGAAGCATCCCTTCTTCAGCCCGACGCCGCCATTCTGGTCGTAGAGGACATCGTGCGGGAAGACGTCGGCAAGCGCGAAATCAGTGCCGCTTTCGGCAATGCCGTTTTGGGCGCGAAGCGCGGTCCAGGCCACCTCGTCTGTCGTCGCGGCCGGCGCAGCTTCATGGTGTCGCCAGACCGGTTCGGCGAAACGCAGGTCGCGCACGCTTGAATCGGATTGCGAGGCGCTGGAATCATCGCCCCATGAAGCGGCGACAAGTACTTGTTCCTGGATGGCAATCGTCACCTTGGCGCGCAGTTTGTAGATGGTGAGCCGCTTGGCCAGATCGTCGGCGATGTCGCTCCGGCAATCGAGCCGCAACCCATCGTCCATGCGCGAGATCAGGAAATCGAACAGGATCTTGCCCTGCGGCGTCAACAGCGCGCCGGGTTTCGCCTCGTCCGCGGCAAGCGCCGCGAGATCCGGCGTGATGAGGTTCTGCAGGAAGTGCTCGGCCTCCAGCCCGTCGACGGTGACGAAAGCGCGGGAGGGGAGGTGAACGGTCGGCATGGAGCGACTCGGCATCTGTATCTGTTTCGGTGACGCCGCTTAGGTAGGCGCAAGCGCGCGCCGGGGCAAGCCGATGGCCTACTCGCCGCCTACGAAGAATTCCCATTCGCCATCCGGCGAGATGCCGACGCGAAAGAAGATATAGGTGCCGTAGGCCTTCATCTCCTCGTAGTCGCCGGCGGTGACGAGCTTGAAGAGTTCGACGCGCTGGGGCGGCGTCAAGGTTTCGATCGGAATGGCCATGAAATAGGGCCAGGCATAGATCTCGTCATCCGTGCCGATGTCGAGATGAACGAAGCCGGCGGCGAGCACCTCGTAGAGGATAGCAAGGATTTCATGCCCTTCATCGTCGCCCGAAAGGCTCTTCAGATGGTCGATCGGATCGCCCTCGACAGCGGAGAGCGATAGCTGCGTCGCATTCGCGCCGGTGGAGAGCAGCGCGCGCAGCGCCTCGACGTCGCCGGCCTTGCAGGCCTCCATGATGCGCTCGCGCATGCGCCGGACCGGTTCCGGCAGCAGCATCAGATCGTAGAGGATACGCGGCGTCGCCTCGGGCGCGGACTGGCCGGGCGTTCCCGGACGGATCGGGTCGGGCAGGGGCACTTCGAGGGCGGGAAGGTCCGGACCGCGCTCGACGGCCGGCGCTTGCGGATCGCCTTCCGGTTCCTCGGGAGCTTCGAACTGCGTTTCCTGCAACTCGCTGAAGGCGTGGACGGGCAGGGCGAACAAAAGCGCGCACATGCAGGGAATCGACAGGCGGAGAGCGGCGTTCATCATCGTATGAACGCTAACACGACAGCGCAGAATGCGCCCGCGGCAAAATGGTCAGTGCAACCTCTTGTCGCCATCGAACGCGCCCGAAAGCGCCAGCTTGCGCATCTTTTCCAGAAGCAGCACGGCCGAATCCTCACCGGCTGTCTTGACGAGTTCGCGCAGCGCCGTCGAAAGCGCCGCCTCGGCGATGATTTCCGGTTCGATCCCCGCCGACAGGCCTTCGGCCCACGCCTCGCAATGGCTTTCGACCGCCGTCAGCCGCTTTTCCTCGCGGATGATCGCGTCGATGTCGTTGAGGCTGTAGTTCATCGGCTAACCCCTGGCGCCGCGTTCATCGGCATTTGGCATTTGTCGTTCAGGACTGGTTAAGCCTTTCTACCACAGCAAAAATGTCACGCATCGAGACTTTGATTAAAAAGTTAATCGAATACTAATTGCCGAAGCGTGCGGCGGTATCGCGGGTAAGCTTCTCGCCTTCTTTCATGTAGCGCGAAATGGCTTCGATCGCCGACGGGGTGCAGCGCGTATAGTTGGCTTCGAAAGCCTGGTAGCCGGCGTTGAAGTTGGCGACGAACTTGGCGCGGCGCACCTCGTCCGGGTCCTCGGCTTCCAACAGCCGCTCCATGTGGTCGAGCCACTCGTCGCTCGCCTCGCCGCACAGATTGCGCAGGAAATGCAGCGATCCCAGAACTTCCGAAAGCCGCACGAGATTGGCTTCGAAAGGCGAATCCGCCGCGCGTGCGCCGGCGCCCGGAGCAACGCTCAGGCCGGCGATCAGGAGGATTCGGAAGAGAAGGGGCATGCAGCAGTGCGGTCCGTCAGGTGAAGGTCTTCGTTTAGAACATCACACCGAAAAGTGGTATCCGGCATGCGCTATATTCTGCGGCCGATCTATTCATCCGTGTTCGGGCCGGATTGTGACGCGGCGATCTCGCGCGCGAATTCCAGCGTCGATGAGGTGATGTCGAGCCGTTCCATCTCGCCGATGGTGAACCAGCCGAGGCTTTCCGCATCGTCGCCGGCGACGGCAGTGCCAGCGGCCTCATGCGCGAGGAACACGTCGAGCTCGTAGACCATATCCTCGCCCTCGATCTCGATCCGCCGCAGGAGCGTCAACCCACCTGCGACGAGCCCCGTCTCCTCCGCCAGTTCGCGCCGTGCCGCACCCTCGGCGCTTTCGCGCGGCTCGCAGCGCCCGCCCGGAAACGCGTATTGGCCCCGCGCCGCGCCGCGCCCGCGCCTGACCAGCAGGAAGCGGCCGTCCCGCAAGAGCGCCACGGAGGCGGCGGCGATGCGCTTCATCGGATAGGCTCTCCCGTTCGTCGGTCAGCTCCACTAAATAGAGCGCATGTGTGGACGTTTCGTATTGACTCAGACGGCGGCTCAGATCGAGGCCCTGTTCGCGATCATGCCGCTCGAGGGTGGCCTGGCGCCGCGCTACAACATTGCGCCGACGCAGCCGATCCTGATGATCGCCGCCGGCTATCGCCGCGAGCCGGGTTCGAACCTTCCCGACCGCCGCGCCGAACTGGTGCGCTGGGGCTTGCTGCCGTCATGGGTCAAGGACGTGAAGGCGTTTCCGCTGCTGATCAATGCGCGGTCGGAAACGGTGGCCGAGAAGAATGCATTCCGCGCCGCGCTGCGCCACCGGCGCACCTTGGTGCCTGCATCGGGCTTCTATGAGTGGAAACGGGACGGGAAGGGCAGGCCGCAGCCCTTCTTCCTCAAGCCGCGCCATGGCGGCGCGGTGGCCTTTGCCGGTCTGATGGAAACCTTCATCGACCCGAACGGCAGCGAAATGGATACCGGCGCGATCCTGACGACATCCGCCAACGAAACGCTGGCGCCGATCCACGACCGGATGCCGGTTGTCATCCACGAGCAGGATTTTGCCGAATGGCTCGACTGCGTCGGCAACGAGCCGCGCGACGTCGCGCATCTGATGCGCCCGGCCGAGCCGGATCTGTTCGAGGCGATCCCGGTGTCGGACCGCGTCAACAAGGTCGCCAATGACGACCCCGCTCTTGTCCACCCGGCGCTGGTCGCGCCGGAACCTGTCGTCGAGAAGAAGCCGAAGCCGAAAACGGATCAGCTCAACCTCTTTTAGCCTCTCAGGCCGACTTCTTCATCGTCTGCTGCGATTTCTGATCCGCCGTGCGCTTGCGCGGTGCGGCGAGGACGGCCGCCAGGATCGCGGCCGGGCCGATGTTGCGGTAGTGCTGGGTCAGCGACATGTATTCGGCGCGTTGGCGTTCGGTCTTGGTGGCGAGGACGGGCATTTCTCAATCTCCATATCGTTGTTCGGCGGCTACCCGCCCGAGGTGGGGATCGAATAAGACCAAAGCTTGGCCGCAGGGATGGGTGATGCGGACAATTCAGTTCAATTTGTACCGGCATGCTTAACGCATTCTTTATGCGGCATTTTTGCCACGCGAACGGCCATTTGGCGGCCGTATTTCCGCCCTTGACGCGCCTTGATGGCAGCGCGATAAAGCAGGCCATGAAAACGCAGCTCGCCATTACCGGCATTTGCATTATCGGCTAGCAGCCTGCTGGTCCGGACGTTTTCGCCCTTCCGATCGTGAACGAGAAAACCTCCCGGCCAGCCGGTGGAGGGCTAGTTCCGTGGGAAGGTTGACGCATGACTGAAGCGCCGCAACTGCGCTTGACCAATACGCTGACGAAGACGAAGGAAGTCTTCAGGCCGATCGATCCGCAAAATGTGCGGATGTATGTCTGCGGCCCCACGGTCTACGACTTCGCCCATATCGGCAATGCGCGCCCGGTCATCGTCTTCGACGTGCTGTTCCGGCTCCTGCGCCATCTCTATGGCGAGGCGAACGTCACCTATGTGCGCAACATCACCGACGTCGACGACAAGATCAACGCGCGCGCCCTGCGCGATTTCCCTGACCTGCCGCTGAACGAGGCGATCCGAAAGATCACCGAAACGACGGCGACGCAGTTCCATGAGGACGTAAAGGCCCTCGGCTGCCTCCCGCCGACGCACGAGCCCCGTGCGACCGAATTCGTCCTGCCCCGCGCGGACGGCAAGGCCGACATGGTCGGCCTGATTCAATCTCTCATCGACCGCGGCCATGCCTATGCGGCGGCAGGGGAAATCCTTTTCGACACGGTCTCGATGGCGGACTACGGCAAGCTCTCCGGCCGCAACCTCGAAGACCAGCGCGCCGGCGCCCGCGTCGCCGTCGACGTGCACAAGAAAAACCCCGGCGATTTCGTCCTCTGGAAGGCGTCGAGCGATGCCGAGCCCGGCTGGGACGCAACCTTCACCATCGACGGCAAACCGCTCCCCATCCGCGGCCGCCCCGGCTGGCACATCGAGTGCTCGGCCATGTCCGCCGCCTATCTGGGCGAAGTCTTCGACATCCACGGCGGCGGCCTCGACCTGATCTTCCCCCACCACGAAAACGAGATCGCCCAATCCCGCTGCGCCCACGGCACGGAGGTGATGGCCAACTACTGGCTCCACAACGGATTCTTGCAGGTCGAAGGCCGGAAGATGTCGAAGAGCGAGGGGAATTTCGTCACCATCCACGATCTGCTGCATACGGAGAAGTTCGGCGGGCGGAAGTGGCCGGGCGAGGTGCTTCGGCTGGCGATGCTGATGACGCATTACCGGGAGCCGATCGATTTCAGCGTGCGGCGGCTGGAGGAGGCGGAAAGCACCTTGCGCAAGTGGTTGCGTATTGCAGACCAGGCATCGGGCGAGGGCGATGTTTCCTGGTCGGTGCTCGACGCGCTCGCCGACGACATGGCCACCAGCGAAGCTTTTCACGCTCTCTCGCAACTGGCCGGCGCTGGCACTGATAAGGCCGCGGCATCGCTGAAGGCGACGCTCGCTTTCCTTGGATTTGAGCCGGAGACGGTGGACGTGGACGAAGAGGCAGTGAAACGCTTCGTCGCCAACCGCCTCGCCTTCATCGCCGCCAAGAACTGGAGCGAAGCCGACCGCATCCGCGACGAGCTTCTGGCGCAGGGCATCCAGTTGAAGGACGGCAAGGACCCGACGACCGGCGAACGCGTGACGAATTGGGAGGTGAAGAGGTGAGCCTTCCCAGCAAGCCCGTCTACACCGGCGGTTGCCAGTGCGGCGCGGTGCGGTTTCGTGTCGAGGGGGCGCTGGGTTCCGTCTCCATCTGCCATTGCCGCATGTGCCAGAAGGCGTTTGGCGCCTTCTACGCACCACTTGCGACAGCACCCGAAAGCGGCCTCGAATGGACGCGCGGCGCGCCGAAGCGTTATCGCTCGTCGAGCCACGTCCTGCGGGGCTTTTGCGCCGAGTGCGGCACGCCGCTGACTTATGAAGCGCCGGACGGCGTCGCGCTCGCCATCGGCGCCTTCGACGATCCGGCCTCGGTCGCGCCGACGAAGCAGTGGGGCATCGAGGCGAAGCTGCCCTATGTCGACGATCTCGCGGCGCTGTCCTCGGACCGCACGGAGACCGACGGCGCAGCTTCATTCCTCGCCGATCTGGAATCGTTCCAGCACCCAGACCACGACACCGAATCCTGGCCTCCGAAGGACCGGACATGACCCGCGAACGCATCTATCTCTTCGACACGACCTTGCGCGACGGCCAGCAGACGCCGGGCGTCGATTTCTCGGTCGAGGACAAGATCGCGATTGCAGGCATGCTCGATGCGTTCGGCATCGATTATGTCGAGGGCGGATATCCCGGCGCAAATCCGACCGACACGGCGTTCTTCCAGAAGAAGCGCACCTCGCAGTCCTCCTTCGTCGCCTTCGGCATGACCAAGCGGGCAGGGGTGTCGACGTCGAACGATCCCGGCCTCGCCGAACTCCTGCAGGCCAAGGCCGACGCGATCTGCTTCGTTGCCAAGAGCTGGGACTATCACGTGCGCGTCGCGCTCGGCTGCACCAACGAGGAAAATCTCGAGGCGATCCGCGCGTCCGTCGAGGCGGCGAAGGCAGCGGGCCGCGAGCCGATGGTCGATTGCGAGCACTTCTTCGACGGCTACAAGGCCAACCCCGCCTATGCGCTGGTCTGCGCGAAAGCGGCCTATGCGTCGGGCGCGCGCTGGGTCGTGCTGTGCGACACCAATGGCGGCACGCAGCCGGACGAGGTGCGCGAGATCGTGGCGGCCGTCATCGCTTCCGGCATTCCTGGCGACCATCTCGGCATCCACGCCCATGACGACACCGGCCAGGCCGTCGCCAATTCGCTCGCCGCCGTCGAGGCGGGCGTCAGGCAGGTGCAGGGCACGCTGAACGGCATCGGCGAGCGCTGCGGCAACGCCAATCTCGTCACAATCATCCCGACGCTCGTCTTGAAGCCGGCCTTTGCCAGTCGTTTCGAGACCGCGATCATGCCTGAGGGGTTGGAAGGTCTCGCCCGCCTGTCACGCGCCTTCGACGAACTCCTCAACCGCGCGCCGAATGCGCAGGCACCCTATGTCGGCGCGTCGGCCTTCGCCACAAAGGCCGGCATCCACGCTTCCGCCATTTTGAAGGAGCCGCAGACCTATGAGCACGTGCCGCCCGAGACCGTCGGCAACATGCGCAAGGTCATGGTCTCCGACCAGGGAGGCAAGTCGAACTTCATCGCCGAGCTGAAGCGCCGCGGCATCACGGTCGACAAGGCCGATCCGCGTCTCGACACGCTGATCTCGCTGGTCAAGGAGCGCGAGGCCGAGGGCTATGCCTATGAGGGCGCGGATGCGAGTTTCGAGCTTCTGGCGCGGCGCACGCTCGGCCGCGTGCCGGATCTCTTCAAGGTCGACAGTTTCCGCTGCATGGTCGAACGTCGCTTCGACGCCAATGGCGAACTGAAGACGGTATCGGAGGCGATCGTGAAGCTGACGGTCGACGGCGAGGAGAAGATGTCGGTGGCCGAGGGTCATGGCCCGGTGAACGCGCTCGACCTTGCCTTGCGCAAGGACCTCGGCAAGTTCCAGGCCGAGATCGAGGACCTCGAACTCGTCGACTACAAGGTGCGGATTCTGAACGGCGGCACGGAGGCGATCACGCGCGTCCTGATTGAGTCGCGCAATGCCTCGGGCGATCGCTGGTGGACGGTGGGCGTCTCCGACAACATCATCGACGCTTCGTTTCAGGCACTGCTCGATTCGATCGTCTACAAGCTGGTGAAGGCCGGCGAAGAAGCGTGCATCGCCGCGCAGTGATTGCACCATCAACCGGATGCGATTGGTGCATCAATGATTTGCGATGGCCGCAATCGGGCAGGCGTGCGACACCGACCTCACGCCGAACCGGATGAATGCAGACTTGAATGAACGCTCCCCACGCCCCCGTGCAGGTCGAACAGCCTGAGCCTTTGCGCGGCTTCGCCTTTGCCGGCGCCGCCTATCTCCTGTGGGGCTTCATGCCGCTCTTGATGAAGGCGCTCGACCATGTGCCGGCATCGGAGATCGTCGCGCATCGCGTGGTCTGGTCGCTGCCGGTCGCGGCGATCATTCTCGTCGCCATGGGCCGCACCAGGGATATCGGACCGGCTCTGCGCTCGCCGCGCACGCTGGGAATGGCTTCGCTGACGGCGGCGCTGATCTCGGTCAATTGGGGCGTCTACATCTGGGCGATCGCCGTCGACCGCACGGTCGAGACGGCGCTCGGCTACTACATCAATCCGCTGGTGACGGTGGTCATGGGCGCGGTGCTCCTCGGAGAGCGGCTCTCGCGAGCGCAACTCGTCGCGGTTGGGCTGGCAGCCATCGCCGTCGCGATACTGACCTGGGATGCGGGCGGGCTTCCGTGGGTGTCTTTGGTGCTGGCTCTGAGTTTCGCGGGCTACGGCTTCCTGCGCAAGACATTGCCGATCGGGCCGAGCCAGGGCTTCTTCCTCGAAGTGCTGATCCTGACGACTCCGGCAGTTCTCTGGATCGGCTATCTGGCGACCACCGATACCAGCAGCTTCAAGCTGGACATGCCGCTTGACATGGCTCTGCTTGTCCTGTGCGGGCCGATCACCGCCATTCCGCTCGTTCTTTATGCGTTTGGCGCAAAGCTCCTGAAAATCTCTTCGATCGGCATCATGCAGTATATCGCGCCGACCATGATCGCCATCATCGCGGTCTTCGTCTTCGGCGAACCGTTCGGCACCGCGCGGCTGGTCGCCTTCGGCTTCATCTGGACGGCGCTGGCGATCTACACCTGGTCGATGTTCACGCAGCGCCGGGCAAGTGCTGCCGAGGCCGTTGCGGCTACATCCGTTCGATGATCGCCGGATCGCCCTCGGCGTCGGCCGACGACGCGGCGGCATCGAGGATCGTTGGCACGATTTGCGCCGGGTCGGCGACAACAAGCGGTCGAACCATGTGCTGCGAGTGAATGAAGCCCTCGGCCTTCATGTGATCGATCAGCGCCAGCATAGGATTCCAGAAGCCCGCGACATTGCCGAAAACCATCGGCTTTTCGTGCCGGCCCAACTGCGCCCAGGTCATGATCTCGACGATTTCCTCGACCGTACCGATGCCACCGGGAAGGGCTACGAACGCGTCGGACCGCTCGAACATGGCGTGCTTGCGCTCATGCATGTCCTCGGTGAGAATCACCTCGTCGAGATGGTCGAGCCCGGCTTCGTCGCCCGCTTCCTTGCGGATCAGGAATCGCGGAATGATGCCGGTGACGTTGCCGCCCGCCTCGATCGTGCCGTTGGCGACGGCGCCCATGATGCCTTTCAGTCCGCCGCCATAGACGAGCGTGAGGCCAGCCTTGGCAATGGCCTTGCCCAGCGTCCGGCCGGCTTCGAGATAGATGGGGCTGTTGCCCGGCGAAGACCCGCAATAGACGCAGATGGATCGAATCGTGCTCATGATCCCAATGGCTAGGCGCGCAATCGGCGAGGTCAAGCCTTGCCCGTGGCCTTTTTCTTGTAGCGGTGCGGGAAACCGGATAAACCGGGCTTTGCCGGCTTTGAGACCGGTCCCGGGAAGGCACGAATGGTCGCGAACTGGCTGAAAATCCTGTTGTTCGCCGCAGGCGGTTCCACCGCTGCGGTCGGAACGGTCTATTACACCGGCATCTATGATCCGTGGGCCGTGGAGGAAAGCTCTGCGCCGATGGCCGCTGCCGAGCCTGACGAGCCGCAGGCGGCAGTTGCGCCGGCGGAGGAAGAGCCTGCCACAGATGGCGAGGCCGTCGACGCCGCACCCTCGGACTCCGCCGAACCGGCGGACGTCGCGGCCGTGGCCGAGCCGGATGCGGCCGATGAGGACCTCGTGGTGCCGTCCTTCGACATCGTGCGCGTCGAGCCCGACGGATCGATGGTGATCGCCGGCAGCGCCGAGCCGAACTCCGACATCGAGGTCGTGGCAGGCGCCGAGATCATCGCCCGCGCCGAAGTGGGTCCGTCCGGCAATTTCGCCGCCGTGCTCGACGATGCGCTGCGCCCGGGTGACTATCAGATCGTGCTGCGCTCCACCGGCCCCGGCGAGGGGCTGGTCACGACATCGCTCGAAACGGCCGTCGTGTCCGTGCCGGATTCGCAGGACGGACAGGTTCTGGCGCTTGTCGAGGAACCCGGCGCGCCTTCTCGTCTGATCACCGTGCCTGAAGCCGATACGCAGGCTGACGCGACGCCCGCGATCGAGGCTTTGCCCGAGACGCCGGCTACCGACGAAGCGGTCGAAGACGAGCCTCTCGCAGATGCCTCGGAACAGACGGCCACCGCCGACACGCCGGAAGCCGATCCGGCCGATGGTTCGCCGCAAGAGGCCGCCGAAATGGATGCGCCGGGCGCGCCGGAGGCCGAACCGGCAGTGGAAGGGGAGGAAAGCAAACAGCAACTGGCGGCCCGATCCGATCCTCAAATTGCGCCGACCCAGGCCCGTCCGGCCAGCCCGCGAAACGCGCTCGCCGTCGAGGCGATCGAGATCGAGGGCGGCACGGTGTTCGTCGCAGGACGCGGCGCCGCCGGAACGACCGTGCGCGTCTATGCGAACGAAATCCTGCTCGGTGAGGCGCGCGTATCCGAAGGCGGGCGTTTCCTCGTCGAGACGCAGACCGACCTGCCGGTCGGCGACTACATCGTGCGCGCCGATATCATCGGCTCGAGCGGCGAGGTCACGGCACGCGCAGCCGTCCCGTTCCAGCGTGAACCGGGCGAGGCGGTGGCAGCCGTCGCGCCCGCCGAACGCGCGCCCGCCGATGCCGCGAATGCGGGGTCGACGCCGGATACGGCCTCCGGCCAGTCTGTTCCGACCGCTTCCGCACAGGGCGGCGAAGGTGTCGCGGCGTCGACCGGCACACCGTCGTCGCCGGAATCCGACACCGCTCCGGTACAAGAAACGCCCGAAGTCGCAGCCGCCCCCGACGCGGAGACGGCCGACGGGTCGCGCAACGATGACGCCCCGGAAAATGCGGCTGCTCCGAACGCCTCGACCCGAGGCGCGGACGAGACTGCCGCCGCCGCGATCGAGGAGACGATGGCCGAGCCGCTTCAGGCTGCCGACGGCGCCGTCATCATCCGGCGCGGCGACACGCTCTGGCGGATTTCGCGTCGCGTCTACGGGCGCGGCGTGCGCTATTCGACCATCTATCTGGCCAACCAGGAGCAAATCCGCGACCCGGACATGATCTGGCCGGGGCAGATCTTCGCCGTTCCCGACGAGACCGAGGAAGGCGAAAAGGCGGATATGAGCACGGTTTCCGACCAGATCGCACCGCTGACCGACACGCAGTAATCGCAAGCGTCGCCGCTGAGGCGACCTTGCCATTTCATCGTTCATCGTATATCGACGATGAACGATGAAAGACGATCAGATCTGCAATGCCGACGAGATGGCGGCCCGGCTTGGCGCCCTCGCACACCCCGCGCGGCTGCACATTTTGAAGCACTTGTCCTCCCGGCCTGCCTGCTGCTGCAAGGAGGTCGTGGAATGTCTGGACCTCGCCCAGTCGACGGTCTCCCAGCATTTGAAGGTTCTGGTCGAGGTCGGGCTGGTGACATATCGCCCCGAGCGGCCGCGTTCGCGCTATGAGGTCGACCGTGAGGCATTGGCCAGTCTGTCGCGCGGCGTCGCCGGCCTGATCGACATGTGCTGCGCCAACCATGCCGCGGCCACCCACTCTTCGCAGGACAGTAAAATTGGCATCTAAGACCGTATCGGCCGAAAGCGGCTCCGTCTTCGCGACGCTGGTCAATCTGTGGCCCTATATGTGGCCCGACGACCGGCCGGATTTGAAGATGCGCGTCGTCTGGGCGACGGTTTTCCTCGTCGTCGCCAAGCTGATCCTCGTCCTCGTGCCCTATTTCTTCAAATGGGCGACGGACGCGCTGAACGGCGAATTTTCCGCCCCCGCCATGATCCCCGCGATCCTCGTCGCGCCGGTCATGCTGGTGCTCGCCTACAATGTCGTGCGCATCGTCCAGCTCGGCTTCAACCAGTTGCGCGACGCGCTTTTCGCCAAGGTCGGCCAGCACGCGGTGCGCCAGCTTGCCTACAAGACCTTCGTCCACATGCACGAACTGTCGCTGCGCTTCCATCTGGAGCGACGCACCGGCGGCCTGTCGCGCATCATCGAGCGCGGCACCAAGGGCATCGAATCGATCGTCCGCTTCACCATCTTGAATACGGTGCCGACGATCCTCGAATTCGCGCTGACGGCGATCATCTTCGCCGTCGCCTATGGCTGGATCTACGTCGCCATCATCGCCGTCACGGTCTGGCTCTACACCTGGTTCACGGTCAAGGCGTCGGACTGGCGCATCCAGATTCGCCGCGAGATGAACGACAGCGACACCGACGCCAACACCAAGGCGATCGATTCGCTCCTGAACTTCGAAACGGTCAAATATTTCGGCAACGAGAAGATGGAAGCCGGCCGCTTCGACAAGTCGATGGCGCGCTACGAGGACGCGGCGACCAAGACCTGGACCTCGCTCGGCTGGTTGAACTTCGGCCAGGGCGTCATTTTCGGCGTCGGCATGGCGCTCGTCATGGCGCTGTCGGCCTGGGAGGTCGCGCGCGGCACCCACACGCTCGGCGATTTCGTCTTCATCAACGCGATGCTGATGCAGTTGTCCGTGCCGCTCAATTTCATCGGCTTCATCTACCGCGAAATCCGCCAGGGCCTGACCGATATCGAGAACATGTTCGACCTGCTGGACGTGCCGCAGGAGGTGACCGACAAGCCCGGCGCCACGGCGCTGGCCATCAAGGAGGCGACCGTCCGCTTCGACGACGTGCATTTCGCCTATGATCCGGCGCGGCCGATCCTGAAGGGCGTCTCCTTCGAGGTGCCGGCTGGCAAGACGGTGGCGATCGTCGGCCCGTCCGGTGCCGGCAAGTCGACCGTCTCGCGGCTTCTCTACCGCTTCTACGACATCGGCTCGGGCGCGATCACCATCGACGGGCAGGACGTGCGCGACGTGACGCAGGAGAGCCTGCGCGCCGCCATCGGCATGGTCCCGCAGGATACGGTGCTCTTCAACGACACCATCGCCTACAACATCCGCTACGGCCGCGTCTCCGCCAGCGAGGACGAGGTCCGCCGCGCGGCGGAACTCGCGCAGATCGGCCCGTTCATCGAGCGTCTGCCGGACGGCTACAAGGCGATGGTCGGCGAGCGCGGGCTGAAGCTTTCGGGCGGCGAGAAGCAGCGCGTGGCGATCGCGCGCACCATTCTCAAGGCCCCGCCGATCCTGATCCTCGACGAGGCGACGTCCGCGCTCGACACGCACACCGAGCAGGAAATCCAGGCCGCGCTCGACCTCGTCTCGAAGGGCCGCACCACCATCGTCATCGCGCACCGCCTGTCGACCGTGATCGGCGCCGACGAGATCATCGTCCTCAAGGATGGCATGATCGCAGAGCGTGGCCGTCATGCCGACCTTCTCCTGGCTGACGGGCTCTATTCGGCGATGTGGGCGCGTCAGCGCGAAGCGACCGAGGCGGAGGAAAAGCTGCGCAAGGCGCGCGAGGAGGACGAGTACGGCGTCGTCGTCCGCCGCCGCACGCCGGAAATTGCCGAGGAACAGCCGGCGGAGTGATGCGTTGCGGGTTGGGGGATGTTCGTCTAATCAGGACGCCATTCCCAACTTGACCAAAGCAGCGGATTCATGAGCCTCGTCACCACGATCAAGAACACTTTCGTCCCGATCAACCGCGAGGGCTATCCGTTCATCGCGATCTTTGCGGGCGTGACGCTGCTGCTCGGCATATTCTCGACCACACTCTTCTGGCTCGGCCTGATCCTCACCGCGTGGTGCACCTACTTCTTCCGCGATCCCGAACGCGTCACCCCCGTCGATGACAAGCTGGTCGTCAGCCCGGCCGACGGCATGGTCTCGGCCGTCGGACCCGCCGTCCCGCCGCGTGAACTCGGCCTCGGCGCGGAGGAGATGACGCGCATTTCGGTCTTCATGAACGTCTTCAACTGCCACGTGAACCGCGCCCCGGTGCGCGGCCGCATTTCGAAGATCGAATATCGTGCCGGCAAGTTTGTCAACGCCGAACTCGACAAGGCGAGCAGCGAGAACGAGCGCAACGGCCTCGTCATCGAAAGCCCGAACGGGCAGGTGGGCGTGGTGCAGGTCGCCGGCCTCGTCGCGCGCCGCATCGTCTGCTGGGCGGATGCGGACAGCGACATCGGCATCGGCGAACGCTTCGGCATCATCCGCTTCGGCTCGCGGCTCGACGTCTACCTGCCGCGCAAGGCCGTCACCCGCGTCCATGTCGGCCAGACGGCTGTCGCGGGCGAGACGATCATCGCCGAGTTCGACGCCTCGATCACGCCGCCGCTGGTGCGCGTCTCGTGAAGGGGCCCTTCGCACCTTACGATCCGAACGGGCGCCGCCGCAGCCCTCGCTTGCGCGAAATTCCGCTGCGCCTGATCCTACCGAACCTCGTCACCGTTCTGGCGATCTGCGCCGGCCTGTCCGGCATCCGCCTCGCTTTCGAGGGCAGGTTCGAGATCGCAGTGGCGATGGTGCTCGTCGCCGCGTTCCTCGACGCGCTCGATGGACGTTTGGCGAGGATGCTCAAGGCGAGCTCGAATTTCGGCGCGCAAATGGATTCGCTCGCCGACATCATGAATTTCGGCGTGGCCCCGGCGCTGGTGCTCTATGCCTATGTGCTCGACAGCGCCGGAGCGGTCGGCTGGACGGCGGCGCTCGTCTTCGCCATCGCCTGCTGCCTGCGCCTTGCGCGCTTCAACGTCATGCTCGACGATCCCGACCGCCCGGCGTGGCAGAACGACTATTTCGTCGGCGTGCCGGCGCCTGCAGGTGCGCTACTTGTCCTGATGCCGGTCTATCTCGGCCTGATCGGCGTGCCGGTGAACCAGACCTTCGGCTTCGTCGCTGCCGCGTTCACCGTGTGCGTCGCGCTTCTTCTGGTCAGCCAATTGCCGGTCTATTCGGGCAAGTCGAGCGGCATGCGCGTGCGGCGTGACCTGGTCCTGCCCTTGATGCTGGCGATCGTCGGCTATGTCGCGCTTTTGTTCAGCTACACCTGGACGACGCTGGCACTGACGGCGGCTGCCTATTTCGCCATGCTGCCCTTTAGCGTCCGCGCCTATGCGCGCCGCGCCGAACGTGCCGACCGCGAGGCGCAGGTGGCGACCGACGATGGTTCAGGCGGCGCTGCTTAGGCCGAGCGCTTCCTCGGCGAGGTCCGCGAGTTTCGCATAGTCGACCCGGCCATTGGCCGTCGTCGGCATCGATCGCACGGACAGCACAGTCGCGGGCAGGGCGCCGGCCTCGAAACCGAGCCGCTTCCACTGGCGCGCCAGCACCGCGCGATCGGCTTCCGGCTCCGTCGTCACGAGCACGATACGCTCGCCGCCGGTGGCGGATTTGAGCGCGATGGCAGCATGGACCGTCTCCGGCCAGACGGCTTCGGCAGCTTCCTCTACCTGCGCCAGCGAGATCATCGACCCGTCCGCCGCAGCAAGACGGCCGGCGCGTCCGAGCGCCGTCAGGTAACCCTCGCGGTCGACAGAAACGATGTCGCCCGTGTCGAACCAGCCATTGCCGGCGATCGGTTCGTCGGTCCCGAGATAGCGCTTCGCGATGTTCGGACCTGAAATCTGCAGCCGCCCGCCCTGTTCGAATCCGTCGATCGGCTCGAGCCGCATCCGCATGCCGGGCAAAAGCCGGCCGACCGTGCCGGGCCGGCCATGGGTGATCGAGTTGACCGCGACGACGGGCGAAGCCTCCGTCAGTCCGTAGCCTTCCATGATGGTCTTGCCGAAGCGGTCGGCCCAGAGCTGGCGCGTCGCGACACGCAGTCTTTCGCCGCCGGAAACGATCAGGCGCAGGCTTTCGAAGTCGGAGGTCTGCGCGGCCTTGCCATAGGCCGACAGCAGCGCGTCGGTCGCAAACAGGATCGTCGGCCGGCGCGTCGCGGCGACCTGCGGAATCTGGCGCATGTGAAGCGGCGACGGGTAGGCGAGGGCGCGCACGCCCTTCATCAGCGGCAGGATCAGCCCGACGGTCAGACCGAGCGCGGTGTGGAGCGGCAGGACCGACAGGATCGTGTCGCTGCGCGAAAGTACCAGCCGCGCTTCGATCTGCGCAGCGTTGGCGATAAGATTGGCATGGCTGAGCACGACGCCGCGCTGTCCGTCGGGGGTCTGTTTGAAAAGCACCACGGCCGCGTCGTCGGCCTGACGGGGCAGGCGGCGCGCGCGCCAGGCGAACCAGCCGGCGACCCGCTCCACCGCGGTCACGGAGGCTTCGAGATCCTCGACATAGATGACGCGTCCACCAGCCGCCGTGATGGCGGCGACGTCCTCGCCGAGCCGCGCCTTTTCGACATGGGAGCGGGAGGTGACGACGAAGCGGATCGTGCCGTCGCGCACCAGATCGACCGGGCCGACGCCCGACCCCATCATCGCAACGACACGACCAGCCGATTGCAGCGCCAGAAATACCGCCATGCTCTGCGCGGCATTGGGCAGCAGAAGCCCGACGATGTCGCCGCTTGTGCCGATTTCGACCAGCTTGCCCGACAGCATCCGCGACCGGGCGAAAAGCGCGCGGTAGGTGAGCTTGTCGCCGGCAACGTCCTCGGCGATCACCCGGCCCGCGCCGTAGAGAAGCGCGGCGCTGCGCACGGCATGGAAGATCGTCTTCGGCCGGCCTTGGCTGAAGAAGCGCGCTTCGGCGACGCGGTCGAACAGGGCATTGGACGTCGTCACGCCGATCGGCCCTGCCTCGTCCACCAGTTCGCCGATCGTGCGTGCGGGAAGGGCCATGATCTTCAGTTTCGGCAGAAGCTGGCGCGGCGTCTTGGCTGCCGGCTCATAGGCGCCGGGAAGATGGCTCGATCCGCGAATATAGATCGGCACGACCTTGGCGTCCGCCGAAACGGCGATCTTCGCGACCGCGCGATAGAGCCGGAAGCTCTTCACGTCGGGTTCGGCGTCGAAGGGAAAATAGACTGCGAGCCGGCCGTTTCCCTTGAGGCGCCGGGTCAGGCGGCGGTTGACGAAGACGTGCTGCGCCTTGAAGGCGATGGTGCGCGCGAGCTCGCGCCACGGCTCCAGCCACATCGCGCGCGCCGACGGCTCGTCGAGAATGTGCAGCGTGTCGTTGGGCAGGACGGACAGCATCAGCGCCGGGTCGAGCCGCGACTGGTGCGAGATCGCATAGATCACGGGACCGGGCGTCTGCGCGGCCCGCAACGACGAATCGTCGATCCGGAACGCGAGTTTAAGCGGTGCATAGAGCAGCGCCTGATGCAGCGAAATACCCTGCCGATGCGACAGCCACGCCGCAAACGCGGCCCATGACGCCAGAATCCCAGCGATGATCAGAACGGTCTGGAGCATTGCCGCACCTCCAACCTCTCGAGGCCAAGCGGCTCTTGTCGGCCGTTGGCGCGGAGGGTAGCCGAATGGCAGTCCACGTCAATCCGGATGCCGCCCCGCTTGTTCCGCTGGCGGCCTGACCAATGGGCAGTTAGCATTGAGAACATATTAGGAGATAGTCATGGATTCGACGGAACTGAAGACCCTGCAGGCGCCGCTCAAGGCCCGCTACAAGGACGATGCGAAGGCCGCCATCGTCACGCTCAAGGCGCGGGGCACGCTCGACGATCAATCGATCGCCTGCAAGGTCGAAACGGGCAGGGCGCTCGAAATGGCCGGGCTTCATCCCGCGACCGGCGGCTCGGGCGCCGAGCTGTGCTCCGGCGACATGCTGCTCGAAGCGCTCGTCGCCTGCGCCGGCGTCACGCTGAAAGCCGTCGCGACCGCGCTCGAATTCCGACTCGGCAATGCGACGGTCGAAGCCGAGGGCGATCTCGATTTCCGCGGCACGCTCGGCGTTGCGAAGGATGCGCCGGTCGGCTTCCAGTCGATCCGTCTCAATTTCCATCTCGACACCGATGAACCGCAGGAGCGCATCGACGCGCTGTTGAAGCTGACCGAGCGCTACTGCGTCGTCTTCCAGACGATCAACACCAAGCCGGAACTGACGGTCACAGCGGCCTAATCGAGAAAGCGGTTCTCGCGCACCGAAAACAGCCGCCCCGTCTCGCTCACGTTCGGCGAAACCGTCGCCGCGATCCGCGCGGCGATCTCGGAGGGATGCGGGATGGTCTTCGGGTCTTCGCCGGGCATGGCGAGTGCGCGGTGCGCGGTGCGCGTCGGGCCGGGATCGACGAGATTGACGCGCAGCGCCGAGTTCTGCGTCTCAAGCGCCCAGCTTTTGACCATCGCGTCGACGGCGGCCTTGGATGCCGCGAAGGGCCCCCAATAGGCGCGCGGATGCGCGGCGACATCGGACGTCATCACGATCGCCCGGCCGGCATCGGACTTCCTCAGGAGCGGATCGATCGAGCGGATCAGCCGCCACGTGCCGGTCACGTTCGTCGCCATCACCTTGTCGAACACCTTCGCCTCGACATGGCCGATCGGCGCGATGATGCCGAGGATACCGGCATTGGCGACGAGGATGTCGAGCTTGCCCCAGCGATCGAAGATCGCACCGCCCAGCCGGTCGATGCCGGGCATGTCCATCAGGTCGAGCGGAACGAGCGTCGCCTGTCCGCCGGCCGCCTGGATTTCGTCGTCGAGTTCTTCCAGTCCACCGACGGTCCGCGCGACCGCGATCACATGCGCGCCGGCCGCGGCCAACTCCTTGGCGACATGGTAGCCGATGCCGCGCGAGGCACCGGTCACGAGCGCGACGCGCCCTTGAAGGTCGAGCTTTTCCGTCATCTTGTCCGTCTGTTATTGCCCGTTGTTCGCAAGCAGCGAGAGCGTGCGAACGTTTTCGACGCCGTCGAGATCGGTCAGGCGCGTCGGGTATTGCGTGGTGAAGCAGGCGTCGCAGAACTGCGGCTGCTCGTTGTCGCGGGCGGGCTCGCCCACCGCGCGATAAAGCCCGTCGATCGATAGGAAGCCGAGCGAATCGACCCGGATGAACTCCGCCATCTCCTCCACCGACATGCGGCTGGCAAGAAGCTTGGCCGTCTCCGGCGTGTCGACGCCGTAGAAGCACGAGGCGCGCGTCGGCGGCGAGGCGATGCGCATGTGGACTTCGCGCGCACCCGCATCGCGAACCATCTGCACGATCTTCTGGCTGGTCGTGCCCCGCACGATGGAATCGTCGACGAGCACGACGCGCTTGCCCTCGATCATGCGTCGGTTGGCGTTATGCTTGAGCTTCACGCCCATGTGCCGGATCGAATCGGAGGGCTGGATGAAGGTGCGGCCGACATAGTGGTTGCGGATGATGCCGAGCTCGAACGGAAGCTTGGCCTCCTGCGCGAAGCCGATCGCCGCAGGCGTGCCCGAATCGGGCACCGGTACGACGATGTCGGCCTCGACCGGGCTTTCGCGGGCCAACTCGACGCCGATCTGCTTGCGCACGTCATAGACGTTGCGTCCCTCGACCGAGGAATCCGGCCGGGCGAAATAGACATATTCGAAGACGCAGAAGCGCGGCTTCACCTGCTCGAACGGGAAGAAGCTTTCCAGCCCTTTGGTCGTCACGACCACCATCTCGCCGGGCTTCAGGTCGCGGACGAACCGCGCGCCCATGATGTCGAGCGCGCAGGTCTCGGACGCAAAGATGTAGGCGCCGTCGAGATCGCCCAGAACGAGCGGGCGGATGCCGAGCGGGTCGCGGCAGCCGATCATCTTCTTCGACGTCAGCGCCACCAGCGAAAACGCGCCCTCGAGCTGACGCACGGCTTCGATGAAGCGCGAATTCGTGTCGCGTTCCTTCGACGTTGCGATCAGGTGCAGGATCGTTTCGGTGTCGGAGGTCGACGAGAAGATCGAGCCTTCCTTCTGCAGCCGGCGCTGCACGGTCATCGCGTTGGTGATGTTGCCATTATGCGCGACGGCGAGCCCACCATCGGCGAGTTCGGCGAAGAAGGGCTGCACGTTGCGCAGGCCCGAGCCGCCGGTCGTCGCGTAGCGCGTATGGCCGATGGCGCGCGAACCTTGCAGGCGGTCGATCACGGACTGCTTGGTGAAGGTGTCGCCGATCAGGCCGATATGCCGTTCGACATGGAACTGCGTCCCGTCATAGGAGACGATGCCGGCGGCTTCCTGCCCGCGATGCTGGAGCGCGTGCAGGCCGAGCGTCACGATGGCCGACGCGTCCTGGCGGCCGAAAATGCCGAACACGCCGCATTCGTCGTGAAAGCGGTCGTCGCCCCCGGAGGAGAACGGGGTGTCGTCTGCGTCTGCCATGGCATCTTGCCTTTCAGAACGAAGGGAAGCGGCGCCAAAAGGCGCCGCGTGATCATCTAGTTGCCGGTAGCCGGCGGTGTGTCGTCGTCGCTCGTGCCGAGCCGATCGATCAGCGAATTTTCGGGATCGTCGGGCAGCACGCCCTCGAGCCAGGTGCCGATGCCTTCGAGCAGCGGCCGCGACTTGGCTTCCGCGACCCAGCCCGGCTGGTTGGAGCCGACCAACCACGAGAAGAACAGGAAGGCGACGGCGACGACCAGGATGCCGCGCGCGGCGCCGTAGACGAAGCCGAGGGTGCGGTCGAGCGCGCCGACGCGGCTGTCGATGATGAAATCCGCCACCTTCATGGTGATCACGGTGACGATGATCAGCGCGATGAAGAACACGATGGCTGCAGCCGCGAAGAGCGCGAGCTGCGCATTGTCGATATAGGGCGCGACGTAAGGCACCAGAAGCGGATGGAAGTAGAATGCCGCCGCTGCCGCCGCGACCCAGGACGCGATCGACAGCACTTCGCGCGAGAAGCCGCGAACCATGGCGAGCATCGCCGAAACGAGGGTGAAGCCGACGAGAATTCCGTCCAGCAGCGTAATCGGCATTGAAGCTCCGTTCACCTGCCGGCGGCTCTGCCTGCCGGCTCGTTCCAATTCCTAATCGTCCTGCGGCTTGCGCCTGCCGGCGATGCGCACGACGAGATCGGCAAGCTGCGAAAGCTGCGCGAAACGCCCGTTCGCCCCCTTGCTCGCTTCTTCGCTCGTCTGCGGCATGACGGCCTGAGCAAAGCCCAGCTTTTCGGCTTCCTTGAGGCGCTGCTGCGCATGCGCGACAGGCCGGATAGCCCCCGAAAGGCTGATTTCGCCGAAATAGACGCAATCGGCAGGCAGGGCAAGTCCGGTGAGCGAGGAAACCAGCGCCGCCGCGACCGCAAGATCGGCCGCAGGCTCGGATATGCGATAGCCGCCCGCGACGTTGAGATAGACGTCATGCTGGGCGAACCTGACGCCGCAATGCGCTTCGAGCACCGCCAGGATCATCGACAGGCGCGAATTGTCCCACCCCACCACCGCGCGCCGCGGCGTGCCGAGCGGCGAGGGCGCGACCAGCGCCTGGATCTCCACCAGCACCGGCCGCGTGCCCTCGATGCCGGCGAAGACAGCGGCGCCCGGCGCCTTGGTCGAACGTTCGCCGAGAAACAGCTCGGACGGGTTGGAGACTTCGCGCAACCCCTTGTCGGACATCTCGAAGACGCCGATCTCGTCGGTCGGCCCGAAGCGGTTCTTCACCGTGCGCAGGATGCGGTAGTGGTGGCCGCCTTCGCCTTCGAAATAGAGGACGCCATCGACCATGTGCTCGACGACGCGCGGCCCCGCGATCTGCCCGTCCTTGGTCACGTGGCCGACGAGCACGATCGCGCAGCCCGTCGACTTGGCATAGCGGATCATGGCCTGCGCCGATGCACGCACCTGCGTCACCGTGCCGGGCGCGGAATCGGCAAGGTCGGTCCAAAGCGTCTGGATCGAATCGAGAATGACGAGGTCCGGCCGCTTGCCCTCGGAAATCGTCGCGAGAATGTCCTCGACATTGGTCTCGGCGGCGAGTTCCACGCTCGTGTCGGCCGCATGCAGCCGCTGCGCGCGCAGCCGGATCTGCGCCACCGCCTCCTCGCCGGACACATAGACGATGCGATGGCCCCGGCGCGCGAGTGCGGCGGCGGCCTGCGTCAGCAGCGTCGACTTGCCGATGCCCGGATCGCCGCCGACGAGCAGCGCCGATCCGCGCACGAACCCGCCGCCGGTCGCCCGGTCGAGCTCGCTGATGCCGGTCGAGATGCGCGGCGCCTCCTCGATCTCGCCCGACAGCCTCGTCAGCGCGACGATCCGGCCCTTGCGCGAGGAGCGTAAAGAGCCCGGACCCGCACCGATGCCGGAATTGGAGCCTTCCTCGACAAGCGTGTTCCACTCGCCGCAAGCATCGCATTTGCCGGCCCAGCGCGTGTGGACCGTGCCGCAATTCTGGCAGATGAACTGGGTGCGGGATTTAGCCATTGGATCGCTGCCCCCGTTTGCGCGAGGCACCCCCCTCTGGCCTGCCGGCCATCTCCCCCTCAAGGGGGGAGATCACGCGCGTCATCAAATCTGCCAGTGCCGTCTCTGTTTGTGCGAAACGCCGACGAGACTGATCTCCCCCCTTGAGGGGGAGATGGCCGGCAGGCCAGAGGGGGGTGTCTCGCGTCACGCTGAATGCCCCTTATGCACCACCCGCCGCAAATGCCGCCCCCCGGGCGACGTCAGCAACTCATACGCAATCGTCCCCGCCGCAGCCGCCGCCTCGTCGATCGGAATATTCGTCCCGAACAACTCGATCCAGTCGCCATGCCCCACCGCGCCGGGCCCGAGATCGGTCACGTCGAACAGCGTCAGATCCATCGTCACCCGCCCGAGGATCGGCACGCGCCGCCCGGCGATGAAGCCATTGCCGCCTGCTGGTCGCGCCTCGCGCAAAGGCACGCCCGAGCCCGAAAGCGCGCGATGCAAGCCATCCGCATACCCAACGGCGGCAATCGCGATCAGCGTGTCGCGCTCCAGCGTCACCGTGCCGCCATAGCTGACCGCCTCGCCGGCCTTCGCCTCGCGCACCTGTACGATCCGCGCCTCGACGGTGGCGACCGGCCGCATCGGGTTCGCGAGCCCCGCCTGCGGCGCGCCGCCATAAAGCGCGATGCCCGGCCGCACGATGTCGAATGCGTAGTCGTTCGAAAGGAACGTCCCGGCGGAGTTTGCCAGGCTTGAAGCGACGCCTTTGAAGAGCCTTTCAACCGATTGGAATGATTCGAGCTGGCGCTGGTTGGCAGGCGAAGCGGGATCGTCTGCGCATGCGAGGTGGCTCATGACGAGCCGCGGCGTCAGTGCCCGCGTCAGCTTGTTCTCATGGAAGAACCGTGTGACCTGATGGCCGCTCAGCCCGAGCCGGTTCATGCCCGTATCGACATGCAGCGCGCAGGGGCGCGGCCCGTCCGGCGCGTCCCAGCCATAGGCTTCCCAGAGCGAGATGTCGGCCTCGTCGTTGAGGACCGGGATCAGCCGCGCCTCGCGATAGGCCTGCGCCGCATGTGGCTCGAAGAGGCCCGCGAGGACATAGATGTCGGCTTCGGGCAGGAGCTTGCGCAGAGCCATGCCTTCCTGCGGCAGCGCGACGAAGAAGACGCGGCAGCCCTCGGCCCACAGCACCGGCGCGACCACCTCGATGCCGAGCCCATAGGCGTTTGCCTTGACGACACCAGCGACGCGCGCCGGCCGCGCCTTGGCCGCCAGCAGGCGATAGTTCGCCGCCAGTGCCTCGACGTCGATCGACAGACGACCGCCGCAGATGCGCGGATCGATGTCAGCCGGATTCGCTGCGAAGAACGCCAACTATTCGAACCGCTCGGGCAGGTGATGCTCCTCGGCGAGGTCGGCAAATCGGGTGAATTCGCCGACGAAGGAGAGCGAAACGGTGCCCGTCGGGCCGTGGCGCTGCTTGGCGATGATCACTTCGGCCTTGCCGCGAACCTCGTTCAGTTTCGTCTCCCACTCTTGATGCTCGAGCGTGTTCCGCTCGGGCTCTTTGTTCTTGAGGTAATATTCGTCGCGATAGACGAACAGCACCACGTCCGCATCCTGCTCGATCGAGCCCGATTCGCGAAGGTCGGAAAGCTGCGGCCGCTTGTCGTCGCGGCTTTCGACCTGACGCGAGAGCTGGGAGAGCGCGATGATCGGGACGTTGAGCTCCTTGGCCAGCGACTTCAGCCCGGTCGTGATCTCGGTGATCTCCTGCACGCGGTTCTGCGCCGACGCCTTGGACGAGCCCTGCATGAGCTGGACGTAGTCGATGACGAGCACGTCGAGCCCGCGCTGGCGCTTCAGCCGCCGGGCGCGCGCGGAAAGCTGGGCGATCGAGATACCGCCGGTCGCGTCGATGAAAAGAGGGATCTTCTGCAGCGTCTGCGTGCAGCCGACGAGCTTCTCGAAATCGGCCTCGGTCAGGTCGCCGCGCCGGATCTTGGAGGAAGGCACTTCGGCCTGCTCGGAAATGATACGCGTCGCAAGCTGCTCGGCCGACATTTCGAGCGAGAAGAACCCGATGACGCCGCCATTCTTCGCCTTGAACGAGCCATCCGCCTGCATCTCCGGCTCGTAGGCATGGGCGATGTTGAAGGCGATGTTGGTGGCGAGCGACGTCTTGCCCATGCCGGGACGACCGGCAAGGATGATCAGATCGGAAGGCTGCAACCCGCCCATCTTGCCGTCGAGGTCGCGCAGGCCGGACGAGACGCCCGACAGATGCCCGTCACGCTGATAGGCGGCGGCGGCCATGTCGATCGCGGTCTTCACCGCATCGGAAAAGCTCTCGAAACCGCCATCATAGCGGCCAGTCTCCGCCAGTTCGAACAGGCGCCGCTCTGCATCCTCGATCTGCGCGGCCGGCGACATGTCGACCGGCGCGTCATAGGCGATGTTGACCATGTCCTCGCCGACCGTGATCAGCGCGCGGCGCGTGGCAAGATCGTAGATCGCGCGGCCGTAATCGGCGGCGTTGATGACGTTGACGGCTTCTGCCGCGAGCCGCGCCAGATAGTGCGAGACGGTCATCTCGCCGACCTTCTCCTCGGCCGGCAGGAAGGTCTTCAGCGTCACCGGATTGGCCATCTTGCCCATCCGGATCAGTTCGCCCGCGACCTCGAAGATCTTGCGGTGCAGCGGCTCGTGGAAATGCTGCGCCTTCAGGAAGTCCGAGACACGGTAAAAGGCGTCGTTGTTGACGAGGACCGCGCCGAGCAGCGCCTGTTCGGCCTCGATATTGTTCGGGGCTTCGCGATAGAGCGGGGTCTCGACGGGTGCGAGCTTGCGAGCGGCTTCGGCCATTCCATGTCCATCTGTCGGATGCGCCGGACGGGACGAGAAACGTGAATCGCGGCTGGGTGACGAGTGTCTAGCGCGACTGCCCGAACGGACCAACGGCGAATCGCAAGATCAACATTACTTCACAGCCTGTACGCGGCCAAACACGATCGGTGATTGACATGTGCAAGCGCGCAACAGGCGGCTAAAGTTTTAGGCTTTGCGCCGTCGCCGCTGTTTTGGCGCAGCGGCTTCGTGCGCCAGCACGCGTGCGGTTTCGACCATGTAGTCGCGGGTCAGCGGCAGCGTGTCGTTGCGCTTTGTCATCTGGATCTGGAACACCATCAAATCCTGCCAGCGAAACGCGCCCTCGGATGCGGCGAGGTAGAATTCCCACATCCGGCAGAAGCGCTCGTCATAGAGCGCCTTGGCGTGCTCGCGATTGCCCGCGAACCGCTCCCGCCAGTGCCGGATCGTCTCGGCATAGTGGAGGCGCAGGATTTCGACGTCGGTCACCATCAGCCCGGAGCGCTCGATCGTTGGCAGCACTTCCGACAGCGCCGGGATGTAGCCACCTGGGAAGATGTGCTTGCGGATGAACGGCGCGGTCGCCGCCGGCGGCCCCGAGCGGCCGATGGCGTGCAGCACCATGACCCCGTCGGGCTTCAGGAGCTTGGCGCAGGTGTCGAAGAAGGCGCGGTAGTGGTTGACGCCGACATGCTCGAACATGCCGACCGAAACGATCCGGTCGAACCGCTCCTGCAGGCTGCGATAGTCGCGGATCTCGAAATGGACGTGCCGCTCGAGCCCCAGCCGGTGTGCGCGGTCGGTCGAGACCTTGTGCTGCTCGTCCGACAGCGTGACGCCGAGGACGTCAGCGTCGAACTCCTGCGCGAGGTAGATGCCGAGCCCGCCCCAACCCGACCCGATATCGAGGATGCTGAGGCCCGGCCGCATGGCGAGCTTCGCCGCCAGATGCCGCTTCTTGGCAAGTTGCGCCGCGTCCAGCGTCATGTCCGGCCGCTCGAAATAGGCGCAGGAATACTGCATGTCGTCGTCGAGGAAGAGCCGGTAGAGCTCGCCTGAAAGGTCGTAGTGATGCTTGACGTTCGCGCGCGAGCGCGGCGCCGGGTTCCACTGGTGGATGCGCTTGGCGAGCCGCCGCCCGGTTTCGGCAGCCTTCAGCGTTGCCAGCTTGGCATAGGCGACGTCGAGATTGGCGTAGGAGAGGCGCACGAAGTCGATCAGGTCGCCTTCGACGAAATCCAGATCGCCGGCCATGTAGGCCTCGGGTACGGCAAGAGAGGGGTTGAGGGAGATGGCGCGTTCCGCAAGGCGCGTGCGGATCGCAATGTGGATCGGCGTTCCCGAGCCGTCACCAAACCGGTGTAGCTCGCCACGCGCATCCGTCACGAGCAGGTTTCCGGTTCTGACGAGCCGGCGGCCGAGACGTTTCAGCAACCAGAACATCGCAGGACCAAGAGGTTCGACACGATCCCTCTAACGTAAGGGAAGATGGCCGCGTTTTGAAGGCCGTCGATCGGTCCACCAATGCGAAACGCCCGAACCAGAGGTCCGGGCGTTCCTGAAAGTCCGCGCTGATGAAGGAGAGCTTAGCGCTCCTCGCCCTCGTCGCCGGCAGCTTCTTCGCCTTCGCCGTCGTCTTCGTAGTCCGCTTCCGGATCGAAGAAGGCGTCGGGACGGGCGTTCTCGTTGATGTCGTCGCCATAGATGGCTTCGGCCGAATCAAGCGTCTCGCCGCGGGCCTGACGCTCGGCTTCATCGGCCGAACGCGCGATGTTGAGCGTGATCGTCACTTCGACTTCCGGGTGGAGCGCGATGGCGACGTTGGTCAGGCCGATGGTCTTGATCGGCTGGTTGAGCTCGACCTGGTTGCGGCCGACCGAGAAGCCCTCGGCGGTCACGATGTCGGAGATGTCGCGCGTGGAGACCGAACCGTAGAGCTGGCCGGTTTCGCCGGCGGAACGGACGACCACGAAGGTCTTGCCGTCGAGCTGGTCGGCGACCTGCTGGGCTTCGTTCTTGCGCTCGAGGTTGCGGGCTTCGAGCTGGGCGCGCTGGCCTTCGAACTTCTTCTTGTTGGCTTCGTTGGCGCGCAACGCCTTGCCCTGCGGCAGAAGGAAGTTGCGGGCGAACCCGGCCTTGACCTTCACGGTCTCGCCCATCTGGCCGAGCTTGGAAATGCGTTCAAGCAGGATGACGTCCATGTCACTGTTCCTTGTCTTCGCGCCGGTCGTCCGGCGGGCAGGAACAGGAAGGAAGAGCCGCGGGCGGCGTCTTCGGGCGCTGTCCTGCCGGTTGGCAGTTAGGAGCGGTGCGCTCCAACTCGGAAATTCTCGTCTCGCCGTCATGCCGAACATGGCGGGAGGGGTGTCGGAGGCGGCAGGCCGCCTCCGACGAAGATGCTTACTTCACGACGTAGGGCAGGAGGCCCAGGAAGCGGGCGCGCTTGATCGCCTTGGCGAGTTCGCGCTGCTTCTTCTGGCTGACGGCCGTGATGCGGGACGGAACGATCTTGCCGCGCTCGGAAATGTAGCGCTGCAGGAGCTTGACGTCCTTGTAGTCGATCTTCGGGGCGTTGGCGCCGGAGAACGGGCAGGTCTTGCGGCGGCGGTGGAACGGCCGGCGCGTCGGGATCTGGTTGATGTCGACCATTATGCGCCAGCTCCTTCAGCCTGGTTGTCGCGCGGGCGGCGCGGGCCACGATCGTCGCGATCGCCACGGGGACCACGATCGTCACGATCGCGCGGGCCACGGTCGCGGTCGCCGCCGAAGCGGTCGCCGCGCGGGCCGCGATCGCCGCGATCACCACGGTCGTCGCGCTTCTGCATCATCGCGGACGGGCCTTCCTCATGCGCCTCGACCTTGATGGTCATGAAGCGCAGGACGTCTTCCGACAGACCCATCTGGCGTTCCATCTCCTGGATGGCAGCCGCTGGGGCGGTGATGTCCATCAAGGTGTAGTAGGCCTTGCGGTTCTTGTTGATGCGGTAGGTGAGGGACTTGAGGCCCCAGTTCTCGACCCGGCCGATCGAACCTTCATGCGCTTCGATGACACCCTTGTACTGTTCGACGAGGGCATCGACCTGCTGCGCGGAGAGGTCCTGGCGGGCAAGAAACACGTGTTCGTAAAGTGCCATGTTTTCTTTGCCTTTCTTCGTTTCCCTGCACGGCGCCAGCGGCAAAAGCCTCATCAACTTCTCTCACCCGCGAGGCGGGAAGAAAGGCTGTGGTCGAGACGGTCGAGAGCGGAGACACGGGAGGCCGAAGGCACCTGGCCTTCATTCACGTGCGATTTTCATCGAAAAACGCGCATGGCCCTCCGTTCAGCCCCCAGCTAGGACCGGCAGAGTGCGGCTCATATACACCATCTTCGCCGCGATGCAATCCTCGGGCGCCGACAGGACGCCATTTGCCCGCCAGCCTTGACTTTGCGGCCCGGCCTGCGCCACACGCTTTGCCACGAATACGGACCGGACGACCAGAGGAGACGCGCCGTGGCGATTGCATTCACCTTCCCGGGACAGGGCAGCCAGTCGGTCGGCATGGGCAAGGACCTCGCTGACGCCTTTCCCGAGGCGCGCGCGGTGTTCGACGAGGTCGATGCGGCACTGGGCGAAAAGCTCTCCACTCTCATGTGGGAAGGGCCGGAAGAAAAGCTGACCCTCACCGCCAACGCGCAACCGGCGCTGATGGCCGTATCAATGGCCGCGATCCGCGCCATGGAAGCGCGCGGCTTCGACATGAAGTCGAAAATCGCCTATGTCGCCGGCCATTCGCTCGGCGAATATTCCGCCCTTTGCGCCGCCGGCATGTTCTCGGTCGCCGATACTGCGCGCCTGTTGCGCACACGCGGCAACGCCATGCAGGCGGCGGTGCCGGTCGGCGAGGGCGCGATGGCGGCGATCATCGGACTGGAGCAGGATGTCGTGCAGGCGGCCTGCGAAGAGGCGTCATCCAGGGGTGTGTGCCAGATCGCCAACGACAATGGCGGCGGCCAGCTCGTCATCTCCGGTTCGAAGGATGCGGTGACCGAAGCTGCCCGCATTGCCACCGAAAAGGGCGCCAAGCGCGCGCTGATGCTCCCCGTCTCGGCCCCGTTCCATTCGGCGCTGATGTCGCCTGCGGCGGATGCGATGCGCGTTGCGCTCGGCGAGGTCGAAAAGAAGCCGCCGGTCGTGCCCGTCATCGCCAACGTCACCGTCTCGCCGCTCACCGATCCCGATGCCATCGTCAACAGCCTGGTCGAGCAGGTCACCGGCCAGGTGCGCTGGCGCGAGACGATCGAGTGGTTCGCCGCGAACGACGTGACGACGCTTTATGAAGTCGGCACCGGCAAGGTCCTCTCCGGTCTTGCCCGCCGCATCAACCGCGACCTGACCCCGGTGTCGATCACGACGCCGCAGGATGTCGAGACCGCGCTCGCCAATCTGGCCTGATACATCCGAAAGGAAGCCACATGTTCGATTTGACTGGAAAGAAGGCGCTCGTTACCGGCGCGACCGGCGGCATCGGCGAGGCGGTCGCCCGCGCGCTGCACGCGGCCGGCGCCACCGTCGGCATCCACGGCACCCGCGTCGAAAAGCTCGAGGCGCTGGCGGCCGAACTCGGCGATCGCGTGAAGATCTTCCCTGCCAACCTTTCGGACCGGGAAGCCGTCAAGGAACTCGGCAAGAAGGCCGAGGCCGAGCTGGAAGGCGTCGACATCCTCGTCAACAATGCCGGCATCACCCGCGACGGGCTGTTTGTTCGCATGTCGGACGACGATTGGGATTCCGTGCTCGACGTCAATCTGGGCGCCGTCTTCCGCCTGACGCGCGAACTGACGCACCCGATGATGCGCCGCCGTTCCGGCCGCATCATCAACATCACCTCCGTCGTCGGCGTGACCGGCAATCCGGGCCAGGCGAATTATTGCGCCTCCAAGGCCGGGCTGATCGGCTTTTCCAAGTCGCTGGCGCAGGAGATCGCGACGCGCAACGTTACCGTCAACTGCGTTGCCCCCGGCTTCATCGAATCGGCCATGACCGACAAGCTGAACGACAAGCAGCGCGAAGCGATCATGGGCGCGATCCCGATGAAGAAGATGGGCAAGGGCGACGACATCGCCGCTGCCGTGATCTACCTCGCCTCGGACGCTGGCGGCTACGTCACCGGCCAGACGCTGCACGTCAATGGCGGCATGGCGATGATCTGATCGCCTTGGCTGGAAACGGTGCGAGGGCGCTCTTTTCAACCGAAAAGCGAACGCTTTCGCCTTGGAACCAGCCCGGAAGTCGTGTAATCGGGCCGCAATTGCCGCCGGTACGGGGCAATGCAACCTCGTTCCTCACCGCAACGGAACAGTATGCCGCCTGCCGGATTTGAAGGCATCTTAAAGCTTGATTAGCCGCTATCGGGCGGCTAACGAAGACCGAACACCATACGCAAACCACAAACTCGAGGGTTTTTCGAAATGAGCGATACCGCAGAACGGGTCAAGAAGATCGTCGTCGAACACCTTGGCGTCGAAGCCGACAAGGTCACGGAAGGCGCGAGCTTCATCGACGATCTGGGCGCAGACAGCCTGGACACCGTCGAACTCGTCATGGCCTTCGAGGAAGAATTCGGCGTGGAAATCCCGGACGATGCCGCCGAGACGATCCTGACGGTCGGCGACGCCGTCAAGTTCATCGAGAAGGCCACCGCCTGATCCGATTGCCGCGCAGCGGAAACATGTTCACGATTTTGAGGGAGGACGGCCAATGAGACGCGTCGTCGTCACGGGCCTAGGCCTTCTGTCGCCATTCGGCGTCGGTGTTGAACATGGCTGGAAGGAACTCCTTTCCGGCAAGAGCGCTGCGCGGCCCATCGACCAGTTCGAGACGAGCGATCTGCCCTGCAAGATCGCCATGCCCATCCCGCGCGACATGTCGCAGGAAGGCGCCTTCGATCCTGACGCGTTCATGGAGCCGAAGGAACAGCGCAAGGTCGGCGACTTCATCCTTTATGGCGTCGCCGCGGCCGAACTCGCACTTGCCGATTCCGGGTGGAAACCGACCAGCGCGGAAGATCAGAACGCCACCGGCGTCATGATCGGCTCGGGCATCGGCGGCATCGAGGGCATCGCGGAAAACGCGCTGATCCTTCAGGAACGCGGCCCACGCCGCATCTCGCCCTTCTTCATCCCCGGCAACATCATCAATCTGGTCTCCGGCCAGGTATCGATCCGCCACGGCCTCAAGGGGCCGAACCATGCGGTCGTCACCGCCTGCTCGACCGGCGCGCACGCCATCGGCGACGCAGCCCGCCTGATCGCTTTCGGCGACGCGGACGTCATGCTGGCCGGCGGCGCGGAATCGCCCATTACTCGGCTGTCCATCGCCGGCTTCTCGGCCTGCAAGGCCCTCTCGACCGATTTCAACGACACGCCGCAAAAGGCCTCGCGCCCCTACGACAAGGACCGTGACGGCTTCGTCATGGGCGAGGGCGCCGGTGTCGTCGTTCTGGAAGAGCTCGAACACGCCAAGGCGCGCGGCGCCAAGATCTATGCCGAAGTGGTCGGCTACGGCCTGTCGGGCGACGCCTATCACATCACCGCCCCGTCGGAAGACGGCGACGGCGCATTCCGCTGCATGACCATGGCGCTGAAGCGCGCCGGCCTGAAGCCGTCCGACGTCGACTACATCAACGCGCACGGCACCTCGACCATGGCCGACACGATCGAGCTCGGCGCCGTCGAGCGCCTGGTCGGCGATGCGGCGTCGAAAATCTCGATGTCCTCGACCAAGTCGTCGATCGGCCATCTGCTCGGCGCAGCCGGCGCGGCCGAGGCGATCTTCTCGATCCTCGCCATCCGCGACAACATCGCGCCGGCGACGCTCAATCTCGACAATCCGTCGAAGGAGACGGAGATCGATCTCGTCCCGCACAAGCCGCGCGAGCGCGAGATCAACGTCGCCCTGTCGAACTCCTTCGGCTTCGGCGGCACCAACGCATCGCTCGTCTTCCAGCGCTATAACGGCTGATCGCTCCCGTCAGGCGTTTTGCGCGCGCAAAGATTTTGCCATATTGGCCGCTACTTTGCGTGGCGATTCCATTTGCATTCGAGAGTTCGAGGCCAGATGACCACTGATCCTGCAGGCGGGAACCAGCCCGGCCAGCCGCCCATGCCGTCGCGGCCCATTGTTGCGAAGTCGGGAAGCGAGGCGTTGCGGCCGCAGGCCGGCACACCCCCGCCGTCTCGCCGTTCGCGCCGGTCGCGCAGCCAGTTCGTCATCTTCATGAACTTCGTCATGTCCTGCATCGTCTTCGCGACGCTGGCGGCTGGCGCGGCGGTTTACTACGGCAAGGTGCAGTTCGAGGGCACGGGGCCGTCGGCGACGACGCAGACCGTCCTTATTCGCCCGAACACCGGTACCTCCGAAATCGCCGCGACGCTGGAGCGCCAGGGGCTGATTTCCGACGCCCGGATCTTCCGCCTCGGCCTTCGCGCCTATGGCAGCGACGCCAATCTGCGGGCCGGCGAATATGAAGTGAAGGCAGGGGCTTCCATGTACGAGATCATGGAACTTCTGAGGAGCGGCCGCTCCGTCCTCCATGCGCTGACCATCCCGGAAGGCTTCACCGTCCACCAGGCTTTCGCCCGCATCGCGGCGTTGGAGGAACTCGAAGGCGAGATGCCGGCGGACCTGCCGCCGGAAGGCTCGATCGCCGCCGACACGATCCGCTTCACCCGCGGCATGAACCGGCAGGAACTGATCAGCCGCCTGACCGCCGACCAGCAGCGCATGATCGAGGAAATCTGGGCCCGCCGGGACGACGACCTGCCGATCGACACGATCAAGGAATTCGTCACGCTCGCCTCGATCGTCGAGAAGGAAACCGGCCGCGCCGACGAGCGTCCGCATGTCGCTTCGGTTTTCATCAACCGTCTCAACCAGGGCATGCGCCTCCAGTCGGACCCGACCTTCCTCTACGGTATCTTCGGCGGCGAGGGTAAGCCGTCCGACCGTCCGATCTATCGTTCCGACATCGAGAGCGACACGCCCTATAACACCTATCGCATAGCCGGCCTGCCGCCCGCGCCGATCGCCATTCCGGGCCGAGCATCGCTGGAGGCGGTCGCGAACCCGTCGCAGACCGACGACCTATACTTCGTCGCCGACGGCAGCGGTGGTCACGCCTTCGCGCAGACGCTGGACGAGCACAACCGCAACGTCGCCCGCTGGCGCCAGATCGAGCGCGAGCGCCGCGAAGCAGGCGCTGCCCCGACCGATGACGACGCCGTTCTGGCGGACGAGGTCGTCGAGGACGAATAGCGGGCGCGAATTGGGGACGTGATGACCATCGAGAGCATGACGGGCTTCGCCCGCGCATCGGGACAGGCCGGCGACGACCGGATCGTCTGGGAGCTGAAATCCGTCAACGGCAAGGGGCTCGACGCGCGCCTGCGCCTGCCGCCGGGCTTCGAGAGCATCGAGCAGCCCGCGCGCCAGGCGCTGCAGAAAACGTTCCAGCGCGGCAACATATACGCCAACCTGACCGTCGCCCGTCTCTCGAGCGCATCGACCGCCGTCACAGTCAACGAGACCTTGCTGGTCGAACTTGCCACGCTGGCCCAACGCCTCGAACAGGATTTCGGCATCGCCCCCGCCCGCGCCGACGGCCTTCTGGCCTTGCGCGGCGTGATCGAACTGCAGGAAAGCATTCTCGACGATGATGCGCGCGCCGCCCGCGACGCGGCCGTTCTGACCGTCCTCGATGAAGCGCTGGCCGGGCTCACCGAGGCGCGGCGCGAGGAGGGGCAGGCGCTGAAGGCGATCATGCTCGACCAGATCGACCGGATCGAAAGCCTGACCGAGCGCGCCGCAGCCGATCCGTCCCGCGATCCCGCCGCGATCCGCGCGCGCCTGGCCGATCAGATCCGGCTGTTGCTGGAGACGGGGGCACCGCTCGACGAGGCGCGTCTCAACGCCGAAGCCGCCTATCTCGCGACCAAGGCGGACATCCGCGAGGAAATCGACCGTCTGCGGACGCATATCGCATCCGCGCGCACGCTTCTGGCCGGCACCAGTGCGGTTGGCCGGCGTCTCGACTTCCTTTCGCAGGAATTTAACCGGGAATCGAATACGTTGTGCTCCAAGTCGAACGCGGCGGCCATCACGGCGATCGGGCTGGAACTGAAGGCGGTCATCGACCAGTTCCGCGAACAGGTCCAGAATCTGGAGTAGGAATGCACAACGAACCTTCGTCCGTCGCGATCCGTCGACGCGGCCTGATGCTCGTCATCTCCTCGCCTTCGGGCGCGGGAAAGTCGACCATCGCGCGCAACCTGCTCGAAAGCGACCAGGGCTTCCAGCTCTCGGTCAGCGTGACCACCCGTCCGCGCCGTCCGAGCGAGATCGACGGCGTCCACTATCATTTCCGCTCCACGCGCGAGTTCGACATCCTGCGCGACAATGACGCCCTGCTCGAATGGGCCGAGGTTCACGGCAATTTCTACGCAACGCCGCGCGAGCCCGCGGAAGAGGCGATGTCGGCCGGCAACGACATGCTGTTCGACATCGACTGGCAGGGTGCCCAGCAGCTTCGCGACAAGATGCGCGGCGACATCGTTTCCATCTTCATCCTGCCGCCCTCGATGCGGGAACTGAAATCCCGCCTGACACGCCGCGCCGAGGACAATGCAGACGTCATCGAGGCGCGGCTGAAGAATGCGCGCGTCGAGATCGAGCACTGGCGCGAATATGACTACGTCGTCGTCAATGACGACCTCGACCGCGCCTTCCATGCCGTCGAGGCGATCGTGAAGGCGGAGCGCCTGCGCCGCGACCGGCGTCCCGGCCTGTTCGAGTTTGTCAGCGGCCTGCTGGACGAGAAAATCTGACCAGCGACGAGATGCTCAGATCGCCTGCGCGATCCGCACGAATTCAGCCACCGAAAGCGTCTCCGCGCGTCGTGTCGCCTCGATACCGACCGCGTCCAGCAGCTTTTCGCCGCCGAGCGGCTTCAGGCTTTGGCGCAGCATCTTCCGGCGCTGGCCGAAGGCGAATTCCGTAACCTTCGAGAGCTTGGCGCCTTCGACGGGCAGGGGATTTTCCCGCGGAACCAGATGCACGACGGCCGAGGTCACCTTCGGCGGCGGCGTAAAGGCCTGCGGCGGCAGGTCGAAGAGGATGTCGGAATGCGCACGCCAGCCGGCGAGCACGGCGAGCCTGCCATAGGCGTCGTCGTCCGGCGTCGCGACGATGCGCTGCGCGACCTCCTTCTGGAACATCAGCGTGAGCGACGTCCAGTAGGGTGGCCAGGGCTCGACCGACAGCCAGCGCACGAGAAGTTCGGTGCCGATATTGTAGGGCAGATTGGCGACGATCCGGACGTCCTCATGGCCAGTGGCGAGCGCGGCGAAGTCGGTCGTCAGTGCATCGCCCGAGATGACGGTGAGCCGGCCGGGATAGTATGCGGAGACTTCCTCCAGCGCGGCAAGGCAGCGCTCGTCGCGCTCGATCGCGATGACATGCTTTGCGCCATTGAGAAGCAGCGCGCGTGTCAGGCCGCCGGGACCGGGGCCGACCTCGATGACGGTCGCGCCGGTCAGGTCGCCGGCTCCGCGCGCCACCTTGGAGGTGATGTTGAGGTCGAGCAGGAAGTTCTGGCCGAGCGACTTCTTGGCGCGCAATTCGTGCCGTGCGATCACGTCGCGCAGCGGCGGCAATCCGTCGATGCTCATGTCAGACGGCTCATCCGGTCGGCCATGTCGATCGCGGCGAGCAGGCTGTCGGGACGCGCGATGCCCTTGCCCGCAATGTCGAACGCGGTGCCGTGGTCGGGCGAGGTGCGCACGAAGGGCAGGCCGAGCGTGACGTTGACTGTCTCGTCGAAGGCCAGCGCCTTGGCCGGTATCAGCGCCTGGTCGTGATACATGCAGATCGCCACGTCGTAGCTTTCGCGGGCGCGGGCATGGAACATGGTGTCGGCGGGCAGGGGCCCGAACGCATCGATGCCCTCGCCGTTCAGATCCTCGATCGCCGGAACGATCGTTTCGATTTCCTCGGTTCCCATCGCGCCGCCTTCGCCGGCATGTGGATTGAGGCCGGCAATGGCAAGGCGCGGCCGCGAAATGCCGAAGCGGGCATGAAGATCGGCCGCGACGATCCGGCAGGTCGAGACGATGAGATTTCGCGTCAACGCGGCCGGAATGTCGGCAAGCGGTATGTGGATGGTTACCGGCACGGCGCGAAGCGCCGGCCCGGCCAGCATCATGACGGGTTGGACGGGATGTCCGTAGCGGGCGGCCGCGAGGTGGCCGAGATACTCAGTATGGCCCGGAAAGCGGAAACCGGCTTCGTAGAGCGGCTTCTTCGAGATCGGCGCGGTGACGATCGCCCGGGCGTCGCCGTTGGAAACGAGTTCGACAGATCGTTCGATGGCCTCCATGACGCCCGCCGCATTCGCCCGGTCTGGAATGCCCGGCCGGTCGATGAAGCGATTAACGAGCGGGATGACGGGCAGGGCTTTGGCGAAGAGGTCGGAGCTGCGCTGCGTGCCGTCGATGCTTGCGATCTCGCCTTCGATCCCGAGCAGCCGCATGCGGCTTTGCAGGAGCTGCGGATCGGCGAGTACCGCGAATGGTGCAACCGGGCGTTCGCGCCGGGCGCTCCAGGCTTTCAGGATCAGTTCCGGTCCGATCCCGGACGGATCGCCGCAAGTGATGACGAGAGGTGCCGGCACGACGACCTTTCAGCGACGCGACGCGCCGGCGCTTGGCTTATCTCTGGACGATCTGGGCGCGTTCGCGAAGTTCGGCCGTGTACTTCTTGCTCAGATCGTCGGAATCCGCGCTGTTGCCGAGATTCTCGGCCTCGAACACCGCCTGCGCGACCGTATCGTCCGAAACCTGGCGGGCGCTGCAGATGCCGATGAACTCGACGCCGCGTTCGGTATCGCGTACCACCGTCGCGTTGCCGGCGGAGGTCGACTTGATCGGGTCGGCCCATTCGGGCGGCAGTTGCGGCTCGAGCACGCGGCCGAGATCGCGCACGGTCACGTCAATGAGGCCTCTTGCGAACTGAACGGTCGATTCGCAGCCCTGGAAGCGGGCGCGCATCGCCTCGGCTTCGCGCCGGCGCGTCGCAAGACGGGCACCGCGCTCTGCGGCGGGAACGACGAAGATGACCTGCTGCAGCATGTATTCCGTCGCTACCGGCTTTTCGCCGCCCTGCTGAAGCATCCGCTGCACGGCGTCCTGCTCGCTGACGCGGCTGCCCTGATCGTGGCGCGCGCGTGCGGCGAGCGCCTGGCTCCAGCCCATCTGCGAGCGAATGAATTCAAGGAAGTGCTGCTTGGTCACCCCTGTCTGTGACATGACCTGGTCCATCTGGGCCGGCGACATGTTGTTGGAGCTGGCGAAGCGCTGATAGGCCTGCGCCACATCGTCGTCGGAGATGTTGATGTTGAGGCGGCGAACCTCGTTGCGGCGCAAAGCCTGCTCGATCAGCTCGTCCGCCGCCGCCTGCTGGCCGCCGCCGCGACGCTGCAACTGCAGGAATGCGGCGCGTCGCTGGATGTCGTAGCTGGTGATCGGCGTGTTGTTGACGACGTAGCGCACTTCGCTCGTCTGCGCGAATGCCGGTTCGGGCAGGGCCGCGAAGCCGAGGGCGAGGGCGATGCTGGCCGAGAGCAGCAATGTCTTCATGCGTCTAGCCTTCCTGATCCGGGGCGCAAGCGTTGTTGCGAATGGCAAGCCCCTGAAGTGCATCTTGGGCAAAACGATGTCAACGCCTGACGTAGCCGCGGTGTGCCTTGGCTAGAACGTGGTCGAGTTGCCGCTGGTCGACTGGCCGAAATCGCCCAGCGTGCGCAGCGAGATGTTGATGCCGAAGTCGCGCGAGAGCACTTCATTGCTGACGTTGCCGCGTGTCTCCGATGCCGTGAAATTGATGCCGAAGCAATCATCGTCATAGGCAAAGCCGATGCGGCGCTGAACGAGGTTGCTCGTGTTCAGGTCGAAAGTGGCGTTACCGAAAACACGCCAGTATTCGTGCACCTGGGCCGATGCGCCGACGCGGACTTCATGTCGGTCGTCGGCGAAGCCGTAATCGGGCTGCGCATCGATAAACGAATACTGGGTCGAAAGTGAAACGCCCTGCGTCGCGTAGCTCGCCGCGACATCGGTGCGACGGACTTCGAGATCGTCCTTGTCGAGCCGCGCCCCCGCTGCCAGCGAGACGCCGACTGGCGTGTTCAGGCCGATCATGCCGACATAGTCGGAAACGTCCTCCTCGAGGCCGGAATAGGCGCCGGCATAGACGAGGTCGGGCGAAGCGTAGGAATTCGTGCCGGCCAGATGATAGGACTGGCCGACGATCGCGTTCACGCCCCAGCCGCGACCGAGTTCGCCCGTATAGCGGATACCGACATTGGCGCGGGTGCCGCCTTCGATCCGGTCGTAGCCGGAGAATTTGTCCCGCTCGAAAAGCGTGGCCGCGTCGAAGACGAGGCTCTGCGCGTCCTCGTTCGGAATGCCCAGCCGGCCACCATAGGGCTCGTCGGGCCGTGCGAAAATCTGTCCCATCGGCTCGAAGACATGCGTCGAGCTGGACGTGGAGAACAGGATCGGCCAGCGCGCCTCGAGGCCCGCCGTCGCCATCGAGCGGTAATAGGCCGAGCGGATGTCCGCGGCCACGCCCTGCGCACTGGCGACGCTGGCAATACCCGCGTCGGAAAGTGCTCCGTCGCCGAATTGCACGCCGATCGCGTCCTGTCGTGCGTGGAGCGAGGGCGTGATCAGGAGCCCGCCGCCGGTGATGAAGGTCCGCTTCCATTCCGCTTCGGCGGTCAGCCGCCCGGACCCGCCGTCAATCCCACGACCGGTTAGCGCGGACGACTGCGTTGCGAAGCCGCGACCATCGAACCGATCGCGCCAGAGGGCCTGGCTATTGACGTCGATCGTCAGTTCGCCGCCGGCGATCGGCGTGTCCGGCGTCACGCTGTAGTCGAAGGAGGGCAGGACGAAAGGCTGGAGAGGCGACGATGCGCTGGGGTTCAAGGTGCGGTCGCCGCTCGAATTCGTTATGAAATCGAGAGCGGATTCCTGCTTGCTGAAATGATAGGCGCGCAGGTCGAAGAAATTGCGACCGTCGAGGCCGGTCAGATAGACCTGCGAGACCTGATCGTAGTCGTTCGCCTGCTCGATGTCGTAGGTATAGCCGAAATTCTTGTCGGTCTGAGCCAGGATGTCCCAGCCGAAGCGCCAGCGCGGATTGATCGTGAAGTCGCCGCGCGAGGCGATGAGGGCGCGCCCGGTTTCGTTGCCGTCGACCGTGCGCGAGCCGAACGTGTCGGGGTCGCGCTGCGAGATCCCGGCGATCCGCAGATTGTATTCGCCATTGTCGAAGCGCTGGCGCCATTCGGCCTGCCCGAGGAAGCCCTGCTGCGTATATCCGCCCGCCGTGACCGTCAAATCGTAAGTCGGCGAAAGCGCGAAATAATACGGCACGTTGATGAAGGTGCCGAGATTGTCCGAGCTGCCGAAGGTGGGGAAGAGGAAACCGCTTTTGCGCTTGACCGTCGGGTCGGCGATCTCGAACGCCGGCACCCAGGCGAGGGGCACGCCGAGGAACTCGAACCGCGCACGTTCGAAGCGCACGGTCTTGGTCTCGCCGTTCCAGATGATCTTCTGTGCCTTGATGTTCCAGACCGGCGGCTTGTCGGGATTTTCCTCGCAAGGCTCGCACGCCGTGTAGACGCCGCGCTCGAACTCCGTCACCGCACCGCCGCGCCGTTCCGCGCTATCGGCGCCGAAATAGACGCGGTCCGGCGTCTCCACGCGCAGCGTGCGCACGAAGGCGTCGGCGAAATCGTCGGTGACGTCGATCTCGTCGGCCTGGAAGCGCGTGCCGTCAGGGTCGATGATCTCGACGCCGCCGCTCGCGATCAGCCGCGACGTCGCGCGGTCATAGGTGACGCGCTGCGCCACGAGGCGATTGCCGTCATAGTCGATTTGGACGGAGCCGACGGCGGTGATGCGGTTGCGGTCGTTGTCGTAGACCAGCGTGTCCGCTTCGAGCAGCATGTCGGCATTGGGATCGGTCTGCGCGGACAGATCGATGCTCTGCGCGATGACGGGCTGCAACGCGACGATCGAACCGGTCGCAGCGAGCACGCCGGCAAGCGCCGTCGCACCCAGAAGGCGCCGGGCTCGAACTGCTCTGCTCAGGCCGGAAAGCACGCTCCTCACTAACCGTCCTCTCTGTACAGCAAGAAAGTCACCCCGAAAAAGCCCGCGACGACGACCGGAAACCAAGCGGCGGCGACAGGCGGCACGAATCCGGCGCTCCCGAACGCCTTGACCAGAACCGTCACGACATAAAGCAGAAACCCCGCCATCACGCCACCCAGAATCATGGCGGATGATTGTCCCATTCTGGCAAAACGCATCGACACTGTCGCGGCGATAAGCGTCATCGCGACGAGCAGCGCCGGCATGGCGAGCATCGAGTGCATGTGCATGGCGAAATTGTTTGCCGGCAGCCCGAACGAGCGTGCCGCAGCGATCTTGCGCGGCAGTTGGAAGATCGGGATCGTCTCCGGGCTTGCCAGGCGTTCGAGAACGAACTCAGGCGTCAGGTTGGTCGGAATCGAGACCGTTTCCATGAGTTCCGGCGGATTGCCGCGCGTGGTACGCCGGGCGTTCACGAGCTCCCATTCGCCGGCGCGCAGGAATGCCCGCTGCGCATCGAATCGTTCCATCGCGTCCATGTCGGCGCCGATGACGATGAAGGTCGCGCCGACGAGCTGCAGCCCTTCGTCGAGGACGCCGGCGGCGCCGATATAGGTCTCGGTCTGCCCGACCCGCTGCTTGATCCACGGCGCTTCGTCGCCGGCCACCGGCGTGTTGTTGCCGCCGCGAATGTCGGCCTCGAGAAACTGCGTGCGCTCGTAGCCGAAGGAGGCGAGGGGATTGAGGACGAAAAGCGCGGCGAAGCCGAAGAGAAGCGCGCCGATGCAGATCGGCAGCAGGAACTGCCAGGCCGAGATTCCGGCGGCCCGCGCCACGACGAGCTCATATTTGCGGTTGAGCGAGATCAGCGTCGCGATGCCCGAGACGAGTGCGATGAACGGCACCGCCTGCTGCATGATGAATGGCGTCTGCAGGGCAGCGTACGTCACGCCCCACCACAGCGAATAGTCCGGCAGGTCGCCGACCCGGCGCGAGACTTCGGTAAAGTTGACGATGAAGATGAGGCCGAAGATGCCGGTGAAGAACCAGAAGGTGATGATCAGGTAGCGCCGCATGAAATAGGCGCCGAGGGTGCGTCCGATCATGGCTTGCCCTCCGAGGCCGAGCGGCGGCGAAAAATCGACCGCGTCGCCTGGCGGGTCCAGAACTCCTGCATGCGTTCGGTCCAGCGGGTCGGGATTTCGAGCCGCTTGTTTGCCGCGATCACCCAGATGCACACGGCCATCGCCATCAGCGGCACCGCATACAGGGCGGGAATGACGGCAGGACTGTCGGCCGCGGCATTGCCGACGATGAAGCCTTCCCACCGGATGAAGAGCGCGATCAGCATGGTCGTGATCAGTGGATGGATGCGCGATTCGCGGAAGGATCGCGAATGGCCGGCAACCGCCAGGCCCACCAGCGCGAAGACCAGCGGATAGACCCAGTCTGTCAGCCGCCGGTGCAACTCGGCCGCAAAGGCAAGCGGTGCACTCTGGAAGACCGGGTCGGCTGGGTCCGGGTTCAGCAGGAATCCGAGGGTTCGGTCCTTGGGCAGATAGTTGATCTGAGAGGTTGCCGGCGCGAATTCGGCCAGGTCGAACGCATAGGACTGGTAGCGGATGATCGAGACGTTGCCGGTCGCGTTGCGCCGGTGAACGACACCGTCCTGCATCACCAGCACGTGCTCGCCATTGAGTTCGATCGTCGCGCCGGTGTCGGCGTAATAGATCAGCTCGGTCTCTTCCTCGCGCGTATCGGCAAGGAAGATGCCGGCAAAGCGGCCATCGGGCAGCCTTTCGCTGATCTGGATGACGAGGCCGTCATCGATGGTCTGGAACGTGCCTTCCTGAACGACGGAGGTGATGAGGTCCGCGCGCGCTTCGGAGACGAGGGCGCGCAGCCTTTCGCGGGCGAACGGCTCGACGCCGTTCTCGATCGCGAAGGAGGCGACGGAGGCGAGGGCCGCGATCAGCAGGATCGGTCGGACGACCGTCGTCTTCGGGCTGCCCGAGGCGGTGATCACGATCAGCTCCGAATCGGTGTTCATGGAGCTCAGCGTCTGCGCGACGGCGATTCCGAGCGCGAACGGAATCACGATCGGGATGACGGCGGGCAGCACCAGCGCGGCGATCTCGAAGAAGGTTGCGGCGGACTGTCCGCTGCTGGTGACGATATTGATGCGGGTGAGGACCTGCGTCGTCCATACGATGGCCAGAACCCATAGCAGCGTCACCGCGAAAATCGCGAAGGTGCGCCGCATGATGTAGGTTTCGAGCACTCTCATGCGAGCTGATTGATCCGTTCATTGGGGCAAGTCTACGGCGCATGCTGCTGCCGCTGCGTCGCTTTGCCGACGCAACCCGTTCCGTGGAACATACAATCGGCCTCCTTGGCAAACAAATGCCAAACACGCATGGTTAACGATTGGTTGACGACCTCTTTCGACCTGGCCCACCTGTCTTTTCTTGAAATGCGGTGCCCGATTCTCTACCGCAAAGGCAACGACCTCGCCTTCCATCCCTTCGCTTAAGGATAGCCAATGTCCCGCACCCCAGCCATCAGCTTTGCCAAGCCGTCATCCATCTCAGAAGGCGTTCTGGTGCTCTTGAGCGGCGAGGAAACCGGCTTGGCTGCTTCGGCGGCGGGACATGACCCGCAGGGCGTTCTCCCCCGCGCGATGGAAGTCGCTTCGTTCAAGGGCAAGATGGGCACCTCGGCCGACATCCTCGCGCCGCACGGAACCACGCTCGACAGGCTGGTCGTGCTCGGCATCGGCAAGCCGTCGGCGCTCGACGAGCAGGCCTGGCTGAAGATCGGCGGCGCGGTGCAGACCGCGGGCCGCAAGGCGAAGAAGGTGACGGTGATCCTCGACGTCGCCGGCGCCGAGGCGTCGTCCACCGAGGCCGCGCAGCTTGCCATGGGCATCCTTTTGCGCGCCTACACTTTCGACAAGTACAAGACGCGCAAGGACGAGGCCAACGGCGAGGGCGACAAGGAAACCGCCTTCGTCGTCGCCTGCGCCGATCCGCAAGGGGCGAAGAAGAAGTTCGCCGAACTGGAAGGCATCGCCGGCGGCGTGCTCCTGGCCCGCGATCTTGTCAACGAACCGGCCAACATCCTCGGCCCGCTCGAATTCGCCGCCAAGGCGAAGGAACTGGAATCGCTCGGCGTCGAAATCGAAATCCTCGACGATTCGGACATGGAAAAGCTCGGCATGGGCGCGCTTCTGGGCGTTGCGCAGGGCTCGGAGCGTCCGGCGCGTCTCGTCGTCATGAAGTGGAATGGCGGCAAGGCAAAGGACAAGCCCGTCGCCTTTGTCGGCAAGGGCGTGGTGTTCGATTCGGGCGGCATCTCCATCAAGCCGGCCGCCGGCATGGAGGACATGAAGGGCGACATGGGCGGCGCGGCCGCCGTCACCGGCCTGATGCACGCGCTCGCCGCCCGCAAGGCAAAGGCCAACGTCGTCGGCATCATCGGCCTCGTCGAGAACATGCTCGACGGCAAGGCGCAGCGTCCCGGCGACATCGTCACCTCGATGTCCGGCCAGACGATCGAAGTCCTCAACACCGACGCGGAAGGTCGCCTCGTGCTGGCGGATGCGCTCTGGTATTGCAACGACCGCTTCGAGCCGCGTTTCATGATCAATCTGGCGACGCTGACGGGTGCGATTCTGATCGCGCTCGGCCAGCACCATGCCGGCCTCTTCTCCAACAATGACGAACTCGCCGGCCGTCTCTTCGATGCGGGCCAGGCGACGGGCGAGAAGGTCTGGCGCATGCCGATGGGCCCGGACTACGACAAGCTCATCGATTCCAAGAACGCCGACATGAAGAATATCGGCGGCCGCCATGCCGGCGCGATCACCGCCGCCCAGTTCCTGCAGCGTTTCGTCAAGGACACGCCCTGGGCGCATCTCGACGTCGCAGGCACCGCCATGGGCTCGCCCACCAACGAGATCAGCCAGAGCTGGGCGTCGGGCTACGGCGTGCGCCTTCTCGACCGCCTCGTGCGCGATCACTACGAAGGCTGAGGCGCGCTTGACGGAAATCCTGTTCTACCACCTGACCGAATCCACACTCGAAGAGGCGCTGCCGGCGCTTCTCGAAAAGTCGATCGACCGGGGCTGGAAGGCGGTCGTCCAGGCAGGGGGCGAGGAGCGCCGGGATGCGCTCGACGCCGCCTTGTGGACCTTTCGCGACGATTCGTTCCTGGCGCATGGTACCGATGCCGAACCCCACGCTTCGGAAAATCCGGTTCTCTTGACGACTGGGCAGGGAAACGAGAACGGCGCGCAGATCCGGTTTCTGGTCGATGGTGCCGACGCACCCGATCTGGCCGGATACGAGCGCGCGGTGTTCATGTTCGACGGTCATGACGACGAGCAGCTTCGCAAGGCGCGCGAGAGCTGGAAACAACTGCGGCAAGAAAGTCACACCGTCACCTATTGGCAGCAATCCTCGGATCGCCGCTGGGAACGCAAGGCCTGATCAAGAGTTCTGGCGGTCATGAATAGAACTTTACCTGCACTTGCCTTGATCGCTTGCGCCGCCGCCCTTGCCGGCTGCGGCAGCGAAGCGCCGATCGCACAGACGGCGGAAGCCGCGGCCCCGGTCGTCCAGACCCAGCCGGGCGTCGGTCACATCTATGGACGCTGGGCGCTGGACCCGGCCTTCTGCTCGGCGGATGGCGCAAGCCGTGTCATCACGATCGGCGAGCAGAAGCTTGACTCGCGCAACTACGCCTGCACCATGACCACACCCGAGGTGAACGGAGAGGGATGGCTGGTCACGCTCGAATGCACCGGCTCGAACGGTGCAGAGGACGTCACCGAGCGCGTGCGCTTCGTGCCGAACGAGGAAAAGCTCGAACTCAACTATATCGATCGAACCGAACGCAACGACGAGCGTCTGGTCCGTTGCCCATAGTTCAGGCGGCCGCTATTCCCTCTTCGTATTCGGTCGAAAGGTTCAGCCAGATTTCCTCGTGCCGTTCGAGTGCTGCGACATTGTCGGAGCGCTCCTTGGCCAGTTTCGCCGCCTTGCCCGGATCGCGCTGGTAGAGCGTCGGCACGGCCAGTTCCGTGTCGAGCGCGTCGATGCGCTTGCGCGTGCGCTCGATCAGGCCTTCCGTCGCCTTGATCTGCTTGGCGAGCGGCTCCAGCGCTGCGCGCCTTTGGGCGGCTTCCCGGCGCTTGTCCGCCTTCGAGGCCTTGTCCGTTTCGCGCTTTTCGCGCCGGTCGGAGGCGCCGCCCGTCACCACCTGCCGGTAGTCGGCCATGTCGCCGTCGAAGGGTCCCACCTGGCCGTCCTTGACGAGCCACAGCCGGTCGGCCGATGCCTCGATCAGGTGCCTGTCGTGGCTAATGACCATCACGGCGCCCGAATAATCGTTGAGCGCGTGGATCAGCGCTTCGCGGCTGTCGATGTCGAGATGGTTGGTCGGCTCGTCGAGGATGAGCAGGTTTGGGCCGTCGAAGGCCGCGATGCCCATCAGGAGCCGTGCCTTCTCGCCACCTGACAGATCCTTGGCGGGCGTCAGCATCTTTTCCGTCACGAGACCCATCTGCGCGACGCGCGCACGCACCTTGGCTTCAGGCGCATCCGGCATCAGCCGGCGCACATGCTCGATGGCGTTTTCCTCCGGCCGCAGATCGTCGAGCTGGTGCTGGGCAAAGATCGCGACCTTGAGGCCCGGAGCGATGGTCATCGTGCCCGAATCGAGTTGCAGCCGGCCCGAGAGCAGCTTGGCGAATGTCGACTTGCCGTTGCCGTTGGCACCCAGAAGCGCGATGCGATCATCATCGTCGATGCGAAGCGACATGCGCGACAGGACCGGCTTGCCCGGCGTATAGCCGACCGACCCGCCCGAAATCGCGATGATCGGCGCCGCGACCGTCTTCGTCGGCTCGGTGAAGGTGAACGGCCGCACGCTTTCGCCCATGAAGCTGTCGATCGGCTTCAGCTTCTCCAGCGCCTTCAGCCGCGATTGCGCCTGCCGCGCCTTCGACGCCTTGTAGCGGAAGCGCTCGACGAAGGCTTCCATGTGCTTGCGATGGGCTTCCTGCTTGACGATGGATTTCTGCTGCAATTCGGCCTGTTCGGCATATTGCCGCGAAAACTGGTCGTAGCCGCCGCGCCAGAAGGTCAGCTTCTTGTTCTCCAGATGGACGATCGAGGAAACCGCGCGGTTGAGCAGGTCTCGGTCGTGGCTGATCAGCAAAACGGTATGCGGATAGCGCGACAGATAGTTCTCGAGCCAGAGCGTGCCTTCGAGGTCGAGATAGTTGGTCGGCTCGTCGAGAAGCAGCAGATCGGGTTCGGCAAACAGAACCGAGGCGAGGGCGACGCGCATCCGCCAGCCGCCGGAAAAGGAGGAGGCCGGCCGCTGTTGCGCCGCTTCGTCGAATCCGAGCCCGGCAAGAATGGTCGCCGCCCGCGCCTCGGCCGAATGGGCGTCGATATCGGCCAGCCGCATCTGGATTTCGGCGATCCGGTGCGGGTCGTGCGCGCTTTCGGCCTCGTGAAGCAGCGACGCGCGCTCCGTGTCGGCCTTGAGCACGATCGAGATGAGCGATTCTTCCGTGCCGGGCGCTTCCTGCGCCACCTGACCGATCCGCGTGTTCCGCGGCAGATTGATCGACCCGCTTTCGGTCGGCAATTCGCCGGTGATCGCCTTGAACAGCGTCGTCTTGCCGGTGCCGTTGCGGCCGACGAGGCCGGCCTTGGCGCCTGCGGGCAGGGACAGCGTCGCGTGGTCGATCAGGAGTCGACCGGCGATGCGCAGGGAGATGTCGTCGAGAACCAGCATGATGCTGCGCTGTTTGGACTGCCGCCGCATCGCGCGCAAGGGGGCGCCGCGCGCGAGCTAGATCGATGCGGTGCCTGACCCGTCGATCACGAATATGTTATAATCGACCGCCGCCAAAACGGCGAAAACAAACATCGAGGGGTGATCGGCAATGCCACAGGTTTCGCAACTCTTCTTCAAGGCTGCAATTCTGTTTCTATTGGTCGGCATCGGCATGGGACTGCAGATGTCGATCTCCGGCAATCACAACGTCATCGGCGCCCATGCGCACACCAATCTTCTAGGCTGGGTGACGAGTGCGCTGTTCGGCACATACTACGCGCTCAACAAGGAGAAGGCGGCTCAGCGCCTCGCCATGATCCAGTTCGGCGTCTACACGCTCGGCGTCGTCGTCATGGTGCCGTCGCTTTATCTGCTGCTGCAGGGCAATGCCGGCGCCGAGCCGTTCGTGGCGATCTCGTCGCTGATCGCGTTTCTCGGCGTGGCGATCTTCGCCTTCATTGTCTTCGCTCCAGCGCCCGCCGCCCGCGAAATGCCGCGCGGCCCGCTTGCCGTGAACTGACGAAACGGGCGCCGGCTCGCACCGGCGCCCTCTGAGACTTGATCCGGGCGAGCCTGGGCCCGCCTGGAAAATTAGCGCGTCGCCGTCTGAACCATGTTGCACAGGTCGACCAGCGCACGGTCGTAGACCCCTGGCGAAGCCAGCACGTCGACGCAGCGGCGGCTGAGCCGCGCGATCTCCGCCGAATTCATGCTGCCGAGGCCGGGCGAGACACTGCCGGTTTCGGTGTCATCGGTGCCGGGTCCGGTCCCTGGGCCGGAGCCGCCATTGCCGCCCGGATCGCCGGGGCCACCAGGCCCGCCGGGTCCGCCGGGACCACCACCCGTGCCGCCGCCACCGATGCCGATGCCCAGCCCGACATCGACGCCGCCGGGTCCGCCGACATTCGCTCCGACACCGGCGTCGATGCCGGAACCACCGCCAATGCCAACGCCCGCGCCGGCATTCACGCCGCCGGAGCCACCGATGCCGACGCCTGCACCCGCGTCGACGCCCGAACCGCCGCCGACCGATGCACCGGCGCCGACCCCGACGCCATCCGAGCCGCCGACGCTGGCGCCTGCGCCCGCATCGACGCCGGAGCCGCCGCCGACGGACGCGCCGGCACCGACGCCCACGCCATCCGAACCACCGACGGAGGCGCCCACACCTGCGCCGATGCCATCACTGCCGACCGATGCGCCGACGCCGGCATCGACACCGCCGATGCCCACGCCCACGCCGGCGCCGATTTGCGCATGCGCTGCGCTCGCCAAGGCCAGGGCACTTCCGGTCGCAAGTGCCAGCGCTGTTTTCCTGAAATTGAAGTTCATCGTCTTCTCCTCTTCCCATTGTTGCGATCGGAAGGGTACCGACCATGCAACAATACGGATGACCCAGAGGAAGGTTTCTTCAATTCACAGTAATATCATGCGAGAAATATAGTACGTTACATAGATATACTATACGGATCATGATAAAAATCGAGCGTAGTCTGAACTGTCTCGATTCGGCCCGAATTCCCGTTATACGGGAGAAGGATGCGCGTTATACGGGAGATTGATGCCCGCTAAACGAGTATTGATGCAACTCGTGGTTTCTTCAACTCAGGCGGGTGATTCGCACGCAATCGCCCGGCGCGTCCGTCCTTGCCGCCCTACGCGAAGCTGCGCCCGCCTTCGGAACGCTGGAAATAGGCGAGATCGAGCGCCGGCGCTTCACCCGCAAGCCGGGTGAGGGCGGCATGCGCCTGGCCGCGATGATGCGTCTGGTGGTTGAAGAAGTGCGCGAGCGTGGGTGCAACACGCTGCGAAATCGTGCGCATGTCGGTTGTGGTCGTATAGGAAAAGCGTCCACCCAGATCGTCGTCGGTCAGGTCGGCGACATAGCGCAGGATGCGCTCGTCCTCGGCCTCGCGGGCATCCCAGAGCGGACCGATCTCGCGAAACAGGATCGCGTCCAGCCGCTTTGCCGCCGCGCCTTCGCCGGTAAAGCGCTTCATCCAGATCCCGTCGGCGACGAGAACATGATTGAGCGTGCCGCCGAGCGAGGTGAAGGCAAGGCCGAGATCGACCCACAGCGCATCCTCGCCCGCTTTTGCGGCAGCATCGTAGATCAACCGGTTGGCCCAGGCATTATAGGCGGCGAACATGGAGAAATGCTGCTTCATCGGGTTTTCATTCGTCGTGGTCGCGGGCATAGATTTGCGCAACGCTTATACGCCCGGGAGGCCGCACAGCAATGACCGTTCTGCTTTATGATCTCGTCGGCTCGGACCCGACCCGTCCGTTCAGCCCGCATTGCTGGAAGGTCGCCTTCGCGCTCGCGCACAAGGGCCTCGCCTTCGAGCGCGTTCCGACGCCCTTCACGGCCGTGGCCGGTGTCGAGGGCGGCAGGCACAAGACGGTTCCGGTCATCCGCGAGGGCGAGCGCACGGTCGGCGATTCCTTCGAGATCGCGCTCGACCTCGAGCGGCGCTACCCTGACCGGCCGACGCTCTTCGGCGGTGCGGGCGGAGAAGCGGCGGCGCGCTTCATCGAGCGCTGGGCGCTTGTCACCCTGCATCCCTATCTCGCGCAGTCCGCACTCATGGACATTCATGACCGGCTCGAGCCGGAGGATCAGGCGCATTTCCGCGCGACGCGGGAGGCGCGCTTCGGCAAGCGGCTCGAAGACATCCCCTTAACGCGCGACGAGCGCCGTCCCGCATTCCGCGCAAGCCTGGAGCCGCTGCGCTCGACCCTGACGTTCCAGCCCTTTCTCGGCGGCGAAAGCCCGCTCTTCGCGGATTACATCGTGGCGAGCGCGTTCCAGTGGGTCCGCGTCATCTCCGACTACGAGTTCCTTGAGAACGAAGATCCCGTCCGGGCATGGCTCGATCGCTGCCTCGATCTTCATTCCGGTCTGGGCCGTTCGGTTCCCGCCGCCGCATAGGCCGCCGGCGGGACTTCACATCACGGGGCGAGGTGGGTATAGACGCGCATCCAATCACTCCCCCAAAGAATTGAGGAAGACCCGACATGGCGATCGAACGCACCTTTTCCATGATCAAGCCGGACGCGACCAAGCGCAACCTGACCGGCGCCATCACCAAGATGTTCGAGGATGCCGGCCTCAGCGTCGTCGCCTCGCGCCGCGTCTGGATGAGCCGCCGCGAAGCCGAAGGCTTTTACGCGGTCCACAAGGATCGTCCGTTCTTCGGCGAACTGGTCGACACCATGACGTCCGGCCCGACCGTCGTTCAGGTTCTCGAAGGCGAAGGCGCCATCTTGAAGAACCGTGAAGTGATGGGCGCGACCAATCCGGCCAATGCCGATGAGGGCACGATCCGCAAGGTTCACGCGCTGTCGATCGGCGAAAACTCGGTCCACGGTTCGGATGCGCCGGAAACGGCCGCTCAGGAAATCCGCTACTGGTTCTCGGACACCGAGATCGTCGGCTGATTCAGTTTCGACGCTGACGCTTTGAAATAATTGAAATCGCAGGAAAAGCCGCGGTCGATGCCGCGGCTTTTTTATGCGCGGAGCCGAGAGTTGCGCTCAGCCGCATGATCGCGCATCTGCGTGCCGAGCGCCTGCAACCGGCGCGCATCGATGACGCCGACGCCGTTTCCGCCTGCGGCCTTGATGTCGTACATCGCCTGATCCGCTTCCTTCAGGAGCGCGTCGACGGATGTTTCGGTGCCGTCGAACATGGCGACGCCCACGCTTGCCGAAGCCTGGTGCGCGATGGCGCCGATCTGGAAGGGGCGGGCCATCTCTGCGGCCATCCGCTCGGCGAGGGAGAGGGTATCCGTCAGCGCACGCGTCCGATCCTCGGCCTCGGCAGGCACGAGCGCAACGAACTCGTCGCCCCCGATCCGCGCCACGTAGCCTGCATCGCCGACCACGGCGGTCAGGCGCTCGGCGACCTGCTTGAGATATCGATCCCCCGCCTCGTGGCCGTGCCTGTCGTTCAGCCCCTTGAAATTGTCGAGGTCGACATAGACCAGCGCGCCGCAATTGCCGTCGCGGCGGCAGGCTTGAAGCGCCTTGCGGGTGTCGTAGATCAGCGCGCGGCGGTTCGCCAGATCGGTCAGCGGATCGCGATAGGCGAGCCGGCGGATTTCCCTTTCCTGTGCCTTGCGCAGCGAAATGTCGGTCACGTATCCATGCCACATGATGCCGTCGGCAACCGGCTCCGGAGTCGCGAGGACGCGCAGCCAGCGAAACGCCTCGCCATGCTTGATGCGGAATTCATGTTCCCACGGACAGCCGCCCTTGCGGGCGCGGTGGAAGCTTTCCATGAAGCGGGGCCGATCCTTCTCCACCACGATCTCGAAGAAGCGATGCGGGGAGGGATAGCCGCGCTCGAACGACAGACCCGTCGTCGAGACGAAGCCGTCCGAAATGTAGGCGACGTCGAAGCTGCCGTCGTGCCCTCGTTTGAACTGGAACAGTCCGCCCGGCAGGTGGCTCGTCAGCTTCGTGAAGCGTTCTTCCAGGTTCAGGCGCTGCATCGTTTCGGTGACGTCGCGCACCGTGCCTTCATAACAAAGGGGAGCGCCCGTCCGGCGATGGCGGATCAGGCGGGCCGATTCGGAAATCCAGATGCGCTCGCCGGTGCGGTGCCGATAGGCCTGCGACACGAAATCGGTGACGGTCCCATCGCGGAAAAGCAGTTCGCGAAACTGCGCGCCGCGTGTCGGGTCGACATAGCATTCGACAGAAGGGCGAGGAGAGGCGTGCATCACCGCTTGGGAACTGGCATAGCCCTGAAGCCGCGCCATCGCCGTGTTGGTACGGATGTGCCGACCGTCGGGTAGGGCCCGGTAGACGCCCTCGGCAAGGTTTTCGAACAGAAAGCGGCTGCGCGAAAGCTCGTCGGCGACGGCCGCATGACGGCGCTGGAAATAGACCGCGCCCGCGACCGAACACGCCACCACGGCAAGCATCGCCCCGTCCAGCCAGCCGTGAATGTTCGCTATCGTCTCCAGCATGTCCGCCCGCCCGCCTTGCACGGAGCACAGGCTAGTCGATGGCGGCTACCAAATGCCTAACATTGAGATTTTGGCCGGGCCGGTGGCTGGGGATTGCTCACCAGCGCGCGGCAGCGTCATCGTCGGCATCCTTCGCCTCGACCCACGCCCCCGACGTGCCGTCGGCCAGATGTTCCTTCTTCCAGAATGGGGCGCTGGTCTTGAGGAAATCCATCAGGAACGAGGCCGCCTCGAATGCGGCTTGACGGTGAATGGAGGCGGCTACGACGAGCACGATGTCCTCTCCGGGCGTGAGTTTGCCGTGGCGATGGATCACGGTCAGGCTGGTGACTGGCCAGCGTTCGGCAGCCTGCGAAGCGATGCGCCGGATCTCGCCCTCGGCCATGCCTGGATAATGTTCGAGCTCGAGTGCGGCGAGCCGCCCGCTTTCGTCGCGACACACGCCGCTGAAGGTGACGACCGCGCCGACATTCCCGCCCGCGGCCTTCGCCGCATCGATTTCGGCTGCCGTATCATAGGCGGCGGATTGAACAGCTACGCGAATGACGCATGCGTCCGTCACGTCGTCACCCCCCCGTCATCGGCGGAAAGAGCGCGATCTCGCGCGCGCCGGCAATCGGCTCGCGGTGGTCCACATGCTCCTGGTTGATCGCGACGCGAATGACTTTCGGGTTCTGCAGCGCTTCGGCGTAGCCGTCCCCGCGCTCACGCAGCCAGGCGAGCAGATCGCCCGCCGTCTTCACGTCGCCGGGCAGCTCGACGTCCTCTTCGGAAATGCCGATGCGCTCGCGCACCCAGGCGAAATAGATCAGCTTCATGCTCAGTCCTCGATGACGTGCTTCAGGCCGGCGCGAAAATAATCGTAGCCGGTGTAGAGCGTCAGCATGGCCGCGATCCAGAGCAGGGCCAAACCCATCTCGCTCGTATAGGGCAGGACTTTGTCTCCGGCGGGGCCGGCGAGCAGGAAGCCGATCGCCACGAGCTGGATCGTCGTCTTCCATTTGGCGAGCTGGGTCACCGGCACCGAAACCTTGAGCGCGGCAAGATACTCGCGCAACCCCGAAACGAGGATTTCGCGGCACAGGATGATGATGGCGGCCCAAAGCGACCACTCGCCGATCGTGCCTTCGGCCGCCAGAAGCAGCAGCGCCGCGGCGACGAGCAGCTTGTCGGCGATCGGATCGAGCATTCGGCCGATATTCGAGGTCTGGTCCCAAATGCGCGCCAGATAGCCGTCGAGGAAATCGGTGAGGCTGGCGACGAAGAAGATGGTGACCGCGGTCCAGCGCCAGAAGTCGGTCGCCTGCTGGCGGTCGTCCGGCACGAAGCAGAGCACGACGAGCGGAACCGCCAATATACGCGCATAGGTCAGGATGTTTGGAATATTGAAGGCGCGATTGGACATGTAAGCCTGTCGTTTATTCTGGAGCGCCGAACCTGCACCGTCCGGGCTGGCTGCAAATTCGCGGGACGGGTGGGGCAAGTCAAGCCGATAGCACGGCCGACCGTCATCCCTTTTCGTGGAAATGGTCGTAGATCGTCTTGGCAACGGTCGCCGAGATGCCCGAGACGGACATCAGGTCTTCGATTCCCGCCCGGCTGACGGCCTTCGCGGTGCCGAAATGGTGCAGCAGCGCGCGCTTGCGGCCGGGTCCGATGCCGCCGATCTCGTCGAGCGGGTTGCGCACCATCTCCTTCTTGCGCCGCGCCCGGTGCGAGCCGATCGCAAAGCGGTGCGCCTCGTCGCGCAGGCGCTGGACGAAATAGAGCACCGGATCGCGCATCGGCAGAGAGAAGGGATCGCGGCCGGGAACGAAGAAACGCTCCCGCCCGGCGTCCCGGTCGACGCCCTTGGCAACGCCGATCGTCGCCACCGCGTCCTGTATGCCAAGATCGCCCAAAATCTTGCGCACGGCCGAAAGCTGGCCCTGTCCGCCGTCGATGAGCAGGAGATCCGGCCATGCCGGAAATTCGTCGCGGTCGTCGGGCGCGTTGCGATCGGGAATCCCGTTCTCCTTGATCAGCCGCGAGAACCGCCGCTCCATCACCTCGCGCATCATGCCGAAATCGTCGCCGGGCGTGATCTCGGTCGAGCGGATGTTGAACTTGCGGTACAGGTTCTTCACGAAGCCTTCCGGCCCGGCGACGATCATCGCACCGACGGCATTCGTTCCCATGATGTGCGAATTGTCGAAGACCTCGATCCGCCGCGGGGTTCGCTCCAGGCCGAACGCCTCGGCAAGCCCCGCAAGAAGCCGCGTCTGCGACGACGTCTCTGCCAGCCGCCGCCCGAGGCCCTGCCGGGCGTTCTGCAGCGCGTGGTCCGTCAAATCCTTCTTCTCGCCGCGCTGCGGCACCATCACCGTGATCTTGCGTCCCGCCTTGGTCGCCAGCGCCTCGGCCAGCAATTGCTGTTCCTCGACCGGCTGTGACAGGAGGATCGTGCGGGGGATCGGCTTGTCGTCGTAGAATTGCGCCAGAAACGCGCCAAGCACCTCGGGCGCCTCGATCGAGGGATCGGCCTTCGGGAAATAGGCGCGGTTGCCCCAGTTCTGGCCGGTGCGGAAGAAGAACACCTCGATGCAATTCTGGCCACCCTCCTGATGAATGGCGAAGACGTCGGCCTCCTCGGTCGACTGGGTGTTGATCCCCTGATGGCTCTGCACGTGGCTGAGCGCCGACAGCCGGTCGCGATAGATCGCCGCCCGCTCGAAATCGAGTTCCGCCGAAGCCTCCTGCATAGCCTTGGAGATTTCCGCGACGATCTTCGACGACTTGCCCGAAAGGAACGCCTTCGCCTCGTCGACGAGTTCGTCATAGTCGGTCTTCGATACCTCGCTGGTGCAAGGCCCCGAGCAGCGCTTGATCTGGTAGAGAAGGCAGGGCCGCGTCCGGCTCTCGAAGACCGAATCCGTGCAGGTGCGCAAAAGGAACGCGCGTTGCAGCGAGTTGATCGTCCGCCCGACCGCGCCGGCCGAGGCGAACGGGCCGAAATAGTCGCCCTTTTTCGAACGCGCGCCGCGATGCTTGAAGATGCCGGGCGAGGGGTGGTCGCGGGTTAGAAGTATGTAGGGAAACGATTTGTCGTCCCGCATCAGAACGTTAAAGCGCGGCCGCAACCGCTTGATCAGATTCGCTTCCAGAAGAAGCGCCTCGATCTCCGTGCGGGTGACGACGAACTCCATATGCGCCGTCTCGCGCACCATCCGCCCGATCCGGTTGGTGTGGCCCTTGCCCTGCGCGTAGTTCGTGACGCGCTTCTTCAGGCTGCGCGCCTTGCCGACATAGAGCACGTCGCCGGCCGCATTCGTCATGCGATAGACGCCGGGCGAATTGGGCAGGCGTTTCACCAACGTCTGGATGACGTCGATGCCGGTCTTGCCCTCCGCGTCGCCGCGGTCGCCGTCCCACTCGATGCCGAGATCGGTGCCCGCGGGCTGCGGCTCGGCTTCGATCTCGTTGTCGTCCTCGTCGTCGCCATTCGGCATATAGCCCGCGACGTCGCCGCCTGAACGCTCGGCGCGTTTCAGGTCGGATGTGCTCTTCTCGGGTGTTGGCGGCTTCATTCCGCGACCCCTGAGACGTCCGGCGTTTCCCAGGCGAGATGCTGGCCGCCGTCGAGCGCGATCATCTGGCCGGTCACCGAACGCGCGTCCCACAGCCACCGGATCGTCCGGCCGAACTCGGCCAGATCCGGCCCGCGCTTCAACAGGAGCGCATCGACTTGGCGCCGGAAATCGCCATCGTCCTGCCGGGCATTGGCGAGCGTCGGTCCAGGCCCGATCGCGTTGACGCGGATTGTCGGCGCAAGCGCCTGCGCCAGTGTGCGCGTCGCCGTCCACAGCGCGGATTTGGAGAGGGTATAGGAGAAGAATTTCGGCGTCGGACGCCAGACCCGCTGATCGATCAAATTGACGACGAGCCCGTCGGTGCTTGCCGGCAGGCGTTCGGCCATCGTGCGGGCGAGCATCGCCGGCGCTTCGAGGTGGATCGCGAAATGGCGATCCCATGCCTCCCATTCGAAATTTTCGGCCCCGTCCTCCTCGAAGAGCGAGGCATTGTTGACGAGCAGAGAGATCGGCCCGAGCGCGCTCTCCGCGCGACGCACGAGCTGCGCAACGGCGGCACGGTCGGTGAGGTCGGCATCGACGACCGCGGCGGTCGCCCCGTTGCGGGAAACGGCGGCAGAAAGGTCTTCAGCCGCTTCTCGCGAACCGTTGCAATGGATCGCCACGGCAAAGCCATGCACCGCGAGGTCCTCGACGATGGCCCTGCCGATGCGCTGCGCACCGCCCGTGACGAGTGCGACTTGGGGCGTTGCCTGGAGATTGGTCTGCATCATCCGTTCGTGCTGCCGGGAAGGGAACGACAGATATAGGCGGCGAACGTCCAAACCAGAAGACCGCACCCGTCTTTTCCCATGACGATCCTGCCATCTTCCCAGATCGCGGATCATGCCGCGAACGGGACGCTCCTGTGCCGCCACGAAGACGCCGATCGCAGTCCGGACAAGAGACGACGGTCCTTGCGCCCGATCCGATTAGGGTATAGTAAACAGAGAGTTAACCGGGGCCAGCGTCCGTTACTGTGGCACGAATGCAACGTCACATTGCAGCCATATTGCAGCCCGGGAATGACCCCTTTTCAGTTTGGGTTCAGCCGCATTTCGACACGATCTTCGCCTCGGTCGACGCCGGGAACCATTTGCCTCCCGTAAGGGTTTCAGCGTCTGTCTCGAAGTCGGGAACCGCGTATTGGTTCTCGTGGCTAAGGAGTTATAAAAATGAAGAATCGTTTCTACCGCCCCGCCGCTCTCGCTCTCGGCGTTGCCGTCCTCGCTTCGGCCCCGGCCTTTGCTGCTGACGTTGTCTACCAGGAGCCGCCGGCACCGGCCGCTCCGATGGAGTTCGCTCCGGTCAACACCTGGTCCGGCCCTTACGCCGGTGTGAGCCTCGGCTACGGCTTCAACGGTGAGACCCGCAACCGCGCCACCAACGAAGAAGCCGAGACCGACGGCTGGATGGGCGGCGCGTTCGGCGGTTTCAACATGCAGAACGGTTCGTTCGTGTATGGTGCTGAAGCCGACATCAACTACAGCCGCGTCGATGGCGAAGCCACCACGTTCGACTCGCGTTCGACCGTCGACGGCTCGCTCCGTGCCCGCGCTGGTGTCACCGTCACGGAAGACATCCTGCTCTACGGTACGGCTGGTGTTGCCGCTGAGCGTCAGCGCATCACCGACGTTGCAACGGGCGACCGCGACACCAACGTCGCTCTCGGCTACACCGTCGGCGCCGGCGTCGATGCCAAGCTGACCGACCAGGTCTTCGGCCGTCTCGAGTACCGTTACACGGACTACGGCAGCAAGGACTACGCGCTTCCGGGCGTCAATGGTGCCGACTTCGACTCGAGCAACCACCGCGTGTCGGTTGGCCTCGGCGTGAAGTTCTAATTCGGTCTTCGACTGAATGCAGAAAGGCCGGCGATTTCGCCGGCCTTTTTGTTTGCGCTATTTCGGAAGCTCGGCGGCAATCTCCGGAAAACGTTCGTCGAAACGCTTGGCCCAGCGCGTCAGCTTCGGCCGTCCCCGTTCCCACTGGCCGTCGAAGCGCAGCGCCAGATAGCCGAGCGTCGCCCGCAGCGCGATATGACCGCCGGTGATCTTCTTCGTCAGCTTTGGCGGATTCTCGTTCAGTTCGTCGAGCGCGCGCGTCGCCTTCGACCACTGCCGCTCGAGCCAGGGCAGGTGGATCTTCTCCTCCGGCCGAAAGCGGCGTTCGTAGACATGGGCGAGCAGGCAGTCGCAGATGCCATCCGCGATCGCTTCCAGCCGCTCGGCTTCGAGCCGCTTCGCCGCATTTCGCGGATAGAGCGTATTGCCGGTCTCGCGGCCGATATACTGCATGATGACCCGGCTGTCGTGAATGCCGTCGCCTTCATCGGTGACGAGACAGGGGATCTTGCCGAGCGGGTTCGCCTTCAGCAGCTTCTCGGGGTCGGCATTGGTGTCGACCGTTTCGGATTCGAGCGCATATCCGGTGTGGACGGCGGCCATCCGGACCTTGGCGCTGTAAGGTGAAGCGGGCGAATAAAGCAGTCTCGGCATCCATTTCTCTCCATGCGATCGGTTGCCGACAAGCTATGCGAGCACGGCCGGGTCGGCAATCACATCTCGTTCATGGTGCGGGCAGGCGCAAATCCGGCTGCCGGCAGGAGCGCTCGGCGACTTCCGGGCACGAGTGGAAGTCCAGTGCTGTCGTCAGGCAGATGCGCACTTCGCGAAGGAGGCCGCTATTGCAGGTGACTGCGAGCCCGTCGGCGGGCAATCCGTCATTGGCGTCGAGAAAGGCTTGGCGCATGTCGGAGGCGGAGACGCGGCGCTGATTGAACTGCGGCACCGTCACCTTGTCGAGCGCCGCGCGCGTTGCGTCGAAATAGCCGCCGGCCGACAGACCGGTACAGGTGCCGTGCTTGCGCCATTGATGGCGGATCAATCCGTCGGAGGGAATGATGTCGGAGATGGCATCGATCTCGGCGCGCGACGGATTGCGTGCATCGTCGTCGCAAAATTCCGGCCAGCCCTGTTCGAACTGCGGCCAAAGCCCATGCACCACGAAACCGAGATCGCGATCCGCGTCGCATTGCTGCGGATCGGCATCGCCGCCCTCGGCCGCACAATAGCTCGGCGACCAGGAAAGCGAGAGGACGTAGAAGTCGAAGGGCGCGGGTTTCGCCACACCGGCTTCCTCGCCGCATCCGGTCAGAGCGAGGCCGGCGGCGAGAATCCCGATCAGGCAGACGACAGAGCGGGGTCTAGGGCGTGTCGAGACCAGGGTTGGGCGTGCCGAAAATGGCAGATTTCGAGAACCGGAGCGGAATGTACTTTCGGGTACATGAGCACCGGAAGCGCAGAAAGCTGACATTTGCAGGCCGCTCAGGTCTGATATCGACGCGTCCTAGCGAAGGACGCGGCAATTGCCGCCATAAACCTTCCAGCGGTCGAAGCCGAGCACGCAGAATTCGACATTGCTGCCGATCGACGCGAAGCCCATCGGATGCTCGATCAGATACCAGACGTCGCGCATGTGGCCGTCGGTCAGATGGACGTTGGCGATGCAATAGCGGCGCTCGATCGGCCAGTCGGGACGCGACGGCAAATAGCGGTTCTCGCGGATCTGCCGGAATTCGACGATGTCGACCATCGGCAGGTTCGGCACGTTGCGCACCTGATAGGCGAATTTCTTGGTGATCGCGCCGAGCACCTTGTCGTTTCCGCAGACGCCCGGATCGGTCGCATAAACGCCCCGCACCATGTCGGCCGCCGCCGCCTGATGCGTCATGCCGCCGGCGAGAATGGAAAGTGCCGTGAAGAAAGCAGCGCCGGCCCGGCGAAGCGAAATGGCCATGGAAAGTCTCCCGAAGGCGGTCAATGAGTCGGCAATGTCCGTCACCGCCGCATTTCGGTCAAGATGCAGGCCGTTCTCCCGCGAGCCATTCCGCCCGCCATGTTGCGTCTTTGCCATCACCGAGCAGCCGCGCGAGCACGGGGAGCACGATCTTCATCTCGGCTTCGAGCGGATAGGGCGGGTTCACGACGACGAGCCCGGTCCCGTCGAGGCGCTCCGGTACGCTCGGTGCCCGGATGTCGAGCGACAGGTCGAGGATCTTGGCGATGCCAGCCTCGCGAAGCGTCTCGCGGAAGGCGGCGACCGCTTTCCGGTTCTTCACCGGATACCACATCAGATAGGTCCCACCCGGCCAGCGCTTGTACGCTTTGACCAGTCCGTCGGTGAGCCGGTCGAACTCGCCTTCGCGCTCGAAAGGCGGGTCGACGATGACGAGGCCGCGCTTTTCCTTAGGTGGCAGATGTGCACCCAGCGCCAGCCAGCCGTCGAGTTCGATCACGCGGGTCTGGAAGTCGCCTGCAAAACGCTTCTTCAGCGTTTCGGCATCGGCCGGATGGAGTTCGATCGCCGTCAATCTGTCCTGGTTGCGCAGGAGATGGCGCGCGATCGCCGGCGATCCGGGATAGGCGGTGAGGCCGCCGGGCGCGTTTGCCGCACGGACGGCTTCGAGATAGGGCGCGATCAGCGCCGCCGCGTCGTCGGTTAGATCGGCATCGAGCAATCGTCCGATCCCGTCCTTCCACTCGCCGGTCTTCTGCGCCTCGTCCGACGACAGGTCGTAGACGCCGATCCCGGCATGGGTGTCGATCACCCGGAACGCGCCGGGCTTTCGCTTCAAATAGTCGATCGCGCGGGCCAGGATGATGTGCTTGACGACGTCGGCGAAATTGCCGGCGTGGTAGATGTGGCGATAGTTCACGCTTTGGTCCGATCGATCGCGTTGGCGAACATGGTGGATCAATCCTTTTGTTGGGTCCACGACCTACACGCTGGAACCGATTTCGGCTAGGTTCCGCGCATGAACCAGCACGCTCCGATCCGCATCGGCCATTCGGCCTGTCCGCATGACTGCCCGTCCACCTGCGCACTCGACGTCGAAGTCGTCGACGGCAAGGTCGGCCGCCTACATGGCGCGAAGGAAAACAGCTACACGGCCGGCGTCATCTGCGCCAAGGTCGCCCGCTACGCCGAGCGCATCCACCATCCCGAACGCCTGTTGAAGCCGCTGGTGCGCTCCGGCGCGAAAGGCGAGGGCAAGTGGAAGGAGGCGAGTTGGGACGCCGTGCTCGACCTGATCGCCGAGAAGTTCGAAGCGGCCGAAGCGAAGGACGGCTCGGAATCCGTCTGGCCCTATTACTATGCCGGCACGATGGGCCTCGTTCAGCGCGACGGCATCCACCGCCTGCGCTACGCCAAGAAATATTCCGGCTTTTTCGACACGATCTGCACCAATCTCGCATGGACCGGCTGGGTCATGGGTGCGGGGGCGCTGACCGGCGTCGACCCGCGTGAAATGGCGAAATCCGATTGCGTCGTGATCTGGGGCACCAATGCCGTGGTCACGCAGGTCAACGTGATGACCCACGCGGTCCGGGCCCGCAAGGAACGCGGCGCGAAGATCGTCGTCATCGATGTCTATGATAATGCGACGATGAAGCAGGCCGACCTGGCGCTGATTCTCAAGCCCGGCACCGACGGCGCGCTTGCCTGCGCTGTCATGCACGTCCTTTTCCGCGACGGCTTCGCCGACCGCGCCTATCTCGAAAAATACACGGACGATCCGAAAGGGCTCGAGGCGCATCTTTCGGCCAGGACCCCCGAATGGGCCGCGGCGATCACCGGCCTATCGGTCGCCGAAATCGAAACCTTCGCCCGGCTCGTCGGCGAGACGAAGCGCACCTTCTTCCGCCTCGGCTACGGCTTCACCCGCAGCCGCAACGGCGCGGCCAACATGCACGCCGCGCTCTCCATTCCCGCGGTCACTGGCGCCTGGCAATATGAGGGCGGCGGCGCGTTCCATTCCAATTCGGACATTTTCAAGCTCGACAAGACCGAGCTCGAAGGCCGCCGCTTCCTCGACCCGAAGGTCCGCCATCTCGACCAGTCCCGCATCGGCCCGATCCTGACCAACGATCCGTCCGCGCTCAACGCCGGCCCGCCGGTCACCGCGATGCTGATCCAGAACACCAACCCGGCCAACGTCGCGCCCGAGCAAAGGCTGGTGAGGCAGGGCTTCCTGCGCGACGACCTCTTCACCGCCGTCCACGAGCATTTCATGACCGACACGGCGATGCTCGCCGACGTCGTCATCCCCGCGACCATGTTCCTCGAGCACGACGACATCTATCGCGGCGGCGGCCAGAGCCACATCGTGCTCGGTCCGAAAGTTATTGACGCGCCGGAGGGACCGAAGACAAACCATTTCGTCATCGAGGAACTGGCCAAGCGCCTCGGCGTCGCCGACCTCCCCGGCTTCGGCCTGACCGAGCGCCAGCACATCGACAAGATGCTCGACAAGCGCGGCCTCGGAACCTTCGAGACCTTCTCGGAGGAACGCTGGTCGGACATGCAGCCGGACTTCGATAAGGCGCATTTTTTGAGCGGATTCGGTCATTCCGGCGGAAAGTTTCGCTTCAAACCGGACTGGATCGCGACGGTTTCGCCGAATAAACCGCCGAAATCGATCGGTTTGCAGGGAAACTGGGCCGGTTTGCCGGTGTTTCCGGACCATGTCGAGCTGATCGAGAGCGCCGATCCGGCCCATCCGTTCCGCATGGCGACCTCGCCGGCGCGCTCGTTCCTGAACTCGTCCTTCACCGAAATGCCGACCTCGCGCAAGAAGGAAGGCCGGCCCGAACTGATGCTCCACCCTGATGATGCTGCCAGCCTCGGCATCGCCGACGGCGACCGCATCGAGATCGGCAATAAACGCGGCGAAGTCGTTCTGAACGCAAGGCTTTTCGCTGGCGTGAAGCGCGGCGTGGTGATCGCCGAAGGCATCTGGCCGAACGGCTCGCACGAGCGCGGCGAAGGCATCAACGTCCTCACCGGCTCCGACGCCGCCGCCCCCTACGGCGGCGCCGCCTTCCACGATACCAAGGTCTGGCTGCGGCCGGCACCACCCGCTGAACTCCCCGCGACATCCTTGGGTTGAATTGACGTCCTCCATATGCGGTAATGAAAGTTCGGTCAGGAGGTGGCCGTGTTTTGCCAGCGACCGATTGATCGCCGGGCATCTGGGAGGATGACATGCAACGACGCTCGTTTTTGGGCGGTTTGGCGACTGGCAGCATGGCTGCGAGCGCGACCGCTCTGGCAACGCCCGCCATCGCACAAAACACTCAGACATGGCGGATGGTCACGGCCTGGCCCAAGAATTTTCCCGGCCAGGGTGTGGGCGCGCAGCGCCTGGCTGACCGCATTACGCAGGCATCGGGCGGACGGCTGACAATTCAGGTCTTTTCCGCAGGGGAGCTCGTACCGCCGCTCCAGTCCCTCGACGCGGTCATCGACGGCAATGCCGAAATGAGCCACGGCGCTTCGTATTACTGGCAGAACAAGAGCGCCGGGTTGTCACTCTTTTCCGGAGTCCCTTATGGCATGACGTCAAGGGAGTTGTCGGCTTGGATACGCCATATGGGCGGCCAGCAGCTTTGGGACGACATCTACGATCAATTCGGCGTACAGGGCTTCCTTGCCGGCGATACGGGCACTCAGGCCGGCGGCTGGTTTCGCAACGAGTTGACGAGCGTCGCGGACATTCAGGGCTTGCGCTTTCGAACCCCCGGCCTTGGCGGAAGGGTCTGGCAGCAGCTTGGCGCTTCAGTGACGAACATGGCTGCAGGAGAGATTTTTCAGGCTCTTCAATCGGGTACGCTGGATGCGGCCGAATTTGTCGGGCCTTACAACGACCTTGCGCTCGGTTTCCACCAGATCGCCAAGAACTACTATTTTCCCAGCTTCATCGAACCCGCGCTGACTGCCGAATTGGCGATCGACAAGTCCAAATATCTGGCGCTACCCGAAGACTTGCAGGCGATCATCAGACTGGCGGCCCAAGCCGAGCATGACGAGATTGCGTCGGATTTTGCGGCAAATGATCCGCGGGCGCTGGAGACGCTGGTCAATGACCATGGCGTTCAGGTCCGCCAGTTTCCGGAAGACATCCTCGAGGCGGGAGCCAAGGCGGCTGCGGAGGCGATCAACTCGCTGCGCGACGGCGACGAATTGACGGCGCGTGCCGTGGAGGGCTTCATCGCGGCTCTGGCGATCGTGCGGCGCAAGACGGAACTGGCCGAAACGCCCTTCGTCCGGGCGCGGGAGCAATATTTCAAGCTCTGAGGCTTGGAAGGGTAACACCCGTCAAACGCGATCTCAGGGCGTAAACCGCGCCAGCGATTCGAGGTCGGCTTCGCCGTCGTGGCCGGTGGAGGGGGAGAGGATGCGTTCGCGGCCGCTCGATGCGCCGAGATGGTCGAAGGCGACGCGGTTGCTGACGAGTTGGGCGCGGCCGGTGGCGACGAGGTCAAGGGCCATCGGGTAGAGCTGGTGCTCGGCGGCGAGCACGCGGCGCGTCAGGCTGTCCTCGTTGTCGTCGGGCGAGACGGGCACGGCCGCCTGCGCGATGATCGGCCCGCCGTCCATTTCGGCGGTGACGAAGTGGACGGTGCAGCCATGGATGCGCAGCCCTCCATCGAGCGCACGCTTGTGCGTGTCGAGGCCCTTGAAAAGGGGCAGGAGGGAAGGGTGGATGTTGATCATCCGGCCCTTCCAGGTCTCGACGAATTCGGCCGACAGAAGCCGCATGTAGCCTGCCAGCGCGACAATCTCGACGTTCCAGCGCTTGAGCTGCGCGTCGATGGCCGCTTCATGCGCCGCCTTGTCGGCGAAATCCTTGCGCGGGATCGCGCGCCCCTCGATGTCGAGGGCCGCAGCGTGGTTGAGCCCGGTCGCCTCGGGCTTGTCGGAGATGACGCCGACGATTTCGTAGGTCGCGCGCGGACCGGCTGCCGCTTCCGCCAGCGTCTTCATGTTCGAGCCTCGGCCGGAGATGAGGACGGCGACGCGCTTTTTCGTGATGCTCATAGGTCGAGATGTCCGCGATAGACGACGCCGGTCTCGCGACGGGGCACGATGCGTCCGATGGTCATGACATGTTCGCCTTCCTTCTGGAGAACGGCGGCGACCTGCGCGGCCTGCCCGGAGGCGACGACGAGGATCATGCCGACGCCGCAATTGAAGGTGCGCTTCATTTCGACTGGCGTGACGCCGCCGGTCTTGGCGAGCCATGAGAAGACGGGCGGAACGTCGATCGCGTCGAGATCGAGTTCGGCGGCGAAGTCCTTCGGCAGGACGCGCGGGATGTTTTCGGGAAAGCCTCCGCCCGTGATGTGGGCGAGCGCCTTGATGCCGTGCGTGGAGCGGATCGCTGCGAGGATCGGCTTGACGTAGATGCGGGTCGGCTCGAGCAGCGCTTCGCCGAGCGTACGGCTCTTGTCGAACGGCGCCTTCGCATCCCAGTCGAGACCCGAAAGCTCGACGATTTTGCGCACGAGTGAATAGCCGTTGGAATGGACGCCGGAAGAGGCGAGGCCGAGGATGACGTCGCCTTCGACGATGTCGTCGGTGGGCAGCAATTGGCCGCGCTCGGCAGCGCCGACGGCAAAGCCTGCGAGATCGTAGTCGCCGTCGCGATACATGCCGGGCATTTCGGCCGTCTCGCCGCCGATCAGCGCGCAGCCTGCCTGTCGGCAGCCCTGGGCGATGCCCGAGACGATGGCCGCGCCCTGGTCTGGATCGAGCTTGCCGGTTGCGAAATAGTCGAGGAAGAAGAGCGGCTCGGCCCCCTGCACGACGAGGTCGTTGACGCTCATGGCGACGAGGTCGATGCCGATTCCGCCATGCAGGCCAGTCTCGATCGCGATCTTGACCTTGGTGCCGACACCATCGGTCGCCGCAACCAGGATCGGGTCCTTGAAGCCGGCCGCCTTGAGGTCGAACAGGCCGCCGAATCCGCCGATCTCGGCGTCGGCGCCAGGTCGTGCAGTGGCGCGCACCATCGGCTTGATCAGGTCGACCAGGCGGTTGCCCGCGTCGATATCGACGCCTGAATCGGCGTAGGTGAGGCCGTTTTTGCGGTCGGTCATGCCCGATTTCCAGTGGGTTTGCGGCTGGTTACGTCGAATTCCGGGGACGCGCAATGGCAAGCGTGGCGCCCGGCCCTATACTATGTAGATATCAACCGGTTCAGCCTCCAAAGGGCCGGGTTTCAAGGTCAGGCCGGGTGCCGGGAAGCGCCGCGTGAGTATTCCGAACATCATTACCCTGGGCCGCATCATGCTGGTCCCGATCATCGTCTGGGCCATCGTGTCGAGCCAAATGGAGGTGGCGTTTGCCGTCTTCCTGATCGCGGGTATCAGCGACGCCGTCGACGGTTTCCTGGCCAAGCGCTTCAACATGACCAGCGAGCTCGGCGCCCTGCTCGATCCGCTGGCCGACAAGGCGTTGCTGGTGTCTATCTACCTGTCGCTCGGCATCTGGGGCGACATCCCGCGCTGGATCGTCATCCTGGTCGTCTCCCGCGACATCATGATCGTCACCGCGGTGATCGTGTCCTGGCTGTTCGACAAGCCGGTCGAGATGCGGCCCTCGAAAGTATCCAAGCTAAACACAGCGGCACAGGTCGCTTATGCGGCATTGGTGCTGGCTGCCCTGGCCTTCGGCTTCAAGCCGGCGCCTTATGATATGATCTTGATGGGCCTCGTCACGGTGTTCACGCTGTCCTCCGTATCGCTCTACCTCGTCGAGTGGTTGCGGCACATGAGTACGATCGAGGCCAAATGAACCGGGAGACGGCCCCGCAAAAGGCCAACTTCCGATCGAATAAAGTCAAATCTCTTCAGACAAGGGCCGGCGTGCCGGCACGGAGCAAATCAAGCGTGGCTGGCCGCGTTCATCCCCGACAATTGGCCTTTTCACTTCCGCATGCGGAAAGCCTGAGCCGGGACAATTTTCTCGAGGGCCCCGCCAATGCTGCCGGCCTCGCCCTGATCGACGGCTGGCCGGAATGGCCGAACCGGATCATGTGGCTCGCAGGCCCCGAAGGCTCAGGCAAGAGCCATCTGGCCGCGATCTGGGCGGAGGAAGCCGGCGCCCGCTCGACCACGGCCAATGCGCTGACCGCGGCCGACGTCCCCGGCGCACTCGCGACCGGCGCGCTGGTGGTCGAGGATCTCAGGGCTGGGGATTTCGACGAGCGTGCCCTCTTCCATTTGATGAACCTCGCGCGCGAGGACGGCGCCTATGTGCTGTTCACGGGGCGCGAGGCGCCGGCGGCGATCGAGGCCGAGCTCCGCGATCTGCGCTCGCGGCTTCGGACTGTTCCGGTGATTTCGCTCGCGCCGCCGGACGACCAGCTGTTCCGCGGCCTGATCGTCAAATTCTGCGCCGACCGTCAGCTCAGCATGGACGAAAGCGTGGTGAGCTACCTCGCGACCCGGTTGGAACGGTCATCGGCGGCCGCCAGGCAGGCCGTTGAACTGCTCGACAGCGAGGCCCTGCGGCTCGGCCGGCCCGTAACCCGGGCGCTTGCCGCCGAGCTGCTTCGGGACGCCTGA
>JAEWET010000028.1:0-71610 GCA_023389195.1 Pseudomonadota bacterium
CCGGCAGGCCGGGCATCAGGCCGATGCCGAACAGCAGCGCCGCCGCCACCGACAGGGCGCGGGGATAGGCGCCGAGCTGGCCGAACACCGCCTCGTCGGTGGAACCGCGCGTGCCGCCCTTCGAGACCACGAGGCCGGCCGAAAGCGACACGATGAGCGCCGGGATCTGCGTGGCGAGGCCATCGCCGACGGACAGCTTGACGAAGACGTCGGCCGAGGTGCCCATGTCCATGCCGTGGCGGGTGTAGCCGATGGCGATGCCGCCGACGATGTTGATCGCGGTGATCAGAAGCCCCGCGATGGCGTCGCCGCGGACGAATTTGGACGCGCCGTCCATCGCGCCGAAGAAGGAGCTTTCCTCCTCCAGCTCGCGGCGGCGGCGCTGGGCCTCCTTGTCGTCGATCACGCCGGCCGAAAGGTCGGCGTCGATCGACATCTGCTTGCCGGGGATGGCGTCGAGGGTGAAGCGCGCGCCGACCTCGGCGATACGTGTCGCGCCCTTGGTGATGACGATGAAGTTCACCACGATCAGGATCAGGAAGACGATCAGACCGATGACGAAATCGCCGGCCATGACGAGATTGGCAAAGCCGCCGATGACATGGCCGGCCGCGTGCGTGCCCTCGTTGCCGTGGGAAAGGATGACGCGCGTCGTCGCGATGTTGAGCGACAGGCGCAGCATGGTGACGATGAGAAGAACGGTCGGGAAGGCGGAGAATTCGAGCGGCCGCTGAATCCAGAGCGACACCATCAGGACGAGGACGGAGACGGCGATGGAAAAGGCGAGGCCGAGATCGATGAGGAAGGCCGGGATCGGCAGGAACAGCACCGCCAGGATGACGATGATGCCGAAGGCAAAGCCGATGTCGCGACCATTGTTGCGAACCGGCGCCGCGCTTAGTGCTTCGTTCATCGCCATACGAATCGTCCATGCCTGAAGCGGCCGCATGGCGACCGGGATGGCTGGACGCTAGAGGATGAAGCTTGCGCGAAAGGTGCGGGGGATTTCGATCGGGTCTTCCGACTTGGCGGTGCGAGGCGGTCTTCGGATTTTTATCGAAGGGGACCCCCACCCTCTATCCCTCCCCACAAGGGGGAGGGAGGGCATCCACATCATGTCGACCCATCAGCGTGGAGCCTGGCTGAAGCCTTGGGTGCCACGCTGACGAACTCCCTCCCCCTTGTGGGGAGGGATAGAGGGTGGGGGTCCCCTTCGATAAAAATCCGTCAGAACCCGCTTTCGATGCGCTGGAAGATGACGGTGGAGAAGCTGGAAATCTGGGCGCCGACGAAGGGGCCGGTGAGGGCGACGGTCAGGAGGATCGCGACGATCTTCGGGACGAAGGTCAGGGTGATTTCCTGGACCTGCGTCAGCGCCTGAATCAACGCGATGCCGACGCCGACGGCCATGCCGACGACGACGGCCGGGCTCGACGCGACGAGCACCACCCAGATCGCGTATTGGACGATGTCGAGCGCGTCGGCTTCATTCATGGCGTTCGGGCCGGATCAGCGAATGGTGACGCCCGGCAGGATAGGGATCTGGCCGCCGGATTCCAATACGGCGACGACGCCGTCGGAATAGAGCTTGATCTCCTTGACCTTGCCGGTGACCGAGCCGTCATGGCTGACGACCTCGCGGCCGATGAGGCCGCTGGCCTGCGAAAGCGCGGAGGCCTGAAGGATGTCGTCGAGCTTCTTGTTCATCTGCACCTGCTGCTCGACCTGGCTGAAGGTCGCGAGCTGGGCGACGTATTCGGTCGATTCCATCGGTGCGGTCGGGTCCTGATTCTTCATCTGCGCGACGAGGAGCTTCAGGAAGGATTCGTAGTCGACGCTGGCCGCACTGGTGGCGCTGGTCGGGCTCGCCTGGCTGGCGCTGGTCAGGGCTGCAACGTTCATCGCGTCATTCTCCGGCGAGCAATTGGGGTTCGGGCGCACGGCGCACCGGCAGAGGCGTGGCGCCGAGGATGGCGTCCTCGCGGGGGAACAGGCCGCGCAGCATCTTCATCGCCTCGTAGACCTGACCTTCGGCGACGAGCTGGTCGATCTGCTTCAGATCGGCCTTGATGGCGTCGGAGGAGAAGGAGTCGATCAGGCGCGGCAGCGACTTGCGGAACATGGAGCGCGCGTCGTCGGCTTCCTGCGGGCTGATCAGCATGATCTGCACGATGAAATAGAGCTGGCGCAGCGGCGTCACCGCCGCCTCGGGCTGCATGACGTGGTTCTCGAGCAGGAACTGCACGTCGTTCATGAATTCCAGCGAGACCTTGCGGTCGGTCCGGATCACGGCGCCGTTGACGTAGATCTTTTCGCCGGGCTTCAGCGTGATCTTCAAGGTGTTCTTCATTGCAGGCCGTCCCGGATGATTTCCGAGACCTCGATCAGGCCGTCGAAATTTTCCGAGCGACCCTGGCGGACTTCCTCGCCCTCGCGCAGCAGCCAGAGGCCGATGGAAATGAGGTTGGCGCGCAATTCCTTGGGCAGCGCGTTCTCGGCCGAGCCCAGATCCTCGATGAAGGACGTCCAGACGCGGTTCATGAAGTAGATCGCCTCGATGGACTTCATCGAGCGCGTGCCGGCGTCGCGGGCTTCGACCAGGAGGTCGATCGATCGGGCGAGCACCTGCTTCTCGCGGTCGCGGGCATCCGCGACGGAATCTGTCTGAATGTCTGCGTAAGCGAACTGGTACATCAGCAGGCCGATCTTTCTGTGCGGGTGATGTGGGTCATCAGGACATGAACCTGAGCAGGGAGAGCTGCTGGATGCGTGCCGTCAGGGTGTAGGAGGTCTCGACCTGCGCCAGCAGCGACGTCAGCCGCGTGCTGGCCTCGAACGGGTCGACGCCGACCATGTCGATCTGGGTGCGCTTGAACAGGTCGACCTGCGTCGTCAGACGGTCATTGGCCTGGGAGACCCGGTTCTGGGCAAGGCCGACCTCGGACTGGATGGATGTCAGGCTCTCGATCGCGCCGCCCGTCAGGCTGATAGCCTTTTCAGTGAGCAGGCGCTTGGCGTCCGGGTCCATGTCGCGATCGACCAGCCCGACGACGATCGCCGCCGCCATCGCAAGCTGGCGGATGCCGCCTTCGTTGGCAGAGACCGAGGTCTTCGCGGTCTCGCTCAGCGCGATCCGGCTCTGGATGGTCTCGTCGCTGGCCTGCGACCAGTTCACGTTCCAGTTGTCGATGATCTGCGTTTCGGCTGCGGCAAGGAAATCCGTCATTTGGTCAAAATCGATCGGGCCGGGGCCGGTGAAGTGCGATGCGGCCAGCGTCTCGAAGTTGATCCGCGCGTCCGAATCCGGATCGGTGAAGTCGGCGAGCGGGCGCACGTCGGTGTTGGTGCCCGCGAAAATGTAGCCGCCGTCGATCGTGGCATTGAACATGGCGTTCATCGTCGTCAGGACCGACATGCCCTGCGTGCGCGGGACGGCCGGTTCGAGCGCGCCGTTGAGCATCGTGGTCAGCGTTCCGAGCATCTGCTGCGCGATCTCGCGGGTCTCGCCGAGCGCTTCCTGCGTCGCGTCGAGCCGGGTCGTGACCATGCCATTGGTGCTCTTGATGTTGTCCAGCCGGGCGATGTCGCGGTCGAGCGAGACCGAGTGGCCGGTGCGTACGCCCAGGTGCAGGCCGCGGTCGGCGACCTGGCCGGTCGTCACTTCCTTCTCGGCCCGGATCATTTCGGCCTGGGCGCGCGCCATTTGCAGGCGAAGCGCCTGGCTGACCGCATTGGAGGAAACGGACATCGCCTTCATGGGACTACCTAACCGTCGCCATCAGCGTTGACAGCATATCGTTGGCGACCTGCATCAGCTTTGCGGAGGCCGCATAGGACTGTTCGAGTTCGAGCAGTTTGGCGAGTTCGTCGTCGATGTTGACGCCGGTCTTGTTGGACAGCGCCTCGGACGTGCGGGCGAGCGTCGCGCTCTTCTTTTCGGCGGCGACGGAGGAAAGCTGGCGCTGGCTTTCAAGCCAGGAGATCGACGCGGTGGCGTAGGCAGACAGGCTGCGTGCGCCTTCAATGCCGCCATCTGTCGAAAAGGTCCGGTCGGCGTCGAAACCGTCCATGAGTCTGGTAATCTGACCGGTGAAGCTAGCTTCGGGCGTGCCGGGGGGTGGCACGGGATTCAAAGAACCGTCGGCACCATCACGAATGGCGTGGGGGTTCGTGACGTAGTCTTGGTTGACGATCAGCGTTCCGGCCGTCTCCGGGGCTGACGCAAAGGTGAATAGTCCGTTGACGCGGGGCGGGCCTTCAGCCTCTTTGAAGCTATCGACGAGCGCGCGCGCGATTTCGTCGAGCTGGTTCTGCATCTGCGGCGCGACGGTGTCGCGAAGCTGGAGCAGGCCGGCGATGTTGCCGCCGGCGTCGGTGTCGCCGCCCTGGCCGGCCGCGAGCGGCACGCCGTCGATATAGACCTGGTTGCCCGACTGGCCCGCGAGCAGCATCGGCGAGGGCTCGAAGGTCGCCTTGCGGGCGACGGTTTCGAACAGGGTGACGCCGTCCTTGGTGAAGATCACCATGTCGCTGTCGCCGCGCAACTGCGTGGTGATGGGCACGATTTCGGAGATCTGCTTGACGATGCCGTCGCGCAGGTCGAGCGATTCGGATGCGTCGCGGCCGAGGCGCGTCGCGGTCATGACGTCGGTGTTGATCTTTTCGAGGTCGGCCAGCAGCGAGTTCAGCTTGTCAACCGACTGCTCGATCTCTCCGTCGGCGTCCGTGCGCAACTGCTGGATGGCGGTCGTGCCGCCATTGAGCGCACGCACCATGTCGCCGGCCGAGTTGACGACGTTGACCGCAAGGCTGCGGTCACCGGGCGCTGCGGAATAGGTCTGCAACGCCATCTGCAATTCGCCCATGCGCATGGCGGGCGAGGTTGAATTTTCCACGCCGTTGACCGAGAGGCTCAACCGCTCGTAGCCGGTCGCCAGCGTGTTCTGCGCGTGCCAGACGGACAGGGCGTCCGAGTTCTGGCGCATCAGCGCGGCGTCGGCCGCGCGGGTGATCGAGACCACGCGCGCGCCGGGGGCGGTGCTGGCGAGCACCGCCTGACGCCGCGTGTAGTCGGTGTTGTATGCGTTGGTGATGTTGCGGGAAACGACACTCGTCTGCCGTGACGTGTTGGTCAGCGACGACTGCGCGGTGTTCAGGACAGACGATAGTGACATTTCCCACTTCAGCCGGGCACGACGCCCGGTCCTAACGCTTCAGGTTGACCAGGACGTCCAGAAGGTCTGCACCCGTCTGGAAGACTTTCGAGTTTGCCGTGTAGTTGCGCTGCGATTCGATCATGCTCGTCAGCTCCTCGGCGATGTCGACATTGGAGCCTTCGAGGGCGCCAGCGACGATTTCGCCGAAGTTCGAGGTGGTCGCGACGCCGATCGTCATGCCGCCCGAGCCGTTGTTGGCCTGGTAGACGTTGCCGGGCAGCGTCGTCAGCCGGTCCGGGCTGGTGACGGTGGCGATCGGGATGCGGAAGAGGTTGATGACTGAGCCGTTCTTGTTCAGCGCGGAGACCATGCCGTCGAGATCGATCGAAATCTCGTCGAAGCCGCCGGTGCCGCTGCCGTTCACGGCAGGCGCGCGGGCGGTATAATCGGCCGCGAGCGACTGGGTGCCGGCGAGCGACAGGGTGAAGGGTCCGCCGTTCGGGATGTCGAACTGGACGTTGGCATTTGCGGGATCGAGAAGCGCGCCGTTGGCGGTGCTGAACTCGATCGTCTCCGTGACGTCGTTCAACGGACCCGAGGAATAGGGGAACCCGCCATTTGCCGGATCGGCAGTGCTCGCGTCATAGGCAGCGACTTCCCACTCGTTGTCGCCGGGGCCAACCTTGGTGAAATAGAGGTCGATGATCCGTTCCTCACCGAGGCCGGTGTAGACGGTCATCGAGGTCTTGCCGCTGAACTGGGCGCCGACGACGTTGTCGCTGGCACGCGAGCCAGCAGGAACGTTCTCCGCCAGCGCCGGAAGGTTCGGCGAAAAGGCGCCTTCGGTGGAGGGCGAGGCGGTGAGGCCGGTGGACGAGATCGAGACGACCTGAAGATCGTCCGGCGTCAGGCCGGCGGCCATGTTGGTGGTGCCGAGAAGATAGAAGCCGGCGGCGTTGACGAGACGGCCCTGCGCGTCGGGCACGAAGGAGCCGGCGCGGGTCATGAACTGGTCGCCGGCGGCGTTCTGCACGAGGAAGAAGCCGTCACCCTGGATCGCGATGTCGGTGGTCGACGAGGTGAACTGGAGCAGGCCCTGATCGGCGATCGAGTTGCGCACGGTCGTCTTGACCGCGCCCGACGAATAGGTGCCGTTTTCGCTCGGCAGGATCAGAGCCGAAAATTCCGTATAGGCGCGCTTGTAGCCCATGGTGCCCGAATTGGCGATGTTGTCCGCCACCGTGCCCAGACGGTTCGACTGCGCATTCATACCCGACACGCCCGTGCGCATCATTCCGTAAAGGCTCATTCCGGTCTCCCCGAGGTTCGCGATCTGCCTTCGGCGAGGATAGGCGAGATGTCTTGCGCGAGGCTGGCGGTCCGGTTCGTTTCGGGCGCCTGCCTCATCTCAACCGACGAGCTGGTAGCCGAGGAAGCGCTTGGAATCGATCGGGTCCGCGCCCAGCTTCTCGCGCAGCTTCTTGCGCAGCTTCGAGATGTGGCTTTCCACGACGTTCTCCTCGACATCCTCGTCGAAGACGCCATAGATCGCGTTGAAAATCTGCGTCTTGGTGACCCGGCGGCCGCCATTGCACGCCAGATATTCCAGGATGCGACGCTCGCGGCGCGGCAGCGGCAGCGGCTGGCCGGCGACCTGCGGGTCGCGGCCGTCGAGGAAGATGCGAAGCTGGCCGATATCGGTGAACGTCGCCTCGTCCTGCGCGCGGCGACGGATCGCGGCGATGCGGGCGAGGATCTCGCGGATGTGGATCGGCTTGCGAACCACGTCGTCGACGCCGGCCTCGAAGAGCTTCAGCGTGTTTTCCAGAGAGGGCTGTTCCGACAGTGCGATGACCGGCGCGCTCGTCCGGTCGCGAATGCGGGCCGGCGACGCGATCTCGGTGTCGCAATCCCCCAGGAGAACCGCGCGCACCGCGCCGATGTCCTCGTCCGCCGCGCTTTCGACCCACTCGCCGAATTCACGCGCGCCGAAGCCGACGCTCGCGACACCTTCCCGGTTGAAAAGGGAGTGGTAGCCGTCCTTCACAAGGTCGCGCTCGTCCACGATCACGATCATTGGCCGCCCCCCGAATCAGTTAAGTAATATCGTGTGTTATGGTTAACGCTTCATGCGAATCACGCACAACCACGAATTCTTGTAGGTCAGAATTGGGGATTCGATTCCGGGGGTGGTTCAGGGGTCGCAGAACTGCCTTGCTTCGGGGGTCCAGCGGCCGAATCCGGTGGCGACCATATTGGTGATCACGCGGCACACATAGCGCTTTTGCGCGGGGTCGTTGTCCGGCCCGGCATGGTAGCGGGCGACGGCGATCGACCAGCTCTCGTGGCGCCCCTTCAGCTCGACGAGAAAGCGGGCGGCGTAGTCGACGTTGCGGGCGGGCTCCAGCATCTGGCCGACCGAGGCGAACTTCTCGCCGTGCCAGCGGTGGTTGATCTGCATGCAGCCGAGATCGATGAGGCGCGCACCGTCCTGTTTGGCGGCTGCGAAGCGACGGACGGCGTCGGCCGACGAGGCGGCGAAGACGGCCTTGCCTTCGATGTTCATCGCGTAGGGCTGCATCGAGCCCTTCCGTCCGGTCTCGGTGAGGCCGACGGCATAGAGGATGCCGGCGGGAATGTCGTAGCGGTCGGCCGCGCGCAGAATCTCGACCTCGCACGCATTGGCGAAGGCGGGAAATGCGGGAAGCGAAAAGGCGGCGACGCTAGATATAAACGCCGCGGCTGCCCTGGCTTTCGCCCGCATTGCGCTCTCCCTCGAAGCTGCCCGTACCGTTGCCCGCGCCGCGCTGGCCGTTCTGGCGGCCGCTCTCACCACCTTCATGAGCGAAGCGCTCGCCGCCGCGCTCGAAAGCGCCCTGTTGTCCCTGCTGGCCCTGCGACTGCATCTGGGCGGATGGCTGCTGGGTGACCGTCACGCGGTCGATTTCGATGCCGAGCCCGCGCAGGGCCTTGGCGATCTCGTTCGAATCCGCAGCGAGTTTGGACGTTGCCTCGCGCGTCTCGGCCTGAAGCTCGACGCGCATTTCGCCGCCCTGCAGCGAAAGCTTTGCCGTCACGACGCCGAGCTCCAGCGGGTGAAGCTGGATTTTCAGGACGCGCATCGGCTCGGCCGTCTGGGGCTGGCCTGCGGCGGTCGCGGCCGACCGGGCGAGTTCGGGCACCTCCTCGCCGATAGCACCCAGAACGGCCTGCGCGGGGCCCTGGAGGCTTGCGGCGAAGGCGGGGACGGTCTGGACCGACAAGGTGGCGACGGGACGCGCGGATCGATCGCCGGCGTGCGCCTCGGGCAGCGTCGCCGAGCGCGGCTGTGTGACGAGCGGCTCGGATGTCGACTTGACGGCGACATCGCGAGCGGTGGCTTCGCGCGTGGTGGGATCGGCCGGCTTCGCGTCGGCAGATGGCGTTTGCGCGCGGGCCGCGTCGCCGGTGCTGGCGCGGATAGGCTCGGAACGCATCGACGGGCGATGGCGGTCGTCGATGAGCCGTTCGTCACGGCGCGCGACGGCGGCGGCAAGGCGAGCGTCCGGGATCGTCTCGGCGGTTTCCGGTGACGTGGTGGCGGAAGGCTCGGATGCGTCGATCGGGGCCGGGGCGGGAACAGCGTTCTCGATGTCGGGAGCGGTCCCATCCGTGACGGGTGCCTCGTCGCCCCTGGGCATGCGCAGGGCGAGCCAGTCGATATGCGCGTGGCCGGGCGGGCGCAGCCTTGTTTCCTGGTCGGCCGGTGTTGCGGTCGACTTCCGATCGCCGAACTCGGGGCGTCCATCCTTGCCGTCGTCGCTGCCTGTCGATGTGGCGGCAGCGAACAGGCCTTCGATCGCTGGCTCCGCTTCGTCCGCGTCCGGCAGTACCGTGTCGTCCGGCTTTTCCTTCGACGCAATCTTGGCGTCAGTCCGCTTGGAGGGCACGTCGCGGTCGAGGAAATCGCCGAACGCGCCGCGCGCATCGGACGTTTCCTCGCGACCGGGCATGGTGCGGGCGGAAGGGGGTTGCATGGCGGGCATGTCGACGAGGCGCATCAATTCGAACCCTCCAGAAGGCGGTCGATCGCGTCCAGCTTGGCGCGGGTCGACGAGATGTAGCTGTCGGTGTCGCTGGTCGTTTCCGGGTCGATCACGGCGGGGATCGCAATTGCCGCCTGCGGGATGTCGGGGCGGTCGACGACGGTCTGCGCGATGTCGGTCGCTGCATCGAGAAGCGCACGGTCGCCTTCCGACAGGCGCGAGCGGTCGATGGATTGCAACGTCGTCAACGTGTCCGCGACCTGCGGCGTCGCGACGCCGCCGAGATTTGAGTAGAGAAGCGCGCGCGGGTCCTGCGCCGCGTCGCGGGTCGCCAGCCGTTCGGCGAAGGCGATCATGACCGGGTCGTTGGCGATCGCTGCCTGGCGCGACATGCGCAGCGCGATCGTCTCGGCCTGTTCGGGCGTCATCCAGGCGAGGATGTCCGCCATCTCGCCGGCATCGAGGCTCGCATGCATCGCGGCCAGACCCGAGACGAAGGCTTCGGCGAACTGGCTCGCATAAGGCGAACGCAGGAAGCGGCGCACATAGGCCGACGCAACGCGTGCGAAGACGTCCGGTTTCGATGCGCTGACGGCGATCAGCAGCGAGCGGCGCAGGGCCGCTTCCTCGACCAGCGTGCCGGGTGCGAGCAGGCGCGCGGTGTCGAGATTTGCCAGCGCCGCGTCGGGCTCGTCGTTCGACAGAACCGTTCCCTTGACCAGCGCGACGAAGGGCGCGTGGTCGTCCAGCGTCACCGGCGAGACGGTCGCGAGCACGTCGCGCGCGGCCTGGAAATTTCCGCCGAGATAGGCGCGCAAGGCGTCGGCAAGCGGCTTGGACGGGTTTTCGGAGTCGAGCTTCGACAAGGCAAGGTCGAGCGTCACCGGGTTGCCGCCGCTCATCGCATAGACGAGCAGCGCCGAGAGGTTGCGCTGGTCGGCCAAATCCTCCGGCGTCGCGTTTCGCATGCGCTCGTCGATCATCTCCAGGAGCTTGCGCTGCATCGGCAGGGCCGCGTGGTCGCCATTGGCGATGCGGTCCTGCACGAGTTGCAGCGAGCGGATCATCTGGAAAGGCTGGAGCGCCGAACTCGCCGCCGCCGCGCCGCAGAGCGCGCCGGTCAGGGCAAGAGCGATCCCGAGCCTGGCGAGCGCGGTTCTCATCCTTCGACCTCGAGCAGGATCTCGATGCGGCGGTTGAGCCCGTCGAGCGGGTCCGCGACGTTCTTCAACTGCCGGTCGGCATAGCCGGCGACTTCGCCGATGCGGGTCTCGTCGAGCCCGCCGCGCACCAGCATGTAGTATGCGGCATGGGCGCGGGCGGTCGACAGGCGCCAATTGTCGTATTCGGCGCTGCGGAACGGACGGCCATCGGTGTGTCCCATGACGGAAACCTTGCCGGTTCGCTGGTCGAGCGCGGCGCCGACCTTTTCCATCGCGCGCACGAGCTGGCCGACGGGCACGGCCGAGCCGACCTGGAACATGCCGTATTCGAGATCGTCGGTGAGCGAGATCAGGATGCCCTTGTCGACCGGGGTGACGGTGATGGATTCGTTCAGCCTGCTGTCCTCGCCGAAGGCTTCGGCAAGATCGCCGCGCAGGGTTTCGGCGATGCGTTCGGCGGCGGCGTCACGCGGTTCGGCTTCGGCCTCCTGCGCGTCCGGGCTGGCGGCGACGGGCGCCGGGGGAACCGGTGCGGCGAGGGCGGCGACGTCCTCGCCTTCCAGTTCTTCGACTGCCGGCACCTCGACGATGGCGGGTGCCTGCGGCACCGGCGGGGTCGCCTCTTCGAGAACGAGAGGTTCGGCGTCGGGCAGCGGCGGGATCGCCACCTGCTCCGACCAGAAATCGGGCGCGAACGGGTCGCGGTAGGATTCGCCGCCTTGCGCACCGGTCGCGGGGCCCGAAGTCTGCGCCCCGCCATCGCCGCGCGCCGATATGTTCTGCATCGTCGCGGTCTGCTGGGCGATCTCCGCGAGGACCGCGAAGGGATCGGCGAAGAGATGGGCGTCGCTGGTTTCGGACTGGTCGCGCTGGCCGGGCGCGCTTCCTTCCTGCGCCGGGCCCGCCATGGCGCTGCGGTCGCCCGTGGGGTTCTCGTTCTGCCAGCCGGCTGTGCCCTCGACGCTTTCCTGCGCCGAACCGCCGGAAGGCGTTTCCTGCTGCTGCGTGCTGGGGATCGGATCGGCCAGCCGCATCGGGTTGAAATAGCTCGCGACGGCGGCCTTGGTTTCCTCGGTGGTGGCGTTGACGAGCCACATGACGAGGAAGAAGCACATCATCGCCGTCATGAAGTCGGCAAACGCGATCTTCCACACGCCGCCATGATGGCCGTCGTCGTCATCGCCGCCGCGGCGCTTGACGATGATGATCTCGCGCTTGGAATCGTCGCCGTCGGGCATGCTCATGCGATCACCTCGGACAGCGCGCCGGACCATTCGGCGAGCCGCGTTTCATAGACGGTCTCGTCGATCGAGACGGACAGGTCGGCGCCCGGCGCCTCGACGAAGCGCATGCGTTCCGACGACGCGCCCATGGCCGCGCGCAGCGGCTCGTAGAGCGAAGCGGGGCCGCGCACGACGATCTTGACGGCGTCGCTGTCCTCCAGCGCCGAGCGCATGACCTTGACCATGCGCTCGACCGATTTGCGGCCGAGATCGTCCGACAGCACGCCCGACAGGAGGCGGGCGGCGGAGGTCGCCGTCAGGTCGACCACGCGGTCTTCCAGTTCCTGCAGGCGGGTGGCGATCGTCGCGCCCATGGTCGAGGCGAAGTCCTGGGAGAGGCCTTCCATCTCGGCGCGATGCGTTTCGGCGAGGCGTTCGAGCTCGGCCTCGTGGCGCTCAGTCAGCGAAGCGGCGATGCGCGCCTCGGTGTCGGCGACGGCGCGGTCGAGACGCGCCTGCCACTCCGCGTCGCTCGTCGCCGATCCGCGCGGCTCGGCGGCCGGCTGCGGGCGGGCGGGCCGTGGCGCGCGCGGGGCGAGGGATGCCGCGCCGAAATCCGGAAGGGCGTCGGAAAGCGCCTGCGTTCGCATCAGGCGGCTTCCTTGTGCGCCCATTTGCGCAGGATGAGGGCGGTGCGTTCCTCGTTCAGATCGACCATGCGCGCCAGGCGCTCCTGCGGATTGGGCTTCAGCTTGCGGCGCAGATCGTCGGTGACGTTGCCGGCGGCGGGGCCGGGCAGGGCCTGCGAGGCGGCGGCCGTCGCGGCTTCGTCCGGCGCGGGCAGGCTGTTCTGGACCTCGTCGAAGGACGGGCCGGCAATGGCTTCCTGCGGGCGGGTCAGCGCGGCCGTCATCGGGCGCAGGCCGAACCACGATACGAGGAAGACGACGATGACGAAGGCGAGCGCGTTGATCATGGTGCCGGTGTGGCGTCCTGCCGCCTCCATCCAGCTTTGCGCGACGGGATCGGCCCCTTCGATTCCGTCCATGAACTCGACGGACGAGACGGTGATGACGTCGCCGCGCGCCTCCGAAAAGCCGGTTGCGGAGGCGACGACGTTGCGGATCTCGGCGATGCGGGCCTCGATCTGCTCGGGCGTCGGGCTTTCGCCGATGACCGAGGCGAGGCGGGCCTGGTTGACGACCACCGCGATCGACATCTTGGAGACGGAATAGCCATTGGAGACGGTGGCGATGCGCTTGGAATTGATCTCGTAGTTCGTCGTTTCCTCGCGGCGCTCGCGCTGCTCGGAAGATTCGGGACCGGCGCCGGGCGCGGCCTGCTCTTCGGGCAGGTTCTGCTGGACGGATGCCGCCTGCGAGGCTTCGCGCTGGTTCGACTGGTCGTTGGAGCGCACGACCTGCATCGACCGCTCGACGCGGCTTTCGGGATCGAAGATCGTCTCCTCGATCTGCTGGCTGTCGGTGTTGACCTCGGCGCGGACCGAGGCGCGGAAATTGTCGTAGCCGAGATAGGGCGAGAGGGCGCGGCGGATATTGTCCTCGACCTGCGATTCGACCGAGCGCTCGACGCCCATCGCGCGGGTCAGCGCCATGTTGTTCGGATCGTCGCCGGCGGCAAGCAACGTGCCGGCGGAATCGAGCACTGTCACGTCCTCGACCGAAAGGCCCGGAACGGCGGCGGCGACCATGTGGCGGATCGACATCGCGGCCTGCGTGGCGTCGCTGCCGGCGGTGCGGATGACGACGGAAGCGGAGGGGCGCTGTTCCTCGCGGCGGAAATTGGCGCGCTCCGACATGACGATATGGACGCGCGCGGCCTTGACGCCCGCGATCGACTGGATGGTGCGCGCGATTTCGCCTTCGAGTGCGCGAACGCGGGTCACCTGCTGCATGAAGGAGGTCAGGCCGAAGGAGCCGACATTGTCGAAGAGTTCGTAACCCGCATTTGTCGAGGTCGGCAGGCCGCGCTCGGCGAGGAGCATGCGGGCCGGGCCGGTGCGGCCGACCGGAACCATGACGGTGGTGCCGTCGCTGGCGACGTCGAAGTCGATCCCGTTCTCGCCCAGCACCATGCCGATCTGGTTGATGTCGCCCCGGTCGAGGCCGACATAGAGCGTCTCGTAGGTCGGCTTGTTGAGATAGAGCGAGGCCGCAATGACGGTCGCGACGACGAAGGCGCCGACACCGCCCATGATGGCGAGCTTCTGGGGGCCGAAGGCACGCAGATTGTCGAGTAGGGTCTTGAGCTGATCAGGCAAAGGTTTCTCGCTCCGGCAGTACGGGTTGCGAGGACCTTATGAATTCAAGCTTGTGCGAAAATGAAATCGGGCCGCGACAAGCGCGGCCCGATCCATGTCACATCGCGGCTGCCGCTATTAGCGGAAGAGCGAGAGAACCGACTGCGAGTTCTGGTTGGCGATCGACAGCGCCTGGATGCCGAGCTGCTGCTGCGTCTGCAGAGCCGAAAGGCGAGCCGATTCGGCGTTCATGTCGGCGTCGACCAGAACGCCGATACCGCGATCAACCGCGTCCATCAGCTTGGACGTGAAGTCGAGCTGCGAGTCGATGCGCATCTTGGCAGCGCCCATTTCGGCGGCGGCGGCGCGCATGGCGTCGAGAGCGGTTTCCGTCGTGCCGGCATCGGTCGACAGGTTGGCAACTTCACCTTCGAGATCGTAGGCAGCGACGGAGATCGTGTCGACGGTGCCCGAGCCCTTCACGTAGCCGCTGACGACATCAAGATCGGCGCCCGCAGTCGACAGCAGGTTCTGGCCTTCGAAGTCGGATGCCAGGGCGATAGCGGTGATCTGTTCTGTAAGCTGCGTGATTTCCGCGTCGATCGCATCCTCGTCGACGCCGCCCTGCTCCTTGGCGATCTGCTTCGCCAAAATCTGTTCAGTCAGCTTGATGGCTTCCGTCAGACCCGTGTAAGCCGTGTCGACAACGGCAGAGCCGAAGCCAAGCGAGTCCTTGACGGCCGAGTTGACGCTGTTCTGGGCCTTCATGCCGGTCGAGATCGACCAGTAAGCCGCGTTGTCGGCAGCCGTCGAAACGCGCTCGCCGGTGGCGATGCGGTTCTGCGTCGTCGCGAGGTTCTTGTTGGTGAGCGACAGCGTCTGGAGAGCCGTCATCGCGGACGTGTTGGTGAGAAGCGAAGTCATGTTCGTTGCCCCTGTGTGTACAGAAAACTCTACGGGACATACCGGGCTTCAACCGGTGCGACGGAGCGGCATCATGCCTGTGACATCCCCTCATTTGAGCGTCAGTCCGTCGTGCCTTGTGATTCATAGGGACGAGGTCTTAACGAGGTGTTTCATGGGTTGCTTATTTTCGGGGGAAGGGGGTTTTTTCCATGAGAAGGGACCCCCACCCTTTATCCCTCCCCACAAGGGGGAGGGAGGGCATGCGCCTGGTGCTCTACCCTTCGGCTCGGTGCCAGGTTGACGGTTGGCATCGGCGCCGACGTCCTCCCTCCCCCTTGTGGGGAGGGATACAGGGTGGGGTCAATTCGGAAGAGAACCGGTCAGGAAATCGACCGGACCAGACTGCCGACAAGCAGGTTCCAGCCGTCGATCAGGACGAAGAACAGGATCTTGAAGGGCAGGGCGACGACGGTTGGCGGCAGCATCATCATGCCCATGGCCATGGTGATGGTCGCGACGATGAGGTCGATGACGAGGAAGGGCAGGACGATCAGGAAGCCGATCTCGAAGCCGCGCCGGATTTCCGAGATGAGAAAGGCGGGGACGAGGATGCGCATGTCGACGACTTCGCCCTCGGCGATCGCCTGGCCGCGCTCGGCGGCAAGGTCGGCGAAGAGGGCGAGGTCCTGGTCGCGCACGTTTCGCAGCATGAAGGCGCGGAAGGGTTCGGCGATCTCGGTGACCGCTTCTTCTTCGGTGATTTCGTTGTTGATCAACGGCTGCAGGCCGTTCTGCCAGGCCGTGTCGAAGGTCGGCGACATGACGTAGAAGGTCATGAAGAGCGACAGCGAGATCAGGATCAGGTTCGCCGGCGTCGAGGGCAGGCCCATGCCGGCGCGCAGGATCGACAGCGCGATGACGAAGCGGGTGAAGCTCGTCACCATGATCAGGATGCCCGGCGCGACGGAAAGGACCGTCAGGATGCCGAAGAGCTGGATGATGGTGCCGACCGTCGAGCCGTCGGTCTGTCCGGTCAGCGCGCCTAGGTCGAGCGTCTGGGCTCCGGCCGATCCCGTCAGCCAGAAAAAGGCGATGGCGTAAGCGAAGACTTTCATTCGAACAGCAGCGTCCGGATCAGGACGCCCTTCACCTTGCCGTCGGAACGGATGCGGGCGATGTCGTCGAGGTCGGCCTTGAAGTGGCGGTAGCCCGATGCGCCCTCGATCTGATGCGGCTTGATCGTGCGCAGGAAGGCGAGGATGTCCTGATGGACGGCTTCGCCGACGAGTTCGTCGACCTCCTGCTCGAAGAGGAGCGTGGTTTCCAACCGCGCCCAGACATCCGCCGGGGCGGCGAGGGCGGTGGTGATGGCGGGAAGCGGCAGGAGCGCCAGGCTCGATTCATGTTCGCCCGCCACGGCGCCGGCGATCGCCTCGGCGGCTTCGGCCTTCGCGGCGCTCGCCTCCGAGCCCAGCATGTCGCCGAGAAACCAGCCGGCACCGACGGCACCCGCCGTCAGCACCAGGAAGACGATGCCGGTCACGACGGCCGAGCCGCCCTTCTTCTTCTCGCCCGTCTTGTCTTCGATCGCGATTGCCATTGCTGCGATCTCCTAGAAGGGAAGCACGGTGTCGACGACCTGCTGGCCCCAGGTCGGCTGCTGGACTTCCGACAGGCGTCCGCGTCCGCCATAGGAGACGCGGGCCTCGGCGATGCGCTCGTAGGAAATCGTGTTCTCGGCGCCGATGTCGGAGGGTCGCACGATGCCGGCGATGGTGAGGATGCGCAGTTCGGCGTTCACGCGCACTTCCTGCGAGCCCATGATCAGGAGATTGCCGTTTGGCAGCACGTCGGTGACGACGGCGGCGACGCGCATGTTGATCTGCTCTGAGCGCTCCGTGGTGCCGCGGCCGGTGCTCTGGCTGTTGCCCGATGCGGTGAGGTCCAGCCCGCCGCCGGTGGAAGCGCCCTGCCATCCGGCATTGCCGGACAGGCCCATCGTGCGCGCCGAGGTGCGGCGGCGATCGGATTCGTTGTTCAATTCGGCCCGGTCGTTGATCGAGATCAGCACCGTCAGGATGTCGCCATTGTCGAGCGCCCGGGCGTCGGTGAAGAGCCGGCTCTGGCGATCGTCCCAGAGCGAGTTGCGACGCACCTGCGGCGCATCGGGGTTCGGGTAGGTCATGGTCTGCTTGGTGCCGGAGACCACGCCGTAGCCGACCGGCGTCAGCTTCGGCTCCTTGCCGAGTTCGGCGGTCTGCGAACAGCCGGCGAGCGTCAGGAGGGCGAGGGCGGCAATGCCGTGGCGAGCGATCATGACGGGTCCTTTTCGCGCGCGGCGCTCGCCATGATCGACGTCACGCCGGCAGCGGCCTTCGTTTCCATTTCATTCATGATGATGCCGGCCTTGCGGGCGTCGAGCTTCATCAGGATGCCGGCGGCAAGCTCCGGCCCGAGTTCGGTCAGGCGCTCGGCGGCGGCGTCGGGGCGCATGCGGCCGTAGATGTCGACGACATTGTCCTGCGCCTTGGCAAGGAACGTCTCGCGGCGGCGAAGCCATTCCTCGTATTCGGCGCGCTTTTCCTCGAGTGCGGCGATGCGGGCATCGATCTCGGCCTGGAGGCTGCGCAGTTCCTCGGCCTGAAGCGCGTAGCGCTGGTCGCGGGCGGCGTCGGCGATGTTGGTGCAGAAGCGCTCTGCATCGTTCGAGACGATCTGCGTTTCCTGCGTGGCGGCCGGGCCGGCGACGAGGAGCAGGCAGCCGGCAACGGCCGAAAGCCGCAATGTCTGGATGAAGGTCGAGTGTGTCATCGCGCGGCCTACTGCACCACCAGCTCGGCCTGAAGCGCGCCGGCGGTCTTGATGCCCTGGAGAATGGAGATGATGCCGTCCGGCTTGACGCCGAGGCGGTTGAGCCCGGCGACCAGCGTCTCGAGGTTCGGCCCGTCGAGAAGCGCGACCTGCGCGTCGGGCTGCTGGGCCTCGATCTGGGTGAAGTCCTCGATCGCCGTCTGTCCGTCGGTAAACGGATCGGGCTGGACGACCTGCGGCATTTCGGTGATGCGAACCGTCAGCGTGCCGTGGCTGATCGCCACGCGGGCGATCTTGACGTCCTGACCGATGACGATGGTGCCGGTGCGCTCGTCGACGACGACGCGGGCGGGCGTGTCGGACTGGACGACGAGGTTTTCGATCTCGGCGTAGAAGCGCGCGGTCGAGACGTTTGCCGGCCGCGTGATCGTCACGGTGCGCGCGTCCTGCTCGGCGGCGACGGCGGTGCCGAAGCGCTGGCGGGCGTAGGTGTTGATCGCATCGGTAATGCGAACCGCGGTCGAGAAATCGGGGTTGCGCAGTTGCAGCGTCAGTGTCGTGTCTCCGTTGAACGAGCCGGGAACCTGCCGCTCGACGATGGCGCCGTTCGGCACGCGGCCGGCGGTGGGAACGCCCTGCGTCAGCGTTTCGGCCGCGCCCTGCGCGGTGAAGCCGGAGACGATGACGCCGCCTTGTGCCACCGCATAGATGTCGCCGTCGGGCGCGCGCAGCGGGGTCATGACAAGTGTGCCGCCCTGCAGCGAGGCGGCGTCGCCCATCGACGAGACGTTGACGTCGATGCGGGCGCCGGACTGGACGAAGGCGGGCAGGTTGGCGGTGACGATGACGGCCGCGACGTTGCGGGAGCGCGCGGCCGACCCTTGCGAGGCGATGCCGAGATTTTCAAGCATGGCGCGGATCGACTGTTCGGTGAACGGCGAGTTGCGCAGGCTGTCGCCCGAGCCCTGCAGGCCGATGACGAGGCCGTAGCCGACGAGCTGGTTGTCGCGCGCGCTCTGGAGCGTCGCGACGTCCTTGATGCGCGAGGTCGCGCCGGCCGGCAGCGCGAAGGCTGCCAGCGCAGCGAGGATGACGATCGCGATGCGCTTCATGATGCGGAGACCCGGACCGTGCCGTCGGCCATGACGACGCCGGAGACGACTGCGCCGGAATCGAGATTGCGGATGCGCACGATGTCGCCGGTCGAGCCCGGCTGGAGCGGAACGCCGGTGACGGAAATGACGAGCGGGCCCTGCACGAACTGCATCTCGACCGGCTTTCCGGCCTCGACGACATAGGCTTCGCGCAATGCCGCGACCGCGACCATGCGGCCGGGCAGCAGCGTGTTCTTCGCGACCTTGCCGGCGAACTGTTCCATGTCGAGCGCGTAGATGGAGGGGTTCGGAAGCTGGCGGCGCAGCGGCACGACTTCGAGCAGGTCGAAGCCGATTTCCTGGCCTGGATAGATGACGCGCGTCGGCACCACGACCGTTTCCTGCGCGGCCGCAAAGGCCGGAGCGAGGAGGGCGAGGGCGGCGAAGGCGATGCCGATCATGCGACGCGACATGGCGTCCTACCTCATGTTCTGCGAAACGGTCGCCGCCATCTGGTCGGCGGTCGTGATGACCTTGGAATTCATCTCGTAGCCGCGCTGGGCGTTGATCAGCTCGGTGATTTCGCGAACCGGATCGACGTTGGAGCTTTCGAGATACCCTTGCGCGATGGTGCCGAGGCCGGCGATGCCGGGCAGGCCCTGCACCGGATCGCCCGAAGCGCCCGTCTGGCGGAAGAGATTGTCGCCGAGCGGCGCGAGGCCCGCATCGTTGGCGAAGGCGACGAGGTTCAACTGGCCGAGTTCGGCCGGCTCTTCCTGGCCGGGGATGCGCGCGAAGACCTGGCCCGAGCCGTTGACCGTGAAGTCGAGCGCGTTTTCCGGCACGACGATGTTGGGCAGGACGCGCATGCCCTGCACCGTCACCACCTCGCCCTCGGCATTCAAGTTGAACGCGCCGGCGCGGGTGTAGAGCACCTCGCCGTCCGGCCCCTCGATCTCGAACCAGCCGCCGCCCTGGATGGCGAGGTCGTGCGTGTTGCCGGTGGTGGCGAGCGCGCCCTGCATGTGGACGTTGCGGACAGCGGCCAGCTTGACGCCGAGGCCGAAGCTCGCGCCTTCCGGCACGACGCCGGTATCGGCGCGCGCGGGCACGCCCTGCAGGCGGTCGACCTGGTAGAGAAGATCGGTGAACTCGGCGCGGGCCCGCTTGAAGCCCGTCGTGTTCAGGTTTGCGATGTTGTTGGCAATGACTTCGAGATTGGCCTGCTGGGCCGTCATGCCTGTAGCCGCGATGGCGAGCGCTTTCATGGTGTCGTCTCCGTCAGATCTGCATGCGGCTGATTTCGAGGTAGGAACTCACGATCTTGTCGCGGATCGCGATGGCTGCCTGGAGCGACTGCTCGGCGCTCATGACCGCGTCGACCACTTCGCGTGTCTCCAGTCCGCCCTGCATCCCCTTGAAGGAGGCCTGCTCGGCGTTCTGAAGCTTGCCGATGGTCGCCATGGCGGTGTCGCCGAGCGCATCAGTGAAGCTCTGGCCGATGGAGGGCGCCTGCGCGGGCTGCGCGAAAGCGGCTTCGAAAGGCTTGGCGGTGCCGCCAATGTTCTGGAGGCCGGGAATGGCAGTCAGCATCAGGTGCTCCGCATCAGGTCGATTGTCATGGAGATGAGTTCGCGCGCCTGCTTGATGACCTGCAGATTGGCGTCATAGCCGCGATTGGCCTCGCGCATGTCGGCCATCTCGATCAGCATGTTGACGTTGGGCATGCGCACATAGCCGTTGGCGTCGGCCGCCTCGTGGCCCGGCAGATATTCGAGCGGGAAGGCGGTCTGGTCGTTGGCGATCGAGGTGACGTTGACGAAGGAGCCGCCCGAGGCGCGGTCGAGTTCGGCCGCGAAGGTGATCGTCTTGCGCTGGAACGGGTCGGCGCCGGGCGTCGAGGCGGTCGACTGGGCGTTCGCCATATTTTCAGAGACGATGCGTAGCCGCTCGGACTGCGCGCCGAGACCGGACGCGGCGACTTTCATGGAAGTGAGAAGCGGGTCCATCTGCGTCAGCCTCGCGTCGTCATCAGATACATGCGGTGAAAGGCCTTCACGATGCCCGTATTGAGCTCCAGCCCGCGGCGGACTTCGCCCGCCTTCATCAGTTCTTCCTCGATCGCCACCGTGTTCTTCGACGGCAGTTCGGCGCCGGAGATTTCATTCTCGCGGATCTGGAAATCCTGGTTCGTTGCGCCGAGCGAGACGTGGTTGACATGCGTCTGCTGCAGCGAAACGCGCGTGTTGGACAGAACCTGTTCGAACGGCTCGATGTCCTTCGACGCGTAGCCGGGCGTGTTCACATTGGCGATGTTGCCCGACACGGTCGCCTGACGGACCGAAAGCCACTTGGCCTGTTCGGAGGCCAACGAGAACAGGTTGACTGGTTGCATGACATATTCCTCGATCTTGACGAGGAACCTAGCGGGCCAGTCTTGCGTCAGCCTTGCGGATGGTTACTCGACGGTAAAGATCGAGCCGTTCGAATTGACCAGCACCCACCCGCCGTCGCGCTGTTCGATCGATGCGACCGTCGTCGCATCGGGAAGGGCGGAGCCCGGCTGGACGACGAAGAGGCCGCCATCGTCCTCGATCATGGCGCGGCCATTGGCGACGTGGACGAGGCGATAGACGGGAAGTTCGCCGGGGAAGGGCTGGTCGGCGACCGCTTCGCGCGGCTCGTCGGCGCCCGGCGTGCCGGTCGCGAAGAGATCGAGCTCCATCACCGGAAACTCGTCGGGCGTCATCGGCGCCATGACGAGAGGGGGCTGGACCGTCGAGGCATCGGGACGGCCGGGCGTCATGTTGCCGGAAAAGCGCATCTCGGGCGGCGAGAACTGCTCCTGATTGAGGAATACGTACCAGGGAAAGACCGCGCAGGCGAAGGCGAGGCCGAGCCCGCCGGCGGTGATGACGATGTCGCCCTTCGTCAGCCCGCGCCGGTGCAAGAACCGCTTCCAGGCGGTGTCGTGGTGGTCAGTTTGCAGCGGGCGCAACAGGTTGCTCCTTGGGCTTCAGGCCGGTGGCCAGGTCGGCGAACGGGTCCCGCGAGGGACCGTCATGCGGGGATTGCGCGAGCGCGGCATAGACGAGCGGTACCTGCCGGACGGCCTGGTCGAGCTCGTGGTCGGCGCCGGGCTGGTAGCCGCCGAGAAGGCGGATGTCGCGGGTATCCTCGAAGCGAGCAATCAGCGCCTTGAGCATCGTGACCAGCTTGCGCTCGTCGGGCGACCATGCCTTGGAACTCAGGCGCGAGATCGAGGCCAGCGGGTCGACCGGCGGATAGCGGCCCTGCTCGGCAATGGTGCGTTCCAGCACGACATGGCCATCGAGAATGCCGCGCGTGGCGTCGGCGACTGGGTCGTTGTGGTCGTCGCCATCGATGAGGACCGACAGGATTGCCGTGATCGAACCTTCGCCGGCGGGACCGGGGCCGGCGCGTTCGAGAAGTTTGGGCAGGTCGGTGAAGACCGACGCGGGATAGCCGCGCGCGACGGGCGGTTCGCCGGCTGCGATCGCGACCTCGCGCAGGGCATGGGCGTAGCGCGTGATCGAATCGAGGACCAGGAGCACGCGGTCGCCGCGGGCGCGGAAATATTCGGCGACGCTCATCGCCGTTTCGGGCGCGCGCCGGCGCATCATCGCGCTCTCGTCGCTGGTCGAGACGACCGCGACGGTCTTGTTGATCGCCTTGCCGATCGTGTCTTCCAGGAATTCGCGCACCTCGCGGCCGCGCTCGCCGATCAGCGCGACGACGACGGTGTCGAAGGCGTCGGCATTGGCGAGCATCGCCAGAAGCGTCGACTTGCCGACGCCCGAGCCGGCGAAGACGCCCATGCGCTGACCGTAGCAAAGCGGGGTGAAGATATCGATGATCTTGACGCCGGTGCGAAACGGCTTGTCGACGCGCTGGCGCGACATGGCCGCGGGCGCGGACCGCGCCTTGTCGGACGTTCCCGGCGCGACGGGGCCGAAGCCGTCGATCGGCCGGCAAAGCGCGTCGATGGCGCGGCCGCGCCACGAGACGTCGGGTGAGAGCCCGAGCGGGCCGACGATCGTGACCGTCTCGCCGACACCGGCATCCGCCGAGCGGTCGAAGGGCGAGACCATCACGCCGGAGGAGGCGATCTGCACCACTTCGCCGAGTTTCAGCCCGGCGCGCGAGCGCAGTTCGACGACGTCGCCGAGGCGCGCGGTGCGGGTCAGACCGTCGACCATGATGTGAGTGGCGGTGACTTCGGTCACGCGGCCGCCGGAGCGCACGAGCCCGTCGGCATCGGCAAAGCGCAGATGCAGCCGTTCGAGCGCTTCGAGTGCGGTCGGGACCGGGATCGATCTCATGCTATGCGCCCAGCGCCTTCACCGCTTCGTCGAGCTTGCTCTCGCTGCTGCGGGTCAGCGCCGCCATGTTTTCGAAGGCGCGCTGGACCTGGATCAGGCGCGTCATTTCCAGCACTGGGTCGACGTTGGAATTCTCGACGAAGCCCTGCATCACGCCGACATCGATCCGGTCGACGACGGGCTGCGGCTCGGTCGGCGGGACGACGCCGGAATTGCCGTAGCGGACGAAATCGGCGCCGGGCGTGAATTCGAACAGGCCGATGCCGCCGACCAGATTGCCGCCCTGGCGGATGATGCCGTCGGCCGAGACGACCGGCGGGCCGGCCTGCGGGTCGAGGATGATCTCGGCGCCGCCGGCATCGACGACCGGATGGCCCTCGATCGAGACGAGCTGGCCGTTGGGCTGGATGGTGAAGCGGCCGTCGCGGGTCATGATGAGGCCCTGCGGGGTCTGGATGCCAAACCAGGCCTCGCCCTTGATCGCCATGTCGAGCGGGTTGCCGGTTTCCTTCATGCCGCCCGATGCGGTGGAAAGATAGGTTTCGCCGGTCGACACGAACGACATCGAGCCCTTGCCCATGCCGGAGACGAGGTCCTCGAACTTCACGCCGGTGGCGCGAAAGCCGACCGTGCCGGCATTGGCGACGTTGTCGGCGATGGTGGTGAGGCGACGCTCGAGCGCGACCTGGGAGGATAGGGCGACGTAGAGTCCGGGCTGCACGGGCGAGACCTCAGCTTTTCATTCGGGCGATGGTGAGAAGGACGTCCTGCGAGATGCCGAACTCGGGCTGCTGGAACAGCACCAGCGCCGGGTTGCTCGCGGCGCTCGACGGATTGTTCATCTCCCACATGGCGGCGAAGCGGGAGAGGAACTTGCCGAGCGCCTCGGGGTCCTTGAAATCCTCGATGTCGAGGCGGCTTTCGAAGAACTTCACCTGCTTGTCGATGTCGGACTGCGCGAAGGCGTCCGGAAGGCCGAGCGCGCCACGCACGACCTGGCCGAGCGCCCGGTCGCCGAGCACCTCGAACCAGTTGGAGATGCCGCCGGCCTTGCGCTCGAAATAGAGCGCGAGGCGCACGCCCTCGTTCTGCGTGCCGGCATCTTCTTCGAGCGTCTGGCGCAGATAGCTGCCGACGGCGAGGTCGCCTGCCTTGGTGAAGGTGGTGGCGCTCTCGCCATATTCGGCGAAATTGTAGGCCTGGACGAAGGCGAGGAGCTTGGGCTCCTCATCCTCGTCCTTCGCCAGCGCCTCGACGCCCTCGACGCCGCCCGCGAGCAGTTTGCGGATGAATTCGGGATCGCCGGCGCGGTCCTCCAGCCCGTAGGCGCGGATCGCGTAGTCGTAGAGGCGCTCGTTGGCGATGAGGCCTTCGGCGGAGGTGACGGTCGGGATGGTCTGCAGGTAGTAGGCCGTTTCGGCCTTCTGCGTCTCGGCCGGGATCAGGTCGCGCTTGGCGGCGAGGGCATAGAGATCGATCGCGCCGGTCTGGGCCGGGTTGTAGGTCGTCGCGCCCGCGCCGTGCCTGGCGAAGTCGAACGCCTTGGCGAACTCGGCATAGCGCTTGTCGGTCAGCTTGTTGGCGAAGGAATCGGGATCTTCGACGCCCTCTTCGAGCACCTTGACCATGAAGGCCTTGGCATAGGCCATGTCCTGCAGGCCGAACGCCTTCATCGCGTAGTTGAAGAGGCGGTAGTCGTCGACGAACTCCTCGATCGTCGTGACCTTGGAGATGTTGGCGAGGTAATGGTCGGTCTCGCGCCGGACCACCGGCTGCGCCTCGATGCGCTCCAGCGAGCGATCGAGATTGCGCACGATGTTCTGATAGGTCGCAAGCGTCCCGATCACGGCCGAATCCCCTCATCATCCAAATCGATAGGGCGGCATAGCGCGAGCGGCTTGCGCGAAGCTGGCAGTGGCGCCGTTCAAGCCTCGCGCAAGGCGCAGCGACTAGAGAGGAGCGGACTTGGCACGGGAAGGATCGTCGTGGGCATTCTCATTGGTTTCGTAGTCATCTTCGGTTGCGTCTTGGGCGGGTACATGGCCATGGGCGGCCATCTCGACGTTCTCTACCAGCCCTGGGAGCTGGTCATCATCGGCGGCGCCGGCGTCGGCACCTTCCTGATCGCCAATCCGCTCTCGACCGTGAAGGACGCCGGCAAGGCGACCATGGAGGCGATCAAGGGCGCGGTGCCGAAGGAGCAGGACTATCTCGAAGTGCTCGGCGTCCTGCACTCGCTGATGCGCGAGTTGAAGACCAAGTCGCGCAACGAGGTCGAGGCGCATATCGACAATCCCGAGGAATCCGCGATCTTCCAGGCCTATCCGACGGTGATGAAGAACAAGGACCTGATGAACTTCATCTGCGACTATTGCCGCATCATCATCATCGGCAATGCGCGCCCGTTCGAGATCGAGGCGCTGATGGATGAGGAAATCCACACCATCCGCCACGACAAGCTGAAATCCTATCACGCGCTGACGACGGTGGGCGACGCATTCCCGGCGCTCGGCATCGTCGCGGCCGTGCTCGGCGTCATCAAGGCGATGGGCGCGATCGACCAGTCGCCGGAGATTCTCGGCGGCCTCGTCGGCGCCGCGCTGGTCGGCACCTTTCTCGGCATCTTCCTGAACTACGCGGTCGTCGCGCCCATCGCCGCCAAGATCAAGGTGGTGCGCGAGAAGAAAAACCGGCTCTACATCATCGTCAAGCAGACGCTGCTCGCCTACATGAACGGCTCGCTGCCGCAGGTGGCGCTCGAATTCGGGCGCAAGACGATTTCCGCCTATGACCGCCCGACGATCGACGCGGTGGAACAAAGCACTTTGAATATGGGTGGCGAAGCGGCCAAAAAGGCTGCCTAATCGCCAAGTGATTCTCGTCAAGGTCCAGTAATGCCGCCTGCTCTAACGTCGCCAGCGCCCGCGCGCAGCCCGATCGTCGAACGTCTCGTCGGCGAAACGGGCGAGCCGCAGCGCGTCTCGGATGCGGCGCGGGCGCTGGGCGTCAGGGTTATCCCCCAGATTCTGAGCGACATCGAGGAGCTGGTCTCCTTCCCGCTCGAGATGGAAGTAGAAGCCATCGACGTCGTCCGTTTCGGCGAAGCGCGGCCGAAGCGTCCGCAGTTCGAGGCGATGTCGATCGTGAAGTCGAAGTCCTCGCCGGACGCGCTCGCGATCCTCGCCGGGGCCGATCTGGTCGGGCTTCTCGTCGGCGCCGTCTTCGGCGGCGATCCGGAACTGCCGGCCGAACCCATCACGCGCAAGCCGTCGCCGATCGAGCTCGAACTGGTCGCCTCGCTGTTCGCCAGCGTCGCCAAGGCCTTCAACGGGTCGGGTGACCGGGCGCTGGATTTGCGCTTTCCCATCGAGGCGCCGACGAGCGGGGCCGATCTCGCCAAGCTGGCGCTGCGCGACGGGCCGGGGGTGAAGATCACCTTCAAGCTGTCGTCCTCGGCCGGGTTCGGGACGCTCTCGGTGACCATGCCGCAGCGCGTTCTGCTGACCCATCGCGGCGAGGCGACGCAGGCGTCTGCCCCAGGTGCCGCCACGCCCGGCGCCTGGAAGGCGCGGTTCGGCGAAGAGGTGATGCGCTCCAGCGTGGCGCTGGAGGCGACGATTCCGCTTTCGAAGATGACGCTGACCGAACTGACGCAGCTCAGGATCGGGCAGGTGATCGAGTTTCCGCAGGATGCGCAGGCCAACACGCGCCTGTCAGCCCGGCGCAAGACAGTATTCGTATGCGAGTTCGGCAAGCTCGGGAATCACTTCACCGTTCGTGTCCGCCATCCCTATGATGCGGGCAAGGAATTCATGGACGGCCTGATCTCGGGCTAAACGGACTTGACTGGGGACGACATGACCAAGGCGCAGGCGGCGAAGCCGGAAGACATCGAGGAAGATCAGCTCAACCGCGCGATCGAGGAACTTCGGGGCGTGCTGAACGAGAGCGAAGGCGCCGCGGCGGCCGATGCCGGAAAGATCGCCGGCGGCGCAAGGCCCGCAGCGGCCAGTGCCGGCGCGGGCGAGCCGGCCGGCAATTCGATCATCATGAACATCCCCGTCGACGTGCAGATCGTGCTCGGCTCGACCGAGATGCCCGTCTCCGAACTGATGGCCCTGCAGAAGGGTTCGACCGTCGCGCTCGACCGCCGCATCGGCGAGCCGGTCGACATCGTCGTCAACGGCCGCAAGATCGCATCGGGCGAAATCACGGTGCTGGAAGACGACCCGTCGCGCTTCGGGGTCAAGCTCACCCAGATCGTGGACACGACCAAGCAAGGCTGATGAAACACGCCAACGCCCCAGCCGAGGACCCGCGCAGCGCCGCCCATGCGGCGACGCATGGCCTTTCCAAGGCGCAGAAGGCAGCCGCCATCCTGGTGGCGATGGGCAAGCCGTCGGCCGGCAAGCTCTTGAAGTTCTTCAAGCAGGAAGAACTGAAGGCGCTGATCGAGGCCGCGCGGATGCTTCAGACTATCTCGCAAAGCGAACTGGAGCGGATCGTCGCCGAGTTCGAGGGCGAGTTCACCGAGGGCGCGGGCCTGCTCGATTCCAGCGACAAGATGAACAGCCTCCTGAGCGACACGTTCTCGCAGGACGAGGTCGACGTGATCATGGGGCGCGGCAAGCCGGGCGTGACCGCCGACACCTCGCCGACCATCTGGTCGAAGCTCGACGGCATGGACCCGGCCAAGGTCAACCAGCTTCTGGCCGACGAGCATCCGCAGACGATCGCGGTCGTGCTCACCGCCATGACGCCGCCGGCCGCGGCCAAGGTGGTGCTGACCTTCGCCAAGGCGGAGCGCAGCGACATCATCCGCCGGATGCTGGCGCTCAACACCGTCCAGCCGGCCGCGCACAAGCTCATCGAAGGCCAGTTGCAGAACCGGATCGCCGAGCAGTCGAAGTCGAAGAATGTCGGCGCGGCGCACGCCCGCGTCGCAAGCCTTCTCAACGAACTCGACAAGTCCGAGCTGGACGAGGTGATGTCCGATCTCGAAGCGTCCGGCCAGACCGACGTCGCCGCGCTTCGCTCGAAGCTCTTCTCCTTCGAAGACATCCTCAAGCTCGACCAGAAGTCGCGCGTGGCGCTGTTCGACGGGCTGTCGACCGAAATCGTCACGCTGTCGCTGCGCGAATGCGACGAAGCGTTGCGCGAGGCGGTTCTTTCGGCGATCGGCGCACGTTCGCGGCGCATGATCGAGTCCGAATTGTCGGCCCCGGCGGACGTCAATCTCGACGCCATCATGAACGCGCGCAAGTCGATCGCATCGACGGCGCTGCGCCTTTCGGGCCAGGGCCTCGTCGAACTGCCGTCCCTCGACAACGCGGCCTGACCGCGCTGAGCGATGAGCGAGAACGACGACAAGGACAGCAAGACAGAAGAGGCGACCGAGAAGAAGATTCAGGACAGCCTCGACAAGGGGCAGATTCCGGTCGCCAAGGAAATCTCGTCCGTCGCCTCCTTCCTCGCCATCCTGACCTTCTTCATGTTCTTCGCCCAGAACGGGGTGATGGAACTCGGCGCATTCCTGTCGATCTTCCTCGAGCGGCCCGACGAGTGGAGCCTTTCCACCCAGCCCGACGCGGTGAACATCTACCGCCTGGTGGTGATGGAGATCGCCAAGGTGCTGGTCGCCCTTCTCGTGCTGATGATGCTTGCGGGCATCGTCGCGTCGGTGATCCAGAACATGCCGCGCATGGTGCTGGACCGCATCCAGCCGAAGCTGTCGCGCATCTCGCTTAAGAAGGGCTGGGACAGAATCTTCGGCCAGCAGGGCTGGGTCGAGTTCGGCAAGTCGCTCGGCAAGATCTTCATCGTCGGCGGCTTCGTCGTCTTCGCCATGCGCGAGGCGCAGACGCGGCTGCTCGACGGCATGCTGACCCCGCCCGACGTGTTCGCCGGGACGATCCGCCAGATCGCGATCGAGATCGTCGTTTCCATCGTCCTGATCATGGTCGTGATCGCGGCGGCCGATCTCCTGTGGTCGCGATTCCACTGGCGCCAGGAACTGCGGATGACGCGCCAGGAGGTCAAGGAGGAGATCAAGCAGACCGACGGTGACCCGATTGTCAAGTCGCGCCTGCGCTCGCTGCAGCGCGACCGGGCCCGCCAGCGCATGATGACGGCGGTGCCGACCGCGACGCTCATCATTGCCAACCCGACGCACTATGCGATCGCGCTTCGCTATGCGCGCGACGAGATGGCCGCGCCGACGGTCGTCGCCAAGGGGCAGGATCTGATCGCGCTCAAGATCCGCGAGATCGCCGAGGAGAACGGCGTTCCGGTGTTTGAGAACGTCGACCTCGCGCGCTCCATGTATAAGCAAGTTTCGGTCGATAAGGTGATCCCGCCTGAATTCTACCAGGCTGTCGCCGAACTCGTCCGTATCGTCTACGGCGCCAAGGCACAGCCTTCCGCGGGAAGACAAAAATGATAAAACAGCCCCATACCGAAGCCCGCGAAATCATCGTCGCCGATGCGATCCGCGACGTCGTCAGCGAGCTTCGGCTCGTCGACATCGCCGATTACATCGCCTTCATCCGCATGGAGCGGTTCGCCTCGGTGGCCGACTTGGTGGACTCGGCGGCGGAGCTCTATTTCATGCCAGGAACGTTGCGGCTCGGGCATGGCGGCGAGGCGCATGCCTGCTGGGCGCTGCCGCCCAGGATCGCGCTCGACCTCGAACTGCATCCGCGCGGCGCCAAGGTGTTCTTCACGCTGACGCTCGCCGACGAGACGGCGTCGGTCGAGCTCAACTACGTCTCGTTCGACGATGCGTCGGACGATGCCGACCTCAACACGATGCGGCTGAAGACGAGCCTCGACGATGCCCGGCTGCGTGCCAGTGAGCCGCTGCGAAAGGCCGGTTGATCAGGAAATAATGCCGGCGCGCAGCGCCTTGGCGACGGCGTGCATCCGGTTGACGGCGTCGAGCTTTTCGGCGGCTGCCGCGACATACTGGTTGGCCGTGTGGACCGACAGGCCGAGGCGCTCGGCGATCTGCTCGCTCGTCAGGCCGTCGGCGGTCAGCCGCAGGCATTCGACGTCGCGCTTCGACAGGCCGTGCCCGGCACGCGGCTCGGGCGCCCGCAACTGGCAGGCGGCGCGGAAAAGCGCGAAGGCACGCAGATGCGCGCGCATCGAGCGATCCTCCTCGACCGTCATCTCGGGGCCGCTCAGCGCGACGAGCCCGCGCCGTCCGCACGGCGAATGGACGGGCAGGACGATGCTCGCCTCTTCGCTGACGAGCGCCGGGACGGTCGCCTGTCCATGATGCACCGGCAGTTCGCGATCGGCCGAGAAGACGGTCGGCTGCGCGCGCGTCACCGCCTGCTGCAGTTCGACGGACACGCCCGGCGCGGTCAGCGCATGCGAGAGCGCGGAGAGGCCGGGATAGCTGGTGTCCAGGAATGGCTGCAGCGCCAGCCGGCCTTCGCGGTAGGCCGCGAAGACGATCGCGAACCGTTTGGCGCCCATCATTGCGGCAAGGTCCTGACCACGCTCGACGACGTCCAGAAACGCGCGCGAGACCTCGCGCTCGATCCTGTCGGCGGCGATCTGCGGTGAGGGGCCGTCGTCGAACATCAGATCATGCCCGCTCGGATCGCGGTGGCGATCGCCATGGCGCGATTGGTGGCCGCGACCTTCTGGATCGCCTTTGCGATATAAGCGTTGATCGTATTCGCCGAGACGCCGAGGATCATCGCGACCTCTTCGGTCGTCTTGCCTTCGGCGACCCAGCTCAGGCATTCCTTCTCGCGCACGGAAAGCGGCGAGGCGATCTCAGCCTTGGCCGCAAGGCGTTGCGAGATGGCATAGATGGCGCGCATCTGGGCGAGTTCGGCTTCCTCGGTGCAAAGCGCGGTGCCGTCGCCGGCGCAATAGACGGCGACGAAAAGCGCGTCGCCGACCGGCAGGCTCTGGCAGATGACGCTCGCATAGCCGCTGTCGCGCGCAGCGGCGGAAATGTCGGCGGGGATCGAGGCCGCGTCGAGCGCGACAATGCCGGCGGCGTCGCCCGGCGCGCAGGCGATGCCGGCACGGGCGAGGCGGTCGAGACCGTCCGAGCCGATCTCGGCGATCATGTCGAACGGCCAGTCGCAGGCGATCAGGCCGACACTGCCCGTCTGCGGACGGTGTTCGAAGAGGAGGTAGGCGTCGGCGCCGATGCGGCGGGAGAAGCCGCGCATCAGGACACCGAGTTCACGCAGGCCGGAAGATGCGATGCGGTCGGTGCGGAAGGTCGAGAAGGCTTCGGTCATCGCAGTTGTCGTCGTCCCAAATCGGTATCGGCCGGGCGGCGCGAAGGACGCACCAAACCCATCGCCGCCATGTCGCCATGCCAGTCGCAAAACGCATTGAACTCTCGACAAAGCGAAGTCGCCCCCGCGGGATCTTCTGCGAACCGACGCCAAGCCCGGCGTCTGTAGCGGTTCGCGAAGCACCACACATCCCTGTCAACAGAGGTACGTAAAGGCTTGATTCGCGTCAAGATTCGGCACGTGAAGTTTCAGACTTTCACGGACCGCGAGGAGGGGTGAGTCTTTCGTGCAACACATGAAAAAGCGCCGGCTCTTGAGCCGGCGCTTTCAAAAGGCGAGTCGGAAGAACGGGTTAGCGCAGGAGCTCGGTCCAGATCTGGGTGTAGAGCTGCTGAACCTCGGCCGGGCAGGTGACGGAAAAATATGCCGCTTCCTCGTGCTCTGCGGGCACGACGATCTCCGGCGCGGTCTTCATGTCCTCGGGCATGAACTCGTCCGAGCCCTCGACGCCGTTCGCATAGCGCGCGAATTCGGAGATCATCGCAGCGTTTTCGGGCTCAAGCACGAAGTTCAGGAATTTCTTCGCGTTCTCGGTATTCTGCGCGTCGGTGAGGATGCCGGCCGAATCCATCCACACCGGATATCCCTCCTTCGGATAGCCATAGGCGAGGTCTTCGTTCGCCAGGCGCGCGCGCATCGAGGCGCCGTTCCAGTAGACGCCGGCCGCGATGTCGCCGGCCGCATAGGCGTCGACCGTCCCGTAGTCGAGCGCGATCCAGTGCTGCTTGGCTTCGACCAGCTTGTCGCGCGCCTGGCGCAGCACGTCGCGGTCGTCGGTGCAGGCTTCGCCGCCGACATAGTTGACGGCGAGGTTCATGACGTCCGTCATCTCGGGAATGACGTTGATCTTGCCCTTCAACTCGTCCGGCGGGTCGAGGAAGATGGCCGACGTGTTGATGTCGCCTTCATAGACCGAGGTGTTGACGATGACGCCCGTCGTTCCCCATTGCCACGGCACGGTGTGCGTCCGGTTCGGGTCCCACGGCACGTCGCGCCAGCGCTCGGCGATGTTGGCCATGTTCGGGATTTCTTCGGGATCGAGTTCCTGCAAGAGCCCGGCCTCGACCCAGATCGGCACGTAGTTGTTCGACGGCACGACGATGTCGAAGCCATGCCCGCCAGCGCGGATGCGGGTGAGTGCGGTGTCGTTGGAATCGAAATCCGTGACGGTGACGGTGATGCCCGTCTCCTCCTCGAACTTCTCGATCATCTCGGGGCTCGTATAGTTGCCCCAGTTGTAGATGTTGAGCTGGCCGCCATCCTGCGCGGCGGCCATGGCGGTGGAGGCGGCAAGCGCGCCCGCCGTCAGCATCAATCGTGTGGTTCTCATGTTCGGCACTCCCATTCGGTTCCGGTTTTTCAGGCTTTCTTGCGTGACAAAAGGAAGAAGACGGTCACGGCGATCAGGGACAGGAGAAGGAAGAGCGTGGAGATGGCGTTCATCTCCGGCGTGATGACGCGGCGCATCTGACCCAGCATGTAGGTCGGCAGCGTGTCCTGTCCGGCTGATTTGATGAATTCGGTGATAACGACGGTGTCGAGCGAGGTGACGAAGGCGAGCATGAAACCGGCGATGACGCCCGGCACGAGCAGCGGCAGCGTCACGTGGCGGAATGCCTGCAAGGGCGTCGCGTAGAGGTCGGCGGCGGCGCGCTCCAGCGTCAAATCCATCGTCTCCAGCCGCGCGCGGATCGGCAGATAGGCGAAGGGGATGCAGAAGGCCGTGTGCGCGGCGATAAGGTAGCCGAGGCCCTGATAGCCGGTCGACACCTTGATCATGGCGAAGAAGATCAAAAGTGCGACGCCGGTGACGATCTCGGGCACCATCAGCGGCTGGTTGATGAGCGCGTAGACCATGGTCTGGCCGGGGAAGCGCCGCTCGTTGCGCGTGGTGGCGAGCGCCGCCATCGTCGCCAGGATCGTCGCCAGGCTCGCGGCCCAGGCGGCGATGACGAGCGAGCGGATCGACACGTCCTGCACCTGCCGGTTGTTCAGCGCCGCCTCGTACCAGCGCAGCGAAAATCCTTCCCAGCGCGCCATCGAAGCGGCCTCGTTGAAGGAATAGACGACGAGCGTGACGATCGGCAGATAGAGAAAGACGAAGGTGATCATCGCGATCGTCCCGAAGCCGGGCAGGCTGGCGATGGAGAAGTTCCGCTTACCCATGACGCCGGCCCTCGGGCTGTGCGGTCGAGCGGATGTAGAAGAGCAGCGCGATCACGACGATGACGAGCAGCGTCAGCGCCAGCGCCGAGCCGAGCGGCCAGTTGCGGCCCTGTCCGAACTGCAGTTCGATCAGATTGCCGAGCATCAGATTGCGCCCACCGCCGAGGATGCGCGGCGTCACATAGGCGCCGATGGCGGGAATGAAGACGAGGATCGAGCCGGCGATGAAGCCCGGCTTCACCAGCGGCAGGACGATGTGCCAGAGGACGCGCAGGCGGGTGGCATAGAGGTCGTAGCCGGCCTCGAGCAGCTTGAAATCCAGCTTTTCCATGCTCGCATAGAGCGGCAGCACCATCAGCGGCAGGAAGACGTAGGCCATGCCGAGCATGATGGCGAAGTCGGTGAACAGCATCTGGATCGGTGCCGAGATGATTCCGAGGCCGCGCAGGACGTTGTTCGCCAGCCCCTCGTTGCGGATCACCTCCTGGATCGCGAAGGTGCGGATGACGAGGTTGGTCCAGAACGGGATCGTGACGAGGAAGAGCCAGATCGGGCGCACGTCCGGTGCGCGTGTCGCGATGAACCAGGCGGTCGGGAAGCCGAGAATGGCGGTGATCAGCGTCGTGTAGAGCGCCAGCTTGATCGAGCGCCAGAAGATGTCGAGATGGGCGGTGGCGGGCGCGACCGTCTCGTCGAAGATGTCGCGTGTGAAGAAGACCTGAAACCAGCCCTCGGTCGAGAAGTTCCAGACCACGCCGCCGAAGCTGCCGGGCTCGAGGAAGGAATAGACGAGGACGATCAGAAGCGGGCCGGACGCGGCAAGCAGGAGCACGACGAGGGCGGGTGCCACCAGCCACCAGCGCCAGGCGATGTCGCCGCGCCGCGCCTTCGGTTTGTCGGTATCCGCGCCGTGCGGCGCCAGTTCGACCGCGCTCATCCCCGCACCACCTGGACGGCGCCTTCGGGAATCGCGATCGACACCGCATCGCCGGTGTCGGGCAGGCCGTTCGGGATCGCCGCGTTCTGGCTGCGCAGGATGAAGAGGTCGCCGGTGTCGAGGCGGATGTGGAAATGGGTGTCGGTGCCGAAATAGACGGCGTTCTCGACCGTGCCCCTGAGCGCGCCGTCGGCGGCGAGCTTGGCGTGTTCGGGGCGCACGACCAGCGTGACGTTCTCGCCTTCGCCGGGTGAGAGCCCTTCTGGGAGGCCTGCGGTGAGCGCCGTTCCCGATGGCAGCCGCACGGTCGCCGAACGGCCGTTGGCGCGCTCCACCTTCGCGGCGATGAAATTCGTGTCGCCGATGAAGTCGGCGACGAAGCGCTCTGCCGGATGGTTGTAGATCTCACGCGGTGGCCCGACCTGCAGCACCTTGCCGGCGCTCATGACCGCGATGCGGTCCGACATGGTCAGCGCTTCTTCCTGATCGTGCGTGACGAAGATGAAGGTGATCCCGGTCTCGGCCTGGAGACGCTTCAGCTCGACCTGCATCTCCTTGCGCAGTTTCAGATCGAGCGCGGAGAGCGGCTCGTCGAGCAGAAGCACGCGCGGGCGCGGGGCGAGCGCGCGGGCGAGCGCCACACGCTGCTGCTGGCCACCGGAAATCTGCGCCGGCTTGCGGTTGGCCATCGGCTCCATCTTGACCAGCTTCAGCATCCGCGAAACGGTCTCGTCGATCTCGGCCTTCGGCTTGCCCAGCATCTTGAGCGCGAAGCCGATGTTCTGCGCCACGGTCATGTGCGGGAACAGAGCGTAGGACTGGAAGACGGTGTTGACGGGCCGCTTGTTGGGCGGCAGGTCGGCGATGTCGGACCCGCCGAGCTTGATTCGGCCCGATGTCGGCTGCTCGAAGCCGGCGATCATCCGCAGGAGCGTGGTCTTCCCGCAACCCGACGGGCCGAGAAGCGTGAAGAACTCGTTTTCAGGAATCGTCAGGCTGACGTCGTCCAGCGCCCGGACCGCATCCTCGCCGCTCCCGAATATCTTGCTGAGTTTCTCGACTTCGATGTCCGACCGGGTCGTTGAGGATGGCAAGCGCGTCTCCGTATCCGTTGGGCAGGGCTAGCCTATCCGTTTCAAACTCGAATTCATCCCCAAAATGAAGAGCTTGGCGATTTTCTGCCCGTTCAACCGGAGGTGGAACCCGCATCGAAGGAAACCTTGCCGCCGCAGATCGTCATCGCGACAGTGAGCGTGTCGATCGCCTCGGGCGCGACGGCTTCGATGTCGCCGTCGAGGATGACGAAGTCCGCAAGGTAGCCCGGCTTCAGGCGGCCAAGCCGGTCTTCGACGAAGCCGGCATGGGCACCCTTGGCGGTGTAGCCCTCGATCGCCTCCATCAGCGTGAAGGACTGGTCGTCGAGGTCGTCCGCCCATTTCTGCCGCGTCACGGCGGCCTTGATGCCGCGCAGGACGGAGATGTCAGCGACCGGCCAGTCGGAGGCGAAGCAGATCTGCGCGCCCGCGTCCTTCAGCGTCCGCCAGGCATAGGAATACGGCCAGCGGTCGCGGCCGATGACGGAGATGGTCGGCTCCAGCGGGAAATCCATGGCGCCGGGCGGGTGGGGCGGCTGCATCGACGCGACGACGCCGAGGTCGGCGAAGCGCGGGATGTCGGCCGCCGTCGTCACCTCGATATGCTCGATGCGGTGACGGCTGTCGCGCACGCCATTGGCGTCTCGCGCCGCCTCGTAGCTGTCGAGCACGGCGCGCACCGCGCCGTCGCCGATGGCGTGGACGGCGATCTGGAGCCCGCGCCGGTCGATCTCGATCGCCAGCTCCTTGAAGCGTTGGGGCGAGAAAAGCGGCTCGCCGCGCCAGCCGGGTTTGTCGGCATAAGGCTCGATCATGACGGCGGTCCAGCCGTCGAGAACGCCGTCATAGAACATCTTGACGAAGCCGGAGGAGAGCCAGTCCGACTTGTAGGTCGCCGCCATGTGCGAGGCTTTTTCGAGCGCGCCCGGCTGCATGAAATTCTTGAAGTGGAACGGCACCTTCACGCGAACGTCGAGCGCGCCTTCCGCCTCGATCTCCGACAGGAGTTCGAGCGTGTAGAGATTGCCGTCCATGTTGTGGATCGAGGTGACGCCGTGGCGCGCGGCGTAATCGAGGCCCTTCTTCATGATCGCGCGGTCGGCGGCGCGCTGCTCCGGCGTGGGAGCGGGATCGGGCTCGCCGCCGGTGCGCAGTCCCAGCCCCGCGCGCTCCTTGCCGGTCAGCGCCACGACGGGGCCGAAGGCTTCGGATTCGCGGAGCTCGCCATTGGCAAGCCCGTCCTCGCCCATGACGATCTCGTTGCCGGGGCCGAGCGTCTTGCCGTGTAGCCGACCGGCGGCCTTCAGCGCGGCCGTATTCGCCCAGACCGTGTGGTGGTCGGCGGCGGACAAGGCGAACGGCCGGTCCGGCAGGATCGCGTCGAGATGGTGGCGGGTGATGCGCTCCTTTTCCGACAGGATCGCATAGTCGGCAAGCTGCGCCATCAGGAAGGGCGCCTCGGGGTTCTGCGCCGCGTAATCCGTCACCGCGGCCTTCAGCGCATCGAAGCCCTTGATGCCGCCGAGATGCAGGTCGTCGAGCTCGGCCGCGCCGGCGAAGAGGTGCATGTGGCTTTCGACGAAGCCGGGCAGGAGCGAGCGGCCCTCGCCGTCGATGCGGCGCGTGTTCGGCCCGGCCAGCGCCTCGATCTCGCTATTCGCTCCCACCGCCAGGATGCGGCCATCGGCGATGGCGATCGCCTCGGCGCGCGGCGCGGCCTCGTCCATGGTGAGAATGCGCGCGTTCGTGACGATGAGTTCGGCGGATTGTGCCAAGATTTGCCCCTTCGACTGCCTATGCCCATCGTAGGCCGGGCGTTCCGCGCCGGGCAAGTGCTGGCGCAATCGCTTGGGCGGAACAGGTACGACGCTTGCGAGTTCTGATGATTGCGGCATTGCGTTCGGAGTTCAGCCCTTGGCGCCACGTGCAATCTGGAAAGGTCACCTCAAGATCGGCGAACTCGCCTGCGGCATCGCGCTCTATTCGGCCGCGACGACCTCGGAGCGCGTCTCCTTCCACGTCCTCAACAAGAAGACCGGCAATCGCGTGAAGCGCGAATATGTCGATGCCGATACCGGCAAGCCGGTCGAGCACGACGATCAGGTCAAGGGCTACGAGACGTCGAAGGGCGCCTACATCCTGCTGGAGCCCGACGAGATCGCGGCGGCGACGCCGCAGAGCGACAAGATGCTGACCGTCGACCACTTCATCTCCTGCGCCGACATCGATACGGTCTATTTCGACAAGCCCTATTACCTTGCGCCGTCGGACGATGCTTCGCAGGAGGTGTTCGGGTTGATCCGCGAAGGCATGAAGACGAAGGGCGTCGCGGCGCTCGCCACCGCCGTCCTCTTCCGGCGCGTGCGCACGGTTCTCATCCACGCGCAGGGGCGGGGACTCGTCGCTGACACGCTGAACTTCGACTACGAGGTCCGCGCCGCCGACAACGCGTTCGATAAGATCCCTGACCTGAAAATCAAGGGCGAGATGCTCGACCTTGCCAAGCACATCATCGGCACCAAGAGCGGCACGTTCGATCCGTCGAAGTTCGACGATCGCTACGACGCGGCGCTGGCCGACCTCGTCAAGGCGAAGATGGAGGGCAAGGAGATCAGGAAGCCGAAGCGCGAGGCCAAGGGCAAGGTCATCGACCTGATGGACGCGCTGCGCCAGAGCGCTGGCGCGCAGAAGGCGGCCGCCAAGCGCAAGCCGAAGGCCGAGGCGCCGCGACGCAAGGCAAGCTGAGATGGCACTTGACGTTTACAGGCAGAAGCGCGACTTCAAGAAGACGCCGGAGCCGTCCGGCGCGGCGCGCAAGGCGAAGTCGAAAGGCAACAGCTTCGTCGTCCAGAAGCACGACGCGACGCGGCTGCACTATGATTTCCGCATCGAAGTCGACGGCGTTCTGGTGAGCTGGGCCGTCACGCGCGGTCCGAGCCTCGTCCCGGGAGAGAAGCGGCTTGCGGTCCATGTCGAGGATCACCCGCTCGATTATGGCGACTTCGAAGGCACCATCCCGAAAGGCGAATATGGCGGCGGCACGGTCATCGTGTGGGATCGCGGGACGTGGAAGCCGGTCTTCGACTACGCCAAGGGATACAAGAAGGGGCATATCGAGATCGAGCTTTCCGGCGAAAAGCTCAAGGGCGTCTGGCATCTCGTGCGCATGGCGCGCAAGCCGCGCGAGAAGCGCGACAACTGGCTGATGATCAAGAGCGACGACGAATTCGCGCGCTCGGAGGACGATCCGGACATTCTGGAGGAACGGCCGGAATCGGTGAAGACCGGACGGCTGATCGCCGACGTCGCGAACGAGACGCCGGGCTGGTCGTCGAAGACCGGCAAGATCGAGACGAAAAAGGCCCCGCCGAAGCGCATCAAGGGTGCGAAGACTGCGGGCTATCCGGGCTTCGTCGAGCCGCAGCTTGCGACGCTGAAACCGAACGTGCCGTCCGGAACGCGCTGGCTGCACGAGATCAAGTTCGACGGCTACCGGCTGCAGGCGCATGTGCAGGGGCGCGAGGTGACGCTCTTCACGCGCAGCGGGCTCGACTGGACGGAAAAGTTCGGCGACGCCGTGCCCGATGCCTTCCGCAAGCTGGCGCTCAAGGACGCCATCATCGACGGCGAGCTCGTCGTCGAAGGCAATGGCGGTGCGTCGGATTTTTCCGCGCTGCAGGCTGACCTCAGCGAGGGGCGCAGCGACCGCTTCGTCTTCTACGCCTTCGACCTTCTCTATCTCGACGGCAAGGATCTGCGCGCAACGCCGCTTGTCGACCGCAAGGCGGCACTGGAAAAGCTGCTTACGGACGCGCCGAGCGCGCTGCGCTTTTCCAGCCATTTCGAGGAGGATGGCGAGATGATCCTGCGCCATGCCTGCCGGCTCAGCCTCGAAGGCGTGATTTCCAAGGTGCGCGACGGCAAATATGTCTCGGGACGCGGGCGCGACTGGATCAAGTCGAAATGCGCCGAGCGGCAGGAGTTCGTCATTGGCGGCTATGTGCCGTCCTCGACCTCGAAGACCGCGATCGGCTCGCTTTTGATCGGCTATCACGAGGACGGCAAGCTGATCCATGCGGGGCGCGTCGGCACCGGCTTTTCGCGCGCGGTAGCCGAGGATGTGTTCAAGCAGTTGAAGGCGATCGAGGCTAAGGAGGCGCCATTCGACGGCAAGCTTTCCGCGGAGGCAAAGCGCGGCGCGGTGTTCGTCGAGCCGAAGATGGTCGCCGAGGTCGAGTTCCGCGCGTGGACGGCGGACGGAAACGTGCGCCACGCCTCGTTTCGCGGCATTCGCGAGGACAAGGCCGCAGCGGAAATCGTGCGCGAGGGCGGCACTGAAGAGAAGGCGAAGGACAAGCCGAGGAGCGCGGTCAAGCTCACCCATCCCGACCGCGTCTACTGGAAGGATGCGGGCGTCACCAAGGAGGGACTGGCGGATTACTATTCGCAGGTCTGGCCGCTAATGGCGCCGTTCGTCGTCAACCGGCCGCTGGCCTTGCTGCGCTGCCCGACCGGCATTTCCGGCCAGTGCTTTTTCCAGAAACATGCGTGGAAAGGCCAGAGCAAGGAAATCCTGACCGTCCACGAAAAGCTCGACGACTCGGCCGAGCCAGGGATTGCGATCGACGATCTCGACGGGCTGATCGGCCTCGTCCAGGGCGCGACGCTGGAAATCCACCCCTGGGGCGCGCCGCTTTCCGACATCGAGAAGCCGGACATGATCATCATGGACCTCGACCCCGGCGACGGCGTGACGTGGGAGCGCGTGATCGAGGCGGCCCATGCCGTGCGAACGCGGCTGGAGGCGCATGGGCTGACGGGGTTCGTCAAGACGTCCGGCGGCAAGGGATTGCATGTGGTGGCGCCGGTCAAGCCCAAGGCGGACTGGGACACGGTCAAGGCGTTCACGAAGAGGATCGCCGAGGAGATGGCGGCGGACGAGCCGGATTCCTATGTCGCGACGATCACCAAGGCGAAGCGTAAAGGCAAGATCCTGATCGACTATCTGCGCAACGGCCGGGGCATGACCGCCGTCGCCCCCTATTCGGCGCGGGCGCGTGAAGGGGCGGCGGTGTCGATGCCGCTGGCATGGGATGAGTTGTCGCCGGAGATTCGGGCGGATCATTATACGGTCGCGAACGCGATGGCGCGGCTCGACAATCTGAAGGTCGATCCGTGGGCGGATTTCAGGAAGGCGGAGGCGGTGATCGGGGGGAAGGGAAAGCGGAGAGGTTGAGGTCCCCCTCTCCGTCTCGGGCCGTCGCCCGAGCCACCTCTCCCCCGAAGGGGGCGAGGAAACGCCCTTATCGGTGGCGGCTATCATCCGGCGATATTCAACCAGCTTGGGTTCCTCGCCCCCTCTGGGGGAGAGGTGGCCCAAAGGGCCGGAGAGGGGGAGCGCTGACGCCTAAGTCTTCTTCCCCGCCTTCTCACTCGCAATACTTTTCTTCAGCGCATCCATGATCGAAACCACATTGGACGGCGTCTCGGGCTCGGGCTCGCTTTTGGCCTTCGCCAGCGTCGGCTTCTTCTTTTTCTTCTTCGCCGCGATGATCTTGAGCAGCTTGTCCTGCACCGGGTCCTCGACCAGCTTCGGGTCCCATTTGGTCGAGCGATCGTCGATCAGGGACTTGACCAGCTTCATCAGCTTCGCGTCGGGCTTGTCGCGCTCGATGTCGGAGAAGTATTCGGTCTCCTCGCGCACCTCGTCGCCATAGCGCAGCGTCCAGAGCACGATGCCCTTGCCGCGCGGCTCGAGCATCACGGCGCGTTCGCGGCGATAGAGGACGACGCGGGAGATGCCGACCTTCTTGGTCGCGCGCATTGCGTCGCGGATGACGGCGAAGGCTTCCTCGCCAACCTTGTCGTCGGGGGCGATGTAATGCGGCTTGTCGAGCCAAATCCAGCCGATGGAATCGGCCGGGACGAACTGCTCGATGTCGATGGTGCGGGTGCTTTCAAGCGCGACCGCGTCGAGCTCGTCGTCGTCGAGCATGACGTGCTTGTCCTCGCCGATCTCGTAGCCCTTGATCTCGTCATGCTCGCCGAGGGGCTTGCCGGTCACCGCGTCGACGTAGCGGCTTTCGATGCGGTTGCCGGTTCTGGCGTTGATCGTGTGGAAGCGCAGCTTGTTGTGGGCGGTCGTCGCGGGCGTCATGGAGATGGGGCACGTCACCAGCGACAGCTTGAGATAGCCCTTCCAGAACGACCGCGGCGCCATGGTCCTACCTCGCGACGATCTCGTGGAAGGAATCCTTGCGGCCCGGAATTTCCTCGGAGACCACCAGCGCGAGCTGCTTTTCCTCGAAGATTTTGAACCAGTCGTCCCATTCGACGATCTCGCGCCCGCCAAGCGCCATGGCCGCGTCGGCACCGCGATCCTGATCCTGATAGGACGCCTGGTCGAAGACGATCGACAGGACCGGATCGTCGCCGCCGACCGAGGGCGAGGCCTCGCTGATCGCCGGCGAGCCCATGCGAGCTGCGGCCCAGTCGCGGATTTCGTCGCGGTCGGTGAGGGTGCGTGTGGCTGCCATTTCAGAAACTCCTGTTATATCCCTCCAAACGTCGGGCGGGGTCAGGAGTTCCGGCTCAGGCGGCGCGATCCTCGCTATCGCGCCCGGCCTGCCGCGCAACCGGCTTCATGTCGATGAAGGCCTTGATCGGGCGGTGGTCGGAGGCGATCCGGGCAAGGTCGGAATCGTGCACTTCGAGCTTGGCTACGAGGCTTTCCGGCGTGCCGAAGATGCGGTCGAGCGCCAGCACTGGGTAGCGCGCGGGAAAGCTCGGCAGCGCCTCGCTCGGCCCGAAGGAGGCGGGCAGGCGGGTCAGCGACGAGCGCCGTCCGAGCCGCCATTCGTTCAAATCGCCGAGGATCAGCGTCGGCTTGGTGCCGCATTCGGAAACTTCGGCGATCAGCGTCTCGATCTGCCTTTTCCGTGAATGCCGCAGGAGGCCGAGATGGGCGGCGATGACGCGCAGGACGCCGCCCTTGACCTCGAGGTCGACGACGATCGCGCCGCGCGGCTCTGCGCCGGGCAGCTTCAGCTTCTGCACGTCGCGCACCGCGCCCTCGCGGTAGAGAAGCGCGTTGCCGTGCCAGCCATGGCCGGTGGCGTGAGCGGCGACGGGAACATGCGTGAGGCCCAGCTTCTCCTCGATGTGGAGCAGGTCGAGCAGGCCGTCGCGAGTGCCGAAGCGGCGGTCGGCCTCCTGGATGGCGACGATGTCCGCACCCAGTTCGTCGATCACGGCGGCGGTGCGCATCGGGTCGAAGCGGCCATCCGTGCCGACGCATTTGTGAATGTTGTAGGAGGCGACGACGAGGTCCGCGCTGTCCCCCGCGCCGTCATGGCGTTCATAGACGGTCTGGGCGTCGCGCAGATTGGCGATAAGCCGCGAGTTCCTGATCGTCTTCATCCTGCCGATCCGGCGCAAAGCCTTCATTACATCATCCGGGGTCTGGTCGAGCATCGCGTCATGCTAACGCCATTCGCATTGATCCGTTGCAAATACGACGATCCGGCGGGCGAAGGCGTCACGATCGGTTTACCTCAAAGATAGGGGGACGCCAGCCAGACGATGCGGTTGCGCAGGCGCTTGAGGAAGGGCCGGCCGGTCAGCGTCGCCAGCGTCTCCTCCTGCCCGCCCTCGATGCGGCGCTTCAGATGCGCTTCGATATCGGCGGCGAAGTCGCGGTCGAAGATTTCGACGTCGAACTCGAAGTTCAGCCGCAGCGAGCGCGTGTCCATGTTGGACGAGCCGATCAGCGACCAGGTGCCGTCGACGGTCAGGAGTTTTGAATGGTCGAACGGGCCGTCCGAACGCCAGACACGGCAGCCCGGCCCGATCACCTGATCGAGCTGCGACGTCATCGCGTAATCGACGAGGCGCAGATTGTTCGCGGCGGGGATGACGATGTCGACCTCGACGCCGCGTCGCGCGGCCGAGGCGAGCGCACCGACGATCTGCAGGTCCGGCAGGAAATAGGGCGAGGCGATCATCAGCCGGCGGCGGGCGACGGCCGCCGCGCCCATCACCATCGCATGGGTGGCGTCGAGCCGCGTGTCGGGTCCGGAGAAGATCACCCGGGCGATGGACGAACCGGTGAGCGCGGGCGTCGCCGAGCGCCAGACCTGGCCGTCGAGCCGCTCCTTCGCGACGAAGAACCAGTCATCGGCGAAGACGGCGAAGAATTGCGAGACGACCGGGCCGGTGACGCGGAAATGGAGATCTCGATGCGGCTCGCGGTTTTCCGGTGAGGTGACGAAGCCCTCTCGAATGTTCATGCCGCCGGTGAAGCCGACGCGGCCGTCGACGACCATGATCTTGCGGTGGTTGCGCAGATTCGCATAGGGCAGGCGAAAGCCGATGATGTTGCCGAGGAAGAGCCGGTTCGGAACGCCGCCATCGCGAAGCTGCTGGCGGATCGAGGGGCGCGAATAGCGCGCTCCGACGGCGTCGATCAGCACCCGCACCTCGACCCCGCGCCTTCGCGCGCGCACCAGCGCATCGGCGACCTGCCGGCCGGCCGCGTCATTGTCGAAGATGTAGCTCGACATCACGACGAAGCGGTTTGCCGCGTCGATTTCGGCGATCATCGCCGGGTAGGTCTCGTCGCCGCCGTGAAGCGTCTCGACCTCGTTTCCGGCGGTCAGCCAGAAGGGCGAGACGCGGTCGCCGAGCGTCTTGATCGCCTGGAAGCGCGGCTCGGCATGGATCGCCTCGAAGGCCATGCCGGATTCGACGCCCGCAGCCGCCTGCACTTCGGCGCTCGACTTCATCTTCCCGATCGTCTCGCGGCGGATGCGATTGATGCCGGCGATGGCGTAGATCGCCGCGCCGAGGATCGGCGACAAAAGGATGATGCCGACCCAGCCGATCGCCGCGCGCACGTCGTCCTTCGTCATCGCGGCATGGATCGCCGCCGGAATTCCGAAGGCGAGGCCGAGGACGAACAGGATGTAGGGCCAGTATTCCTGGAGGGTCGCGTACATCGTTGCCTTTGGTCAGTTCCGACAAACGCCCTTGCGCGCCGGACGATCCATCCGGTGGATCATGACGCATTTGGCGCTGTCAACCGATGCCGCATGATGGCACAAGCGGGGAAGGGACGGCGCGGGGGTTCGATGGACTGGCGGTTTGCACTCAAGATCGGCGGCTTTCTCGTCGCCACGGCGGCGCTTAGCCTTCTCGCCGTCAATCTCATGCCGGAGGATACCGACATCACGCGGCCGGTACCGCATGTCGTCGCGGTGTCCGACCCGGCCTTCCTGCGCACCATGCACTCGGTCTTCGACGGCAACATCGCCGGCGGGCATGCGATCCAGACGCTGGTCAATGGCGAGGAAATCTTCCCGCCGATGCTGGAGGCCATCGAGGCGGCCGAGATCAGCATCAATTTCGAGACCTATATCTACTGGTCGGGCGAGATCGCGCTGACCTTTGCCAACACCCTCGCCGAAAAGGCGCGCGAGGGCGTGCCGGTGCGGGTGCTGGTCGACGCGGTCGGCAGCCTGCCCTTCGACGAGGACATCATCTCGATCATGACCGACGCCGGCGTCGCCTTCGAGCGGTTTCGGCCGGTGCGCTGGTACACGCTCGACCGCGTCAACTACCGCACCCACCGCAAGCTCCTGATCGTCGACGGGCGGATCGGCTTCACCGGCGGCGTCGGCATCGGCGACGAGTGGCTGGGCGATGCGCGCAATCCGGCCGAATGGCGCGACAATCACTACAGCGTCCAAGGTCCGGTCGTCGCCGACATGCAGGGCGCCTTCGCCGAGAACTGGCTGGAGGCGACCGGCGAGGTGCTGCAGGGCGACGCTTTCTATCCCGAGCTCGAACCAGCCGGCGACCTTCTCGCCCAGCATGTGAAATCGTCGCCCAATGGCGGCGCGAAATCGATGCACCAGATGCTGTTGATGGCGATGGCCGGAGCGACCGAACACATCCGCATCGCCATGGCCTATTTCGTGCCGGACGATGTCTCCATCGCGCAATTGGTCGAGGCGCGGGCGCGCGGGGTCGAAGTCGATATCATCGTGCCCAGCGCGCTGACCGACGTTCCGATCGTCCGCCACGGCTCACGCCATTTCTGGGGCGACCTCCTGGAAGCCGGCGTGCGCATCCACGAGTACCAGCCGACCATGTACCACCCGAAAGTGCTCATCATCGACCGCTACTGGGCGACCATCGGCTCGACCAATCTCGACGAACGCTCCTTCCGCCTGAACGACGAGTCCAACCTCAACGTCTATGACGAGACCTTCGCGCAGACGCAGATCGACGTGTTCGACGCCGATCTCGCGCTGTCGGACGAGGTGACGCTGGAGGAATGGCGGAACCGCGGGATGTGGGAGAAGACGAAGGACTGGGCGGCGAGCTGGTTCAGGACGCAGCTTTAGCGGCTGCGCCAAAGCGCCCCCTCCGCCTCGCATTCGCTCGGCACCTCCCCCGCTTCGCAGGGGAGGATCGACCGTCATGAACGGCCGCGATCTTGCTCCTCCCCAGCGAAGCGGGGGAGGGGGACCGCCGCAGGCGGTGGAGGGGGCGCGGGTTCGAAGTTGCTAACCGCCCCAAGTCTCCTTCAACACCCGCAGCCAGTTGCCGAAGCACAGTTTCCCGATCTCGGCCTCGCCATAACCATGCGCGCGCATCGCATCCACGAGCTTCGGCAGTCCCGCAGCATCGCCGAGCACCTGCGGGACCATCGCGCCGTCGAAATCCGAGCCGAGGCCGACCGAATCGATGCCCGCGTTCTCGACCATGTGGTCGATGTGCCGCAGCATGATCTCGAACGGCGTGTCGGGGCGCATGCGGCCGTCGGTGCGCAGGAAGGCGGTGGCGTAGTTCAGACCGGCGATGCCCTTCGTCTCGCCGATCGCCCTCAACTGGTCGTCCGTGAGGTTGCGCGCGTGGGGCGTGATCGCGTGGGCGTTGGAATGGGACGCGATGAGCGGGGCGTCGGACAGGTCCGCGACGTCCCAGAAGCCCTTTTCGGTGATGTGCGACAGGTCGAAGGCGATGCGGAGCGCGTTGCAGCGGCTAACGAGCTCGCGGCCGAGATCGGTCAGGCCGGGGCCGGTGTCGGGCGTCGAGGGAAAGCGGAAGGGCACGCCGTGGCCGAAGATGTTCGGCCGGCTCCAGACGGGACCCAGCGAACGCAGGCCGGCGGCGTGGAGCACGTCGAGATTGTTGAAATCCGCGTCGATCGCCTCGGCGCCTTCGATGTGGAGCACGGCGGCGAAATTGCCGGCGTCGACCGTGGCTGAGATTTCCGCTGCCGTGCGGCAGACTTTCAACCGGCCTTCGGACCTCGCCTCGATGCGCAACAGCAGTGCCGCCATCGCCATCGTCTCGGCCAGTGCGGCATCCGCGGCGCAGCGGTCGGGCAGGGGCGCGTCATAGGTCGGCTGGCTCATGATCGCCTCGACATCGGCCGCCTTGCCGGGCGAGGGGATGAAGATCGCGAAGAGCCCTGCGCGCAAGCCGCCTTCCAGCGCGCGCGGCAGGTCGATATGGCCGCCGACGCCGCCATGCAGGAAATCGGCCACCGGATCGGCGCTCTTCCTCAGGTGAAGCCGCAGCAGCGTGTCGTTGTGGCCGTCGAAGATGGGGGTCGTTTTCTGCATCAGGTTTCGATTCGCCTTCTGGTCGCAAGTCTTTGGATTCGCAGTAAAGCATATCCACCCTGAGGCAATCGCGACATTGCCGTCTGGACTAGGGGCGCGGCGCGACTTGGGCCAAGCGCACCGATTGTCCTTTTCCTGTGCCGGCTATAGTCCGGGGCCATGAGCCTCACCGTCATCGCCATCGTCCTTGCCTCCGCCCTGATGCATGCGGGCTGGAACGCCGTCCTGCGCTTTCGCGGCGACCGCATCGCGCTGATGACGATGCTGGCGGCGATGAGTGCGCTGATCGCGCTGCCGGGGCTGTTCTTCATCGACTTTCCCCGCGCCGAGGCGTGGCCGTGGCTGACACTCTCGGTCTGCCTTCATCTCGGTTACAACGTCTTCCTCGCCAATGCCTATGCGCATGGCGAACTCGGGCAGATCTATCCGCTGGCGCGCGGTTCGGCGCCGATGCTGACGCTCGCCGCCAGCATCCTGTTGCTGGGTGAAGACCTGACGCCCTTCGCGACGATCGGCATCATCGTGCTCGGGCTCGGCATCGTGACGCTGTCGCTCGATGGCGGCGTGAAGGCGCTGAGGGCCTCGCCCCGCGGGCTGGTCTTCGCGCTCATCACCGCCGTCTTCATCACCGGCTATACGTTGTCGGATGGCATCGGCGCGCGGGCGGCGGGCGACCCGCATGCCTATGTGTTGTGGCTCTTCGTCCTCGACGGCATCCCGCTTCTCGCCTGGGCCTTCTGGCGGCAGGGCAAGGCGACCGGGCGGATGATCGCGCAGAACTGGAAGGCGGGCTTCATCGCCGGGGCGCTGTCGCTCGGTGCCTACTGGATCGCGATCTGGGGCTTTACCGTCGCGCCGATCGCGCTGGTGGCGGCGCTGCGCGAGACGAGCGTCGTCTTCGCGGTCATCATCGGCGTCTTGTTTCTCGGCGAGAAGATCAAGGCGCAGCGCGTTCTCGCGATCCTCATCGTCATCGCCGGCCTCGTGCTGATGCGCCTATAGAAAAAGGGCGGCTTTCGCCGCCCTTCCAGAGACTTACCAGGCCGTGAGAACCGAACCCTTGAAGGTCTCGTTGACGAAGGCCTTCACCTCGTCATTGTGGTAGGCCGCGACGAGCTTGGCGACCCATTCGGCATCCTTGTCGGCGGTGTTGACCGCGATCAGATTGACGTAGGGCGCCTTGGCGCCTTCCTTCAGGATCGGGTCGTTGGCCGGGTCGAGGCCGGCTTCCAGCGCGTAGTTGGTGTTGATCGCGGAAGCGTCCGTGTCGGCGAGCGAGCGGGGAAGCTGGGCGGCGTCGAGTTCGACGAAGTTGAAGTTCTTCGGGTTCTCGGTGATGTCGGCGATGGTGACGTTCAGGCCCTTGTCGGGGTCGAGCGTGATCGCGCCCGAGTCTGCGACGACGAGCAGCGCGCGGCCGCCATTGGTCGGGTCGTTCGGAATCCCGATGGTCGCGCCGTCGGGAAGGGCGTCGAAGCTGTCGTGCTTTTCCGAATAGATGCCCATCGGGAAGTTGACCGTGTAGGCCACGTCGACGATCTCGAAGCCGCGGTCGCGGACCTGGTTGTCGAGATAGGGCTTGTGCTGGAACGAGTTGGCCTGGAGCTCGCCATCGTTCAGCGCCTGGTTCGGCACGACGTAGTCGGAGAATTCGAGAATCTCGATCTCGAGCCCGTCGGCGGCGGCGATTTCCTTCACCTTCTCCATGATCTGCGCGTGCGGTCCGGGCGTCACGCCGATCTTGATCTCCTGAGCCAAGGCAGAGCCGGCGAGGAGGGCGGCAAATGCCGTGCCGAGTGCGAGTTTCTTCAACATTTTCCAGTGTCTCCGTTTGGGATCAGATGGATTGATTCAGCGCGTTGCCAATTATCTGGGGCGGGCGCGCTTGTCGAAATGGCGGGCGAGGCGGTCGCCGGCCGATTGCACGAGCTGGACGAGCACGATCAGCACGACGACGACCGCGAGCATCACGTCGGGCATGAAGCGCTGGTAGCCGTAGCGGATGCCAAGGTCGCCGAGGCCCCCGCCGCCGACCGCGCCGACCATGGCCGAATAGCCGATCAGGCTGACGATGGTCAGCGTCAGCGCCAGCGTGATGCCGGGGCGGGCTTCGGCGAGCAGAACCTTCCAGACGATCTGGAACGGCGAGGCGCCCATCGCCCGCGCGGTCTCGATCAGGCCCGGATCGACCTCGCGGATGGCCGATTCCACTAGCCGCGCGACGAACGGGATCGTCGCGATGGTCAGGGGCACGATGGCCGCCGTGGTGCCAATCGAGGTTCCCGCGACGAGTCGCGTGAAGGGGATGATCGCGACGACGAGGATGATGAAGGGCGTCGAGCGCGTGGCGTTGACGACGGCCCCGAGGACGCGGTTCGTCATCGGTGCGTGGAAGAGTTCGCCGCGCGCGGAAGTGGCGAGGAAGACGCCGAGCGGAATGCCGATCAGCGACCCGATGAGGGCCGCCACCGAGACCATGTGCAGCGTCTGTCCGGTGGCGCGGACGATGAGCCAGGCGATATCAGGCGACATGGCCGAGCACCTCCGTAGTGAGGCCGAGCCCGGCGAGGAAGGTGCGGGTCTCGGCGATCTTAACGTCGCCGCCCTTGAAGGATACGATCAACGTGCCGAAGGGCTGGCCCGCGATCTCGTCGACCGCGCCGCCGAGGATGTTGACCTCGAGGCCGAGTTCCTTCGACAGGCGCGAAAGCACCGGGTCGGTGGCGTGGGTGCCGGTGAAGACGATGCGCAGCACCGCTTCGCTGCCGGGTGACGGCTCGGGCCTGATCCGTGCGGCGACGAATTCCGGCAGCGTCATGCCGGGAATGCCGGCGAGCAGCGCCTTGGTCGTCTCGTGCTGCGGGCGGGTGAATACGTCGAAGGTCGTCCCGCTCTCCACGATCCGCCCCTGTTCGATCACCGCGACGTAGTCGGCGATCGACTTCACCACTTCCATCTCATGGGTGATGAGGATGATCGTCAGACCGAGTTCCTGGTTGATGCGGCGCAGGAGCGCGAGCACCGAGAGCGTCGTTTCCGGATCGAGCGCCGAGGTCGCCTCGTCCGACAGCAAGAGCTTCGGCTGCATGGCGAGCGCGCGGGCGATGCCGACGCGCTGCTTCTGGCCGCCGGAAAGTTCGGACGGGTAGCGGTTGCGCTTGTCGGCGAGGCCGACGAGATCGAGCAGCGGCGTCACGCGCGCCTCGATCTCCTTCGCGGCGACGCCCGATATTTCGAGAGGCAGGGCGACATTGTCGTAGACGGTGCGCGAGGACAGAAGATTGAAGTGCTGGAAGATCATGCCGATCTGCCGGCGCGTCTCGCGCAGGGCCTTTTCGCCCAGCGGCGCGATGTCGGTCCCGTCGACGAGCACCTTGCCGGAGGAGGGCTTTTCGAGGCCGTTGACGAGGCGGATCAGCGTCGACTTGCCGGCGCCGGAACGGCCGATGATCGCGGTGATCGAGCCGCGCGGCGCGGCAAGGTCGATGCTGTCGAGCGCGATGACCTCGCCCGAGGCGTGGCCGGCCGGGAAGCTCTTGGAGACGGATTCGAAGCGGACGATAGCATCCTGAGACGCTGCCTGACCGGCCGATAGATTGCGGGGGGCCATGTTCATGCCGGCCATCCTGCCGGTCGCGGGGAGTTCATCGTCGATGCCTTTCCGATCCGCCGGCTTCCTCCCAAAAGCTGCGGATGTCTTTGTGCTGGTCTTCATGGCGCGGTGACTACGCCTTCGTTCCGGCCGCGACAATGCGCAAATTCGGGACGCAGTGTAGAGAATTTGCATTCCAAGTTTGGCGGGTTGGCGGGAAAAGGATTTCGGGGGTTGGGCGAAGGCGACCCCCACCCCATACCCCTCCCCACAAGGAGGAGGGGGGCATGGACGCCGCGTTCCTTTTTCAACCAAGCTCCAGGCGGAAGAGAATGTGCGACGTCGGCGACCCCCCTCCTCCTTGTGGGGAGGGGTATGGGGTGGGGGTAGCCTCGCGCTGCCCCATCCACCCGCGCGTTTTGCCACACAGGAATTTCGCTTCCCCCAATGATACAACCACCGCCAGAACATTCAGGAGAGACGCGCATGAAAGTCATCCGATCCATCGCCCTTGCCGGCGCCCTCATGGCCGCGCCGGCATTCGCGCACGACTTCGCCGCTGGAGACCTGACGATCGACCACCCGTGGTCGCGGGCGACGCCTGAGGGCGCGCGGGTTGCGGCCGGCTATGCCTCGATCACCAACAACGGCGCCGAGGCCGACCGGCTGATCGAAGTGCGCAGCGACTTCGCCGCTTCGGCCGAAATCCACGAGATGGCCGTCAATGGCAACGGCGTGATGACGATGCGCCCGCTCGCCGACGGCATCGAGATTCCGGCCGGCGAGGAGGTCAAGCTCGAGCCCGGCTCGTTCCACATCATGTTCATGGGCCCCGAAAAGCAGCTCGTCGAGGGCGAGAATTTTGCCGGCACGCTGGTCTTCGAAAAGGCTGGCGAAGTCGAGGTGGAATTCGCTGTCGAAGGCATGGGCGGGCCGGGCGGGCGTGCGGGCCACAACCATTAATGGCAAGGGCGTCGACGCGCTCTACCAAGTCCCGTTAACCATTGCTTAAGGCTGCGATTGCGCGATGAGGCGAACAGGCACAGTGATGCGTTCGGGTGGAGAAGAATGCGTCGCACTGAAAGCCCCGCACCATGCGTATCGTCGACATCGCGCGCAGCGCCTATACGAGCACGCCCGCACCGATCAGGCGCAGGCTGGCGCCGCTCGTCGCGCTCGTCCCGCGCAGCCTGAAATACGGGCCGGCCTTCGAGCGCTGGCGGCGGGACATCAAGCGATCCGAAGTCGAGCCGGCTTTCGCGGTCGAGCGGGCGCAGTCGCAGTTGCAGGCGCTTCTTATCAAGGCGTCGGCGGGTAGCGCTTTCTGGCGCAACCTGCTCGGCGCCGCCGCCTTCGCAACCTTCGAGCTCGAGGCGCTGGCGAGCGTGCCCATCACGACCAAGCAGATGATGCGCGAGGCAGGAGATGCCGCGCGGGTCGATGGGTTGCCGGCGCTTATCAAGGCGACCACCAGCGGCTCCAATGCCGAGGCGCCTTTCGAATTTCTCGTTGATGCCGACCGGAGCGTGCGCGAATTCGCCTTCGTCACGACTGCTTGGGGCCGCGCGGGCTACCGGCCGGGCGATCCGCGGGCCGTGCTCCGCGGCTTTCGCCTCGATGATGCCAGTGCCGCTTACCAATGGGACCCGGCGCTGGGCGAACTGCGCCTTGCCGTCTTCCCACTCGGGCCCACGGATGCGGCCGCGATGGCGGACGAGATCGAGCGGCGGCGCATTTCCTACATTCACGGCTATCCCTCCGCGATCGAGCTGTTCGCGCGGCATCTCGACAGTGCCGGGCGTCGGCTGGCCAATCCGATCCGTGGCATCTTCCCGATTTCGGAGCCGGTCTTCGCCCACCAGCGCGATCTCTTCGCCAAGGTCTTTCCGCAGGCGGAAACCGTGCCCTTCTACGGCATGAGCGAGAAGGTCGCCTTCGCCGTCGAGCGGCGGGGCGAGCCGGGCGTCTATACGTTCGAGCCGCTCTACGGTCTTGCCGAACTGGTCGACGAGGACGGCCGGGCCATCGTGACGCCGGGCACAGAAGGGCGGCTTCTCGGCACCGGCTTCATTTCCACCGGCATGCCCTTCATCCGCTACGACACCGGGGACAGCGCCCGGCTGGTCGAGGCGGCGACGCGGGCGAACGGCTGGCGGCTGACGGTTCGCGACATCGCCCCGCGCCGCAAGCCGGATTTCCTGATTGCCGGCGATGGCGGCAAGATCGTCGCCACCGACCTCGTCCCGGAGGACATCGCGCTTCTGCGCGGGCTCGCCGAATGGCAGTTCGTGCAGGGCTCGCCGGGCGTTGCAACGCTTCGCTTTGTGCCGGCGGCAGATGGCGGCGCGAGCGATGCAGAAAGGCTGACGAGAGCGCTGGAAAGGCGAACGGATGGCCGCCTGCGCTTCGATATCGAGCAGGTTGCCTCGATCGCGTCCGGCGCGCATGGCAAGCGCGCCTTCATCATCCGGAACATCACAGGCTGAAGGCTCCGGCGGACGATTGCTCATCCGCCGGAGAGCTTCTTGCCTATTCGGTGACGACCGCGCGCAGCATCCAGACGACCTTCTCATGATAGGTCATGCGGCCGACGAGCATGTCGTGCGAGACGAAGTCCTCGGCTTCCTCGGCCTGCTCGGCGGCGTCGCGCATCTTGCGGATGGCGGCCTCGTGTCCGTCGATCAGGTCGGCGACCATGTCGTGGGCGGTCTTCGATTCCGCGCCGAGTTCGACGACGATGTCCGCGCCCTTGTTGCCGGCGACCGGCGCGCGATAGCCCAGCGCGCGAATGCGCTCGGCAAGCTCGTCCGTCGCCTTGAACAGGTCGTTGTACTGCTCCTCGGTCATCACGTGGATGGAGTGGAAGAGGGGACCGACGACGTTCCAGTGATAGATGTGCGTCTTGACGAGCAGCGCATAGGTGTCGGCGAGGATGGCTGACAGGCTCTCGGCCACCGCCTTGCGGCTCTTCGCATCGATGCCGGTGTTCACCTCGACGTCGCGGGGCTTGGTGTCGAGAACCTTGGCGCTTTTGGCCATGAGAATGCTCCTGTTCTGGCTGGGCGGATGGCCGTTCGGCCGTTCGCTCCATGAACATTCTCTAATGTGAAATGTTCCCGATTACCGTCGCCAGAAGGCGGGCGACATCAGGACCAGAACGGCGAGGATTTCGAGCCGGCCGAGCAGCATGGCCGCGATCAGCACCCATTTGGCCGCATCCGAGAGCGGCACGAAATTGCCGGCCGGGCCGATGATGTCGCCGAGGCCGGGGCCGACATTGGTCAGCGCCGTCAAGGTCCCCGTCACGGCGCTGACGAGATCGAGGCCGGTGAGCGTCAAAAGCAGCGTGCCGACGCACAGAAGGACGAGGAAGACCGCGACGAAGAGCGTCGTCGCCCGCTGCATGTCGCCGTCGATCACGCGCTTGCCGTAGCGGATCGACTGGACCGAATTCGGGTAGATCAGCTTGTTCAGGCCGCGCGCGAGAAGCTGGTAGAGGATGTAAAACCGGTAGGCCTTGATGCCGCCCGAGGTCGAGCCCGAGCAGCCGCCCATGAAGGTCGCGACGAAGGCGCAGCCGACGGCGAACGGGCCCCAGGCCGAATAGTCGCCGCTGGCAAATCCCGTCGTGGTGATGATGGAGATGAAATTGAAGGCCGAATGGGTCAGCGCCGTGCCGAAGCCGACTTCGGAGGTCACCCGCAGATAGATCGCGACCGCGAGGATGAAGCCCGCGCAATAGGTCGCGAAGACACGGATCTGCGGATCGCCGAGCGGATCGATGCGGCCGCGCACCGCCAGCAGGATCAGGATCGAGAAGGGCAGCGCGCCGACGAACATGAAGGTCGTTCCGACCCACAGGATCGCCGGCCGATCGGCATAGAAGCCGAGCGAGGCGTCATGGGTGGAGAACCCGCCGGTCGAAAGCGTCGTCATGGCGTGGTTGATCGCGTCGAACGCGGTCATGCCGGCAGCGGCATAGGCGACGGCGCAGACCAGCGTCAGCGCGCCGTAGATGCCGAGCAGCGCGACGGTGTAGGTCGACAGGCGCGCGAACGGCCGGTCGCCGATATCCGAGGATTCGATCTTCAGATAGGACACGCCGCCGATGTTGAGGAAGGGCAGCACGAAAAGCCCGAGCGCGATCACCCCGACGCCGCCGATCCATTGCAGGAGCGAGCGCCAGAGCAAAAGCCCCGGCGGCAGCGAATCCAGGCCCGCGATGACGGTCGAGCCGGTCGTCGTCAGCGCCGAGACGCTTTCGAAGATGGCATCGGTTACGCTGAGCCCGATCGAGGCCGCATAAAGCGGGACGGCGCCGGCAATGGCCGTCGTGACCCAGAGCACGTTGACGAGCAGAAAGCCGAAGCGGGCGGAAAGCTGGGGCGGGGAGCCGAAGGTGGCGAGCGCGATGCCCGCCGACAGGCCGCCCACGAGAAGGCCGGACAGGGTGAAGACCTGCCAGTCCGGGTTGCCGACATATAGGTCGACCACCGCCGGGAGCGCCATGAACAAGGCGAGATAGGTCGAAAAGATCGCCGCGACGAAGGTGACGGCGCGAATATGGAGCGTGTTCAAGATGCTGTCGAACCACACAAAATGATCGGCGAGCTATACGCCCGAACATCGACCCTGAACAGCCGCACCGTCGACCGTGCCGATCACGAATTGCGGACGAGCCATGCCGGATAGTCGCTGACGAGAAGGTGCAGCGGCGGCTCGTCCTCTTCGATCGTCGCAAAGCGGCCGATCGGTTCGCGGAAGATGTTGTCGGTCAAATCGTCGTTGACGGTCGAGACCTCGCCGATCAGCACGTCGCCGCCTTCGCCCCAGAAGGCGTGCCAGTCGCCGGGCATCAGCGTCACGCTCTCGCCGGGCGCGAGCTTCAACCTGCCGCCGGCCGGAAGTGTGCGCGCGATACCGTCGCAGGCGACGGTGACGCCGCGCGTGGCGTCAAAGTCACCGTTCGGGTCGGAGCCAAAGAGTTCGACCACCAGCGTCGCGCCGCCGCGGTTGATGATGTCCTCGGCCTTCAGGCGATGCGTGTGCATCGGGCTCAACTGATCCTGCCGCGAGATCAGCAGCTTTTCGGCGTAGCACACGCCGCCACCGCGCTTCAGGTCGGCGAGACGGCCGTTGCGCAAGGTGAACAGGAACAGCCCCATCTCGTCGAACCGCCCCGCGCCATAATCGGTGATGTCCCAGCCGAGCCGCGCGTCGACGATCGCCTGCGCGTCGGTTCGGGCGCGAAATTCTTCCGGCGTCCAGCGCCCGAAGGGCGGCAGGACGAAGCCGAAGCGGCGCATCATTTCGTCGGCTTCGCGCATGATGTCGTTGATTTCAGAGCGTTTCATCGGCTTAGCTCAACCATCGACTCAAGAGGTTCATCCATGCAGTCCGTATCGGAGATCGCGAAAGTCATCGCGGAAATGGCGCAAGGGTCGGCCCGCTTCATCGTCGCGCTTGCCGGGCCGCCGGGTGCCGGCAAGTCGACGCTGTCGCAGCTTCTGGCGGACGCGCTCGGCGATGCGGCGATCCTGCAGGGCGACGGATTTCACTACGACAACGCGATCCTCGAGGCGCTCGGGAGGCGGCAGCGCAAGGGTGCGCCGGACACGTTCGACGTCGCAGGCCTGGAGAGTGTCCTGCACCGCATTCGGGGTGGCGAGGAGGTGGTCGTGCCCGTCTTCGATCGGCCGCTCGACCTCGCCCGGGCCGGCGCGGCGCGGATTGCGGGCGATGCGCGATTCGTCATCGTCGAAGGCAACTATCTGACGCTCGACGCCGCGCCGTGGAGCGCGCTGCGTCCGCTCTTCGACGTGACGGTGCTCATCGACGTGCCGCGCAACGAACTCGAAAAGCGGCTGATGCGGCGCTGGCTCGATCTTGGCTGGAGCGCGGACAAGGCGGCGCATTGGGTCGCGTCGAACGACATGCCCAATGTCGATCTCGTCCAGGCGCAGGGCGGCTCGGCCGATATTCTCTGGCGGCCGCAAGCGCTCTAGGCCCTTGCCGCGACCCGCCGCCAGGCCGGTGTGGAGATGTCCGAAGCCCAGGGAGGATTGGCGCCGGGGCGCGAGACGGCGATGGCCGCGACCTCCGCCGCACGGTCGAGGCAAAGCCGCAGATCGGCGTCGCCCATCGTGCGGACGGCAGCTTTGTCGAGCCGGCCCAGCCCCTCCAGCGCTTCGAGAAATCCGGCATTGAAAGCGTCGCCGGCGCCGACCGTGTCGGCGATGGTCGCCGGCCGCGGCGAAACCGAAATCGTCCCGCGGGCGGTGTGCCCGGTCGCTCCGCGCGCGCCGTGGGTGACGAGCACGATCGATGGGCCGCCTGCGAGCAGCTCGTCGATGAAGGCGTCGGCATCGGAAGAGAGCCAGGCGAGGTCCTCTTCCGACAGCTTGACGATGTCGGCGCCGGCCATCATGCGCGTCAGCCGCGCGCGGTAGGCCGCTTCGTCGGTGACGAAATCCGGACGGATGTTCGGGTCGATCACCACGAGGCGGGTCTTCTCCTCGCGCACCATCAAGTCCTCGAAGGCCGAGCCGCAGGGCTCGACGACGAGGCTGATCCCGCCGAAGAACAGGGCGCGCACATCGTTGCCGAGGCTCGGCAGGCCTGCGGGTTCGAGCATGCGGCTCGCGGTCGCCTCGTCGTAGAAATGGTAGCTCGCGTGGCCGTCCTCGAGCGTGACGAAGGCAAGCGTCGTCGGCCGCGCGCTGCGCGGCGACAGCGCGGAATCGACGCGGGACGCCTTCAGTTCGTCGGCCAGCATCCTGCCGAAGAGGTCGGTCGACAGGCCGTTGAAGAAGCCCGTCTCAACGCCGAGCCGCCCCAGCGCGATGGCGGTGTTGAACACCGCGCCGCCGGCATGGGGCGCAAAGCCGCGCCGCCCGCCCTCAAGCTCGACGGGCAGCATGTCGATCAGCGCATCGCCGCAGCACAAAATCATCGCGTCACGCCGCCTCGGCCAGTTCCGGCGGCGCTTTCGCGCCTGTCATGAAGGCGACGGCATCCGACATGGTGTGCTCCTTGGGGTCGATGACGCAGAGGCGCCGGCCCAGACGATGGACGTGGATGCGGTCGGCGACCTCGAACACATGCGGCATGTTGTGCGAGATTAGCACGATCGGCATGCCGCGTTTTCTCACATCGAGGATGAGTTCGAGCACGCGGCGCGATTCCTTGACGCCAAGCGCTGCCGTCGGCTCGTCCATGATGACGACCTTGGAGCCGAACGCTGCCGCGCGCGCCACCGCAACGCCCTGCCGCTGGCCGCCGGACAGCGTCTCCACCGCCTGGCTGATGTTCTGGATCGTCATCAGGCCGAGTTCGGAGAGCTTGTCGCGGGCGATCTTTTCCATCGCGGGCCGGTCGAGAAGCCGCAAGGTCTGACCCAGAAAGCCCGGCTTCCGGATCTCGCGGCCGAGGAACATGTTGTCAGCGATCGAGAGCGCCGGCGACAGAGCGAGGTTCTGGTAGACCGTCTCGATGCCGGCGTCGCGCGCCTCCATCGGTGAGCTGAAATTCACGATCTGGCCGTCGAGGCGGATTTCCCCTTCGTCCGGCCGGATCGCGCCCGAGATCGCCTTGATCATCGAGGATTTGCCGGCACCGTTGTCGCCGATGACGGCGAGGATTTCGCCCGGATAGAGGTCGAAATCGGCGCGGTCGAGGGCGGTGACGCGGCCATAGCGCTTGACGAGGCCGCGGGCGGAGAGGACGGGCTGGGTGCTCATGACGAAAGCTTCCTGATCCACTGGTCGATGGCGACGGCGACGATGGTGAGCCAGCCGATGGCAAAGACCTGCCAGAGAACGTCGACGCCGGCGAGGCGCAGACCCGAGTTGAAGACACCGACGATCAGCGCGCCGACCAGCGGCCCCATGATCGAGCCGCGCCCGCCGAAGAGCGAGATGCCGCCGATCACCACGGCGGTGATCGATTGCAGGTTCGCCTCCTGAAAGGATTGCGGCGAAACCGAGCCGACGCGGCCGATGGACGCCCAGGCGGCGAGGCCGCAGACGAGGCCTGCGAGCGCATAGACCGAGAGCAGCGTGCGGTTGGTGCGGATGCCGGAAAGTTCGGCCGCCTCCTTGTCGTCGCCGATGGCGTAGACGTGGCGGCCCCAGGCGGTGCGGTTCAGCATGTACCAGAGAACGGCGAAGATCAGCACCATCAGGATCGAGCCATAGGTGAACTGCGCCCCGCCGATGCGGAAGCTCTGGCCGAAGAATTTCAGGAGCGGTGCCGCCGCGTCGATGTCCTGGCTACGGATCGACTGTGCCCCGGACAGCCACAGCGTCAGCGCGAAGAAGATGTTCCAGGTGCCGAGCGTGACGATGAAGGGCGGCAGCTTGAAACGCGTGACGAAGAGCCCGTTGAGCGCGCCGGCGGCCGCACCACCCACCATGCCGAGCCCGATGGCGAGCGGGGCGGGCACGCCCATCGAAACCGCGAGATTGCCCGCGACGACCGACATCAGAACCATGATCGCGCCGACCGAAAGGTCGATGCCGGCGGTCAGGATGATGAGGCTCTGCGCCGCGGCAAGGATGCCGATGATCGAGACCTGCTGCATGATCAGCGACAGGTTGAAGGCGGAGAAGAAGTTCGCGCCGGCGATGAAGCCGAATGCGACGATGCTCAGGGCGAGCACGATGAACGGCACCATCGTCGGATTGGCATGGAGCGCATGCTGCAACCGGTCGATGACGTTCTTGTCGTGGCCCTCGAAGGCGGCGACGGAGCGGTCGCTCTTGTCCAGCGACGCCTCGAACTCCTGCCCGCGCGGGGGCAGGGCGCTTGTGTCGGTCATGGCTGCTTCCTCCCAAAGCGAAGCGAGTGTGATCCTGATTGGCATCGCGGTCAAAGCGGCGATGCTTCCCTCCCCGTATCGGGGGGAGGGGAAATGGCACATGCGACTTCCGCGTCGCCCGGCCCTTCGCTATGGCTCCGGGCGTTCGTCGCTTGAAAAGCCAAATCGTTGGCTTTTCATCCGCTGCGCGGAACGCTCCTCACCCCCAGCACTTATCCAGTCCCTCGGCCGAGTCGATGGACTCGACCCCATCGGCCGGTGCGTCGGTGATCAGCGTGACGCCGGTGTCGAAGAAGTCGAGGCCTTCGGTCGGCGCGGGCTTCTCGCCGGTCTCGGCGAATTTGGCGATCGCCTCGATGCCGAGCGCGGCCATGTCGAGCGGGTACTGCTGCGAGGTCGCGCCGATGATTCCTTCGGAGACGTTCTGGACGCCCGGGCAGCCGCCATCGACGGAGACGATCAGCACGCCTTCGGTCTTGCCGAAGGATTTCAGCGTCTCGTAGGCGCCGGCGGCGGCCGGCTCATTGATCGTGTAGACGACGTTGATGTCGGGGTCCTGCTGGAGAAGGTTCTCCATCGCGGTGCGCCCGCCTTCCTCGTTGCCGTCGGTCACGTCATGGCCGACGATGCGGGCGTCGTCCTCGTCGCCGATCAGGTTCTCGTCCTTGATGTCGATGCCGAAGCCGCTGAGGAACCCCTGGTCGCGCAGGACGTCGACCGAGGGCGCGCTGGGTGCGAGGTCGAGGAGTGCGATCTTGGCGTTTTCCGCTTCCGCGCCGAGCGTCGCGGCGGCCCACTGGCCGATCAACTCACCAGCCTTGAAATTGTCGGTGGCGAATGTGGCGTCGGCGGCGTCGATCGGCTCCAGCGGCGTGTCGAGCGCGATCACCAGAATGCCGGCCTCGCGCGCCTGCTGGACGACGGGCACGATCGCCTTGGTGTCGGAGGCCGTGAGAAGGATGCCCTTGGCGCCGGACGCGATGCAGCTTTCGATCGCCTGGACCTGCGTCTCGTGGTCGCCGTCGATCTTGCCGGCGAAGGTGGAGAGCTTGACGCCGAGCTCCTCGGCCTTGGCCGTCGCGCCTTCCTTCATCTTGACGAAGAAGGGGTTGATGTCTGTCTTGGTGATGAGGCAGGCCGAGACCTCCTCCTGCGCGGCGGCGGGGCCGGCCAGCATCAGGGCAAGCGGCGCGGTTGCGGCCAAAGCAAGCTTGAACGTCGTCTTCATCGCGAAAATCCTCCGTTGAACTGACCGCCACCTCCTGGCGGAACCATTGCGCGTCCGGCATGCGGCCGTCGCAATCTACCGTCAGGGAACCACCATAGGCTTCGAGAGTCAATTAATAAATCAATCTAATTTATAATTGACCCTCGCCGTGCCACGCTGCATGGTCGCAACGTCGCTTGGGAGGGCGCATTGCTGGACGATCCGCACACGACATCACAGCTTGAGCCGCAGCTTCGCGGTTCCAACCAGTCGGGCATGCGCGCCTGGAACGAACGGCTCGTGCTGTCGATCCTGCGTCGGCAAGGGCCGATGTCGAAGGCCGACATCGCCCGCGTCACCGGACTTTCGACGCAGACCGCCTGGGTCATCATCCGCGCTCTCGAGAAGGACGGATTGCTCGAAAAGGGCAAGCCGCAGCGCGGCCGCGTCGGCCAGCCTTCGGTGCCGATGTCACTTTCGCCCGACGGCGCCCTGTTCCTCGGCCTGAAGATCGGCCGGCGCTCGAGCGAACTCGTGCTGATGGATTTCGTCGGAACGATCCGCGCGCGTCGCACGCTTATCTATCGCTGGCCGACACCGGGCAGCGTGCTCGAATTCGCCCATGGCGCGATCGATGCGGTCGTGGCCGAGGTCGTACCGGAGCTTCGCTCGCGCATTGCCGGGCTCGGCGTGGCGATGCCGTTCCAGCTCTGGCAATGGTCCGCACGCATCGGCGCGCCGCCGGCCGATCTCGCCGGCTGGGAAACGCTCGACATCCGCGCCGAACTCGCCCGCGCCTATCCGTTCCCGGTCTTCCTGCAGAACGACGCCTCGTCGGCCTGCGGCGCCGAGCTCATATTCGGCGATGAGGTGCCGGCCGGCGATTTCCTCTATTTCTATGTCGGCTATTTCATCGGCGGCGGCATCGTCCTCGACGGGCAGCTCTATACGGGCCGCAGCGGCAATGCCGGGGCGGTCGGGTCGATGCCGGTGCGCGGCGAAGATGGCCGAACCGTCCAGCTCATCGAGCGCGCGTCGATTTCCGGGCTGGAGGAACTGCTGGAGGCGGCCGGCCGACCGGCGGAGAGCCTTTGGGAGACGCCGGCGGCATGGGACGTCGATGCCGCCATTCTCGATCGCTGGATCGAGGCGGCGGGGCAGGGAATCGCCGATGCGGCGCTCGCCGCCGTCGCGCTGGTCGATTTCGACGCCGTCATCATCGACGGGTCGATGCCGGCGGATGTGCGCAGGCGGCTCGTCGAAATCGCCGAAGCGCGGATGCGCGGCCACAATCTGTCGGGCATTGCCGAGCCCGATTTCGGCGAAGGCTCGCTCGGGCCGCAGGCGCGCACGCTCGGCGCGGCCGCGATCCCGCTTTCCGAGCGCTTTCTCGTCGACCGGAGCGGGCTGGCGATGGCAGGGTGACGGCCCGCGGCGGATGCCGCCGCGAGCCTTTTCGTCGGATCAGGAATAGATCCAGCGCGGCAGCCAGGTGGCGAGGCCGGGGAAGATGAACATGATCGCCAGCGCCGTGATCTGCAGGCAGACGAACGGGATGACGCCCTTGTAGATCATGCCCGTCGTCACGCTCGCCGGCGCGACGCCGCGCAGATAGAAGAGCGAGAAGCCGAAGGGTGGCGTCAGGAACGAGGTTTGCAAGTTCACGCCCACCATGACGCCCAGCCACACCGGATCGACGCCGAGGTTGAGCAGGATCGGTGCGGTGATCGGGATCACGATGAAGATGATTTCGAACGTATCCAGGATGAAACCGAGCAGGAACATGATCGCCATCACGACGATCACCGCGCCGATCGTCCCGCCGGGAAGGCCGGACAGGAATTCGTGCACCAGATTGTCGCCGCCCATCAGGCGGAAGACGATCGAGAACACCGACGCACCGAAGAGGATGATGAACACCATGGAGGTGATCGTCGCCGTCGAGATGACCGCTTCCCGAACGATGCGGAAGGAGAGCCTCCACCGCAGCGCGGCCAGGATCATCGCGCCGACCGCACCCACCGAGGCCGCTTCCGTCGCGGTCGCGATGCCGCCGAGGATCGAGCCGAGCACGGCGATGATCAGGAGCAGCGGCGGGATCAGCGCCACGACGACCTCGCGGCCGAGGTTCTTCTTCTCCTCAGGCGGCACCGGCGTCGCCGGGCAGGATTCGGGATCGAAGATCGCCTTGAAGACCATCCAGCCGAGATAGAGGCCGACGAGCAGGAGGCCGGGCAGCACGGCACCGGCGAAGAGATCGCCGACCGACACCGGCGACGGCGCAAAGTTGCCCTTGGCCATCTGCACCTGTGCGTTGATGCCAGAGAGCATGTCGCCCATGAAGATCAGGACCGTCGAGGGCGGAATGATCTGGCCGAGCGTGCCCGAGGCGCAGATGACGCCCGAGGCCAGCCGCGGATCGTAGCCGGCACGCAGCATGGCCGGCAGCGAGATCAGGCCCATGGTGACGACGGTCGCGCCGACGACGCCGGTCGATGCCGCCAGCATCGCCCCGACGAGCACGACCGAGATGCCGAGGCCGCCGCGCATGTTGCCGAAGAGCTTGCCCATGGTGAGGAGAAGCTGTTCCGCGATCTTGGAGCGCTCGAGCATGACGCCCATGAAGATGAAGAGCGGCACCGCGACCAGCACTTCATTGGTCATGAAGCCGATATAGCGGTTCGCCAAGGCGCCGAAGTTCGACGGGTCGAAGACGCCGAAATACATGCCGACCGCGCCGAACATGAGCGACACGCCGGCCAGGGTGAACGCGACCGGGAAGCCAAGCATGAGAAAGCCGATGATGCCGAAGAACATCGTGCCGGCGAGGATCTCGCCAAGAAGTATCGGGTCCATCAGTGGGAGCTCCCGTCGGATTCATAGCGCAGGTCGGCGGGGAGCAGATGCTCGCTGTTCGACAATACGAGGATGGAACGCAGCGCCATGGCGAGGCCCTGAAGGGCGACCAGCACGACGAAGGCGAGGATGAACGTCTTGAGGATGAAGAGCCCCGGCATGCCGCCCGGATTGGCCGACGCCTCGTAGATGCGCCACGACCGGGCGACGAACGGATAGCCGTAGACCCAGACGATCCAGCAGAAGGGAACGAGGAAGATGAACACGCAGATCAGGTCGATCAGCGCCTTCGTCTTCACCTTGGCGGGGCGATAGAAGATGTCGACGCGCACATGGTCGTTGCGCAGCAGCGCGAAGCCGGCGACGGCGGTGAACATAGCACCGTTCAGCCAGACATAGAGGTCCTGCATCCAAAGATGCGTGGTCGCGAAGAAGTAGCGCTGCACCACGACGGCGAAGCAGACGAGGACGATACCGAGCGCCAGCCATGAAAAGACATGACCGACCAACCGGTTGATGGCGCTGAGCGCGCGCACCAGGAAAGCCAGTGTAGACATGAGGGATATACCTTGCCGGGCGGAGCCGCAGCTCCGCGAAAACCGAGGATTGTCAGGCTCGGTTGGCGGCAGGCGGTGCGCGCGGAAGCGTGTCCGGCGGGCTCGTGAATGCGTGCGCGGCCTGACGGCGGTGCGGCTGCGGGCGGGTCCCGGCACCATCGATGCGCGCGATGCGCGGCGCGACGAAATCGCCGCCATCTCCGGCCGGGATGTCGAAATCGCCGTCCTTGGCCAGACAGGCGACGCAGATGCGGATCGTTTCGGCGCGCGGAAGCTGCTCGCCGATGCTGTTCATGGCGATCGGCTCGCCATTGGCGGCGGCGCGCATGCGCGGCTGGTCGAAAAGACAGAAGCCGACGATCAGGACGAGCGCGAGGAAGCGCAGCATCAGCGCGGGTCCGCGCTGCGGGCGATCTGTAGCCAGGCTCTGGATCGAGATGCTGTTCATCACTGCGAAATACGCGCCATCGGGCGACTTCATCCGGATCGTCCAGGCGAAATCTCCCGCGACCCTATTCACGGCAAACAGCCCACCGCAAGCAGGGAAACGCTGGTCCGCGCACCTTTCCCGCCGAATCTCGCGCTGCGTGACCTTGAAACATCGTCAGATGGCTTATCTATAGCGCGTCCAAATCCACGCGGGCGGCCGATGATGCTGCCAGTTTCACGGAGACCTGAATGGAAACCTGGCTGCCGCTCATCGCAGGCCTCGTCATGCTCGTCATCGGCGGCGAGCTTCTGGTTCGCGGAGCCGTCAAGGTTGCCAGCAACATGGGCGTCTCGCCGCTCGTCATCGGCCTGACGCTGGTCGGTTTCGGCACCTCAACGCCCGAACTGGTGACGTCGGTCCAGGCCGCGCTGAACGGTTCGCCGGGCATCGCCTTCGGCAACATCGTCGGATCGAACCTCGCCAATCTTCTCCTGATTCTCGGCATTTCTGCCTTGATCACGCCGATTGCCATCGCGTCGGGCGCGTTGCGACGCGACGGCGCGGTGATGGTTGCGGTCGCGGTCGTCTTCACGGTGCTCGCGCTGACCATGCCGCTCGGCCGCGCCGTGGGCATCGCCTTTCTCGCAGCCCTTGCGGCCTATATCTTCATCGCCTTCCGTCAGGAGAGCGGCGGCACTCCCGATCATGGCGCCGCGCATGGCAAGTCGGCCGCCGCGCAGGGAGTCGATCCGGCGCTGACGGCCGGCTCCGGCGGCTCGACCCTCATGGGCCTCGTGACGGCCGTCGTCGGGCTCGCCATCGTGGTGGGCGGCGGCTACTTCCTCGTCAATGGCGCGGTCGCCATCGCGCGCTCCTACGGCATTTCGGAGACCGTGATCGGCCTGACCATCGTCGCGGTCGGGACCTCCATGCCCGAACTCGTGACCTCGCTCGTCGCCGCATTCCGCAAGCAGGCGGACGTCGCCTTCGGCAACATCATCGGCTCCAACATCTACAACATTCTCGGCATCGGCGGCGCGACCGTTTTGATCGCGCCGAGCGAGGTGCCGGCGGAAATCGCCAGCTTCGACAATTTCGTCATGGTCGCCGCATCGCTTCTGGTTGTGGTGGTCGCCTTTACCGGGCGCAGGATCGCCCGGTGGGAGGGGGCGCTGCTCTTGGCCGGCTACGTCGCCTACATGGCCTTCCTCTGGCCGACGGGCAGCGCGGCCTAAAGGATCGTCGCGGCGATCAGCCACAAAAGCGCGGCGATGCGGGCAAGGTCGCGGCAGACGGGCGTCGCCTGCTCGGCTGCCTTCCAGACACCCATCGTCACCAGCACATTGTAGGGCAGGGGCGACAGGAAGACGAAAACGCCGAGCGCCGTTGGCGCGTCGCCGGCAAAGACCGCCAGCGCCACGGCGGTGCTGGCGACGGCGAGCACGGTGCCGATCAGCATCATGTCGCGCCAGAAGACGGTGCCGAGCGGCACCGTCCCGTCGATACGCTCGCGGATATAGGCGCGGATCATGAAGCGTCAGATGTCGAAATCGCCGAAATCGCCGCCATCCATGCCGGGGTCCTCGAAATCGGCTTCCGTCTCGTCGACGCCTGCTTCGGCCGCCTCGGCGTCGCCGGCCAGCATGCCGCCGAGCATGTTGGCGAGAAGAACGCCGCCGGCCACGCCCATCGCGGTCTGCGCGGCGCCCGCGAGGAACCCGCCGCCCGAGCGGCCCTGCGCACCGCGCGCCGGCATGGCGGGCGCGCCCATCGGTGAGCGGCCGACCCGAGGAACGGAGCCGCGCGCGTTTGGCGACGCCCCGCCGAAGAGGCCGCCGAGAAATCCGCCGGACCCTTGCGACGCGCTCGATTCGAGCTCGGCGATGCGGGCCTGCGCGGCCTTCAGCGCCTCTTCCTGCACGACGATGGTCTGCGCCATGTAATAGGGCGCGCCCGGCTGGCGGGCGATCCGATCGCGGATGAAGTTCTCCGATTCACCGTCGCGCGGCTGCCCCTGCCGTTCCACTTCGGCGAGCTTGCCGAACAGATCCTCGATTGCCTGCTGGTCGTTGCGGTCCATAGCGCTCTCCTTTCAATGTCCGACATCTGAATTCGCGGGCTCGTGCTTTCGATCCCGCGCCATTCTTCGAAAAGCATATAGGTGGTCTTTCGGCCCGCTGCCGAAATCGTCTAAGGAAGGCCGCAAGATGCGGCTGGAGGACGAGATGAAGCAACTGACGATCAGGCGACCGGACGATTGGCACCTTCACTTGCGCGACGGCGCGGTGCTGCAGGCGGTGACCCCCGACACGTCCGCCCATTTCGCCCGCGCGATCGTCATGCCCAACCTCGTGCCGCCGGTGGTGACGACGAAGGACGCCGAGGCCTATCGTCAGCGCATTCTCGCAGCCATCCCGGCCGGCGACGATTTCACCCCGCTGATGACGCTCTACTTGACCGAAGGCACCAGCGCCGACGACGTCGAGGCGGGGTTCCGTTCCGGTCTGGTGACGGCCGTGAAGCTTTATCCGGCCGGCGCGACGACCAATTCGCAAAGCGGCGTGCGCGACATTGGCAAGGTCATGCCGGTGCTCGAGCGCATGGCGTCGATCGGCATGACGCTTTGCGTCCATGGCGAGGTCACCGATCCGTCGATCGACATCTTCGACCGCGAGGCGGTGTTCATCGAACGCGTTCTCGCCCCGCTGCGCGAGCGGCTGCCCGAACTGCGCATCGTCATGGAGCATGTCACGACGAAGAACGGCGTCGATTTCGTCAGCTCGCAGCCCGAAAACACCGGCGCGACGATCACCACGCATCACCTCATCATCAACCGCAACGCCATCCTCGCCGGCGGCATCCGCCCGCATTATTACTGCCTGCCCGTCGCCAAGCGCGAGGAGCACCGGCTGGCGCTGCGCAAGGCGGCGACTTCGGGCGACGCGCGCTTCTTCCTCGGCACGGATTCGGCGCCTCATGTCGATCCGCTGAAGGAATGCGCCTGCGGCTGCGCCGGCATCTATTCCTCGCTCAACACCATGTCCTGCCTCGCCCACGTCTTCGAGGAAGACGGCGCGCTCGACCGGCTGGAAGCCTTCGCCTCGCTCAACGGCCCGGCCTTCTACCGCCTTGCGCCCAACGAGGCCACGATCACGCTCGAACAGCGCGAGGCGGCGTGGGGCTATCCGAAGAAGCGCAATACGGGCGAGGAGGACATCACCGTCTTCGATCCGATGTTCCCGCTCCACTGGGTCGTCGCGTGAAACTCTTCGACACCAACCATCCGTTCTTCCGTCCGCTCTGGATCAGGCTTGCCGTCTGCGCGGTCGCGGGCGGCTGGGCGATCTTCGAGTTCTCGACCGGCGCCACGGTCTGGGGCCTGATCTTCGCCGCCTTCTTCGGCCTCTCCGTCTGGGGCTTCTTCGTCGATTTCAATCCGCGCGAGCCCGACTGACGCGTTGCGCGCGGCGCCCGGCCATGCTCCCTTCCGAACGTCGCGTGAATCGGGAGGAGATGCGTTGACGAATGAAGACCAGCCGGCACCGCGCGCGCCCGGCATCGATCCGCACATCGTCGGGCTCTCGTCCGGCCTCACCATGGGTGCGCTCTTCGCCAATGCCGTGCGCACGGGACCCGATCGCGTCGCGTTGCAGGAAGGCGAGCGGCAGATCACCTATCGCGAGCTCGACCGGCGCAGCAATCGCCTCGCCCACCATCTCGCCGGCCTCAACATCGGACGCGGCGAGCGTGTCGCCATCGTCTCCGAAAACCGCTGCGAATATATCGAGACCTTCATCGCCTGCGCCAAGCTCGGCATCATCGCCGCCTGCCAGAACTGGCGGCTGGTCGATGCCGAACTGCGCCACTGCGTCGAACTCGTCGCGCCGCAGCTGATCCTCGCCTCAATCCGCTTTGCCGAACGCGCGGCAGCCCTTGCCGACATCGCGCCGACGCTGGAATTCGGCGCCGCCTACGAGGCCGCACTCGCCGCTTCGAGCGAAGCGCCGGTCCCCGACCGCTGTGACGGCGAGGACGGGCTCGTCATCCTCTATACGAGCGGCACGACCGGCATGCCCAAGGGTGCGCTGATCAGCCAGCGGGCGGAGATCGCGCGTGCCTATATCCAGATGACCGACATGCCCAACACGGCCGACGACGCCTTCGTCGCCTGGGCGCCGCTCTTCCACATGGTCTCGACCGATACGGTCTTCATGACGCTGATCCAAGGCGGCAAGGTGATCGTCACTGATGGGTTCGACGCGGGCCAACTCGCGCGGATCGTCGCCACCGAAACGCTCGGCCGGCTGACGTTGATGCCCGGTATGATCACCGCCTTCCTCGACGCCATGAAGGCGGAGGGGCGGCCGGCGCGCGGCGTCAGATGGGTGGGCGTCATGGCCGATCTCGTCCCGCGCGAGCAGCTTGCCGAGATCACGAGCGCGGTCGGCGCACCTTACCTCAACACGTTCGGTGCCACCGAGACCGGTTTTCCGCCCGCCTCGCTCTCGACCATACCGGTCGGCGTGGTGCCGACTTCGCTCGACAAGCACCAAAGTTCGTTCTGCCAGATCAGGCTGGTCGATCCCGACGGCCGCGAGGTGGCGGACGGCGAGCCGGGTGAACTTGCGATCCGCACGCCCGCGCTCTTTTCCGGCTACTGGAACAACGAGGCGGCCAATGCCGAGGATTTCCGCGGCGGCTGGTTCAACATGGGCGACGTTTTCCGGCGCAACCCGGACGGCACGCTCTCCTTCGTCGACCGGCGCAAATATCTCATCAAGTCCGGCGGCGAGAACGTCTATCCGGCCGAGATCGAGCGCGTGCTCCTTGCCCAGCCAGGCGTGGCCGACGCCGTCGTCGTGCGCAAGCGCGATCCGCAATGGGGCGAGGTTCCGATCGCCTTCGTGGTGGCAAAGGCGAAGCTCGACGCAAGCGCGCTGATCGAGCGCTGCCGCACCGAGATCGCGCGCTACAAGGTGCCGAAGGAAATCCACTTCGTCACCGATTCCGACCTGCCGCGCAGCACCACCGGCAAGATCATGCGGCACGAACTCGAAAAACGCCTCACCGGCGGCACTGGAAAGAACTGATGATCGAACTCTACCATTGCGTGAACGCCCGTTCCTTCCGCCCGCTCTGGGCGCTCGAGGAAATGGGCCTCGCCTACACGCTGCACGTCCTGCCGTTTCCGCCGCGCTACCTCGCGCCCGGCTACAAGGACATCAACCCGCTCGGCACCATCCCGCTGATGATCGACGGCGATACGCGGATGACCGAATCCGCCGCGATCTGCCACTATCTGGCGACCCGCCACGGCCAGAGCCCGCTTGCCGTTTCGCCGGATGAGGCCGACTACGGCGCCTATCTCAACTTTCTCCACATGGGCGAGGCGACGCTGACCTTTCCGCAGACGCTGGTGCTGCGCTATCGCCATTTCGAGGAAGAGGCACGCCGCCTGCCGCAGGTCGCAGACGACTATGCGCGCTGGTTCCTGGCGCGGCTGCGCGCCGTCGATGCGCGGCTCGGCAGCCGCGACTACCTCTGCGCCGGCCGCTTCACCGCCGCCGACATCTCGGTCGGCTATGCGCTGATGCTGGCGACGATGATCGGGCTCGAGACCGAATTCCCGGCGAATGTGCGCGCCTATTTCGACCGCATCCGCGCACGCGACGGACATCGCCGCGCGTTGGAGCAGCAGGCGGAGGGCGCAATGTCCCTTGGCCCGGTGGACGAATTCGGCCGGCCGCTCGCCGCGCTGGCGAAATAGCCGGCCGAATTATCCTAGCCGGCCGCCGTCGCGATCTTGTCCTGCGTCTTCGTGTCGAAGTCGCTGGCGTCGTGGCGCTCGTGGAGCTGCGTCGCCGGATCACCAAAGGCGCGGTTGACCATGCGCCCGCGCTTGACGGCGGGGCGGGCATAGATCTCGTCCGCCCAGCGCACGACGTTCTTGTAGTCCTGCACCTGCAGGAACTCGCCAGCCTCGTAGAGCCAGCCCTTCACCAGCCCGCCATACCAGGGCCAGATCGCCATATCGGCGATCGTATACTCCTCGCCGGCGATGAAACGGTGCTCGGCGAGCTGCCGGTCGAGCACATCGAGCTGGCGCTTCACCTCCATCGAAAAACGGTCGATCGGATATTCGAACTTGGCCGGCGCATAGGCATAGAAGTGTCCGAAGCCGCCGCCGAGGTAAGGTGCCGCGCCCATCTGCCAGAACAGCCAGGAGAAGCATTCGGCGCGGGCGGCCGGGTCGGTCGGCAGGAAGGCGCCGAACTTTTCGGCCAGATGCGTCAGGATCGCGCCCGATTCGAAAATGCGGATCGGCTTGTCGCCGCTGCGGTCCATCAGCGCCGGGATCTTCGAATTCGGATTGACCGCGACGAAGCCCGAGCCGAACTGGTCGCCGTCGTTGATCTTGATCAGCCAGGCGTCATACTCCGCGCCCTTGTGGCCGGCCGCGAGCAGCTCCTCCAGCATGATCGTGACCTTGACGCCGTTCGGCGTCGCCAGCGAATAGAGCTGTAGCGGATGCTTGCCGACAGGCAGTTCCTTGTCATGCGTCGCACCTGCGATGGGCCGGTTGATGCTGGCGAACCGGCCGCCGCTTTCCTTGTCCCAGGTCCAGACCTTCGGGGGCGTATATTCGGTCATTCAAAAAACTCCGATCGATTTGCAATGCGCCGTCTCCGACGCGCATGGCGGCACGTTAGCCACTCGAACCCGGCCTGTCTCTTTTGAAAAATTGAGCTGACGTCTGCGTGATCTGCCAGTGACGGAGCCGCGGACGCGAACCGAACGACGGCCGCGTCGCATAGCGAACGCAGACGTGCCCAACCCAAAATTCGATGGAAAACAGGTGTAGCGGAGGAGGGATTCGAACCCCCGACACTGTCCGCCGTCAGCACCAATGGCACAGATTTGAGGTTGTGATTTAAGGAGGATCTGGGCTTCGTCGTAGTGACGAAGGAACGAAGATGAAGCCCAGATCCTCCAATGTAAAATCGCCCGCCAA